>QHUS01000130.1 GCA_003222035.1 Gemmatimonadota bacterium | reverse complement strand
GCCGGTCAGCAGCTACCTTGCGAGATTACGATCGTCATCAAAACGATCTAATCATGACGATTACAATTAATTCAATCAAGCGGGTGGCAGAACGGAAGGAGTCATCGAAACTCGCTCGGGAAGGCTGTCCCGTCGCCGCGATCGGTGCGGACCTCCCTCGCCAGCCGAAGAAGGTTCGAGCAGTCTTCACGGAGAGGCTCGAGGAGGGTCTCGCGATTCTCGCCGCCCTTGTGCCGGCGAAGGCGGCATCGCGACGCCGCGACGTGGCGATTCAGTGCGTATTCCGGCGAATCTGAACAGTCATTCCGGGCCAACGTGAACGCACGTTCCGGCTGATCGTGAACGCGCGGTGTTCCGCTCGTTGAAGAGGGAGATTTGAAGGTCCTTCTTCTTCGGAGCGGAGCGACGCTGAGCTGTGGTTAATCGCCTCGGGTTGGTTTCTCCTTTCTGCGAGATGGGCCCTTTAGCACGACGCGGTGGGCGGTGTGGAGCATGCGGTCGCAGATGGCGTCAGCGATGCTCGGATCATGGAGGTACTCGTGCCACTTCGCGGGCGGAAGTTGGCTGGTAACGATGGTGGAGCTTGCGCCGCTGCGATCATCGAGGAGTTCGAGCAGATCGTTGCGCTCGGTATCGGAGAGCGGCGCGAGGCCGAAATCGTCCAGGACGAGGACGTCGAAGCGAGCGAGTTTGCCGAGGGCGCGGACGTAAGTGCCGTCGGCACGAGCCAGGGCGAGCTCGTGGAAGAGCCGCGGGGCGCGGCGGTACAGAGCGCGGTAGCCTTTGCGGCATCCCTGCTGGGCGAGCGCACAGGCGACGTAAGTCTTGCCGACGCCGGTTGCGCCGGTGAGGACGACGTTGGTGTGTTCTTCAATCCAGCGGCAGGTGGCGAGCTGGCGGATTTGTGCGCGATCGAGATCGCGGCCGCCGCCGTAGTCGACGTCCTCGATACAAGCCTGGGCGATCTTGAGCTTGGCCTCGAAGAGTAGCCGCTTCATTCGCTTGTTCTCGCGGTGGATCCACTCGGCGTCGACGAGCAAGCCGAGGCGTTCGTCGAAGGACAGCTTTGCGACCTCGGCATTGTTCACCTGCTCGGTCCAGGCGACGGCCATCGCGTCGAGTCGTTTGCGGGTCTGTATGGGCCTGCGGGAGCGATTTTTTTGGTTGTGTTTCCCGATTCGCCTCCTTTCAGTGGTAGTAGCGGCCGCCGCGGACGTTCTCGTGGAGCAGCAGTTGGCGGGGCTCACCGGCCACCGACGGCTCCGGAGACGGCTGACGGTCGAGACCGTGCTTGAGGATCGAGTCGACGTGGCGGTAGGAGCGCGCGCCGGCGCCAAGCGCTCGCGCGCACGCTGCCTCGAGCCGCTCGCGACCGTAGCGTCGCTCCAGGCGAAGTATTCCCAGGCAGGACCGATAGCCCTGCTCGGGGTGCGGGCGGTCGGAGAGGATCGCCTCCACCAGCGCGGCAGTCTTCGGCCCCACGGTCTGTCCCCAGCGCACCAGCCGCGACGGGCTCCACTCGTGGTGCGCGCGGTGCGCCGCTGGCATGTGCTCGGCCACAGTCGTGTGCATCCCGCGCCGATAGCTGCGTGCGTGAGAGCCCACGCGCACGCCGCGCTGGAAGACTTCCACGGTCGTCGCCGTCAGTCGTACGTCGAGCTTCTCGCCGACGAGCTTGTGCGGCACCGAGTAGTAGTGATGGTCGACCTCGACGTGGTAGTCGATCGAGACCCGCGCGGTCTTCCAATCGCCGTAGTGGTATCGCTTGTCGGGAAGCGGCTTGAGTGCCGGCTTGTCGAAGCGCTCGAAGAGCTCGCGGCGGCTCGCGCCGTAAACCCGCATCGACCTGTCGTTGAGCTCCTACCTGCACGGCGACCTCCACCTTCGCCTTGTCCCGCGGATGAGCGGGCCGTGCGGGCAAGATGATCGTTCCGTAGTGCTCGGCCAGCTCCTGGTAGGTCCTCTGGATCCCGGCCTCGTAGCGGCACGGGATGCTGACTGCGGTGCGAAGCTGATCCGGGACCACTGCTCCGGGCACCCCGCCCAGGTACTCGAAGGCTCTCATGTGGCTCGCGATCCAGTCGTGGCTCTGCTGCGTCCAGCTCGCCTCGGCGAAGGTGAAGCTCGAGGCGCCGAGCACTGCGACGAACAGCTCCGCCTCCCGCACCTCGCCGATCTCGGGGTCGATCACCCGCGGATGCTGCCCGGCGTAGTCGACGAACAGCTTCTCCCCCGCGCGGTGCACCTGCCGCATCGATCGGCGCTGCGTGCCGACCCAGCGCCGATACCGCTCGCAGAACTGCGAGTAACGGTATCCGTCGGGATGGCGCTCGAGGTACTCGTGATGCAGCAGCTCCAGCGTCACGCTCGGGCGGCGAAGCTCAGTGTGGAGGTAGCTGAAGTCCGGCGCGGCCCGATCGCCCGGCGGCAACTCATTCCTGCGGTACAGCCGCCGGTCGAGCTCCACCTCGCTCATCGCCGCCACCGTGGGCCAGCTCAGCTCCGCCGCGATCGCTCGCTCCAGCGCCAGGCTCACCGTGCCGAGCCCCACGCCTAGGCTTGCCGCCACGTCTCGGTGGCTGCGCCCGAGCTCCCACTTCAGCCGCAGGATTTCTCGTGTCTTCCGCATGGACAGCCTCTCGTTCGCCATCTCGCCTCCTCGTCTTCGGGAGGACGATCAGGGCCGCCCAGCGTCGCTCCGCCCCGCCCCCCTCTCGGAGGGTTGTGGCGGTGTTCACGATCCAGCGGAATCGGTGTTCAGATTCGCCCGGAATAGCTGTTCAGATTGCTTCGGAATGAGTGTTCACGTTGCTCCGGAATGGGTGTTCAGATTGGGCCGGAACACGCAGACCTGTTGGCCCGCACCCATCTGGTTCGCCGGAGGCCAACAGGCGTCGATACGGTTCTCGGGTGCCGCAGAATCTTCGCGGCGGGAGCGTGCTCGGTACCGGGACTGCGTTTTTTTCGGCGAGCAAGGAGGCATCGTGGCACACAGCCGCATAGGTGATTTTGTTTTTGCGCG
>QHUS01000077.1 GCA_003222035.1 Gemmatimonadota bacterium | reverse complement strand
ATGACGCGACCACGAATTTGTGGCTGCTCATCTCCGAACGGCGGGATGCCGTTGAACGCCCCGAAGAAATCGAACTCGACGGTCGCCTTGGGCGCCCACTTGCCGAGCACCGGTTGAGCCGCGAAGTCGAACCGCAGGCGCGAGTTCCGGAAATCGCCGTCGGTGAACGACTGGTCGACACCTCGCTGGTTCGCGGGCGAGGCCGAAATTTCCGCGTTCTGTCCCTGCCCAAAGGAGCCGAACAGCCCACGGTCGCTGAACAGGGTTGCGCTGACGAAGCCGCTGATCGTGAGCGTCTCTCCCTCTCCCAGCTTGACCACCTGCTGAGCCGAGGTGGTCCGTGCGCCTCCGAGCATCAAGACCGCAGGAACAGCGAGCGTACAGAACGATGCGATTCGCGTTCGCATGACACCCCCTCCGTAAAAGGTGCGTACTGCGTCGACTATCCCTTCACCGCCCCCATGGTGAAGCCTTGGATGAAGCGGTCGATAAACGCGTTGTAGATAATCGCCAGCGGGATGCTCGTGAACAGCGCCGCCGCCATCAGCGCTCCCCAGTGGTACACATCGCCGCGCACCAGCGCGATCGGGACTCCCAGGCTCACGGTCATCTTATTCACCGAGCTGATGAACGTCAGCGCGTACACGAATTCCTGTAGCACCAGCGTGAAGCTGAACACGACGACCGTCAAGATCCCCGGAACAATGAGGCGCGGCGCCACTTTCAGGATCACCGCGAGGCGACTGTACCCGTCGATCATCGCCTGCTCCTCGATGTCCCAGGGAACGGAGCGGAGGAATCCCATGACGAGCCAGGTGGAGAATGGGATCGTCATCGTCGGGTAGATCAGGATCAGCGCTCCCAGTGAATTCTGCAGGCCGAGCAGCGAGACGAGCCGCGAGAACGGCACGAACAGGAGGGTCGGGGGGATGAGGTAGGTGAAGAAGATCCCCATGCCCAGACGCTCGCCCCAGCGTCCCACCAGCCGGGCGAGGCTGTACCCCGCCGGCACGGCCACCGCCACGGTGATGACGACCACCGCCACAACCACGACGAGGGTGTTCAGCACCCAGCGGGGGAAGTCGGTTTGCCATAGGAGCAGCTTCACGTGCTCGAGCGTCGGCGGGTCGTTGAAGATCCACGGGATGTGACTCAGATCCGTTGCGCCGACGTACAGGTCGCGGTTCTGCTTGAACGCCGTGATCAGCATCCAGTAGAAGGGGAAGCCGGCAAACACGGTGAACCCGAGCGCCGCGCCGTACAGCGCCACGCGCTTCATCGCGCCCCTCCGACCTCTGTGCGGTGGGCCAGCCGCAGCATCGCGATCGCGACTACGATCAGGAACGGGAGCAGGAATACGGCGATGGCCGCCCCCTGGCCCAGGTCGGCGCCAAGGATGCCGCGCTGGAACGCGAGCGTGGGCAGGACGTGCGTCGTGTTGGCTGGCCCGCCGCCCGTGAGGATGTAGACGACGCCCAGGTCGGTGGCGGTGTACACCACGCCGAACAGTACCGCTACGGCGAGGACCGGCAGCAGCAGCGGCAGCTCGACGCGGAACAGACGCCGCCAAAAGCCGGCGCCGTCGACGATCGCCGCCTCGACGACCTCCTGCGGGATGGACGACAGTCCCGCGAGCACGATCACCGTCGCGAATGGGAAGATGCGCCAGGCCTGCTTGATCACGCTGAAGGTGGAATCGAAGATCCAGGTCCACGCGATCGCCGCAAGCGACACGGGGACGGCCCAGGGCAGCAGCAGCACGAACCGCGCGAAGCTCTTGCCGCGGAACGTGGCGCGGAACACCTGAGCGGCGGCGGTGGCGAGGACGACCACGAGAACCTGGGAGCCGATCGTGACCACGACGCTGTTGCGGAGCGCCCGCAGGAAGATCGGGTCCGAGAGAATCGCCCTGTAATTGTCGAGGCCGGCCCACCCGAAGCTGAGGCTCCCGGCGGTCGCGTTACTGAAGCCGAGCAAGATCGCAAATACGAACGGGACGCCTACCAGGAGGATCACATACGCGAGGGCAGGCGCGAGCATCATGCCGCCCAGCACGTCTTCGCGGTCGGCGAGGCTCGGTCGCGCGATCATGCCCGGCGCCGCAGTCCCGTCGCGGCATCGAAGTAACGCAGCGCCCGCCGTGGCACCGCGAACTCCTGGGTCTGTCCTTCGGGAATGGACAGCGCGATGGTGCCGGGCAGCTTCGCGATGATCGTGGCATCCGGGGTGCTGCTTTCGGCGACCGAGCCGTACACGTAGCGGTCGGAACCCAGGTATTCGACGCGCCGGACGGAGAACCGAAACGCCCGCAGATCCTCGCCCGCGCCGAACACCCCTCGGGGCAGAAACTGCTCGGGGCGAAACCCCATCAGCGTCCCGGGGGGCAGGGACGGGTCGCTCGCCTCGACGAGGTTCATGGGCGGCTGCCCGACGAACGTCGCCACGAAGGTGTCGACCGGCTCCTCGTACACCTCCTGCGGCGTCCCGACCTGCCGCACCTTCCCGCGCTCCATCACCACGATGCGGTCACCCAGCCCCATCGCCTCGACCTGGTCGTGTGTGACGTACACGGTCGTGGTCTGGATCTGTCGCTGGAACCGCTTGAGGTCGTCCCGCGCGGTGTGGCGCAGCTTGGCGTCGAGGTTGGCCAGGGGCTCGTCGAGCAGGAAAACCTTCGGGTCTCGCACCAATGCCCGGCACAGCGCGACGCGCTGACGCTCGCCACCCGAGAGCTGGCGTGGATAGCGGTCCAGGTAGCGGGAGATGCTGAACATGTCGGCCGCCCACCGCACCTTCTCGTCGATCTGCTTGCGCGGCAGCCGCGCCGCCTCGAGGGGGAAAGCGATGTTCTGGAATACCGTCCGATGCGGGTAGAGGGCGTAGCTCTGAAACACCATCGCGATCCCGCGGGCCCGCGGCGGCACATCGCCGTCCACCCGCTGACCGCCGATGTAGATCTCGCCCGAAGTTGGTCGCTCGAGTCCGGCGATCATTCGGAGCAAGGTGGTCTTGCCCGAGCCGGACGACCCGAGCAGCACGAGGAGTTCCCCGTCGCGGATCGAGAGGTCAACCCCATCGACCGCGTGCAGATCTCCGAAGTGCTTTCTCAGGCTTCGGATTTCGATGCCAGCCACCGTCGGGGCGCTAGCTCCGGGGCTTCCGTGCGTGCGTCGTGGTATCCGGCGGTTTCGCCAGGTCGACGGGCGGCGAATAGATGAGATAATATGGGCTCGGGGGTACGAGCATCGGCTTCACGACCTCTGGCGGTGCACCGGCCATCGCCCGCCCGCGCGCGCCACGGCCGCAGCCGACGAGCAGGAGAAGGCTGCCAGTGATCACCGCGACCCGGATGCGCGCACCGCCGTCCATTGTTCCCCCAAGTTAGTGACTGGTATCGGTCCTGTGATTGCTCGGTTCGCCGAGTTCGGGCGACCCGCGATCCGCGTGGGCGTCGTCCGACGGGGCCCCACGACCCAGCCACGCGCGGAACTCCTCGGCGTCATGGGCCAGGCGCCACTCTTCGAAGATCGACAAGGCCATGGCCCGCACACCGCCTTCGCTCCCGCCGGCGCCCAGGCACTGCTCGTGGAGCCAGGTCTCGAAATCCTGCGACTCGGGGTCGGCGCTGATGGCCCGCTCGAGCAAGTCTCGTTTGATCGTCAGCCCGATCGCGTCGGGCGTGGTGTCGCGTTTGCGCCGCCGCCGTCGCCCCTCCGACGCCTCGAGGGCCGCCAGGAGCTCGCGGCAGATGTCGCGCGGGCGCGGCGTGCCGTCGGTCACCTGAACCACCCTTCCAAACTCCACCGTCCTCCACCAACCTCCACAACCTCCGCGCGCAGCGCGTACCCCGGCCGGTCGGGCCGCCGGTAGCCCCGCTCCAGCGCGACAACGTCCAGCGGCACCGTCGCGAGATCGTCGAGCAAGATCGCCCAGGGAGGGAGCGCGCGCACCGTCGTGAACCCCTTCACGTACCCTTTGCACGTGTCGCAGACTTCGATCTTGTGCGTTTGTTCACCCGCCTCGGGCGTGAAATAGCCCAGGTTCTCATGCCAGGTCTCGTCGCAGAATACGCACCGCAGGACCGGGATCGCCCATCCGGTGCCGCAGCGGCCGCAGCGTAACCGTCGCTTGCGCTCGAGCCCCGTGTACTCGGCGACGACGGGCCAGGCGCCGCACATTGGGCAGTAGCCCTCCCACCAGCTCGGCGGCAGCTCGCCCGCCAGGCGACGGGTACACGCCTGCAACAGCGGCAGCGCGGCCATCTGGGCCACGACGCGGAGGGCGGGGGCCTCCATCCCCCCCGCGCGCGCGAGCGCGTCGAGGCGCTCGTCGTCGTGACACACGGCGGCTTCGAGCAATGCCATGCCATCGATGCGGCGCGCGTTCCCCGGATGGGCCAACGTGAGGAGGCGGCGGACCCAGCCTCGGGCCGCACGCCCGTCGACGGTCATCTGGACATCAGACAGCAACGGCGCCTTGACGGGGCGTTCCGCCGCCGGTCTCGGGGAGGGCACGGCGGCCTCCCATACAGCGCCGTTCTCGTTCTCGCCGAGGGCCGCTTCCAACAACCCGAGCCACTGTTCGGACTCCGGGTTGTCGCGACGGGCCGCGGCCACCCGCTCCTGAGTCTCTAAGTTCCGCGCGCGCCGAATTCGGGCATGGGGCCAGTGCATTTCACCTTTTCGGTGCGGCAGGGAGTCCGGTAGTAGATCCGGGCGCCGGCGTGCAGCCGCGCCACAGGGTCGTGGTTGCCCGGGTCGGCCCCTGGTCCGCCCCCGCGCTGGCGTCGGGCCTCGGGGCTGGCGCACCCCGCGAGTATCGCCAGGAGCACCACGACTCGACGACAGTTTCTGGTATTCATCTTACAGACCCGCAGCGACACGGTAGCGGTCGATGCCCTCGGAGGCGAGCATCGTCGCGAGCCGCAGCAGGAAGCCGCCCAGCAGCACGAGCTTCGCGGCGCTCGCCAGCGGCCGGCGCCTGGCGTGCAGGCGGAGCGGCTCGAGAATCCCGAATCCGACCACGCCGACGAGGAGCAGCAGCCCCCAAAAACTCACCCACACGCGGTTCAGCGAGCCCAACGACGCGATGAAGGCGGCGAGCACGAGCAACTCGACGACGAGCGCCTTCGTGTCGAATGAGGACAGCCACTCGAGCGACCGTTCGGTTGCGCCACGCCGCGGGGCGAGCAGGATGAGCGCGGCCGCGCCCGTCGAGACGCCCGACGCCAGGAACAAGGCGCCGAGCCATGCGCTGTCCGCCCAGATCGGCCGATTGGTGACAGAGAGGAGGATACCCGTGTAGCCCGCGACGAAGATGCCGAGCAATCCGCCCACGGCGGAAACAAGCTTGCCGAGCCCGCCACGCACGGCGCTGCCCACGGCGAGCAGGGCTGGATTCCGGAGGCGTCCCTCCTCGGCCCGGGCGCCAAGGGCCGAAAGCACCGAGAACAAGCCGAAGAGGAGAATGGCCCAGGCCCCGAAGGAGATCGGCGACCACCCCTTGAACATGACGGCGGGGAAGTTCGCGGATTGGAACAGCATGTGCCAAAAGCGCAGCGGCTGGCCGAGGTCGATCGTGAGGAGCGCGCCGGAGAGGATGGCCCCGACCGCGGCCAGATCGTACCCGGCGCGCACCACGGGCCGATCCTCGGGCGTGCCGAACAACTCCAAGAGCGCCGCCAGGAAGTACGCCCCGCCGGCCAACCCGCCGATGAAGAAATACGGGACAATGAACCAGGTCCAGTGCGGCGCGCCGGTGAAAAAGGTGTCAGACATGGCCGACTTCCTCCATGCGCCGCTTTCGCAGCCCGACCAGCGCCAGCAGGCCGAGCACCGCCGCGCTCGCTGCCGAGAAGCTCGCGCTCTTGCCCAGGTTCCGCGACGGCAACTTGGGGTGCCGCGGTAACCCGTACACTTCCGGCTTGTCGACGAGCAGGTAGAACGAGTTCAAGCCACCGAGCGGCCCCTGTGGGTCAGCGCCGTAGAGCTCCGCCTGCACGCCTTGGGCCTTGAGCTGGTCGACGCGCTTCTGCGCCCGGCTTCGCAGCTCGGTGATGGCGCCGAACTGGATCGAGTCGGTGGGACACGCCTTCGAGCATGCGGGCTCGAGCCCAACCTTGAGGCGGTCGTAGCACAAGGTGCACTTCTGGGCGGTGCCGGACACGGGGTTGATGTCGATGACGCCGAACGGGCAGGCGGCGATGCAGGCCCGGCACCCGTTGCAGACGTCCGACTGGATCACCACCGTGTCGAACTCGGTCCGGATGATGGCACCGGTAGGACACACCTCGAGGCAACCCGCCTGCACGCAATGTTTGCACACGTCGCTCATCATCAGCCAGCGGCCGTCGTAGGGGGCCTTGAACTGCTCGATGAAGCGGACGTGGCGCCAGTGGATGCCGTCGAGCTTACGAGTGTTGTCGTAGCTGTCGCCGCTCAGCTCCCCGATTCCGCCGTTCGCGGCCGGGAGCTGGTTCCATTCCTTGCACGCGACCTCGCACGCCTTGCAACCGATGCAAACCGTGGTGTCGGTGAAGAATCCCATTGGCTCCGGCATATCACGCCTTCTCCACGTTGCAGACGAACGCCTTGCCTTCGTGGATCGACACGTTCGGATCCCCGACCCAGGACGTCAGGTCGTTGACCACGTCGCCGGTGCTCAAGCCCATCCAGCCCCAGTGCCAGGGCATGCCTACGTGGTGGATAGGTTTGCCGGCGATGTGCATCACGCCGATGCGATGGGTGACCAGCGCCTTCGCGCGGATATGGCCGCGCGGGCTCGACACGACCACCCAATCGAGGTTCTTGATCCCCTTTTCCTTGGCCAGGTCGTGCCCGAGCTCGATGAACAGCTCGGGCTGGAGCTCGGCGAGCCACGGTAGCCAGCGGCTCATCGCGCCCGCCAGGTAGTGCTCGGTGAGCCGATACGTACTGATCACGTACGGGAACTTCGGGTCGCCCACCGCGGCGAGCTTGTTATATGGTTTGCCTGGCGCCCAGACCTTGTGCACCGGGCTGGTCTGTTGCTTGTACAGCGGATTCTGGATCGGCGACTCGTGCGGCTCGTAGTGAGTCGGGAGCGGTCCGTCCACGAGACCGGCGGGCACGAACAACCAACCGCGGCCGTCCGCTCTCATGATGAAGGGCTGCGTACCGGATAGCGCGTCGAGGGCGATGCCGTCCGGCTTGGGCTGCGCGTCCGGTGCCTTGGTGGCGCCGAAGTCGGG
>QHUS01000109.1 GCA_003222035.1 Gemmatimonadota bacterium | reverse complement strand
TGCTCCACGAAGCTGGTGCCGCGGTGCAGGTCGTATCACGGCGGTCCATCCAGTGGCTGGAGCCCGATCGGTCGGGCACGCGCAGCATCGTGGAACGGATCCTGGCTCCGGATGCGAGCATCGCACCTGGCTGGCTCAACTGGGTATGGGATCGCATGCCCGTCTTGTTCTATCGGTTCCCACAGCGGTGGAAGGACTCGTACAACGCGACGTACCATTCCGGGGCGACTGACTGGTTGCGGAGCAGAGTCTTCGGCAAGGTGACGTTGCGCGAGCGCCGGACAGTGGCGAGGCTGGACGAGGCGCCCGGGAAGCTCACCGCGACCCTCTCGGACGGCGCCAAGGTCCGCGCGGATCATGTCATCCTCGCCACCGGATACACGGTCGACGTCAACAAGTTGACGATGATTCACCCTTCGCTCCGGGCAGAAATCGAGACACACAGGGCGAGTCCGATCCTCAGTCATTGGTTCGAAAGTAGTGTGCCGGGGCTGTACTTCGTTGGACTCACTTCGTTGCATGCCTTCGGCCCGCTGTATCGGTTCGTTGCGGGATGCGGCGCGGCGGCACGGCGCGTGGCCGGTGCGATCGCACGAGGACACGTCGGCCGTCCACGGACCGCGCCCCAACGCGCTGCCTTCGAGAAGCAGGAGGCCTGACGACGGCCGCCGGGGGCTCTCGGTGACCGCGGCGATCCGAGCGCGTCTGAGAACCGTCGCCTCCAGGGTGCTGCCGCCCGGGGTGAAGCGGCGGCTGAAGCGCCTCGTGCGGGCCTACCACCAAAGGTTTCTTGCCTTCACGCCGGCGGATCTGCAGCGCGCGCTGTGGCAACTCGGTGTCGTCCCCGGCGACGTGCTGATGGTGCACAGCGCGTTCGACAGCTTCTTGGGCTTCCACGGCGGCCCGGTGGACGTCATTCGGGCACTGCAGGACGTCGTCGGACCGGGTGGGACGCTCATGATGCCCACCATTCCGTTCCAGGGCACCGCCGTCGAGTACGCACTGGGCGAGCCCGTGTTCGACGCGCGGCATACCGTGTCGCGGATGGGGCTCATCACCGAACTGTTCCGGCGCGCTCCGGGAGTCGTGCGCAGCATCCATCCGACGCACTCGGTGGCCGTTTGGGGAAGCAGGGCTGACGTCATCAGCGCCGGTCACGAGCTGGCCGACACCCCGTGTGGACGGCTCACGCCGTATGCGAGGCTGCTCGACTACGACGGCAAGATTCTGCTGGCGGGAGTGCCGGCGAACACCATGACCTTCTGTTATTTCGTAGCGGAGGAGCTCGAGCCGCGTCTCGCGGTCCCGGTGTTGACTCGAGAGCGGTATCCCATGCGCTGGAAGGACGGGGACGGGACGGTCCGGGTCTCGCAGCTGCGGCTCTTTTCCCCACGCCTCGACCACGATCTGCACCCACTCTTCAGCGAGCTGAAGCGACGCAACCAGTGGAGCGAGTGCTCAGTGGGGCGCTTGCGTCTCATGCTGGTGCGGGCGCGGGACGTCTATGACGCCGCCGCAGCATTGGCGGACCGGGGGCTGTTCGTACGCGAGCGGACGGCTGAAGCGCCACGGGGGTTGTAGCGGGGTCGCAGCAGTCGCGCGTGGACACCGGGCAACGCCTCGTGGCACCACCCATGCACATGACGGACGACGAGGCGGAGAGGAGCGGGCGAGTATGAGCAGCGGCTTGGACGGCGTGACCGACGTAAGTGTCGAAGTGTTTTCGACCTGCGCGCAGTCCAGCGACGGAGACACCGAGACATACCTTCAGCGGGTGGCCGATGTGGCGCGCTGGAGTGAGCAAGCCGGGTGCAAAGGTATCCTCGTGTATTCCGACAACCGGCTGTTCGATCCTTGGCTGGTGTCTCACATCATCATCCAAAACACGACCGCCCTGTGTCCGCTGGTCGCGGTCCAGCCCATCTATATGCACCCGTACGCCGTTGCGAAGATGGTGGCGTCGCTGGGCCATCTGCACCGGAGACGGATTTACCTGAACATGGTAGCCGGGGGATTCAAGAACGACCTGGTGGCGTTGAACGACACCACGCCCCACGACAAGCGGTATGATCGACTGATCGAGTACACGCTCATCATCCGGGAACTGCTGCGCGGCGCTGTCGTGTCCTTCGACGGCGCGTTCTACCAGATCAAGAACCTCAAGCTCACGCCCCCCCTGCCGAGCGAGCTGCTTCCGGGGATCTTCGTATCGGGCTCGTCGGAGGCCGGGCTGGGGGCGGCGAGAGCGATCGACGCGACGGCCGTCAAGTACCCGAAGGCGCCCGACGAGGAGGTCGCCCCGGACGAGGGAGTGGGTGCGGGGGTGAGAGTGGGGATCATCGCCCGCGAGGATGGCGAGGAAGCGTGGCGCGTCGCGCGGCAGCGCTTTCCCGAGGACCGCAAGGGTCAGCTGACTCATCAGTTGGCAATGAAGGTCTCGGATTCCGTGTGGCACGGACAGCTGTCGCAGTTGGCGCACGCCACGGCGTCAGGCGAGAGCCCGTACTGGCTGGTGCCGTTCCAGAATTACAAGACGATGTGCCCGTACCTCGTGGGAAGCTACGAACGAGTCGCGGACGAGCTGGCGCGCTATATGTCCGTCGGTTATCGGTCGTTCATCCTCGATATTCCCCCCACGCAGGAGGAATTGCACCATACGAACCAGGCGTTCCGCAGAGCGGTGACGCTGGCGAGCCAGCACTGATCGAGACCAAGCGACCGGGTAACAACGGTGATGAATCACAAGTCCCGCGCACCTCTCCGCCTGCTACTCGTCACGGATGGCGGAACGATTCCCAACTGGTTGTACAAGTCCTTGGACGCAGTTGAGGGATCCAAGGTCGCAACCGTCGTACTGGCATTGCACGCGGCCCGCAGAGAGGGGCGAAAACTCCCCCGCTTGCTCTTCTCGTTGTACGAGCGGGTCGATCGTTATCTGTTTCGTAGCGAGGCGGATGCTCTTGCCCCGATCGACTTGCAATCCGCGCTCCCCACTTGTCGCGTCGTCAATCTCGGGCACGCCCTCGCGGGCTCGCAACCGGTGAACACCGCGCTGGTTCGCGCACTTGAAGAAGAACACATTGACGTGGTGCTGGATCCCTTCTGCTTGCTGCCGGATGCGGGCTTGGCCGACCTATCCACGTATGGCGTTTGGAGCGTGCCGTTCGGTCACGGCGGCGACCCGAGAACACAATCCACCCCGGCGTTTTGGGAGGTCATCGAAGGGAGGCCAAGCACCGAAACGCGCCTGTGTGTCCACTGGAAAGGGTCTGACAGCAAGCGTGCGCTCTACGTGTCTGTCGCGCCCACCGATCGTCGTTCGGTGTCTCGCAGTCAGAATCACGTTTACTGGAAGATTTCCGCCGCTTTGGCGCGGAACATTCAGAGCCTGGCGGAAGATCCCGACGCATTCGTCGAGCGGCTGAAGGAAAGCGCGCCGGGGGACGTCACGAACAGTCCCTCAGGTGCTCCCGCAGGCGCTCCCGGGAATCTCGCCATGTTGCGAGCAGGAACTCGTCTCGCGCGACGCTACGCATCCGACAAGTGGACGAGGGCTCTGTATCGCGAGCAGTGGGCGCTGGGATATCAACGCGGCGGAAACGGTCGACCGGTGACGGGACCGTTTCAGACGTTAATGCCTCCGAGGGATCGTTATTGGGCCGATCCTTTTCCGATTCAGGTAGGGAGCGACTATTACATATTTCACGAGGAATTGCTCTTCTCGACCGGTAAGGGATCCATTGTTTTGACCGTGGTGGACGACCGAGGTAGCCCCGCCCGGCCTGTTCCCGTCCTTGAGAAGGAGTATCACCTCTCCTATCCGTTCGTGTTCCAATGGGATGGCGATTTTTTCATGACACCGCAGACGGCTTCACATGAGGTCGAGCTGTATCGTTGCGTGAATTTTCCGTCGCGTTGGAGACTGGAACGCGTTCTTCTCTCTGGCCTGACAGCGTTCGATCCGACCCCGGCGTTCTTGTTTGGAAGGTGGTGGTTGTTCGCAACCGTTCTCACCTACGGCGCCGCAGGGACTCACGACGAACTCCACCTGTTTTACGCCGACTCACCATTGGGGCCCTGGACTCCTCATCGTAACAACCCGATAAAGAGCGATGTGCGCTCGGCCCGGCCAGCGGGGCGTATTTTCGAGAACGACCGACAGTTTTATAGGCCCGCTCAAGACTGCTCCAAACGCTATGGGTATGCTGTGTCGATCAATCGCATCCTGCAGCTGGACCCTGAGACCTATCGAGAAGTCGAGGTCGAGAAAATAGTCCCCAACGGGGAATCGAAGGTTGCGGGCGTGCATACGTTCAATGTGGCGGGTGACATGACCGTGATCGATTGTCTGGTTAGGAGAAAGAAGCTTTGGACCGACCCCTGGAGTAGGCCCCTCCACGTGGACAGAGTAGGCCACCACGGGTCCCACGACAGCCGTCCTTCGCTGTAGCCCCAAGGCCCGCTGTGCGCTCGAGACGAGTCTGGCGATCGCGCAACTGACCGGGCCTTCTTACATGCGCTCGCCCCACCGCCGTAGCCTGCAACGCTTCCTCGCCTACGTCGGGCCGTACCGCGCGGTCATCGCCCTCGCCACGGTGTGTGGCGTCGTCCGCTATCTCATCCCCCTGGTCCTGCCATGGACGCTCAAGGTCGTGGTGGACGAGTTCCTGGTACCGACCGGCGCCCGGCCGCGTACTCAGCTCCACCTGCTCATGGCAGGCCTCATCGCGCTCTACGTGGTGTTCGGGATCACGAGTTATTGGCGCTCGTACCTGGCGGGCCTCGCCGGGCATCGCCTCATCTTCGATCTGCGCCGCGACCTGCACCATCACGTGCAACGCATGAGCCTGAGTTTCTTCGACCGCCAGCGCATCGGCGAGGTCGTGGCACGCATGACGAGCGACATTGCCTCTGCCCAGAACTTCGTCGGTGCCGCCTTCGTGAACACCGCGATGGATCTCGCGGCGATCTCGGGCGTAGTCGCGGTGTTGTTCCTCGTGCACTGGAAGCTCGCCCTGGTAGCGATGGCGGTGCTGCCGTGTTATGCGTTGCTAAGCCTCACGCTCAACCGGCGGATCCGGGAGCAAAGCCGCGCCGTCCACGACCAGCTGGAGGAAATCTCGGGCGAGCTGCACGAGCAGTTCGGCGCCATTTCCACGATCCAATCGTTCACACAGGAAGAAGCCGAGGCCCGCGCGTTTCACAAGCAGAGTGAACGCTTCCTTCACAGTGTCCTCTCCAACGTAAAGCTCCAGTCGGTCGCGCTCGGGGCCACGGGGTTTCTCACGGCGATCGGGCCGATCCTGGTGCTCTGGTTTGGTGCCCTCGAGGTGCTCGCCGGTCGTCTCACGATCGGAACGCTCATGGCGTTCTACGCCTACCTGGGCCTGCTCTTCCAGCCGGTGCAGCGACTCACGGAGCTCAACCTGATCGTCGCCAGCAGCCGGGCCGCGATGGACCGCATCTTCGAGGTGTTCGACACCTATCCCGAGGTGCGAGAGCGACCGGGCGCGCGGGTGCTGGGCCGGGTGCGTGGGGAGATCACCTTCGAGGACGTCGGCTTCCGGTACGACGGCGGGCCGCCAGTGCTCGAGCGTTTCAGACATCGCCTCTCGGCCGGAGCGACCGCGGCGCTGGTGGGTCCGAGCGGCGCAGGCAAGTCGACCCTGGCCAAGCTCCTGCCACGATTTTACGACGTCACGGAGGGCCGCATTACCATCGACGGAACCGACCTCCGGGACGTGACGCTGAGATCCTTGCGCCAGAACATCGCAATCGTCGCTCAGGAGCCCATGCT
>QHUS01000108.1 GCA_003222035.1 Gemmatimonadota bacterium | reverse complement strand
CCGTAGCGCTGCGATGGGATGGGAGAGGTGTTCGAGCACAAAGCAGATGAATACGTGATCGAAGGACGCTGCTTCGAACGGCAGCGCATACAGATCCGCGTGCAGAAACTCGACATTCGACAGTCCGGCAGTTGCGACGCGCTCGATCGCGCGCGCGAGCGATGCGGTCGCGTGATCGAATGCGACGATCTGCGCTCCTGGACTATTGCGCGCGAGACTGGCCGTCTGCGCGCCGGTGCCGCAGCCGACCTCGAGCACGCGACTGCCGGGCGGAAACCTGGTATCCCCATGGAGCAGGCGCACGACCGAGGCAGCCTGCGCCAGCAGACGCTCGCTCTCGCGCTCGCCGTATCCATGGATATACACACCGGGGGAAGCTCGGCCGGCGGGACGCCGGCGTCTTGAACGTTATTGCAGCCGCGCTGCCCGCCGCCACGCGCCGGGGGTGAAGCCGAACTGCCGCGCAAACACGCGCGTCATGTGGCTCTGGTCGGCGAAACCGGTCGCCGCCGCTGCCGCAGCGAGGGTAACGCCTTCACGAATCAGCACCCGCGCCCGCTCGGCGCGGCAGCGCAGCAGCCACGCGTGGGGCGGCACCCCATAGGCTCGCTCGAATCGGCGCAGAACTTGATAGCGGCTCAGCCCTGCGAGCCGGGCCAGGTCTGCCAGACTAGGGCCCCGCGCCGAATCGTCAGCGAGCCGCTCGCGGACCTGTTGAAGGTCGCGGGGAGGCGCATCGCTCCACTGCCTCGAGGCATGCCGCGCCATCAGGCGCACGCAACTTGCCACCAGCGCTTCCTCGAATGCCAGCGAATCCACCGATCGCGCGTGTGGCGTGCGCTTGTTCCAGCGCTCGAGACGCGAAAACAGACGCTGCAGGATCCGGAAGAGCATCGGGTCTTGGATCACCGGACTCGTGATCTCGGCGTGCCCCCCCGCCCCGCGCTCGGGTGCCGTGAGGGTCGTCATCACGTCCACATCGACATAGACGATGCGCCAGCGCCGCGTGGGCGGACCGAGCGGTCGGCCATCATGGACTTCCCCGGGATTGGTTCCGATCACCTCGCCGGGGTACCCGCGCACGATGCCGCGGCCACTGAACCACTCCTGCGCTCCGTGTTCCAGGAATCCGAATCCGTAGGTGTCGTGCCAGTGCCGGCCGAACTCGTGCCCGCTGTCGATGTGCGTGCTGTAGACGCCCTTGAGCGGGGAGGCGAGGACACGGGCAACGTGCTGCATGTGCGGGACGAAGGTACGGCCCCTTCGCATGGTTGGCCATATGGCGCCTGAGCCGCGTCGTCCCGATGTCATGGCGCGCCGCCCGTTGATTGTCCGTTGAAGTCTCGCGACTACCATCATTGCCCGTGACCGGCGAGCATGCTTACGTTCCGGGCATGAGTCCGCTCATGACCGCGGAAGAGCTCCTGCAAACCAATATCCCCAATAAGCGTAGCGAGCTCGTGCGGGGGCGACTGATAGTCCGGGAACCGGCCGGAGCCCGACACGGCAGTGTTACGATGAACCTGGCAATTCAACTGGGCATTCACGTCCAGCGCGCCGGTGCAGGACAGCTCTTCGCTGCCGAGACCGGATTCACGTTGTTCCGCGGTCCAGACACCGTCCGCGCGCCTGATGTCGCGTTTGTGGGCCGCGGACGCCTTCCCGATCCGATTGCCGATGGCTTCCCCGAGCTCGCCCCCGACCTCGTCGTTGAGGTGCTCTCGCCCGACGATCGGCCCGGTGAAACGCTCGCCAAGGTCGGGGACTGGATCGTAGCCGGAGCGCGTCTGGTTTGGGTCATTGATCCGCAGCGCCGCATCGCGCGGGTCTATCGGCAGGACGGTACGGAGTCGATAATCGCGGAGTCTGATTCTCTCAACGGCGAAGCCGTGCTCTCCGGCTTCACCTGCTCCCTTAGTTCCATCCTCTAACGAAGCCGGCGTCTACTTCTCCGGCAGTCGGTTGGCAATGAACTGAGAGATGCGATTGGAATACGGCACGAACCGTCTCGACTGACTGACTCGGGCAGTCCCCTCGCACCCTTTTTCACGATCCGATAAGCGGGCCGTCGCGACCCAGATGGTATGGATCCCGGGCGAGCCCGTCAGCCCCCCGCCCTGCCCGGCCTGTGTTGCCGCGGGACTTGACCAGGAAGCGAGACAGGCAGGTCCCACGCGTGGAGTCAGGGGCAACGAGCAGCGCCGCGTGGGCCGGCCACACAGGGGCTCGCCTTTCGAGTTCGCTAGCCGATTGGCAATTGCCAAGCCGTGGGCATCATCGCTGAGGTCAAGTTATCTCCCATGAGTCACTTACCTGTGGCGCGTCGCTTGCCTTCCGGCGTCGCACATGGCCGCGACTGCTGCGGCCTAAAACGCCTCTTATCTGGTAAGGAGACAACGACGAAACAGCAGGCACTCATGGCGACGCTCGCGCTTCGCCTGCTCCAGCGCGTCTCAATCGGCTATACCACTAGGCCTCTCCGAGTCTTATACTCCGAGGTCCGTCGACCAAAAGGTCGTTCGCTGACCTCAATTGACGAGTGAGATCAGGATCGATCGTGCAGACAGTCCCCCAACTCGTTCCGTGCGGCCTGAACCCGCCGCCGGCCGCTGTCCGGCGCCACACAGCGGTTATCCTGGGCACCGTCCTGACATCCGCCCCGCAGCCCCTGGATCACCTTTCGCCTCGGAGCCGAACATGTCATCGAAGACGAAAGTCGTGCTGGTGCACGGCCCGCGCTCTGCGCGCTGCACGCTTCCCATTCTCGTCGGCCTCCTTGCGCTCACCGCCCCGCTCGTCGGTCAAGCGAGACGAGGCCACGTCTATCACGTCAATTTCTATCAGGTCCGGCCCGGCGAGGAGAAGGCATACGATTCGGCGCTCGTCAGTGTCGTGACTCCGGTATTCGACGAGTTGGTGAAGCGCAAGGCGGTGGTTTCGTATCTGTTGCTCACCAAGACTGCCGGCTCCGGGGAGTACACGAATGTCGCCATTGTGGAGGTCGCATCACCGTCGGCCGCGGAGGGCACCTTCCAACGGGAACTCGAGGCAGCCACGCAGTCGGTGTTCCACAAGTCTTGGAGCGACGCGACCGTGCGGTTCTCCGAGCTGCGCCGATTCATGCACGCCGAGCAGTACACGGCGGCTGGCCAACGGCCCTAGCGGCGGCATAACACGGGTGCGACGGCGCGGCGCCTCGCGGGCCGGCTGTCGGACATGCCGCGCGGTTACGTCTACTGCCACGGCGCTCGTCGGCGGCACGTCCGCGAAAATTCCAAGAGCAATCCAGCAATACGTTGTAGAACGTGGGCTCGCGGCCGAATCGACAAGAAGGCACACGGGCTCGACGGTGCGCGAGTCGCCTGGCAGTCACGCGATCCATGTGTCGCGTCCTGCTCCGGTTGTTGCGCTCATCGAACGGGCCGCGAGGACGCTCGAAACGGCGTCACGCTAAATCCCGCTGTCCCGACTTCGGATTAGACGGCGAGCCAGGAAGGCTCGCCGTTCGTCGTTCTGTCGGCACTTGACAATACTCCTCGCGAGGAGTAATTATGCCCCATGTCAGTTCCCACGCCTGCCGCCGCAATGGCGATTCGCGATTCGCTGGAAGAGGAAGTGCTGATCGCGCTGGTCCGGGCCGCATGGCTGGCGGCCGAACGATCCAATGCGGTCACCGCCGCCGCCGGGCTCTCGCCGTCGCAATACAACGTTCTGCGGATTCTCCGCTCGGCGGGACGGGGCGGACTCTCCTGCACCGAGATCGGAGCGCGCATGGTGACGCGCGATTCCGATCTCACGCGCCTGATGTCAGGGCTCGCCCGCGCAGGATTCGTTGTGCGCGGTACCGATTCCAACGATCGCCGTCGCAGCACCAATCGGATCACTGCCGCGGGGAGGGCCCTGTTGAGCCGTCTGGATCGCGACGTACCCGAAGCGGCGAAGCAGACCCTTGGTCACCTCGGTCGTACTCGACTTACCGCCCTCCGCGACCTGTTGGTCGCCTTCGCACCACCCCAACCCTCGGAGCTCACGTGACACATCGCTCTCGCTTCTCCGCATTGCTGCTGCCGTTCGCGCTCCTGGCCCTCATCCCGAAGCACTCTCTGGAGGTTGGCATGTCCCCCGATGAGGAACAGCTGCACGCGTTGTTGGCCACCTATGAAACGTCCCTGAACGCCGGGGACGCAGGCCGAATCGAACAGCTCTACGCCGAGGACGGCGTCTTCATGCCCGCTGGCTTCGCGACGGCGTCTGGCAGGGCGGCGCTCCGAGGCGCGTACGACGCGGTGTTTGCGAACATCCGTATCGCGATCCACTTCACGGTCGACGAGCTGACGGTGAAGGGCGACGTCGCGTATGCTCGGACCCACTCGGCGGGCACGGCCACCGTTGTGGCCACGGGAGCGAGCGGCCCCGAGGCGAACCGGGAACTCTTCATTTTCGCCCGGGGACCGGGCGGCTGGAAGATCGCTCGCTACATGTTCAACAAGACGTCATGACCAAGAGAATTCGCGTCGGCATCATCGGTGCCAATCCGGATCGCGGCTGGGCGGCGCAGGCGCACATCCCCGCCTTGCAGTCGCTCCCGGATGCCTTCGAGATCACGGCGCTGTCCACCAGCCGGCGCGAATCCGCCGATGCCGCTAGCAGGCGCTTCGGGGTGCCGCTCGCCTTCGACAATCACCAAGAGCTGGTGAACCGCGCTGACGTGGACGTCGTCGCTATCACCGTGAAAGTGCCACATCACTTCCAGCTGGCGACTGCGGCGCTTAACGCGGGGAAGGCCGTGTACTGCGAATGGCCACTCGGCAACGGCTTGCAGGAGGCGGAGCAGCTGGCCGCACTGGCGAAGAAGCAAGGTGTCCTCGCCGTGGCGGGGTTGCAGGCACGCGCTGCGCCAGCGGTGCTCTACGTGCGCGATCTAGTCCGGCAAGGGTACGTCGGGGAGGTGCTCTCCACCACGCTGATCGGCTCGGGAATGGGCTGGGGACCGACGGTGGAGCCGTACAACGCTTACCTCAACGAGAGGATGAACGGCGCGACGATGCTCTCGATCGCAGTCGGCCACGCAGCCGACGCGCTGTGCTACTGCCTCGGCGAGGTCCGAGACCTCTCGGCCACGATGACCATGCGCCGAAAATCATTCGCGATCGCCGGGACGGGCGAGAGCAAGCCGATGCACGCGGACGATCAGGTGTGCGTCGCCGGACTGCTCGAGGGCGGCGCGGCGCTCTCGATTCACTATCGCGGCGGGCGTTCGCGCGGCACGAACCTGCTCTGGGAGATCAACGGCACCGAGGGCGACCTGCAGGTGACGGCTGACGGCGGCCAGGCCCAGATCTTCGAGATGACCATACGTGGCGGCGACGGCGCGCAGCCCTCGCTCGAGGTCCTGCCCGTGCCGCAGCAGTACCGGTTCTCGCCGCTGCATGGCCCTGCCACCAACGTCGCTCAGGCGTACGCCCGTTTCGCCCGCGACTATCGCGAGGGAACGCATCTCTGCCCCACGTTCGAGGACGCGGTCACGCGACATCGGATGTTGGACGCGATCGAGAAGGCGGCGGCAACGGGTCAGCGTCAAATGCCCGGTTGATGCGGCGGAGCACTTCCTTCGGTCGCCGTCCCGACTGACGGAAGATCAAGCCCTGCAGCTACCTTCGCTCTGTAGCATGCTGCTCCCCTACCGCCTTATCTCAGGCTTGGATCACCCAACCTGTTGTTGCGCACGCCCCGTGGGGGGCCCGCTGTATATGCCTTGACACGCAT
>QHUS01000107.1:4008-11527 GCA_003222035.1 Gemmatimonadota bacterium | reverse complement strand
GCGGCGAGGAGGCATGAGGCGGGCGCGACAAGACGCACCAAAAACCGTAGGGGCGCGGCATGCCGCGCCCCTACGACCACCTCTACGGACCTGCGACGCCTCGAAACCGCCCCCGCCAATCAGTACCCGGGGTTCTGATTGATCAGGTCGTTGGCGTCGAGCTGCGTCTGCGGAATCGGCATCAGGACGAGGTTCGCAGAGCGAGGGCACGTCCCCGTGGCCACGTCCTTGAATTGCCAGCAGGCGGTGAACTTACCGTGCCGGATCAGATCCTGGCGCCGCTTCCCCTCACTGTTCAGCTCGAACAGCCGCTCGTTCAGGATCAGGTCCCGGGTAATCGGCCCCGCCAGCGGCGCGGCCACCGTATCCTTGCGGCCCCGGACCTGGTTCAGGAGGGCGAGGGCAGCCGCGCTTCCGGGCGACTGCTCGTTGAGCGCCTCGGCCTTGATGAGGTACATCTCGGCGAGCCGGAACCATGCGAAGTCGTTACCGCTGTTCTGCTGCACGTGCTTCGGGTCGATCGGCCACTTGTAGATCCGCGCGCCCTCGCCCTCGGTGGCGGACGTCACGTTGGCGATCGTCGGTGAGAAGTTGAGGGGGTTGCCCGCACGGTCTTTGGCCGGCTGCAGCGTCTCGACGTTCACCTGCGGCCCCGCGAGGAACATGTTGCGGCGCTTGTCGGCCGGATCGAACGCGTTGTACGTCTGCGCCAGGGTCGCGAAGCCGTTCCAGGGCGTCGGGCTGCCTATTTGGTTGTAGTGCAGCGTCCGCCACAACATGTTGAATCCCACCTGATCTGCGGCGGCGAACTTGACGACGAAGATGTTCTCCTTCGACGCGTTGTTGTCGGCGCGGAAGTTCAGCTCGAACGTGTCCGCCAGGACGTACAGCCCCGAGTTGATGACGCTGTCCGCGGCGTCGCTCGCGGCCTGGCACGCGTCCCTGGTGCCGTTGACAGTTGCGACGTTCACACCGGAACACGAGTTGTAGCCGGTCGCGTTGATCCCCGCTCCCGCGCCTTCGCTCGTATACACCTTGGCATTCAGATACAGGTTCGCCAGGAGCGCATCGACCGCGCCTCTGGTAACGTGCCCGCCGGTAGAAATCGTGGTGACCCTCGGCAAGTCCGACCGGACCGCCAGCAGCTCCGACTCGATGAACTTGAACGTCGAGTCCCGGGTCACGCGCGGCCACTTCTTGACCTCGATCGTGGTCGCGAGCGGCAATCCCCCGAACATGTCCATCAGGAGGTAGTAGTAGAAGGCGCGGAGATAACGGGCCTCGCCTTCGATCCGCGCCTGGTTCGGGACCGTCGTGTGCTGCAGCGCGTCGAGCAGCACGTTGGCCCGCGCCACGCCGGCGTAGGTGTTGTTCCACACGTTGTTCAAGAAGCTGAGCGTGGAGAGGCTGCCCGCCGACCAGAGCTGGCGGTGCTCCTCGAGCCACGTGCCGTTGTCGTACCAGTCCGAGCCGCGGGTCGGCACGACCATCTCGTCGGTGGTGACCTCACTCTCGCCCCAGTAGTCGCCCTCGCCGACGGTGCTCCGCAGCTGGGCGTATACGCCTGCGAGGGCAGCCCCCACTTCGCCCTGGGTATGGAAGAAGTTCCCGGGGGTGATAGCGCTGGCAGGGGTTTCGCTCACGTCCGTGCAGCCCTGCAGGGGCACCAGGAGGAGCGAGGCGAATCCCACCGCTCCGATCGACGTCGTCACAAAGAGTCGCTTCATAGATCTGGGCTCCTTAGAACACGACACGAAGGCCGCCCGTGATGGTGCGGGGCCGGGGATACGTCAAGTAGTCGACGCCGCGTGAGGCGAGGCCGGCGTCACCCGTATTGACCACATTGTCGTTCGACACCTCCGGATCCAACCCCGAATACCCGGAGATCACGAAGAGGTTATCGAAGGACACGTAGAGGTGCGCGCTCCGAGCCGTGCGGGTCAGGGCCGGCAGGTCCAAGGAGTAGTCCACCGTGAGATTCTGGAGGCGGAGGAACGAGGCGCTTTCAACCCAGCGGGACGAGAAAATGGCCGGCTCGTGCAGATCGGTTCCGTCGGTCAGGGCGGGGCGCAGGAAGTTCTTGTCCTGCAGCGCGTCGCTCTTCGTGGAATAGACGAGCGCGGTGTTATTGAACACGTCCTGACCCACCGCCGCCCGCAGCAGGAAGCTCACTTCGAACTTCCCCCAATTCACCGAGTTGTGCAGCCCGAGAGTGAAGTCGGGATTGGCGCTCCCGATCACCGCATAATCCGCGGCGTCCGGCCCTCCGCGGAGCGTCGTCCTGCCGTTGACGCACCCCGCCGTGGCAGCCGAGCACTGGAACACCTGGAACCCGGTAGTCGCGTCGACGCCCAGGAACACGGGTCCGAAGAACGTGCCGATCGGGGACCCCGGCATGATACGCTGAGACCACTGGTCGGACTGGCCCTGGCCGCTCACCTTGCCCGACCTGATGAACGAATGCGGGCCGAGATCGAGCACCTTGCCCGTCTCGGTCGTGAATGCCAGCCCGGTCCGCCAGGTCAGCCCCGGTTTCGACACGAGCAAGGCGTCGATCGTGGCCTCAAACCCCTGGTTACGCAGCTTCCCGACGTTCTCGAGTCGAGTGCTGGCAGGCTGCGGCGGTGGCACGGGAACGTCCAGGATCAGGTCGCTGGTGTTCTTGACGTAGTACTCGAGGGCCCCCGCGAACTTGTTGTTTAGGAAGCCGAAGTCGAGACCGACGTTGTACTGGTCCGTTTGTTCCCACTTGAGGTTGGGGTTGCCGACGCTGTTCGGAACGACGCCGGGCTTCGGCACGTCGCCAAACGGGTACGCGGCGCTGGCGCCGCCCACGAGCGTCCGCAAGGACTGATATGGCTTGATCCCCGGGTTGCCTTGACGCCCCCAGCCGATGCGCAGCCGCAGGTCGGAGAACGGCCCGTTGCGCAGGAACTCTTCCTGGCTCAAGTGCCACGACGCCGACAGTCCGGGGAACAGCGCCCACTTGTGGCCCTCGGCGAACACGGACGATCCGTCGTAGCGGATCACACCGGTAACGAAGAAGCGGTCCTTGTAGCCGTAGTTGGCGCGGGAGAGGAACGAGACGAGCTTCGTCTGCAGCGCGTCCGACGAGTCCGATAAGGTCTGAGCCGCGTCCAGCTTGTTGAACGTGAACGCATCGGTGACGTAGCCGATGCCCTGGCCCATGGACAGGTTCTTGTTGAATTCGCTGTACTCGTACCCGCCCACGATGTCGAGGCTGTGGGTCTCACCGAGCTGCTTCCGGTACGTCAGCAGGGTCTGCACCGTCTGGGTCGAATTGTTCTGACTGTACACGCGCGCCAGGCCGTTGCCCAGAGAAGCGCCGACGGGGCTGGCATTGGGATAGTAGATCTGCCGCCCGCCGCCGGAATAGTCCAACCCGACGGTCACCTGTCCCGTCAAACCCGAGACGAAATCGAACTCGGCCGTCCCGTTCGCGAGGGTGCGGGTGGTCTGCCCTTGATCGATGATCTGGTTGGCCAGGCCCACGGGATTGCGTACCGACTGCGAGCCCGTGATCTCGTAGTAGTGCGTGCCGGTCGCATCGCTGAAGGTGACCGGCTGCGTGGGATTGAAGATGGCGGCGTTCTGAAACACCCCGCCCTCGAACCCGCCGGTGTTCTCGAACGTGATGTACGTGTTGTTCACGCGTGACGTCGTCACGTTCAGGCCGAGGCGCAGCCGGTTGGCGAGCGTGTTGTGGGTGGCGCTCAAGCGCCCTTGAATCCGCTCGAGGCCGTTGGAGAGCGCCACGCCCTGCTGGTTCATGTAATTGATCGACGCCCGATACCGGGTGGCTTCGCTGCCACCGGCGAAGGACAGGTCGTTGTTGTACGTGACCGCGGAGCGGGTGACAGCGCGGTACCAATCCGTGTTGGCGCTGCCCAGCTGGCCGAGGTGCGAGGGTGGCAGGCCGTCAAGTTTGCCCGCCACCGAGTCCTTGAAGGTGGTGGTGTCCGCACATAAGGACGGTTTCGCCGCACAAGAGCTCGTTGAATCCGTCCGCCAAACGCCAACTTGCCCCTGAACGTACTGGGTGAATTCGCCCGCGCTCGTGACATCGAGGTACTTGGCCGGAGACGCCGTCGAGACGTAGCCGTCGTACTCGACGGTCGGCCCGCCCGCCGCGCCGGCCTTGCGCGTTTCGACGAGGATCACGCCGTTCGCCGCGCGGCTGCCGTAGATCGCGGTCGCGGAAGCGTCCTTCAGGATGGTGATCGACGAAATGTCCGCCGGGTTCAACAGATTCAAGGGGTTGCGCGGCAGCGGTGGTGAGCCGCCCACTCCGAAGCTCGGCGGCTCGGACGCATACTGGTTGTAAATGGGCACGCCGTCGATGACGTAGAGCGGATCGTTGGTGTTGCTGATCGAGCTGCCGCCGCGGATCAGAATCTGGGTGCCGGCGCCGGGCTCACCGTTGTTCTTCGTTACCTCGACGCCCGCGGCGCGGGCCTGCAGCATTTGGTCGACGTTGGTGATCACGCCGACGTTCGCCGCGCTGGCGCTGACGGTCGACACCGACCCCGTGATCGCCTCGCGCCGCTGTGTGCCGTAGCCCGTGACCACGACCGGCTCGAGAATGGCGGCGGCCGGCACCATCGAGATCTGCACGCTGACGGAGCCGCCGGGAGTGACCGTGACTTCCTGGGTCACCGAGCCGTACCCGATCCGGCTCGCCCGCACACGAACTGCACCGGCATGGACGCCGCGCAATTCGAATGTGCCGTCGGCGCGGGTCAGCTCACGGATTGGCGACCCGGGGATCGCGACTTCGACGTTGAAGAGCGGTTGTTGGCTCGTGCCGTCCAGTACTTTGCCGGCCACGGAGCCCGTGGAATCCTGGGCGCAAAGCGGGACGACACCGAACAAGCCGGCGACTAACGCGGGAACGACGTGACGGAGCAGTCTCATACGTCTGTGCCCTCGACCGGAGGAGGATTAGGAATGTTGCTGTATGATTCCTCCTTACGGGCGGTTGTCAAGGAGGCTATTTCGCGTCGTACCCCGCATACTCCCCCCGCTGGTACACATTCCCCTTGTACTGCTGGTCCACGTGAATCCCGATCTTGGACGTGTAGTAGCCCCGGACCGTCCAGGCTTTCAGCTCGTGAAAGAACCCCTCCTTGGCACCGGACATCTCCGTCAACACGGCGACCCGCTGGTCGGGTGTTGCCTGGAGAAACGCCTTCCCATGTCGCTCGCGGGACGATGCATCCACGCCGGCCAGTCCGGTCCGCCAGGCCTTCTGCCAGTCGGGCTCCAGGGATTCCGACAGCCGAAAGTCGATGTACGCGGCCACCCCCGCCGCCCGCGCGCCGGGTGACTGCGCGTCGGTCGGGATGATCAGCTCGGTGAGCTCGTCGAGCAGCGCGAACTCTGAGGCCGTCAGGAACTTGGGGGCCTGAAGCTCACTCGGCGCCCGTGCTCCTGCCGCTTTCGCCGCCTCGCTCACCAACGGTGTGGCCAGTGCGGCCGCGGTGGCCGCGAGCAGATCGCGTCGTGAGACCGTCATACGTTCCCCTTTCTGAATTCGTCCGCGAGATACTCGCAGGAGCGCCACGCCAGCGCCATGATCGTCCACGTGGGGTTCTGACACGACGCGCTCACGTGACTGGAGCCGTCGACGACAAACAGGTTCTTCACGTCGTGGGACTGCTGGAATTGATTCAGCACGGACGTCTTCGGATCGGTCCCCATGCGCGCCGTGCCCAGCTCGTGGATCGACCACCCCTCCGTGAGCATCTTGTCGTCCGTGTTGATCACTTGAATCCCCGCGGCCTCGAACATCTCGCGGCCCGCGGCGACCATGTCCTGGCACATCTTCTTTTCGTTGTCGCCGAACTGATACTGAAACCGCAGCACCGGGATCCCCCAGGCGTCTTTGACATTCGGATCCAGGTCCACGGCGTTCTCGTAGCGTGACAGGACCTCGCCGAAGCCGCCCATACTAATGAAGGCCGCCGAATAATCGCGCACCAGCTTCTTGTATTGCGCGCCGAATCCCGGCGTGTCATTGGCGTTCGCCGGGAAGATCGAGTGGCCGCCGCCCCCCTCGAACCCGTAGCCGCGGATGAATCCCGGCTGGCGGTCCTTCAGATTGCGGAACCGGGGGACGTAGAACCCGCCGGGACGGCCGTCGTCGAGCGTGTGCGGCTTCCCCACCTGCTCCTTTACGAGACCGGTGACGCCCGGCCCCATCACGTGCTCGCAGAAGTTGTGGCCCACGTGCCCGCTCGAGTTGCCGATGCCGTTGGGATGCTGGGGCGAGCGCGACAGCAACAACAGGCGGGCCGACTCGAGCGTCGAGGCGGCCAGGATCACGACCTTGGCCTTGGCCTCGTAGGACTTGTGGGTCACGCTATCGATGAACGCCACCCCCCGCGCCTTCCCGGTGTTGCGATCGACCAGTACCTCGTGCGCGACCGAGTTGGTGCGCAGCGTGAGATGCCCGGTGTCCATGGAGGGATAGATCAGGCCCGTGGGCGAATCGAAGGCGGCGTGAATGTCGCACCCGCCGGGCCGGCGATCGCACGCGCCGCGTCCATAACATTTGCTGCGGTACTTGTTGTGCTTCACACCATCGGTCGTGACGCCCGCGCGATACGGCGTGAGCACGCGCCCCATTTTCTTCAGACTCTGGCGCAGCCCCACTTCGGCCGCGGTGAGCTTGTTGGGTCGCTGGAACAGACTGTCCGGCAGGTGCGGCAGATTCTCCTTGACGCCCGAGATGCCGAGGTAGAGATCGACCTTGTCGTAATAGGGGGCGAGATCGGCGTACGCGATCGGCCAGTCCTCGCCGTAGCCGTCGTGGGTCTTGCCCTTGAAATCGTAGTCCGACAGGCGCAGCGCCAGCCGGCCCCAGATGTTGGTCTTGCCGCCGAGCGCGCGCGCCCGCACCCAGGCGTAATGCGTGCCGGTGTATGGATGGTCCTTCTCGTCCACCAGGATGTTCTTGACGTAATCCGAGCCCGACCATCCGCCGACGTACGAGTAGACGTGCTTGAACGCGCTACCCTTGGCGTAGGGCGGCGTCCGGATCGTGTATTCGTTGAACGACAGGTGATGCGACCCGGGCGGCGCGTCCCCCCGGCGGGGGTGATCGTACGGCCACTGCATCGAGCGCAGCTCCTGCTCGATCGGGAGCTTCCGCCCCGCCTCGAGCATCAGCACGTCCATCCCCTTCGAGGTGAGGACGTGAGCCGCCATCCCGCCAGCGGCGCCCGAACCCACGACCACCGCGTCGTAGGTACGCGTGAGATCGACGTCCTGTGTGAGCGGCGGTGGCGGGGCGACTTTCACCAACGTCATCGTGACCGTCCTTGGTTGGGTGCGCTGGGGTGCTCGCGAGGATTCCAAACTGCGACGCCGACCCGGGAGTCGGCCGTTCCATAATAGAGGTACCAGCGTCCGTGGAAAGGCACCAGCCCTTCCACAAAAGTCGTTCCGGCCCCGTACTGCCCGGTCCGCTCGTACTCCTCGGTGGGCTGGATGAACG
>QHUS01000107.1:0-3996 GCA_003222035.1 Gemmatimonadota bacterium | reverse complement strand
GGGCCGCCGGCGTTGTACAAGAGCAGGATACCGTGCGGCGTGAGGATCGCCGGCGGCCCGGCTTCCACCAGCCACGAGTCGAAGTGGCCGGGGCGCGGTGAAAGGACCTTCACGGGCGTCCCGTCGGAGCCTTCCAACACCGTCCAGTCGAGCAAGTTGTCCGACGTCGCGATCAGAATGTCAGGGACGTTGAAGTACATCCAGTACGTTCCGTTGACCCGGGTCGCGACCAGTCGATCCCCCACCACACGAGCGACGATGGCTCCGGATTTCGATTCCCGCGTCAGGTACTTCCCGCCGGCGGTCCGCGCGAACGCCGGGCCGTGCTTCGTCCAATGCGCCAGATCTCGGGACGTGGCGACCGCGAGCCGGGGGACATCCCGGTTCCATTGGGTGTAGGTGAGCACGTAGACGGTGTCCTCGGTCTCGACGATACGCGGATCCTCCACCCCGCCGGGCCACTCGTACTGCGCCTGCGCGTCCCTCCCGGGATACAGCACCGGCGCGCTGCCACGGGCGAAGCGCAGCCCGTCCGCGCTCTCCGCGAGCCCGAGGCGGGAGGTGTGGCGACCGATCTCCATCTCGCCCGATGCGTCCTCCGCCCGGTACAGCACGAACACCTTGCCGCCCCGGACCACGGCCGCCGGATTGAACGTGGCGTGCTCTTCCCAGCGCACGAGGCTGTCGTTCATGGGCGAGACGAAGCTGGACGTGGGGCTCGGCGATATGACGGGGTTCGCTGGCGTGGGCTTCTCGAACGGACCGAAGGTCCACGCGCGCCCCTGGGCGGACACGGGCGCTGTCGCGATCAGGCCGACGAGACAAAGGAAAAGCTCGGCCGCAGTCGCGCGCCGCGACCCCCTTCCATCTCGCGGTACACCGGTGCACGTTGTCACCATTCCCCCGTTTGAGGATCAGCTCATGCCCCCGATCAGCTTCACTGTGAACGGTAAAAGCGAAACCGTCAACGTCGCTCCCGACACGCCGCTCCTCTGGGTGCTGCGCGACACGCTCGGCCTCACCGGCACGAAATTCGGCTGCGGCATCGCGCAATGCGGCGCGTGCACCGTGCACCTGGACGGCACCGCCACGCGCACCTGCGTGCTCCCGGTGTCGGCCGTGGCCGGCAAGCGCGTGACCACCATCGAGGGACTCTCGAAGAACCGCTCGCACCCCGTGCAGCGGGCGTGGATCGAGGAGGACGTGCCGCAGTGCGGCTACTGCCAGTCGGGCCAGATCATGGCCGCCGTCGCGCTGCTCGCGAAGAACCCGCATCCGAGCGACGCGGACATCGATACGGCCATGACCAACATCTGCCGCTGCGGGACGTACCAGCGCATTCGCGCCGCCATCCACCGCGCCGCGCAGGGAGCGTGACATGAGCGGCTCGACACAAATCACGCGGCGGGATTTCCTCGAGACCACCGGCGCGGCCGGCGCGGGCCTGGTCATCGGGTTTCATCTCCCCGCTGGCCGTCGCTTCGGCGCCGGTTCGGCTGCCCCCTTCGCGCCCAACGCGTGGCTGCGGATCGGCGCCGACGAGAGCGTGCTCGTCGTGGTGGACCGCTCGGAGATGGGCCAGGGCGTCACCACGTCGTTGCCCATGCTGCTCGCCGAGGAGCTCGACGCCGACTGGTCCAAGATCCGGATCGAGTTCGCGCCCGCGGACAAGGCGTACATCAACCCGATGTTCGGCATGCAGGGCACCGGAGGCAGCACGAGCGTCCGCGCCGCCTACACCCCGCTGCGGAAGGCGGGTGCCGCGGCCCGGGAGCTGCTCCTCACCGCTGCCGCCGCGACGTGGGGGGTCGACAAGGCCACGTGCCGGGCCGAGAACGGCGCCGTCGTGCACACGCCGAGCAAACGGCGTCTCACCTACGGGAAGCTCGTCGCGAAAGCCGCCACGGTCTCCCCGGCCTCCGTCCCGGCCGACGTGCCCCTCAAGAAGCCAGAGGAATGGAAGATCCTCGGCACACGGGTCAAGCGGCTCGACACGCCGCCCAAGGTTGACGGCAGCGCCCAGTTCGGCATCGACGTCAAGACGCCGGGGATGCTGGTCGCGGTGATCGCGCGCTCCCCGGTGTTTGGCGGGAAAGTCGGGACGTTCGACGCCACCAAGGCAAAGGCCGTCCCCGGCGTGCGGCAGGTCGTGCAGGTCTCGACCGGGATCGCCGTCGTGGCCGACGGGTATTGGGCCGCCAAGAAGGGCCGCGATGCACTGGACGTGACCTGGGACGAGGGAGCCAACGCGCAGGTGTCGAGCGCGAGCATCTCCCAAGTGTTCGCGCAACGGGCCCAGCAACCGGGCGCGCAAGCCCGGCACGACGGCGACCCGGAGTCGGCTCTGGCAGCGGCCGCGACGAAGGTCGACGCGGCGTACGAGCTGCCGTTCCTGGCGCACGCGACCATGGAGCCGATGAACTGCACGGCACACGTGCGAGCCGACGGCGTGGACATCTGGGCCCCCACGCAGTTCCAGACGGGGGCGCAAGGTCTCGGCGCCAAGATCGGCGGTGTCACGCCCGACAAGGTGCGGGTCCACACGACGTACCTGGGCGGGGGCTTCGGGCGCCGCTTCGAGCTGGATTTCATGCAGGAGGCGCTCGAGACGTCCAAGGCCGTCAAGGCACCGGTAAAGGTCGTCTGGTCGCGCGAAGACGACATCCAGAACGCGCAGTACCGTCCGGCGTGCTACCACCAGATGCGGGCCGGGCTCGACGCCGCGGGCCAGCCCGCGGCGTGGACCCAGCGGATCGTCGCGCCGTCCATCATGGCGCGCGTCTTCCCGGACACGGTGAAGAACGGACTCGACGGCGAGGCCGTCGAGGGCGCCATGGAGATGCCGTACACGACGCCCAACGTGCACGTCGACTACGTGCTCACCGACACGGGCATCCCGGTCGGCTTCTGGCGTTCCGTGAACAACTCGTTCAATGCATTCGTGGTCGAGAGCTTCATCGACGAGCTGGCCCACGCCGCCAAGAAAGACCCCTACGAGTACCGCCGTGACCTGCTCGGCAAGGCGCCGCGGCACCTCGGCGTGCTCAACCTGGCGGCGAACAAGGCGGGCTGGGGTACGCCGCTGCCCGAGGGCCGCTCGCGCGGCATCGCGGTATGGAAGTCGTTCGACAGCTACGTCGCCGAGGTGGCGGAAATCTCGATAACGGACGGTGACGTGCGCGTGCACCGCGTGGTGTGCGCGGTGGACTGCGGGCCGGTCGTGAACCCGAGCATCGTCGAAGCGCAAATGCAGAGCGCGATCGTGTACGGTCTCACCGCCGCGTTGTGGGGTGAGATCGGGATCGACAAGGGCCGGGTGCAGCAGAGCAACTTCCACAACTACCGGATGCTGCGCCTCGCCGAAATGCCGGTGGTCGAGGTGCACATCGTGCCGAGCACCGACGCGCAGGGGGGCGCCGGAGAGCCTGGCACGCCGCCGATCGCGCCGGCCGTGTGCAACGCGATCTTCGCGGCGACCGGGAAAAGGATCAGGAAGCTGCCGATCGGGAAGATTGCGTAACGACGGGTGAGTGGTGCGCAGTGCGTGGTATTCTCCGTTGCTGGCTAGAGCCTAGTCGGACGTGGTCTCGCATCGGAGACAACCACGCACCACGCACCACGCCCTGATGGTACCGCGGAGGCTCTCATGAGCGCTACGATTTCGCGCCGCGAGTTCGTCGAGACCGCGGCCGGCCTCGTCATCGCCTTCCATCTGCCATCTGGCATTGCGGAGCGGACCTTCCGTCCCGCCGCAGCCCCATCATTCTCCCCCAATGCGTGGTTGAGCATCGGCACCGACGGCGTCGTCACACTCACGGTAGACAAGTCCGAGATGGGCCAGGGATCGCAAACCGGGCTCGCCATGATCCTCGCCGAGGAGCTCGAGGCCGATTGGTCGACGATCCGGCTCGGCCCCGTCCCGGAGAATCCGGCCGGCTGGTCGCGGCGCATGTCCACCGGCGGCAGCACGGCGATCCACACGTCGTGGGACATGCT
>QHUS01000049.1:96504-104623 GCA_003222035.1 Gemmatimonadota bacterium | reverse complement strand
GCGGTCATCACATGCATGGCTCGCCGACGGCGTGGTCGGCGGAGTACTGGCCGGCCTGGTGGTAGCGGTGTGGTTCTTCGTGGTCGACACGATTGCCGGCAGGCCGTTCCATACGCCTGCGGCGCTCGCCGGCGTACTCACCCGCCAGGAGGTCGCTGCTCCGACGCTGCGGCTGGTTACGGCGTACACGGTCGTGCACTTCGCCGTCTTCGCGCTGCTCGGCGCGGCCATGGCCGGGGCGATCGCATCGCTGCGGACGCCGCCCCGCTTGCTGCTCGGCGTGTTGTTCGGCCTGGTGGCGCAGGAGATCGCCTTCTACGCGGGCCTGGCGTTGAGCGGCGGCTCACGCGTCGCCGTGGTGCCGTGGCCGCACATCGTCGCTGCAAACGTCCTCGCCGGGTTCGCGTTGATGGGCTACCTGCATCGGGCATCGCAGGATCAGCATCCCTTCGGTCTGGCGGTGCTCAAGGGACACCCGTTACTCACCCAGGGCCTGTTCACCGGACTGGTCGGAGCCGGGGTCGTCGCGCTGTGGTTCTTCATGCTCGACGTCGCCGCCGGCCATCCGCTCCGTACGCCGGCCGCTCTGGGGGCGGCGCTGCTGTTCGGCGCGTCGAACGCGGGGACGGTCGAGGTGAACCTCGGGGTGGTGGCGGCCTATACCGTCGTCCATCTCGTCGCGTTCTTCGCGGCGGGAGTGCTCTTCGTCGCGATCGCGGAGCAGATCGAGCGGACACCGTCCCTGATCCTGCTCGCCGCGATGGCCATGATCGTGCTGGACGCGGTGGTCGGAACCGTCCTCGCGCTCGGCGCTCAGTGGGTGCTCGGGACGCTCGGCGTGTGGTCGGTCGTGGTCGCGAACGTGCTCGCGGTGAGCGCGATGGGCTGGTACGTGTGGGCGACGCACCCGCTGCTGCGCCGCCGGCTGCGGGAGCCGGTCGAGATGCGTGTTTGACGGTGTCGGTCTCTGCCTCTCCTGCCGCTGGATGCGGTCGGTGACCAATCGGCGTGGATCGACGTTCTACCGCTGCGGCCGGGCCGACACGGATCCCCGGTTCCCACGCTACCCCGCGCTCCCGGTCGTCACATGCGCCGGGTACGAAGAGGGGCATCCCTCGACGGAAGAAGGGGGAGGGGAGAAGGAAGCCGAACGTTCCCGGTAGGCACCGCTCCCCTGCCCATTGTGGTGTTTCCAAGCACGAACGACTCCGCCACTATTGCGTTGGGTCGCTCGTTTCCCCACTTTGTTCCCGCGTTCCCGACACTTCATCGCGCGAGGTCCCATCGTGGCTCAAACGCGTCAGTTGGAGCGCGCCAAGCTGTTCTTCTTCCGCCACTTCGAGCGGATCTTCGTGCTCTTGCTGGTGCTCGCGATGGTCGTCATCCACGACCTCGTGGACCAGAAGTTCGCGTTCCTGAGCTTCTACTATCTGCCGATGATTCTCGCGGGCTTCTACGGTGGCCGGCGATTCGCCGTGATGGCGGGCGTGTTCGTCGTCGTTCTCGTGGTCTACTACCAGTTCTTCCAGGGTCTCGACATGTTGCCGGGCTTGTACGGCAGCGCGCTCCTCGCGCTCGCCCCCTGGGCGGGGTTCCTCATCCTGACGGGGTATGTGGTGGGCGGCCTGGCAGAGCAGCGGGCGACGCGGCTCGCCGAGGTGAAGAATGCGTACATGGCGACGCTCGAGCTGCTGACCTATCACATCGAATCCGCGGAGCGACACCAACAGGGGCACTCGAACCGCGTGGCCGAGGTAGCGGCCGCGATCGGGCGAGAGCTGAGGCTCCCGCCAGATGACGTCGAGAACCTCCGCGTCGCGGCGCTGTTGCACGAAGTGGGGACGCGCGACCAGCGGTTGCTGCGCCTGTTGTCCCGCTCGGTGACCGACTCGGCGGTCGGCGTGGCGCGCGCCATGCGCGGCGCGGCCGAGATCATCGGGGAGTACGGGCACTACTACGAAATCGTGGGCGAGGACTGGGACATCGAAGCGCTGCCGCTGGCGATGACGGTGAAGATCCTGGCGGTCGCGGACGCGTTCGAGACGCTCCAGATGGCCACGCCGGTGCGGCCGGCCTTCCCGAAGTGGACCGCGCTCGAGGAAGTGGAAAAGGGGGCCGGGAAGACGTTCGCGAAGGACGCCGTGCGGGCGCTGCGCAGCGTCGCCGCCCGGCCCGAGGCGGCGGCGCCGGAGGCGGGACTGAAGGTCGTCTAGCCCGAATCACACCGGGTGGTACGCGACTTGCGGACTGGAAGCCCAGACTGCAGGATCGTGGGGTGTACATGAACCACCGCGGCTTTACCATCATAGAGCTGCTCGTCGTGGTGGCGATCATCGGTCTGCTCGCCACGTTCGCCCTCCCCCGCCTGCTCAAGACCAAGGAGCGGGCGCAAGTCGCCGCCATGAAGAGCGACCTTCGCAATCTGGTGACCATCGAAGAGAGCTACCAGGCGCAGAACCTCAAGTACACGAGCGACCCGGGCAGCGACTATCACGTCTCGCCGCGCAACAACGCGCCGACGATCCGGCTTACGAGCGATGGCTGGACCGCGACGATGACGAGCGCGAACACGGACAAGCAGTGCGCCGTGTTCGTCGGCTCCACGCCTATCCCGCCGGCGACACAGGAAGGCACGCCGGCCTGCGCGACTTCGGGCTCGACGACGACGTTCCCTTAGGGCTGGTCGCCGGGTGGGAGCTCGGCGCTCCGGCGGCCGCTCGCAACGCCACCTGCGACGCCCACGCCGAACGCGGCGGCGGTCCACATCGTGATGAAGGGCAACGCCGCTGCGGGAAGGGCCAGCGCGGTGGCGGCGACTCCCGCCACGATCGGCGCGGCAGGTCTCCGCACCGCATCCACGAAGCGTAGCCGGCGGCGCACGAAGTTCCGCGCCGCAACGTAGCCGCCGCCCAAAGCCACCGCGCCGATTAACAAGCCCACCATGTCGCCTCCTCTAGTCGCGCCCCTACGCAACTTGCGGGAGGGGAGTTTCCGCCGCAACGTGTTCGAGTTTCGTGTGAAAACGGCGCGGGATGGGGGACGGGAGAAGGGGGACGGATAGATTCCTCATGATGCCGAGAATCACTGCTGTGTTCGGGGCATTCGGGCTACTTGGCTTCGGTCCGACAGTCGGACTCTCCGCCCAGTCGCTCCGCGTTCCGTACGAGACGTTCACGCTTCCGAACGGCCTCCAGGTGATCCTGCACGAAGATCATTCCGTTCCGGTGGTAGCGGTGAACACCTGGTTCCATGTGGGCTCGTCGGACGAGCAGACCGGGCGCACCGGGTTCGCGCACCTGTTCGAGCACATCATGTTCATGGGCTCGGAGCACGTGCCCACGGGGGAGTTCGATCGCCTGCTCGAGGCCGCGGGCGCGGACAACAACGGGTCCACGACCGAAGACCGCACGAACTACTACGAAAGCGGGCCGAGTAACGCGCTCGCGTTGATGCTGTGGCTGGACTCGGACCGGCTCGGCTTCCTGCTGCCCGAGATCACCGCGGACAAGGTCGACCTGCAGCGCGGCGTGGTGCAGAACGAGCGTCGCCAGAGTTACGAGAACCGGCCCTACGGGCTGGCGGAGGAGAACATCCTGGCGCGGCTCTATCCGCCCGATCACCCGTATCACTGGCCGGTGATCGGGTCGATGGCGGACCTGTCGGCGGCGACGATCGAAGACGTGCGAGGGTTCTTCCGCACGTACTACACCCCCAACAACGCGACCATCGCCATCGCGGGCGACATCACTCCGGGCGAGGCACGCCGGCTGGCGGAGCGGTACTTCGGCGACATTCCCCGCGGTCCGGCGGTGGCACGCCGGTCGCCACCGGTCGTGCGGCTCGATGCGGACGTGTCCGCGACCCTCGAAGACCGCGTGCAGGTGCCGCGGGTGTACGATGTGTGGCACACCGTGAAGGCCTTTGGGGAGGGCGACGCCGCGCTCGACGTGGTGGCGAACATCCTGGCGACCGGCCGTTCGTCGCGGCTGTACAAACGCCTCGTGTACGAGCTGCAAATCGCGACCGACGTGGTGGCGTTCCAGGACGGCAGCCGCCTCGACGGCAAGTTCGAGCTGTGGGCGACGGCCCGGCCTGGCCACGACCTGACCGAGCTGCAGCGGGTGATCGATGAAGAGCTCGCCACGCTCGCCCGCGACGGTCCCACGCAGCGCGAAGTCGACCGGGCGCGCAACACATTCGAGGCCCAATTCCTGTCGCGCATGGAGCGCGCCGGCGGCAAGGCGGACCAGCTGAACTTCTACAACTACTTCGTCGGCACGCCGGACTACTTCCAGAAGGACCTGGATCGTTACGGAAAGGTAAGTCCCACGGTCGTCCGGAACAGCGTGCGGACGTACTTGACGGGCGCGCATCGCGTAGTGCTGAGCGTGGTGCCGCAGGGGAAACCCGAGCAGGCCGTGAAACAGAGGGCGACGCCATGAGGTCGGACGGTCGGACTGTGGGACAGTCAGGCGCGCTCCGGAAACGCTTGGCGCTCGCCGGCGCGGTAGTGCTGTTGTCGTTCAGTCCGACCGTCCGACTGTCCGCCCAGGCTGTCGACCGCACCAAGCCCCCGACGCTCCCGCCGCCGCCAGCCCTCAAACTGCCGGCCGTGCAGGTCGACACCCTGCCGAACGGGCTCACGGTCGCCGTCGTCGAGATGCACAAGGTGCCGCTCGTGGACGTGCAGGTGCTCGTGGACGCCGGGGCCGCTCGCGATCCTGCGGACCTCGCGGGACTCGCGACCTTCACGGCGACGATGCTGCAGCAGGGCGCAGGACGCCGGGGCGCGCTCGAGATCGCGGACGAGGTGGCGTTCCTCGGGGGGCAGCTCGGCACGGCCGCGAGCTACGACGCCGCCACCGTGACGCTCCACGTGCCCAAGCGGCGTCTGTCGCGGGCGCTCGATCTGCTGGCCGATGTGGTCCTACGCCCGACCTTCGCCGACTCCGAGGTCATCCGCCAGCGCGACCTGCGGCGCGCGCAGATCGTGCAGCTGCCCGACAACCCCGTCGCCATGGCGGCGATCGCGTTCCCGGCGATTGTGTACGGGCGCTCTCATCCATACGGACGTCCCCTCAACGGCACCGCCGCCTCGACCAGCGCACTCACGCGGGATCGCGTCGCGGCATTCTACGCGGCGAACTACAAGGCGAATGGCGCCCGCATTCTGGTTGTGGGTGATGTCACGCCCGCGGAGGCGCGACAGCTGTTGACGACGCGCTTCCAGGGGTGGCCGCGCGGGGGGACGGTCGTACCGCCCGAGGCTGCGCCGCCGGCGCCGGCGCCGCGCACCATCTACCTCGTCGACAAGCCCGGGGCCGCGCAGTCGGTGGTCCGGATCGGGCACGTGGGAATCGCGCGATCCAACCCAGACTACTTCGCCCTGCAGGTCATGAATACGATCCTGGGCGACGCGTTCACGTCGCGGCTCAACCAGAACCTGCGCGAGACCCACGGCTACACGTACGGCGCCTTCTCGCAGTTCTCCGCCGGGCGACTGGCGGGCCCGTTCGTCGCGAGCGCCTCGGTCGTGACGGCGAAGACCGACAGCTCGTTGATCGAGTTCCTGAAGGAGTTGCGCCGGATTCGCGACGAGCGCGTGTCGGAGGCCGAGCTGACGAAGGCGAAGGCGTACATCACCCTCGGTCTGCCGGGGGACTTCGAGACCACCGCGAGCGCGGCGGCCCGGCTGCGCGAGCTACTGGTGTACGGGCTGCCGCTCGACTACTTCGACCACTATGTCGCGCGGATCAACGCGATCACCACAGAGGACGTGCAGCGGGTCGCGCGGCAGTACCTCGACCCCGACCACTTCGACATCGTGGTGGTCGGCGACCGAGGTCAGATCGAACCAGGCATCAAGGCCCTGAACGAGGGGTCGATCGTGTACCGGGACCTGTGGGGACAGGAGATCACTACCCCTTAGCCAGCACCACCCGGATGGTCGTGCCGCTGAACGTGGCGGTGCCGCGAAGGCGATTCCGCTCTGCGGTGAAGGGCATGTCGCGGACGAAGGTGTCGGCAGTATGTGCAAATTCTATGGTCTTCCCTGTCAACGTCCAGGTGCCAGCCAGATCGGCATCGAAGTCTCCGCCGCCTTCGTCTCCTCCGGGTACGAACAATCGTCCGGTTGTGGTTCCGTCAGCTGCGAGGGTGAGGGTGAACGACGCTCCGGCAGCGAGGTGATTCGTCGTAGTCCCACTGTTGGTGGTGGTGAAGGTCGTCGCTCCGTAGCTACCGGCCATGTTCTCCACCGTTGGAGCGAACGGGTCATCGCCGCATGCCAGGAGGACGACGGCAGCGCCTGTAATCCAATCAGCGCGGCTCAGCATAAGACGGCTCCGATGGGGTGTCGCGCCGCGTCTAGATCAAGATCCGTGCGAGGGGCGAGTACCCCTCAGGTCGCCGCGTTTTGATGTGGCGTGATCACCACACTGTCACCCCAACGTGCCATCTGGTGTCTCACCAGCGTATCGCCGCGCTCGCCCAGGTGAACCCCGACCCGAACGCCGTGAGGACCAGGAGGTCGCCGCGGGAGAGCCGGCCGGCGCACAGTGCCTCGTGGAGGGCAATCGGGATCGACGCCGCAGTCGTGTTGCCGTACTTGTGAATATTCGCGTACACCTGGTCGTCGCGCAGGCCGATCGCCCGCTGTACCATCTCGATGATCCGCAGATTCGCCTGGTGCGGCACCAAGAGCTTGATCTCGCCGGGCGTGAGGCCGCTCGCCTCGAGTGCCGTCGCCACGGACTGGGGCATCAGCACCGACGCGTACTTGAAGACCTCCTTGCCTTCCATGACGGCGCGGTGCTTCCCCTGCCGCAGCATCTCCTCGCTGACATAGGGATCGTGCGCCAGCCCGGGGCCGTCCACCCAAAGCTTCTCGGCGTGGCGCCCATCGGCGTAGAGATGCGTCGACAGCACGCCGCGCCGCGGGTCGTCGGTGGGGCCCAGGATCGCCGCCCCAGCGCCATCGCCGAACAGCACCGCGGTGTCCCGCCCGCGCGTCGTCTTATCGAGCCCGCGGGAGTGCACCTCGGCGCCCACGAGCAGTACGCGCTGGTACTGACCCGTGCGGATCCAGGCGTCGGCCACCGAGAGGCCGTAGATGAACCCCGAGCACTGGTTGCGGACGTCGATCGCGGGGATGTCGGTGAGGCCGAGCTCGCGCTGCAGGAACACACCGTTGCCGGGCTCGAAGTGGTCGGGCGTGCAGGTGCAGTACACGATGCAGTCGAGCGCGTCGGGCTGCATCCCCGCGAGTGACAGGGCGTGGAGGGCGGCGTCGCGCGCCAGCGAGACACCGGTCTCGCCATCGGACACCCAGTGCCGCGTCTTGATCCCGGAGCGTTGGCTGATCCACTCGTCGGACGTGTCCATCATGTGCGACAGGTCGTCGTTGGTGACGATCCGCTCGGGGACGTGGAACCCGGTGGCGATGAACTCGGTGCGCGGCATCGACGTTCCTTGCGGGAAGGGGGCGCCGTGAGAAGATTTCGCCCCCGACCGGTCAAGGCAAGGGAGTCCATGGATCTCACGGTCACCCGGGCGCAATACGACGCCGTCCGCGGGGCGCGGCACCTGCCCGACGTGCTCAAGAAGGTCCTCGACGCGGCGAAGCGGGGGGGGGCGGGGGGGGACGACGGGTACGTGCTCCACCTCACCTACGAGGAGGCGACAGCCTTGAACGAGCTGTGCGCCTGGAACGTGCATACCGACGCCGCTGGGGCCGTGACCGAAGATTCGCAGGTGTTCGATGATCTCGTGAAGGCGATCCTGACGCATCCGGACTACTGACGGACGGTCGGACTGTCGGACAGAAAGGCGATATGACGAGACGGCTGCTGGTCCTCCTGGGATGCCTCACCGTTCCCGTTTCCCTCTTCCCGTTTCACGGCCTTGCGGCGCAGAAACGCGCCATCACCATCGATGACTATCTCGCGCTCCGCTCGGTGAGCGACCCGCAGCTTTCGCCCGACGGCAAGTCGATCGCCTACACGGTCACGGAGGCGTCGCTCAAGGACAACCGTGGGATCGCCCATGTCTGGCTCGTCGACGTCGCGACGGGACAGGGCCGGCAGCTGACCGCGGGCCCCGGATCGGACCGGCAACCACG
>QHUS01000049.1:0-96392 GCA_003222035.1 Gemmatimonadota bacterium | reverse complement strand
CGCCCCCGGCGCGCAGGAAATCGACCGGCGCAACGGTGAGTTCCCGACGGACGCCCGGATCTGGACGGACCTGATGTGGCGGCACTGGGACGACTGGCGCGCCGGCAAGCGCCAGCACCTGTTCGTCGTCACGCTCGCGGACGGGAGTGCCCGGGACCTGACGCCGGTGGACCACGACGTGCCCACCATCGCGACGAGCGGCGATGGCGACGTGAGTGTGGCGCCCGACGGGCGGGAGATCGCGGTGGCGATGCATGGCGATTCGACGGTCGCGGACAACACCAACGTGGACATTTATCTCATCCCTCGGGACGGGGGGCCGATGCGGCAGGTCACCACGGCGACGGGCGCCGACAACACGCCGCGCTACTCTCCCGACGGGAAATGGCTCGCGTACCTCTCGATGGAGCGCGCGGGGTTCGAGGCGGATCGGCTGCGGTTGATGCTGGTCGGCCGATCGGACGGTCGGACGGTGGAGGCGACGGCAGGGTGGACCCTCTCGATCGGTTCGTACACGTGGTGCCCCGACTCCAAGTGCATCTATGCGGTCGTTGAGGAGCGCGGCAGGGACAACATCTATCGTATCGACGTTCCGTCGTTCCGTCGCTCCGTCGCCGTAGGGAACTCGGGCGTCAACACGGACGTGAGTGTTGCTCCAGACGGCAAGACCCTCGCGTACCTGCATCAGAGCAATACGCAGCCTAACGAGGTCTGGGTCTCCGCACGGCAACTCACGCATCACAATGACCAGGCCCTCGCGAGCCTGGATCTCCGTCCGCTCGAGCAGTACGGCTTCGTCGGCGCGCTCGGCGACTCCGTGTTCGGCTGGATTCTCAAGCCGCCGGCATTCGACCCGGCCAAGCGATATCCCCTGGTCTACTTGATTCACGGAGGACCCCAGGGCGCGTGGACCGACTACTGGGGCGCTCGGTGGAACTACGCGCTGTTCGCGTCGCGCGGCTACGTGGTCGCGGCGGTGAACTTCCACGGCTCGACGGGTTACGGTCAGAAATTCACCGACGCTATCTCGCAGCATTGGGGTGACTACCCGTACGAGGACCTCATGAAGGGTCTCGACGTCGTGGCGCGGCTTCCGTACGTCGATTCGACGCGCATGGGCGCGGCCGGTGCCTCCTACGGCGGTTACATGATCTACTGGATGGCGGGACACACCACGCGCTTCAAGACCCTGGTGGCTCACGACGGCGTCTTCAATGCGGCGAGCATGGCGGGGACGACCGAGGAGCTTTGGTTCATGGACTGGGAGTTCGGTGGCACGCCCTACGCGAACCGGGCGCTGTACGACAAGTGGTCTCCCCTGAACTTCGTGCAGAGCTGGAAGACGCCGATCCTGATCGTGCACTCCCAGCTCGATTACCGCGTGGACCTTTCGGAGGGGTACCAGGCGTTCACGGCCGCCAAGGAGTTGGGCGTGCCCGCGAAGTTCCTGTACTTCCCCGACGAAGGCCACTGGGTCCTCAAGCCGCGGAACCGGCGTCTGTGGTGGGGAACGGTGCTCGACTGGATGGATCAGTACCTCAAGCCCCAGGCCCCCACCGGGGCGCGTTAGTGCCGGAGCCCTTCATCAAGACGCTCACGCGCGACACCCTCGCCGCCGCGGGTTTGGGCTTCCTGTTGGTGCTCGTGCTCCCGCGTCACGGCTCGTTCGCGTCGGACTTCGTCGACACCTTCACCCTGGCCTTCTGTTTCACATTCCTGGGCCGCTACATCGACGCGATGCTGCGCTCCCTTCCGGGGATCGCCGAGGGAGCGGGACCGCTCGTGCGCTTGGCGGGCTGGTTTGCGGGCGGACTGTGGTGCTACGTGACCGGTCGCTGGCTGTGGATCAAGTATGGACGGGATTTGAATGACCTGCCGGGACTGCTCTGGGGCGGGGTGTTCCTCGTGGTGCTTCAGCTGGTCGTAAGCAACGTGGCACGACGCCACGACGCCGAGTCATAAGTCTTGCAACGTGGCGTCGTGGCGTCAGGTAACGCCTTGGATTAGGGCTTCGTCCAGACGTTATTCCCTCTCCGCACATCCGGAAAATTCTGCGCCGGATCGATCTCGGCCTTTACCACGGCCGCCGGGACCTTCCGAACGTAGACGTAGTGATTGCCCTGGAACCAGATCTCGACCGGCAGACGCACGTCCTCGGTAGCCCCATTTGCATAGGTCAGTCGCAGGTCCACGGGCATCGGCAACTCGCCCGGGCTCGACAGCAACACGAGCGCCATGATGCCGCTCGAGTCGGTCCGAGTGGCCACCGAATCCACCGCCAGATCCACCACGTCGCTCCGGTAGAACCACCCGCGCCAGAACCAGGACAGATCCTCACCCAGGCCGTCCTCCATGGACCGGAAGAAGTCGGCCGGCGTCGGATGCTTGTAGGCCCAGCGTTGGATGTACGCTCGGAACGCGGTGTCGAAGCGCGTCGTGTCGACGACGATGTGCTCGCGCAGCAGGTAGAGCCCCGTGGCGGGCTTGTTGTACGCGACCTGGCCCAGGAGGCGCGGCGTGATGCGGTCGGCCGCGAGCATGGGCGGCTCATCCTGGCCCGTAGCGGCGAAGCGCGCCCACTGGATCGCGTTTCCCCGATCGCGCGGCGCGCTGTCATGGTAGAACGCGAGGGTCGAGTAGATGTTGATGAAGGTGTTGAACCCTTCGTCCATCCAGGCATAGAGCCGTTCATTCGACCCGACGATCATCGGAAACCACTCATGGCCCAGCTCGTGCGTGGTCACGCCGAACAGCCCGCGGTCCCCGGCGCGATCGCCACAGAACACGATCATCGGGTACTCCATCCCGCCCACCGGCCCCGCGACGTTGATGGCCGTGGGGTAGGGGTAGCGATACCATTTCTCAGAGTAATGCTTGATCGTGTGGCGTGCATACTCGGTCGAGCGCGCCCAGTCCGGATTCGCTTCCGGTGGGTAGAACGACTGGATCAGCACGCCGTCGTACCCGCTCGCGTTCCACACGAAGGTGGCCGAGGCCGCCCACGCCACGTCGCGAACGTTCCTGGCGGTGAAATGCCACGTCAACGTGGTCCCGGATCCGGCGGGTCGACTGGACGGCTGCCCCACCTCGGTCTTCGCGATGATCGCGACGGTGGTGTCGGACCGCACCGCCCGCGCGAGCCGGGCGCGCTGGCTCGCGGTGAGCACGACCGCCGGGTTCGCGAGCGTGCCCGTCGCCGCCACGATGAAGCTTCGCGGCACGGTGATCGACACGTCGAAGTCGCCGTACTCGAGATAGAACTCGCCCTGACCCAGATACTGCTCGGTGTTCCAGCCGCGCACGTCGTCGTACACAGCCATGCGTGGATACCACTCCGCGATCTCGTACAGCCAGCCCCCCGGGAACTGCTCCCGACCCATGCGGTCCGACCCGTGCTCGGGCACTTCGAACCGGTACGCCAGCTCGAGCTCCGCCCGCCCGCCGGGCGGGAGGGGTCGGTCGAGCTCCACCCGCATCACGGTGCCATTGGTCGCGGTCGCGAGCGGCGTCCGGCCCGCCGCCTTCTCGATCCGGCGCACCACGCGCACGTACTCGATCGTGTAGCCGCCTTCGAACCCACGACCGGCGAACCGCGCGTCGGTCGGATTCAGGAGGGCGCCCCTGCTGTTCGCCTTGTAAATGTTCTGGTCGAGCTGTAACCAGAGATAGCCCAGCGTGTCGGGGGAATTGTTGGCGTAGCGGATCGTCTCGACGCCGGCGATGGTGTGCGTCGCCGTGTCGAGCGACGCGCGGATCGTGTAGTCGGCGCGTTGTTGCCAATAGCGCGGCCCCGGGCGGCCGGAGCCCTCGCGGATCATCGTCGGCGTCGGGAGGTTGAGGCGCCGAAACGGGGACGTGTCGGCGACTTGAGCGGGTAGACCCTGTGGATTCACGGGCTGCTGCAACGCGACGAGCACCAACGACAATGCCAGCATCAGACGAGATCCCCTTTCCGCGCGTGCGTGGTCGTGGCTTCAGAGAGGTAGCTCGCGGCCACGCCGCCCACCACCATGATGAGCCCCAGCCAGCCGAGCGGCGAGAGTTGCTGCCCGAAGAGCACCAGCGCGAGCAAGGCGCCCACGACGGGCTCGATCGTCGCGGCCACGGACGTGAGCGCTGCGTCGATCCGCTTGACCGCGGCGAAAAAGAAGAAGTTCGCGGCCAGGACGGAACCGATAGAGAGCAGCACGATGTAGGTCCAGGCCCCAGCCGAATGCGGCGGGAGGGGCGTGCGTCCCGCCAGCGGCAATACGATTCCGAGCACGACGATCCCGCCGACGATCTCGAGAAAGAGCACCTGGATCGCGCCGTAGCGTGGCACGGCGTAGCGGGCGAGTAGCGTGGTACCCGCGAACGAGAGCATGGCGAGCAGGCCGCCCGCCACGCCTTCGATCAAGCTCGGCAGCGGCACCGCGGCGGCTCCGGCCCCGTGGCTGCCCCCCTGAACCGTGAGCGCGGCGCCTGCCATGACGACGAGGGCGAGAACGATCCGCAGGGTGGTGAGTGGCTCGCCCAGCAGGGGCTGCGCGAGAATCGCCACGAGCACCGGCGCGATATAGAGCAACGCCGCCGCGCCCGCGACCCCCGTCCCCGCAATGCCGAACTGATAGGCCACCTCGAACAACGCGACGAGCGCACCGCCGCCGAGTCCCACCAGCAGCAAGGCTTTACGGTCGATCTTGAAGACTTGCGGCCGGAACAGCCCGTACACGAGGAAGCCGACAAGACCGATCACGAGGCGCCAAAATCCGATCCCCGTGATCGCTTCGCCTGCGCGGTACAACGCGGTGGAGAGCGGCCCGGTCGTCCCCCAGATAGCGCCCGCGGCGAGCGCGAAGAGGTACCCGGCGAGCCGACTCACCCGGGCCGTGTGTGCCGCGGTGGCAGTCATGGGCCGAAGGATAGAAGCCTCCGGCCCAATCTGGCTAGTGTACTCTCAAGTCTCGGATTGGATCATTACCAGGCCCGCAGCTCTAGTGGGTCTGTACGGATGCGCGGATTGCCTGCGAGACCGCCTCGACGTCTCCGGGACGGCCCCACCACTCGAGGGCGAAGCGGCCGAACGCCAGCGCCCCCAGCAGCACGCCCAGCAGCGCGAGGACGATCCGGAGAGCGGCGGACCGTGGCTGGAGACTCGTGGGCGCCAGCGCAATCACCAGGCACACGATCGCGGGAGCGAGCCAGACCGGCAACAGGACCCGCGCGAACAGGGTCATGCCAAAGCGACCGTCGAGCACCGTCTTGCCGTCGCGCTCCCGGAATCGCCCGATAAACGTCGGCCGGAACAACGCGCGGTATTTGGCCGCGTCCCGGTAGTAGAGCACCACGGCGTCACCGCGGACCCAACCGTCGAGCCCGGCGGCGTTCCAGGGTCGTCGATCGATGGTCGCCTCGATCCGCGCCCGTGCCTCCTGAGCGTTGCCGCTGCAGGGGAACGTCACGTGCCTCATGACACGAGCTCCCCGCGCAGCACCGTCACCGCCTGCCCGCCGAGGATCACGCGATCGCCCGCCAGTCGCACGCGAACCACGCCGCCCCGCGCGGACGCCTGGTACGCGGTCATCGTGGTCTTGTGGAGTCGCTCGCTCCAGAACGGCGCCAGCGCGCAATGAGCGGAGCCGGTCACGGGATCCTCGGGCACCCCGCTCTGGGGCGCGAAGAAGCGCGAAACGAAGTCGTAGCCAGATGTCCCGCCACGACTGGTCACGATGATGCCGCGCGCCTCGACTCGCGCTACCGCCATCAGATCCGGCGCGAGGCGGCGCACCGCGTCCTCGGAATCGATCTCTGCGATGTAGTCGAACGTGCTCCGCCCCACCCAGCGGGGTGTGACACCGAGCGCAGTGGCGAGGCCCGCGGGCGCCGGCGCCGCCGTCGGAGGGGTAGAGGGAAAGTCGAGCTCGATCCAATCGCCCGCGCGGTCGGCGGTGAGGAGCCCGCTCTGCGTGTGGAAACGGGCCTGCCGACCCGCGGGCAGGTGGCGCTCTTCCCAGAGCACGTGGGCGCTCGCGAGAGTGGCGTGCCCGCACAAGGCGACTTCGACTGCGGGCGTGAACCAGCGCAGTCGATAGCCGCCGTTCTCCGGATGGAGAAACGCCGTCTCCGCGAGGTTCATCTCGCGCGCCACGTCCTGCATCCAGCGTTCGTCGCCCGGCGCGGGAAGAATGCACACGGCTGCCGGGTTGCCGGTGAACGGCCCGCTCGCGAACGCGTCCACCTGAACGATCCTCACGCTCATGCTCCTAAGTTAGCCTGCTTCCGGCACGCTGCGAGAGCACGGCCACCGAGAGGCCGAACGCGACGGCACCCACGAGGAACCAGGCCTCGTAGTGCGCGACCCGCGCGAGCGCGGCACCGGCGGCGGCGCCGTACACATAGCCGAGCCAGGTGAACAGCAATGCCCAGACGAGCGCCGTTAGCGCGTTGTAGCGCAGGAAGCGCAGCGGCGTGATGCCCACCGCGCCGCACAGGATCGGCAGCGGCAGGCGAATCCCGTACGCGAACCGCATCACCAGCATGACACGCACCGCGTTCTCGCGCACGAGCGTGCGGGCGCGCGCGATGGCGGGTTGCATGCGGGCGGGCAGGCGGTCGAGGAGCGGCTCGCCGAACCGCCGGCCCAGCGCGTAGTAGATCTGGTGTCCGAGCGTGGCGGGGACGCAGGCGAAGAGCCATACGGCCCACCACGGCCAGTACCCGCGCGCCGCGAGCGAGCCACCGACGATGACGGCTGCTTCACCCTGCAGCCAGGCCCAGACGAACAGCACCGGGCCGCCGTAACTGTGGATGACAGCGCCGAGGTCCATGGGCTCGCAGGAATCTATGCGCGCGGACGACTGGGTGTTGCCGGCCCGATCACCGCTCCGACGGACAGCGAGGCGCGCTCTGGGCCGAGACGCCCACCACACTCGGGGGCGGATGGGCGCGCCACGCCCCGAGACCGACCTGCGCGGCAAGAAGCACTAGCGCGATCCCGAGAAACCACTCGAGCCGAGCGGTTGATGGCTCGGTCATCGCGCCGTTCGGGTCACGATCCGTTCGCGGGGCAGGGGATCGCGCGCAAACGGTCTTGCTGCTCATTGAGCAGGCGCCGTGCACGGGCGCGTGCGAAGTTCCAGTTGCGCCAATCGCCGCGCTCGAGCCTGTCGCGTTGCGCGAGCAGCCCCGACGCCACCGGGCACTGCGCCCGGGCGTCGAGCCCCGGCAGGGATGCAGCGAGCAGGGGCACGGCGTCGGCGCTCAAGGACGCGGCGTACCAGCCGTCGAACGGGCGCTCGCTGCCGGGACGGGCGAGGTTGGTGCGAACGATGAGAGCATCGGGGTTCGCGAGATGAAGGGCACCCAGCATCGCGAACCCCTGGACGAGTGCACCTAAGGCGAAGCGCCGGCGCTGCCCGCGTAACGTGGTCCACGCGAACCAGGCGAACACACCGGCGAGATAGAGCATGAAGGCCGTCGCGTAGACCCGGTCCTCCGACAGTCCGAAGGCGTTGACGTAGAGGCGCATCCGCGCGAGGGCGGACGCCATCACCAGCGCCAGGAGCAGCAGCAACACGACCGCCAGCTGGCGGAACGTCCGCTGATGCTCGCGCGGCTCGTTTCGTACCAGCCAGTCGGCCCCGGCGAGCAGGGGGAGGACCAACCCGCTGACGGTCGTCAATTCGAAGAAGCCTCGACGGGCGTACTCGGCGTAGGTAAGTCCCGTGGCGGTCGCGATCAGCTGGGCGCCTCCGAACAAGTAGCGGAGCTGGATCGCGACGAACATCAGGAACAAGAGATCGACGAGGCCGAGGGCCGTCGCGACCGGGATGATGCCGAGCGACAGCTTCGAGTCACCGTCGGCGAGCGGGCGCGCCGGCGCCGGGCGGAGTAGCGCGCCTCGCAGGTACCCGGCGGCAAGGGCTCCGAAGATCCCGAACAGGACGATGTGGCTGAACAGCACGCCGAAGTCGATCGCGAACAGATCGGTGACGACGCCGTGAAACACGGCGTCCGCGGAGCTGAACAGGCCGCCGAAGACGATGAGCAGCGGGAACGCGAGCGCGCCACCGAGTGCGACCGCTCGGGCCTGCCGCAGCCGCCCGCCATCGGAGAGCTCGCTCCAGTTCACGTCGCGGCCGATCAAGGGGAACACGCCGAACCACGCGCTGGCGGCGGCGTCCAAGCCGGCCCGCATGTAGTGCCAAGCCTGGAGACCGCGCAGGGCGACACCCTGGACGGTGAGGAAGGCCACGGCGAGGACGATCGTTAGCCCGATCGTATCGAACGCGTGGAGCGTGCGGGAATCGCGGGCGACGAAATTCGATGCGACGAGGAGGGCCGCCGCCCCGAGCCACGGGGTCTCGACACCGACCGCGACGCGGTGGCGACGCACCAGCCACCCCGTGGCGCCGACCAGACCCGCCGTGCAAAGCAGGGCATTGAGGCCCCACGGCACCGCGCGCAACAGCGCGTCCCCCGCGACACCGAGGGCAAGGCCCGCCCCAACGATCTCGAGGCCGAGCCTGGTCCTGACGCTGACCGCGCTCATCCGGCCACCGCCTCCGACAGCCCGCCGAACCGGCGCTCGCGCGCATGAAAGTCGGCGACCGCCGCCGCGAGCTCGGCGGGACCGAAGTCGGGCCACATCGTCTCCACGAAGTGAAGCTCGGCGTAGGCCGATTCCCACAGTAAGAAGTCCGAGAGTCGCCGTTCGCCACCGGTGCGAATCAACAGGTCCACGTCGGGCAGAACGACGCCGGCTCCGATCGCCCAGCGGGCGGAGTAGTCCACGGCAAGGCGCAGCCGTAGCCCGGTCCCCCGCGCCGTCGCCCGCTCCGCGGCGCCGATCGCGGCGACGAGCGGCGCCGGCAGCCGGTCGCGCCGTCCCACGACCTCGAGCCGCACGCCGTTCTTCAGGAGACGGGGGGTTTCCGTGCGGAGGTAGCGCGCGAACAGGCGCATCAGGGCGGCGACCTCGCTGGCCGGACGCTTCCAGTTGTCCGCCGAGAACGCGTAGAGGGTGAGGGCCCCGATGCCGAGGTCAGGTGCGGCCTCGACGGTGCGGCGGACCGCTTCCGCGCCGGCGCGGTGTCCCGCAACGCGCGGCAGGCCCCGGCGACCGGCCCAGCGGCCGTTGCCGTCCATCACGATCGCGACATGGAGAGAAGAGCTTTGCGGCATAAAGTCACACCCCAAAAAAAATGCTCACCCCTGACGGGTGGCGTGAATCAACGCTTCCATATGGTCGAGGTAGCGCTCCAGCGCGCGTCGTCCGGCGGCGGTGAGGCGGTACTCGGTCTTCGGGATTCGACCCTCGAACGACTTGGCGCAGGTGATGTACTGCGCCTCCTCCAGCCGGCGCGCGTGGACGCTCAGGTTGCCGTCCGTCGTTTTCAGCAGTCCCTTGAGCTCATTGAAGCTCAACGTGTCGTTCACGGCGAGCGCGCTCACGATCCCGAGGCGCACGCGCTCATGGATCAGCCGGTCGAGGTCGGCGGCGCGCGATCCTCCGCGCTCGCCCTTGAGCCCCGACTCGACAGCCTCTGGCTTCCTTGCGGCACTCTGCTTAGCCACCGTACCTCCGAGCAATGATCATGCCGAACACGATATGCAGGCCGCCAAAGCCGGCGGCCATCAGCCAGTTGCCCCATGCCGGCGGGCCCAACAGCGCCACGGCACCAAGCAGCATGAAGCAGATCCCCATGACGGGGACGACGCGCACCGAGAACGCGCCCCCGGTCACGAACCCGGTCCCGTACAGCAGCAGCCAGGTGCCGGGCAGCGCGCTCCACAGGGCGGCGCGGTACAACACGACCGTGAGCAACCCTCCGACGAGCATGGGCGGGAGGAAGCTCAAGCCGAAGCGGCGCCCGGGCCCCGAAAGGATGGGGTCGCTCACCGCGTAGGCCTTGCGGACCATCGTCGCCCCGCCGATCGCGAGCGCCACGATGGCCTCACCCAACCAAATGACGAGCCACAGCTCGCTGGTCTGGTGGCGGCTTGCGAAGAATGCCGCGGCGAGCGCGGTGACCCCGACCGCCACCTGTCCCCACCCGGGCACGGCGGTGAAGGACCCCGCCCGTTCCATCGTCTGCCGGATGAACCGGAGGTTGTCGAGGGCGCGATCGTGGAGCGGCCGTGGGGCGACCATGGCAACTACGATGGCACGCGGCTCGCCAGTTGTCAAGTACTTTATAATACAAAGTACACGCGAGAGATAGGTTTGTCGCCATGCGGGTCTACGTCTCGGTCGACATGGAAGGGATCGCCGGCGTGGTGCATGAATCCCAGACCGACCCGACCACCCCGGCGTTCGGCGCCGAGTATGCCCGCTTCCGCCGCCTCATGACCGCCGAGGCGAACGCCGCGATTGAAGGGGCGCTCGCCGCGGGCGCGACGAAAGTCCTCGTAAACGACAGTCACTGGTTCATGCGCAACCTGCTCGCCGAGGAGCTGCACCCGGCGGCCGATCTCGCCTCGGGAGATCCGAAGCCCCGCTCCATGGTGCAGGGGATCGACGGGGGCTTCGACGCCGCCTTGTTCATCGGATACCACGCCCGCGCCGGCACCCCCAACGCGATCCTCGACCACACCTACGCCGATCGGATTCACGACGTGCGCCTCAATGGAACGGCGGTTGGCGAGCTGGGGTTGAACGCCGCTCTGGCCGGCGTGCACGGCGTGCCCGTCGCGTTGGTGAGTGGCGACTCAGCCCTCGCCGCCGAGGCGAGAGATCTGCTGGGCGATGGCGTGGCGACGGTCGTGGTCAAGCGGGCGGTTAGCCGACACGCGGCGCAGAGCGTGGCCCCGTCCGTCGCGTGCCGCATGATCCGCGAGGAGGCGCTGCGGGCGCTGCAACGCAAGCACGCGCCGTATACCATCGCGGCACCGGTGACGCTCGAGGTCGACTTCGCACTGACGATTCACGCGGATATGGCGGAGCTCTGCCCCGGTGCGACGCGTACGGCGGGCCGGACGGTCGGTTTCACGCATCGGGACTACGGGGAGGTCTTCCGCGCGTGGCGGGCGATGCTCAATCTGTCGGCCGTGGTGTGAGGAGCCGGAGGGGATTACAGCGCAGCCAGCCGGTGTCAGCCGATCGGGCTTGACACATCACGGCCCTTCTTGGTAGCTAACCTGTCAGATGGACAATGGCGCCCCGGAAGATGGCCGGGGTTGGCGGCGGGCGTGACTTCGTAGTGTAGCGCAGATGCGCTGGCTCGTCGTGAGCGGCCGCAGCCCCGGGCATTGGGGCTGCGGCCGCCATCGTTTTGGGGGCATTGGAATCACCATGGGGAGGTACCATGCGTCTTGAGCAGAAGACCCTGCTGACAACGGCGTTCGAGGCCCTGGGGCCCGAGCGCGTCACGCGCGGCCTCGAGGCCAGCGGCCACAGTTGGAACGACTGCTTCCTGGCCCTTGCGATCTCCGGCGAGCCCGCGGCGCTGGCGCGTGACCTCGCGAAACGGTGGCGCAAGGAGCATTTCGTCGGCACGCTCGTCGGCGTCCGCGTGCAGGTCGTGAACGAGGTCGTCCGGGCTTGGGACCACGACGAAGGCCTGTTCCGGGCGCTCGCGGCCGAATGGCTGGAAGCGAATCGCTCGGCGGTGCCGACCGCGCAAACCGTCGGCGTGTGATCGGAGCGGGAGTTACTGCCTCGGTGTTGACCGTGCTACGGCGTGAGCAGCACCAGGCCGTAATCTCCCACGATCCGAAACCCCAAGTAGAGGTAGGCACGCCGCGCGGTATCGTTCGCGGGGTCGGCGAACAACACCGCGCGCTGCACGCCGTGCTTCCGCGCCACGACCAGGGAGCCGGCGACCACCCCGCGCGCGTATCCTCGCCCGCGAAACTCGGGCGGCGTCCATACACCACCGATCTGCACGATCTCCGGAAGTATGGCGTTGAAGACCGCGTACGAGACCGGCGTCTCGCCGGCGACCAGCAGCCAGTCCGTTCCGCGCTCGTGCTGCAGCAGCACGTCGTCCCGACTGGCTTCGCGCAGCTCCGGGCGGTCGGGGGCGCCGAGGGCCTCGAGCGCGAACTGCGTGCGCCAGTGCACCAGTAGCTCGAGCTCGCCGGGTGCGGGGTGTCGGCAGCGGACCTCCCCCGCGGCGAGCGCCGGCGGCACCACCAGCCGCGCGAGATCCAGGACGTAGAGCTCGTCCCGGCTATTCTTGCCCGCGGGGGCGCCCGCGAGCCCGAGCGCCTCGCGGGCGGCCACGACCTGGTCCCACGGGCCGGAGAAGCCGGTCACGATCCGGCCGGAGCGCCGCACCGCTTCCCGGGTCGCAGCGGCCGCGTGTTCCTTCTCGGGCGCCTGCACCAGCACCATGCCGTTCCAGCAGTGCGCCGCTACACCCGCGATCCTGCCGTCTACGATCGCGGCGACGTACGTGGCCTGCATCGGGTTGCCCTGATCGGTGAGACCCGCGGAGCGGGAGTTGGAGCGCAGGAACATGGAGGTGTCGGCATGGCGCGCGAGGAAAGCGTCGAGCGCCGCTTCGTCGCCCGGACGCAGGAGGCGAAGCTCGGGCATCAGGGAGCGGAGGGCGCACCAGGCAGCCGCTTGAGCTTGAGAATCTTGAGCGACAGGCTGCGCGCCAGGATCCCGATGCCCGTGGGATCGCCGCCCCGCCGCGGCACCGCCCGATAGATCAGAATCACGAGGATCCAGGTGATCCAGCTGGACCGCTCACTCCAGGACAGGCTCGTGAACATCAGCCACGGCTGGGTGTACGCCGCCGTCCACGCCTGCCAGTCGCCCTGGGCGACGGCAATCGGCCGGGCGAGCACGCGGTTCGCTCCGAACCCGTGGGCGCTCGGGCTCGACAAGTTCCAGACGCAGGTCACTTTGCCCCAGCCGTGATTGTCGCTCGCCCCCACCACCAGCAGGTCACGCGCCCCTGCCAGCCGGAGCACCCGGGTGCGCGCCGGGGTGGGAAACGCCAGCCCCCGAGGCGAGCAGTTCACGATCTCGAAGCCGTCGACGCCGGCTGCCACGAACGCGTCGAGGTCGTCCCAGTGATGCACCCAGTACTCCGGCAGCGACGCTAGGCCGATGGCGCCCTGGCGGTGCAATTCCCCGAACAGGCCGAGCATGGCCCGAGTGTCGCGCCCAAACGGTCCGGGATCGATCGGCGCAACGTCGCCGAGTACGACCACATGCTGGTCGTAGACGCTCAGCTCGACGCCGGGCAGGAGCCGGATCGGGTCTTCCACGCCACCGGCGAATGGGACTCTGTGATCGGTGACGTACGACGCGCCGAATCCTTGATCGGCATGCCAGTCCGCGAGATCCATGAGCGTCCAGCCGCGGCGCCCGTCGTGGGACCGGGCGGTGTGCGCGTGGTAGTCTATGACTGTGAGCGTGGAGTCGGTGGCCACGAGTGCGGGCACGGGACGTGGGAGCAGCACCGCGCTCACGCACAGTAGCAGGAACGCGGCGGGTCCCAGCACCGCTGTGACGAGTCGACGCCGCGGCGTGCCGCGGCGCAGCAAGCCGTACACGGCGAGCGCGCTCGTCCACACGCCGACGCAGGTCAGCGCGCGGTCGCGGCTCAGGAATGTGAGCGCGTCGAGCACGTTCTCGATGGGCGCGAACAGGGTGTACAGCACCGGGCGGACCAGGTCGGCGTCCGGCGGCGGCGCTCCGCTCGCGACGTCCACGAGTGGCGGGACCTGCGTGAGCGCGGAGAGCATGACGAGTAGGATGAGCCCGAGTGCGATCGGGTGGCGACGCAGGAGGTTCACCCGTACAATTTTGGGTATGCGAGTCCCAGACGCCACATCGCTACGCCTGCTCCTAGGGACCATGGTTTCGTGCATTCTCGGGTGCAGACAGGCGCCGCGCGCGCGGCCCCGTCCACCGGATGCGGGGACGACGGTGACGGTTTACGTGCCACCCAAGAGCGCCGAGCGGTTGGCGGGCCGCCTCCAGGTGATCGCGGCGCAACACCAGTGGGCGCTGTCCGTTCGGACCGACGCGGCAGCTCGCCAAGAAGCCGATCTGGCCTTTGTTGACAGCGGGGGCACGCTGGTCGGCCGGGTGCGCGCCGGGTCGCCGGCGGCCGCGCAGGCTCGGCAGATGGCGGAGGCCGTCGTGCCATGAGCCCGCCCCAGTTTGCCGCGATTCCCGACCTCGTGCTCGGCAATCTCGCCGGCCGGCCCGAAGCGGACTGGCACCGCGCGCCACCTGGCAAGTGGACGCCGGCGCAGATCGTCCACCACCTGGCGATCTCGCTCGAGACCAGCGCTCGCACGTTCGACCAGCGGCGCGGCAAGCCGCCGATGCGCCGCCGACCGCGCACGATGCGGGAGCGGGTCGGCTTCCTGCTGATAATGCGGATCGGCTGGATGCCGTCTGGCCGGGAGGCGCCCGAGCTGACCCGGCCGGCCGAGCGGCCGGACGCGCGCGCCGTCGAGCGGCAGCTGCGGGACGGCGTGGCGCGCTTCCTGACGCTCGAGCGCGAATTGCTGCCGGCCCGGCGCGACGATCTGTTCGTGAAAAATCCCGCGCTGGGCGATCTCACCCTGCCCGAATGGATCCGGTTTCACATCCGACACTGCGCGCATCACGCCCGGCAGATTCACGCCAGGCTGGCATCGTGAGCAGTAAAAGCAAGCGGAAGCTCACGGTCCGCGTACCCAATCCCAAGGCGCCCGTGAAAGAGCGGCTCAAGACCCCCGCGCACAAGGTGCACAGGTCCGCGAAGCAGTATCGGCGCCGGGACAAGCATCGGGACCGGCTTGCGGACGACGAATAGACGACGGTTGGACGGGGAGAGGGGCGACTCAGCGCTTCGGGTGGGGTGGCCCGGCTGTTTTCAAGATGACGCAACATGAGCCGGCCTCCGGGGCGCGAAGCTCGACCCGGGTGCCGCGGGCGCCGGCGGCGGTGAGCGCGGCGCGCAACAGAGTGAGATTCATTCCGCAGACCAGCGGCCGGCAGTCGTTGGCCAGCGCGTCGAACGGGCAATTGCGGAGCCGGACTTCCCCGTTCACGCGCGCGGGCTCGTATCCCCACTGGTCCAGCAAGGCGAGCGTGGACTCAAGCAGCGCATCGCTGCGCGCGTCGGGCCCCGCGAGGCGTCGGGCTGCAGCGCCGAGTCCTCGTCCTTCGGCGCGCGCCGCACGTTCGAGCCAGGTGCGAGCCCTCGGCGCCGCCGCCGTCAGGGCGCGCGCGAAGACACGGCCGGCAAGCTCGTAGCGGCGCTGCGGAAGGGTGATGTCGAGCTGGCGGGCGGCGCGGCGGTATAACTTGGCCGGCCGGCCCGCGCCCGGACCGCGCCTGCCGGTCAACCGGCGATAGCTTACGTCCAGCAGGCCTTCCCGCACGAGCTTGTCGAGATGGAACGCGGCCAGCGCCCGCGACACGCGGACTGCGCGGGCCGCCTCGTCACGTCCCACGTCGCCGTGCCGCTCGGAGACGTAGCGATAAAGACCCCTCCTGGTGGGATCGTGGAGCAGCGCGAGCGCCGCGATTTGGCGTTCCCAATTGGCGACCGACACGCCGCAAATGTACACCGAGCGCCCCTTCCGAACCATCGTTCTAATCGCAACGTTTATTGTGCTTAGAGTACTGTGCGAGGCGCGATGCCCGACTACACCCATCTCATCGTCGGCGGCGGCATGACCGCCGATGCCGCCGCGCAGGCCATTCGCGAGGCCGAGCCCGGGGCGTCGATCGGCTTGGTCGGCGCGGAGCCGCACCCGCCGTACGATCGCCCGCCGCTGTCCAAGGCCCTCTGGAAAGGCGAGCCCGAGGAAAAGATCTGGCGCAAGACGGCGGCGACGGGGGCCACCCTGCACCTCGGCCGGAGGGTTACGGCGATCGACCCGCGCAGGCACCAGGCGACCGACGACCGGGGCACCGTGTACGGCTACCGGAAGCTGCTGCTCGCCACCGGGGGTGCGCCGCGGCGCCTGCCGCTCCAGAGCGACCAGGTCATCTATTACCGCACGCTCGACGACTACCGTCGCTTGCGCGCCCTCGCGAGTCAGAGCGTCCGATTCGCGGTGATCGGCGGCGGGTTCATCGGCAGCGAAGTGGCGGCCGCGCTGCGGATGCAGGGACGCGACGTCACGATGCTCGTCCCCGAGGCGGGACTTGGCGCGCGCGTGTTTCCGGCCGACCTCTCGTCGTTTTTGGTCGACTACTACCGCAAGAAGGGCGTGATCATGCGCGTCGGCGAAGGGATGGCGGGACTCGACCGCCGCGCCGGCTCGTGCCTCGTGCGCACAACGACGGGCGGCGAGCTGGTGGCGGAAGTCCTCGTGGCCGGCCTCGGGATCCTGCCGAGCGTCGAGCTGGCGGAGCAAGCCGGCCTGCGGATCGAGAACGGCGTCGTGGTGGACGAAACGTGCCGCTCGAGCCAGCCCGACATCTACGCAGCAGGGGACGTCGCCGCGTTCGAGAATCCCGCCCTGCGCGCGCGCATCCGGGTGGAGCACGAAGACAACGCCAACACCATGGGTCGCACGGCCGGGCTCAACATGGCCGGGCGGGTCACGCCCTATCACCACTTGCCGTTTTTCTACTCCGACCTGTTTGACCTGGGTTACGAAGCAGTCGGCGACGTGGACGCCAGGCTCGAGTCGGTGTCCGACTGGAAGGAGAGATTCCGCGAAGGGGTGGTCTACTACCTGAAGGCCGGCCGGGTCCGCGGGGTGTTGCTCTGGAACACCTGGGGGCAAGTAGACCATGCGCGGGCCTTGATTGCCGAGCCCGGGCCGTTCCAACCCGCCGACGTGAAGGGCCGCCTGCCCGTCTAGAAGCGATACCCCGCGGCCAGGTTGAAATGGTTGGCGGTAAACTTGCCGCTCGGGTAGGTGGTCTCGAGCCGCCGAAACTCGACGCCGAGCACCAGCGGCCCCGACGGCCGCACGTCGACATGCCCCTCGCAGACGAAGTTCTTGAGCCGGCCCCGTGGATTGCCCAGGGCGTCGGACAGGTCGCCGTCGTCCGGGTCGTCGATTCCGCAGCCACCGCCGAACATGACCTCCCGGCGCGGGCGGACATTGAGTTGGCCCCAGCCGCCCTTCGTCCGGACCTCCACTCCCGTCGGCCCGAGGTTCTGGCCGATTCCGCCGCCACCCAATCCCGCCAGCGCCTGGCCCGTGAATCCTTCCGCCAGGAGCTCGACGATGCCGAGCTTGACCCGCGCATCGGCCGTGAGCGCCTTCGATTGAAACAGCGAATCCCCCGCCGCCAGCCATCCCAGATGGCCGCCGATGGCGACCTCGCTCGGATCGTCGGTCGGACCCCAGCCGAGTCGCACCCGTCCCTGGAGATAGGGACGCCGGCTGCGCTCGGCCGAATCAGGCTGCGTGTTGAATGTTCCCTGCGGTGTGCCCGCGGTCGGAGCGAGCACGGCGACCTGCTCGGCGAGGCGCAGGGTATAGCCCTGCTCCAGCGTAGCGCGGAACTGCGGCAGCCACAGCCACAGGTTGCCGGCGGTGGCGAAATCGGGGGTGCCCACGGACGCGAGAGAGCGCGGGCTTCGCTCGGCGACGAGGGGCGACTCCTGGCCGACCAGGACCTGCGCGTGGGCCCACGACACGATGCCGACGGCGCGTCGCAGCCGCAGGAGCGGGAACGTGCGACCGCCGTTCGAGGGCTGCTGCCCGCCGTAGAAGTCGACGTCCAGCTCTCCCGAAAACGTGCCGTGCAGCACGTCGGGATCGGTCACGAAGAGGCCGACCCGAGTCTGACGAATCGTGCCGCCCACAGCGCTGGCAGGTGGGAGCGAATCGACGAACTGTGGCACGTCGCTGTTGTTGACGCGGGCGTTCGTAAAGAAGCCGTTCACCAGCACCAGCCCCGCGAGCTCCAGGGTGGGTTTCGCCTTCGCTACCGGAGGGGACGGCGTCTGTGCGCTCAGGGGAAAGGCGACGGCGGCGAGCGAGACGAGCAGCGTGGCCCGCATCTCGGACTCCTGGCGGTTTCGGTACGACTACAGTAAGCTGCAACGCCTCAAGCGCAACGGGGAACGGTGCGGGCGATGCGCTGGATCGCGCTGCTGGTCGGGGTGGGTTGTGTGACCGGGCGGCGCAGTGTTGCGCAGGGCCGCGTCTCAGGTCGTGTCACGCTGCTGGAGAAAGGCGGCAAGGCCCCTGCCGACCTCGGCGCGGCGGTCGTGTATCTCGACGGCGGCGCGACTGCCCAGCCGGTCACCGCGGACATCGCGATCAACGACAAGGAATACGTGCCCCGCGTGGTGGTCGTGCCGGTGGGATCGACCGTGCGGTTCGTCAATCATGATCCCTTCGACCACAACGTCTTCTCCGCCGAGCCCGCCTTCGACCTCGGACAGTACGGCCGGGGTCAGGTGCGCGATTGGACGTTCACGACGCCGGGCCTGGTCCGCGTGTTCTGCAACGTTCATCCCCGCATGGTGGCGTTCGTCGAGGTGATAGCCGGCCGCTACTTCACCCAACCGGCGGTGGACGGGTCGTTCGCGATCGCGGGCGTGCCGACGGGCCGTTGGATGCTGCATGTCTGGCATGAGCGCAGTCCCGAGGTCACGCGCGAGATGACCGTCGCGAGCGATGGTGCCGCGGGGCTCGAGTTGGAGCTCGACGCGCGCGGGTTTCGCTGGATGCCCCACAAGAACAAGTACGGCCGCGACTACCCCACGAATGCCGGACGCGAGCGCTACTAGGCCGGCGCGCCTCGGCCTCGGGGCCCGGATCTTCGTCGCCGCCACCCTGTCCGTCGTGGGCGTGCTGGGCGTCACCCTGGGGCTCACCTCGCTGCAGGCGAACCGCACCGCGGACGAGTCGATCCGCCGCGCCCTGGCCGGCGTACGGCGGGGGGTCCAGGCCTTTCTCACGGGACGGACCGCGGCGTTCGCCGGAACGAGCGCGGTGAGCGCGGAGGTCCCGCAGTTCCGCGAACGCTTGCTCAAGGCGTCGGCGCGGAGCAACGCGATCGACCAGGCCGAGGAGTACCGCCAGCTGTTGGGTGCGGCGTGGGTGCTCGTCACGAACGAGCGCGGCATCCTGGTGGCCCGCACCGACTACCCGGACCAGTTCGACGTCGATTTTTCGCGTGGCGCACTGATCGCGAACGCACTGTCGGGGGAGCCGGCGAACGGCGCGTGGCTCGACGAAGAACGGCGCCGGCTGTTCATCGCCGTGGCAGTGCCGCTGCGCGCGTCGCCGGCGGCGACGCCGCAGGGCGCCCTCGTGGCGGCGTACGCCATCGACGACGCCCTCGCGCAGCAGATCAAGCAGTCCACCACGACCGACGTGGTCTTCTTCGCGCTCGATACGCTCAACCATCCGTACATCGTTGGGTCGACCCTGCCACGGGAGACGATTGAACCTGCTCTGGCGGCCGACACGGCGGCCATCGCGGCGCTGCCACGCGACACCGCCGGCACGGAGCTCGCCGCCGTCGTGGACGGCGAGCGACTGATCGGTCTGGCGAGCCCGATCCGCTCCGCCGGCGGCGATGCGTTCGGCGGGTTCATCGCGTTCCGCTCGCACGAACGCGAGCTTGGTGCGTTTCGGGTCCTGCAGCACACCATCGGCTTCGCGGTCGCGTTGGGGCTGCTGCTCGCGCTCGCGTCGGCGTACGTGCTGGCGCGCCAGATTGCGGGTCCCATCCGGCGGCTCGCGCTCGCCACGCGCCGCGTGCAGGACGGCGATTACAACGTCGAAATCGAGGTCGGGTCGGGCGACGAGATCGGGATGTTGTCCCAGGCATTCCACAGCCTGGTGCGCGACCTGAAGGACAAGGCGAGACTGGTCGACTACATGATGTCCGCCTCGGGCGCCGCGCCCACGGAATCCGTGAAGGCCGTCCGCCCGTCGCTCGCGCAGGCCGGCGACGCGCTGCGACCCGGCACCCTGTTCGCCAACCGGTACGACGTGAAGGAGCTGCTCGGGACGGGCGGGATGGGCGTCGTATATCGCGCGTTCGACCGCGAGCTGCAGGAGCCGGTCGCGATCAAGACACTCCGCCCGGAAGTGCTGGAAGGGAGCGGGGTCGCGCTGGAGCGCTTCAAGCAGGAGATCCGGCTGGCGCGCAAGCTCGCCCACCGGAACATCGTCCGGACCTACGATTTGGGCGAGGTGAATGGCACGTACTACCTCACGATGGAATACGTCGAGGGGACGTCCTTGAAGCAGCTCATCGCCACGCGCGGGCCCCTGCCGGTGCCCGTGGCCCTCACCATCGGCAAGCAGCTGTGTCGCGCCCTCGAGGTGGCGCACGAGCAGGGAGTGATCCATCGCGACATCAAGCCACAGAACATCGCCGTCGAGCCGAACGGGGTGCTCAAGGTGATGGACTTCGGCATCGCGCGCCTCGCCAGCCGCCCGAAGGACCAGGGGCTGACCCAGGAAGGGATGTCGATCGGGACGCCGGACTACATGTCGCCCGAGCAGCTGTCGGGGATGGAGCTGGACGCGCGCAGCGACATCTACTCAGCGGGCGTGGTGCTGTTCGAGTGTCTCACGCGCCGGGTGCCGTTCGAGGCAGCCACGATGTACGCGTTGATCGCGAAGCAGCTCGAGGAAGCGCCGCCGGATCCGCGGAAGCTGAACCCTCAAGTCCCCGAAGGGCTGGCGACCGTGATCCAGAAGGCGATGGCGAAGGAGGCGGTGGACCGCTATCAGTCTGCGGCGGAGATGCACGACGCGCTTGCTGCCATAGGATGACCATTGCTCCCACATGCCCTCCCTGAGAATCGTGGTCCTCACGCTTGTCGCCAGCGGTCGGCTGGCAGGACAACAGGCCGCCCCCGCTCCACGGCCGTACCGTCCGGGGATCGACGTGCTGAATTACGCGCTGTCCTTGGATCTGCCAGATAGTGGGAACCGCATCGAGGGGCGCGCCGTGCTCACCGTTCGGCGTACCGCCCGGACCGACACTCTGGTGCTCGATCTCGTGAGGCTGCGAGTCGACAGCGTACTTCTCGACGAGCGTGCGACCCGATTCGGCCGGGACAGCGCCACCATCCGTATCCCGTTGCCGGCGGGGTCGAGCGACACGGTCACGATAGCGGTTCGCTACGGTGGCCCGGTCACCGACGGTCTCATCATCCGGAATGACACCGCGTGGGGTTGGACCGCCTTCGCGGACAATTGGCCCAACCGTGGGCGTTACTGGATTCCCAGTGTCGATCATCCGAGCGACAAGGCAACGGTGAGCTGGACCGTGCGCGCCCCGAGCCGCCTCAAGATCATTGCCAACGGCGCCCGTCTCGGGGAGGCGCCGGTCAGCGGCTCCAACCCACCGAGGACCGTCACCCGTTGGCGGATGAACGAGCCGATCCCGGTCTATCTCATGGTCATCGCCGCCGCTCCATTCTACGCATACGACCTGGGCGAGACCGCGTGCGGACTGACGCTGGTCGGTCGCTGCGTCCACCAATGGGCATATGTGGAGCCGCGGTTGGCAGATTTTCTTCCGGGCCCATTCAAGAGTGCGGCAGACATCGTGTCCTATTTCGGATCCCTGGTGGGCCCGTTCCCCTACGAACGACTGGCCCATCTGGAATCGTCGACTCGGTTCGGCGGCATGGAGAACGCGACCGCGATCTTCTACGCCGACCAGCCATTCCGGAAGCGGACCATGACCGATCGAGTGGTGGCCCACGAGACGGCCCACCAATGGTTCGGCGACGCCGTCACCGAGACCGAATGGCCTCACCTGTGGCTGTCAGAAGGCTTCGCGACTTACCTCGAGGCGCTGTGGACGCGAAACTCAGCGGGCGACTCGGCCTTTCGCGCGGAGATGGAGGAGATGCGGCGGGCCGTGCTCTCGAGTCAAGTCGTCGCCGAGCGGCCGGTGATCGACACGGCGGAACAGAACCTGATGGCGTTGCTCAACAACAATAGCTATCAGAAGGGCGGCTTCGTGTTGCACATGCTGCGCGCCACGCTCGGCGACTCGGCGTTCTTTCGCGGCCTTCACCGTTACTACGATAGGTATCGGAACGGGAACGCGCTCAGTGACGATCTTCGCCGGGAGCTGGAAGCCGCATCCGGAACGCCGCTCGGCTGGTTTTTCGACCAGTGGCTCCGCCGACCTGGCTTTCCCGAGCTCACCACGTCGTGGACCTACGACGCAGCAGCCAAGCGCGTCATCCTCTCAATCACCCAAGCCGGGCGATTCGGCAGCTATCGTTTCCCGCTGACCGTCGATATCAAGACGGCGGTTGGACGTCGGGTCCGGACCCGTGTCGACGTCACCGCTCAACCGAGCACGCGGGTCACACTCGACCCGCCGCTCGATACAGCACCGGTGGAGCTCGTGTTTGATCCGGACGGCGAGTTGCTCGCGACCATCGTGACGCGGTAGGCCTTCTAGATCCCCCCGAACCACGGATACCCCTGGTCCTCCCAGTATCCCCCCGGTCGTGTGTCCGTGAACGTCATGGACACGAGATACTTCGTCAGCTTGTAGCCCAGCTTGGTCGGCGAGTAGAGCCGCAGCGGCGCGCCGTGGGCCGGCGGCAACGGATTGTCGTTCATCCCGTACGCGAGAATCGTCTGCGGGTGCAACGCGCTGGCGAGGTCCCAGCCGTTCGTGTACCCCGCATCGAACGACGCGAAACTGATGTACCGTGCCGTCGGCTGCGGGCGGCAGCGCTCCACGATGGCCGACAGGGGCACGCCGTGCCAGCTCGCGATCGCCGACCAGCCCTCCACGCAGTGGTGCTTCACGGTGTACGACACGCGCGGCATGCGCAGCAGGTCGTCGAGCGACAGGTCGAGCGGCTGCGCGACGAGTCCATCCACGCGCAGCCGCCACGCGGCGGGATCGTCCAGCATCGGCATCATGTTCGAGATGAAGTAGCTCGGCAGTGCCGCGCTGCGCTCGGCGGAACTGTACGTGCGCGCCAGGCGCGTGGGTGAGAACAGGATCTTCTCGCCCACCCAATCGTTCACCCGGCTGATATCGAGCAGCTGCGGGCGAATCGCGTTGCCACCGTCCCAGCCGCACGCGGCGACGAGCGACGCAGCGCCGCTGGCCAGGCCGAGTCGCAGGAACGCCCGTCTGTCTACGTGTAGCCTGGCGTCGTGGCGTCGTAGCATCCGTCCCTCAGTCATGACTGGGAAACCTCCCCCGGTACCACCCCGTGAGCATCGCGCGCAGCGACGCCGGGTCCACGGCGAACACGAGGATCACGTGCGTGATGGTGAACCCGACGAAGATCCACACGATCCAGAAGTGCCAGTAGCGCGCCGCCTGAAACCCGCCGAACAGCGCGGTGAGCCAGCTGAGCTGCGTCGGCTTATAGATCGCGAGGCCGGTGAGCACGGCGAGCATGCCAAACACGACGACGCTCGTGTAGGCGAGCTTTTGGAGCGGGTTGTGTTTTCCCTGCGGTGGGTGCTCGCGGCGCAGGTGGAGATAATACTTGGCCATCGCGACTGCGCCGCGGACGTCCCGCGGCCGAAACAGCAGGCTGCGCCACTCGCCGCTGCGTACGAGAAACCCGAGATACAGTAGCCCGAACGCCACGAGGGGCCACATCAACGCGAAGTGCCAGTTGAGCGCGCCGGCGAGCCAGCCCCCGAGCCGGCTCCAATGGGGGAACTGCGTCCCGTCGAACGGGCTCGGCAGGAACGGACCGCCGCGTCCCCCGAACCGGGCGTACGCCTCGTAGATCTGCAGGCCGCTCGCGATCATGCCTGCGAGTACCACCGCGGTCCCCCAATGGGTCACGCGCACGATCCAGTGGTGACGCCGTACGAGCGGCAGCGGGGTGTCGTTCTCGGTCATAGTCGCTCCTTCGGTCTGACGCTACGGCACCGTGGCCCGAGGCGAAAGGGGCGTGCGCTCGCATGAGAGGATCATAACGATTCGCTCATGACGGCTCACCTGAGCAGCGTGTGAATGCCGCGCATGACCAGATACGCGAGCGGCCCGCCCACCACGACGCTCGGCACCAGCGAGCGGAGTGATCGGCGATGCGCGAGCCGCGCGTGGGTGGCGCCGGTGGCCGTGGTCGCCACGGCGAGGGCGATATTGCCGGCCGTAGCGTCGCTCACCCACGGCACCAGTAATCGCCCCGCCACGAGTCCGGTCACACTGCCGACCAGCACCGCGGCCACGAACAGCACCTCCTCCCGCGCGAACGCACTAGCGAGCTTCACCACCGGGCTCCGCCCCCGCGGGCAGCCAGACCGTGAACGTGCTTCCTTCGCCCGGCGCGCTCGCGACCGTAATCTCGCCGTCCTGGAGCTCGGCCAGCAGTCGCGCAATGGCGAGGCCGAGGCCTGTTCCGCCGAGGGCGCGGCTGCGGGACTGATCGACGCGGAAGAAACGATCGAAGATCCGATCGAGGTGCTCGGGTGCGATCCCGGGGCCGGTGTCGCGGACGCTGACCCCCACTCGACCCCCGTTCCGCTGCAGCGCGAACGTGATGGCGCCAGTGGGCGTATAGCGCACGGCGTTCGAGGCGAGGTTCAGCAGGATGTGCCGCGTCCGGTCGCTGTCTCCCGACGCCCACACGGAGCCGGACGGAGTGAGACGCACGGTGAGATCGCGATCCACGGCCATCGCTTCGGTGATCTCGCGGACCTCCTCGGCCACCGCGGTCAGGTCGAACGGCCGACGCATGAGGGCAAGCTGGCGGTTCTCGCCGCGAGCGATGAGCAGCAGTTCGTCCACCATCTTCGTGGTGCGGTCGAGCTCCCGCTCCATGGCCATGAGCGCCTCGCGGATCTCGGCGTCGGAGCGGCCTTCGGTCGACGCCCATTGCACCTGGGCACGCAGATGGGTCAGCGGGGTGCGCAATTCGTGGCTCGCGTCCGCCGTGAACGACTCGAGGGCGCGATGCGCGCGGTCGACGCGCTCGAGCATCCGGTTGATGCTGTCGGCGAGCTCCGTCACCTCCGCCTGGCCGGTCAGCGTGGCGAGGCGCTTGCCGAGCTCGGCCGGGCCGATGGCGCGGGTCTGCGCCGTCACGCGCTCGAGTGGATCGAGCGCCGCGGTCACGGCCTGGCGAGCGCCCCGCGCGGCGGCGAGCGCGGCCACGGGCAGCAGCAGTGCTGCGACCGCCGTGAACGCCGCGAGGGCGGCGAGGTAGGGCTGCCGGCTCGCGACGACGTAGATGTCGAAGGCGGCTGTCGAGCGGTGGAGCACCCGGTAGCGCCAGCGCGCGCGCTCGGCGATCGCTGCAAGCAGGGCCTGACGCACATCGTCCGGGGACGCGCTCACCGGCAGCCCCTCGAGTCGTTTGGCCGGCATGCCGGGCGACAGGAAGTACACCTGCTGCATGCCGCTCGCGTTTGTCGTGGTCCGCGTGATCACGACCTGACCGCCCATGCCCACGAGCTGATCGGCGAGCGTCTCGGGCATCACTCCCCCCGGTCCCCGGGTGGAGTCCGTGTACGCGTGGAGCAACGACTCGATGACGTCAGCGGAATGCTCGAGCGAGCGGCGCAGTACCGCCTCGGCCGCGATGGCAAAGGCCAGCGTGACGAGCAGGCCATAGACAGCCAGCGTCGTCCAGGACACGCGCCGGAACCGGCGCGTCAAGACCGTGGCGAGCCGGCTCTCGCTCACGGCGTCCCCCCCTCCCCCCCGGCCCCTCCCTCCAGCCGATATCCCGAGCCCCGCACGGTGCGAATCGGCGCTGTTCGCCCGGCGAAGCTCAGCTTCTTGCGCAGGTAGTTGACGTAGACGTCGACCACATTGGTCTCAGGGTCGAACTTGTAATTCCAGACCGCCTCGGCGATCCGCGAGCGGGAGACGGTGCGGCCGGCGTTGCGCATCAGGAACTCGAGCAGCGCGAACTCCCGCGGGCTGAGATCCACCACCCGGTCGCCCTGTGTGACGCGGCGTTTCAGCGGGTCGAGCGCCAGATCGCCGACGGTGAGGGTGGCGTTCTGGTGCCGCAGCTCGGCGCGCCGGATCAGCGCGTGAACGCGCGCGATCAGTTCGGAGAGGTCGAACGGCTTGGTGAGGTAGTCGTCCGCCCCACCCTCGAGGCCGCGCACGCGCGACTCCAGCTCGTCGCGCGCCGTGAGGAGTAACACGGGCGTGAACACGCCGCGCTTGCGCAGCTCCTCCACGACGCTGAACCCGTCGCGACCCGGAAGCATCACGTCCAGGACGATGCAGTTGAACGTGCCGTCGAGCGCGCGGTCGAGTGCCCGGTCTCCCGAATCGGCTTCGACGACGCCATACCCTTCTTCCCGGAACGCCTTGCTCAAAAAGCGACGCAGGTCGCGGTCGTCCTCTACCAGCAGCAGTTGCACTCCGCAAAGCTACGGCGAGGGGCGCCGGCGGCAATCGACGCTCCGCCACATGAGAGGAACATGACAATCCTCTAAGAACCCAAACGGGCACTTCTCTCGCGGCGTTACCACAGGCAGATTCGTGGTGATCCTCGAAGGAAGAAGGAGAAGCGATGCATCTCGCGAGCGCATTACTGATGGTAGCACTGCTGGGCGGGCCCCCGGCCGGTGGCCCGTATGCCACCGCGACCTTTGCCGGTGGGTGCTTCTGGTCCATGGAGCACCCGTTCGACGTGCTCGATGGCGTCGTCTCGGTGACCGTCGGCTACATGGGCGGCAGCACGCCCAACCCGACCTACGAGCAGGTCTCGGTCGGTGCCACGGGGCACCTCGAGTCCGTTCAGGTCGTCTACGATCCCCGTAAGGTCGCCTACGAAACGCTGCTGAGCGCGTTCTGGCACAACATCGATCCCCTGACGTTGAACGGTCAGTTCTGCGACTTCGGATCGCAGTACCACACAGCCGTCTTTTACCGCGACTCGACGCAGCGCCGACTGGCCGAGGAGTCCAAACGCACGCTGGAGGGCCGGTTCCAGAAGCCGATCACGTCCGTGATCGTGCCCGCGGGCAAGTTTTATCCGGCCGAGGAGTATCACCAGCATTATTACCGCAAGAACCCCGTCAGCTATCAGGCGTACCGGCTCGGATGCGGGCGCGACCGACGCCTGAAGGAGATCTGGGGGGAGGACGCCGGCCGCGCGGACGTGCGCCAGGTCGGCGCCAAAGGATGGAGCCCAATGAACTTCAAGAAGCCCACTGATGCCGAGCTCAAGCAGAAGCTGACGCCAGTGCAGTATGAGGTCACGCAGCACGAGGCCACGGAACGGCCGTTCCAGAACGAGTACTGGGACAACCATCGTCCCGGGATCTATGTCGACGTCATATCGGGGGAGCCCCTCTTCAGCTCGACCGACAAGTTCGAGTCGGGCACGGGATGGCCGAGCTTCACCAAGCCGCTGGAGACGGGCAATGTCAGCGAGCACGTGGACAAGTCGCTCTTCATGGTGCGCACCGAGGTCCGGTCGGCGAACGGCGACTCCCATCTCGGGCACCTGTTCGACGACGGCCCCGCGCCCAGCGGCCAGCGGTACTGCATCAACTCGGCCGCCCTGCGGTTCATACCGGTCGAGCAGCTGGCCGCGGAGGGGTACGGACAGTACCTGCCGCTGTTCAACACGACGGGAAGCTCGAGCACGGCCCGCAAGTAGCAGCGATCCGCTCGAGTCACCGGGCGCCGGGAATTCCGTGGTGCGACGGACTTCCCGGCGCCCGGTATATTTCTGCTGATGAAATACGCCGCGTTGCTGGCGTTCGCCGCGATGACAGGGTGTCGGCCACGGCCGTTCGCCGGTACGGCGCACGGCGCCGACTCGGTGAACCTCGTGCGACTGGTGCCGCGCGACTCGACGGACAGCACGTTGCGCATCCCTCGGGTGGTCCGGGAGCCGAGTGTAGTGCTGTTCTGGTTGAAGGCGGCCGACACGCTGGCAACGGACGACCGCGCCGACACATTCGACGATCTCGAGTATTACACGGAGCAAGTCGCGCCCACGCTCGAGGCCAGCGGCATCAAACTGCTCGCGACCAACGCCGACACCGTCTACGTGGCGCTCGGCAATCACACCCGCCGCACGATTCTCTTGTCCGGCCTCGATTATCCGTTCGGGTATCTGCTGGTCGATCCGGGCGGACCCGAGCGCATCCTCACCGGTGTGTACGCGGACGATGACCTGATGGAAGAACTGCGCGTCTACTTCGACCTCCCGGACGACACGACCAGCGTGCAGCCGCGCATTGCGACCTGACGTTCTCCCCCCCTCCCTCCCCCCCCTCCCACAACGCGCGCCGTGCCGTCTGCCCCTCCCGACCTGATCCTCGCCGGCGGCGATGTGCTATTACACGACGGAGCGTGGCGGGTGGAGCGGGCGGATGTGGTCGTGCGCGACGGGCGGATCGCCGCGGTTGGAGACGCCGTGAGGCGGGATGCGGGAAGCGGGATGGGGCCCCGCCCGTCCACCACCGTCCGCGATTGCAGCGGTTGCCTGATCATTCCCGGTCTCATTCAGGCCCACGTCCATCTCTGTCAGACGCTGTTCCGGGGGCTCGCCGACGACTTGCGGCTCGAGGACTGGCTGGTGCGTCGCATCTGGCCGCTCGAGGCCGCGCACACCGAGGAAACGGTGTACTGGTCCGCGGCGCTCGGGGCCGCAGAGCTGCTCCTCGGCGGCACGACGGCGATCCTCGACATGGAGACGGTGCGCCACACCGGCGCGGCCTTCAGGGCGGTGGAGCGAGTCGGGATCCGCGGCGTGGTGGGCAAGTGCCTCATGGACGCGCACCCCGAAGGCGCGCCGCTCGAGCTGGCGGAGTCGACCGACGCTGCGCTCTCCGAGGCCGAGGCGCTCGCCAAGCGGTGGCACAACGGAGCCGGCGGCCGGCTGCGGGTGTGCTTCGCCCCGCGCTTCGTGCCGAGCTGCTCCGGCCCGCTGCTGCGCGCGGCCAGCGAGCTGGCGGAGCGGTTCGACGCCCAGCTGCACACGCACGCCGCTGAGACCATCGTCGAGCGCGAGACCGTGCTCCGTACCACGGGGCTCGAGGAGATCGCGTACCTGGACTCGGTGGGGATCGCGGGCCCACGCGCCGTACTCGCCCACTGTGTCTGGGTCGACGCGCACGAGACCGCGCGCCTGGCGCGCCAGGGGACCATCGTAGTGCACTGCCCCTCGTCGAACTTGAAGCTGGCGAGCGGTGTGGCGAAGGTGCCGGAGCTGCTCGCGGCGGGGTGTCAGGTGGCCATCGGGGCGGACGGTGCCCCGTGCAACAACCGGCTGGACGTGTTCGCGGAAATGCGGTTGGCGGCCCTCGTGCAGAAACCGCGGCTCGGGGCGGACGCCCTTCCTGCCGCCCAGGTGCTCGAGCTCGCCACACTGGGCGGCGCTCGAGCGCTGGGCCTCGAAGCCGACATCGGGTCCATCGCGCCCGGCAAGCGCGCGGACATCGTGGTGCTGGATCTACGCGAGCCGCATCTCCACCCCGCGGCCGGCGATCCCGTGTCCCGCGTGGTTTACGCGGCGCGCGCCAGCGACGTGCGCGACGTCTTTGTGGATGGGCAACCGGTGGTGCTCGGCCACGAGCTGCTCACGATGCCGATCGAGGAGATCGTGCGCGAGGCCGATCGCTCGGCGGCGGAGCTGCTCCGTGCCGCCAGCCTCGACTAGCGCCCCTTGATGAAGGTGCCGTCCCGCAGCTCGGCATAGGCGCGCCGCAGCTCGTCGTCTGTGTTCATCACGATCGGTCCCGCCCACGCCACGGGCTCCTCGATCGGCTCGCCCGACACCAGGAGGAATCGAATCCCCGACTCCCCGGCCTGGACGGTCACCTCGTCGCCCTTATCGAACAGGATCAGCGACCGGTTCCCCGTCTCACCGCCCGCGTTGGCAGGCGACCCCACCCGCTCCGTGCGGACGGCGCCGGGCTCGGACGCGTCGCGGAACGTACCGCTGCCGTCGAACACGTACGCGAACGCGTGGCGCGACGCCTTGATCGGCAGCGTCTTGCGCCGGCGTGGCGGCACCCACACGTCGAGATACTGCGGATCGGCGGCCACGCCGTCGACCGGTCCGGACTTCCCCCAGAAGTTCCCGCAGATGACGCGTACCCGCGTGCCATCGTCGTCCGTCACCTCCGGGATGTCGCGCGCCGCGACGTCCTGATAGCGCGGCTTGGTCAGCTTGAGGGAAGCGGGAAGATTCGCCCACAGCTGGAATCCGTGCATCCGCCCCTGCGGGTCCCCCGCAGGCATCTCCTGGTGGAGAATGCCGCTCCCCGCCGTCATCCACTGCACGTCGCCCGCGCCCATGCGTCCCTGGTTGCCCAGGCTGTCGCCGTGGCTGACCGAACCGGCGAGGACATAGGTGATGGTTTCGATCCCGCGATGGGGATGCCACGGGAAGCCCGCGAGATAGTCGGCGGGATTCTCGTTGCGAAAGTCGTCGAGCAGGAGGAAGGGATCGAAGTCCCGCGTGTCACCGAAGCCGAACGCGCGACGCAGACGGACACCCGCTCCTTCGATGGTGGGTTGCGACTGCACGACGCGCTTGATTGGTCGAATGGACATGGCAACTCCCGAAGATTGTCGCGTTGCAGCTCTCACTCAACACTACGGCGGGCGTCTAAGTTCCGCATGTAGATTTCGATCAACGGATCCGTCGCTTTCTTTCCCGGAGGACGTGTTGACCGTGTGGTCCCTGCTCGCGCTGCTGGTCGCGGCCCAGAGCCCGAGCGATAGCGGCGCCTCGCTGTTCCAGGCCTGGTGCAGGACATGCCACGGAGCCGACGGTCGCGGGACTCCCGCCGCAACCACGCGGCTCGAGGTTCCGCCCGCCGACCTGCGGGACTGCAAGACCAGCACGGCGGAGACCGAGGACCGCTGGGTGGAAATCGTAGCTCGAGGAGGGGCCGCGTTCGGCTTGTCGCTCGACATGCCCGCCTTCGGCGAGGCTGGGACCCCCGAGCAGATCCGGGCCGTGGTGCGCTACGCCCGCTCGTTGTGCGGTGAGCTCGGCTGGCCGCCGGGTGTGCTGAACTTCCCGAGACCGTTCCTGGTAGAGAAGGCCTACCCCGAGGACGAGGTCGTCATCTCTGGTACGGCGAGCGGTCAGGAGCTCGTCTACGAGCACCGGTTGGGCAAGCGCTTTCAGTTGGAGGCCAGCGCTCGGACGGCGTTCGACAGTCAGCCCAACTCCTTCGACGGCGTCAGCGCCGCGCTGAAGTTCAACGTATGGCACAGCCTTGAGCACCGGGCCCTGGCGAGCCTGGGGGCGGAGGCGAGCCCGCCGCTCGGCCGGCAGGACGTGTGGGAGATCGAGCCGTTCGTCGCGTTCGGCGCGGCGCCCGCCGGAGCTGTCGTGGTCCAGGGCGAGATCGTGAGCTCTTGGGAGGAGGCGGAAGGCTTCACGGCGTTCTCTTATCGGCTCGGGGTGGGCCGCCCAATCGGACGCGTGGTGCCGATGGTCGAGGTGGGTTGGACCGTGCCCGTGGACGGCGGGGTGGAGCACACGCTCTCGTTCTACCCGCAGATGTGGATCCGCCTCTCCCGGCTCGGACATGTGGCCGGGTCACTCGGCGCCGAGCTACCGGCGGTGGGGCCCGAGCCACGCCATCCCCGGCTCATTGCGTTCGTGCTGTGGGATTACGGCGATGCCCCCCTGCTCCGCGGGTGGTAGGCCTCGTCAGGGCTTGCCGTTGACAGTGAAACGGCGAATGGTTTCGGTGAGCTTGGCTGCCGCCACCGACAGGTGCTGGGATGTCGTGGTAAGCTCGCCCAGCGACGCGATTTGCTCCTCGGTGGCGGCCGAGGTCTGCTCGGCGCCCTGCGCCGCCGTTTCGGCGATCCCAGCGACCTCTTCCATGCGCCGCACTACCTCGCGCATGCGCTGCGCCTGCCCGGCGGTGTCGCCCGCGAACGCACTGGCGACCTGCACGGTGGCGTTCAGATCGCCGAAGATGGCGTCGAGGGCCTGCCGCGCCGCGGCCGACACCGTGCCTACGCCCTCGGCGGTGCGGCGGCCCTCGCCCATGGCGGCGATCACCTGCTCGATCTGGTCCTGCGTCTGTCGCACGCGGGCGCGGACCTCGTCGGCGGAGCGGGCGCTCTGCTCGGCAAGCTTGCGGACCTCGTCCGCCACGACGCGGAATCCCAGGCCGTGCTGGCCCGCGCGCGCCGCCTCGATCGCGGCGTTCAGCGCGAGCAGGTCGGTCTGGCTTGCGATCCGTGTGATGGCATCCACCAGCTTGCCGATCTCGCGCGAGCCCTGCTCCAGCGTGCCGGCGGCCCGGGAGACCTGGTCGAGGTGATCCACCAGGGTCACCAGCAGCTCGCTGGCGCGGGCGATCTCGTGGCCGTGTCGCTGGGCCTCGTGCGCTACCGCGGCGATCCGGCGCTCCGCGTCCTGCGCGCGCGTGTGGAGCTGGGCCGCCACATCCGCGGCCGCCTCCGAGTCGTCGCGCCCGTGGCCGATCAGCTGACGCTGGCGCGACGTTCCTTCGGACAGCCGCTGCGCGGTCGCCGCGATCTCCTGCGATGCCGCCTGGAGCTCCTGCGCCGACGCCGCGAGCTCCTGCGCCAGGCTCGCCAGGTCGTGCGACTGCTGCTGGACCTCTTGCACCACGCTCCCGATCGCCGCAGTGGTGCGATTCACGCTGACGCCGAGAAAGCCAAGGTCGTCGAGCTCCTCATCCTCCACCGTGACGGTCAGGTCTCCCTGCTCCACTCGGGCCAGCGCGGCTCGGGTGGCGCGCAGCCGCCCGGTGAACCGCGTCAGGGTCGGGACCAGCACGGCGGCCACAAGGGTGAGCACCACCGTCTCCTGCGCGAACGCGCTCCACGTCCATCCGGCCGTCCCTTGGCTCACGCGGATGGCGGTGGCCAGGCCGAAGCCCGTGAGGTTGAGCAGGAACGCTTGCCACGCTTCCATCGCGCCGAGGTAGAGCCCAGCCTGCAGTGGGGCAATCAGGTAGGCCACGTACAACAGATGCCCGGTCGGGCCCACGGCGTACAGGATCGTTGAGATCAGTGCCGCTCCCACGGCGACGTTGCCGTACGGGAGCCATGCGCGGAATTCGCCGCGCTGCCCGAGACGCCGCAGCGCGAGGTTAATGCCGCCGAACACGACCGCGAAGCCCGCGATGAGCCCCAACGGGACGGGCGCGAGTCCGGTGAGGCGCGCCAGCATGAGGAGGACGACCCCGAACGCTCCCAAACCCCAGCGCGCGCGGTTATTGGCGAGCAGATACTGGCGCTGCTTGGCGCGGGCTTCGTCGACGAGAAGGCGGGTGAAGTCGGCCGCATCGGCCATGGACCAGAAAAATGGTGGTGCGCCCCGGGGAGGGGTAGAGGCCTACATCCGGAAGAGGTAGCTCAGCTTGAGGAAGAATCCGTCCGACGCGCGGGTGAGGTGCTGAAACTGGAACGCGTCGTCTTCCGTGAGCGACGCGCCGTAGCCCACGAACACTACGGTACCGGGCACGGGCTTGTAGGAGAACAGCACGTCGTTACGGAAGTCGTTCGTGACCACGGGTCCCGCGGCGCTACCGTTCACGAGCAGCGGCTGCCCGGTGCGCGGATCGGCCAGCGCGACCTGATTCTGCGCCACGTACTGCCCCACGTACCGTAGAAAGATGGACCGCGAGAGCTGGTACTCGAGTTTCAGTCGGGGGATGTCGGCGGTGGAGAAGCGGCTGCCGTCGCGCGCCCGGGTGAGGCGCTCGTGCACCCAGCGTCCCTCGATGCGTAGCGACGGCGTGGGCCGCAGGGCGGCGGTCAACGAAAACCTCGATTGCCGGCCTTCCGACGCCTCAGGGAAGATCGCCGTCGCGGCGTAACCGAGCACGGCGTTCACGGTCACCGCGCGGCTGGGCGTGTTGACGTAGAGCGTAACACCGGGCAGCTGATACAGGCCGTGCGGGACGGTGAACGGGATGGTGTCCAGGGCGCGGTCGACCTCGTATCCCGCATAGTCGGCGGCGTTGAACCCGAAGTGGTTCAGGCTGAGCGTGAGCTGCGTCTGCCAGCCGCCCCGCAGGTTTGCGACCAAGAACGTCTGCAACGTGTCCTCGAGCGTGTGGCTCTGCGTACCGAAATCCGCATAGCGCCAGATCGGCGCGTACCCGAGGATCGCCGTGAACTGCTCCACCGGCGCACCGGGGCGGCCGTACCAGCTGAAGCGGTTGTAGGTGCGCAAGACCACGAAGTCGGTGCGAGGCACGAATCCGCTCGAGTCCTGGAAGGTCGGCTCGATGCCCAGCAGCTCGAAGTGGTTCCCGTAGGCGCGCCCGGTGCGGTCCGCGAACGTTATGGTCCACAGCTTCCCCGGGTGGAAGCCGAACGCGTCGTGGGTCCACGATTGCGCGATCTGTGCCTCCGAGAACCAGATCTTGCGCCACACCACCCTGGCGTCGGCGCCCAGCACCCGGTTGTAGGCGTCGCCGTCGATGCGGTCCGTGTAGACGAGGCCCAGCGTGGAGGTCGGCCCGAGATCGCGCCGCAGCCGCAACATGTTGAACACGGGGTTCGAGCCGCTGGCGGATTGATCGCTGTTGTCCACGGCCCCGAGGTACGCCACGCCCATAGGCCCGACCTTTCCGGCGAGCTTGGCCCCGAACACCGGTTGTACGACGCGCCGGGTGTAGATGAGCTGGTTGGGCGTATCGAACTGCTCGAGCCCCTCGAGAAAGAACGGTCGCTTCTCCGGATAGAACAGCGCAAAGCGCTCGTTCACGGTCACCTGGCCGACGTCGGCCTCCACCTGTGAGAAGTCCGGGTTCGCCGTCGACGTGAGACTCAGGTTCTGCGTCATCCCCCAGCGCACGGTCCCGGCCAGCTCGGGCTTGCCGGTGTAGTCGTAGCTCCCTCCGGGCGTCACGGGTGCGCCGTTGACGGTAGCGGTGAACTCGGGCGTGATATCGAGCACCAGACCACGCCGCAAGTCGGTGAGGCCGACCAGGCGCCCGGACTGGATGAGGAAGCTCGCGTTGGCGCGAACGGCGGGGGTCCACGTGTCCTCGTAGCCCGAATGCTGGGCCGACCGCACGATCTGGATGCCCCAGTCCTGCGGATCCGCGCTTTGATAGCGGAGGCTCTTGAACGGGATCCGCACCTCCACCTCGTACCCCCACTCGGTCACGCGGCCGTGCGATTCGTAGACATAGTCGGGGTTCAAGTCGATGGTGGCGTCGAACCTGCCTCCCGCGCTCGGGCCGCCCGCCGCGCCCGCACCGACGCCGTCGCTCCAGACTCCGTCCTCCTGCACACCCAGCGGGTTCACGGCGATGAGCGTCGCGCGCCGGTGATCGAGGTAGGTATCGAGCAGGATCGCCACGTGGTCGTCCGCGTCGATGTTGTCGCGGTCGGCCAGCGTGGCGCGCACCACGGTTCCGTGCTGTTCGAACGCGCGGATGCCGAAGTAGATCGCGTCGGACGCGTACCACACGAGCACCTCGGTCGAATCCTCGGCGGGGCGGCCATCCACGGGACGGTACTGGGAGAAATGGGTGAGCATGGCGGCCTGGCGCCACACCGCGTCATCGAGCACGCCGTCGATCTTGGCCTGGGTCTCGATGCGCGGGAGGTGCACGTCGAGCTGCTTGGCCGTCCCGCTGTACGTGCCGGCTCCGTCTGCGCCCTGTAACAGGAGGAGGAGGGCGAGCATGCGAGAAAAAATATGCGTGGTGTGTGGTGCGTGGTACTATCCGGAAAAACAGGCGTGGTGGGTGGTGCGTGGTTCTATCCGGAAATTGGGGAGCTGCGACGCTGAGGGACGCCGACGAATCGTCAGCAACCACTCACCACGCACCACTCACGCTTCGGCGAAGCCGACTATTCGTATCTCAACGCGACTATCGGATCGAGACTCGCCGCCCGACGTGCGGGCCAGATGCCGAAGAACAAGCCGACCGCGGCGCTGAAGACGAAGGCGAGCAGGATAGCGAGGGGTGAGATGAGCGTGTTCCAGTGGGCCAGCTGGGACAGCACCACCGCACCGAACGACCCGATCACCACGCCGATCAGACCCCCGACGAGGCAGAGCACCAGCGCTTCCACGAGGAACTGAAACAGGATATTGAAGCGCGTCGCGCCGAGCGCCTTGCGCACGCCGATCTCGCGGGTGCGCTCGGTGACGGACACGAGCATGATGTTCATGATGCCGATGCCGCCCACGAGCAGGCTCACCGCGGCGATGCCGGCGAGCAGGTACTTGAACGTATCGGTGGTCTGCTGCAGCGTGGCGAGGATGTCGGTCTGGTTGCGGATCTGGAAGTCGTTGTCCTGGCCGGGCCGGATCTTGTGCTGACGCCGCATCACGCGCTCGATCTCGAGCAGCGCCAGGTTCATCGAGTTCAGGTCGCGCGCCTGCACCGTGATGTCGCGCAACCGGTCCGTGCCCATCACCCGATACCGCGCCGTCTGGAGCGGGATCAGGATCTGCTCGTCGGGACTGAAGAACGAGCCCTGGGAGCCCTTCTCCGACAGCACACCGATGATCTCGAACGCGATGCTGCGGATCTGGATTTCCTGACCGATCATCGCGTCGCGGTTGGAGTTGAGCATCTGGGGGACCGCGGATCCCAGCACCGCGACGCGCCGCCGCGCCGCGTCGTCGCCCGCCGTGAACATGCGGCCCGCCGTGACCGTGTAGTTGTGCACCGTCGTGTAATTGGGCGTGGTGCCCATCACGGTCACGTTGATGTTCTGGTCGGCCTTCTGGACCTGGAGGTTGCTGGACAGCTCGGGCACGACCGCGCTCAGGTAGCGGGCATTGTTGGCGAGGGCGGTGTCGTCGTCCATCGTGAGGCTCACGCGGTTCCCGCTGGCGACGCCCCGCATGAAGCTCTGCCCGGGGTAGATGCTGAGGAGGGTGGGCCCGAGCGCCTGGATGCGATCCTGCACCGCCTTCTGCGCCCCCGAGCCGAGCGCGATCATGGTGATGACCGCCCCGACGCCGATGATGATGCCCAACATGGTGAGCAGCGAGCGCAGCTTGTTGGCGCGCAGCGCCTCCAGCGCGACCCGGACGATCTCACCCAGCAGCATCGCTACTTACCCCCGCCCGTCGTGCTCGAGAGCACGATCACGGTGTCCTTCTCGGTGAGCCCGCCCGTCACCTCCATGTAGTCCTGATCGGTGAGCCCGGTCCGGATCAGCGTCGCCGTGACCTTGCCCCCGCGCCGTACGAACACGATGTAGCGCGCCGTGCTCGCGCCATCTCCGGCCGCCGCCGAGTCGCCCCCGCGCGACGCCTGGAACTGGGTGCGGATCTGGGCCAGCAGCGCTTGCTCCGCCGGGGTCAGCTCCTGCCCGGTCATTCGTTTCGCGAACGCGGCCCGCACCTGGTCCGGCGTGACTCCGGGGGGCAGCGTGATCACCCGGCCGCTGGGCGTGGTAAACGTCGCACGGCCCGGCTTTGGCTCGGCGGCGTGCAGCTTGCCGCCGTCGCCCGCCGACGGGTCGGCGCCGGCGCGCGGCGTCGCATCCGCCACCCCGGACGCGAGCTGCCGCTCGACGGTTGGCACATCGAGGCCGAGTACCCCCGCCGCGGAGGCCACGTCGCGCGGCGTCCGCAGCGCCGCGTTCGGCACGGCCAGGACGCCCTGGCGCTGCCCGATGTGGATCTCGACCTCCGTGTTCATCCCCGGCTTGAGCACATGGCCCACGTTGGGGATGTTCACCTCGACGGGGAACATCGTGACGTTCTGGGTCACCTGCGCCTGCGGCTCGATCTTGAGAACGCTGCCGTCGAAGGTGCGGCTGGGGAACGCATCGACGGTAATGGTGACGGGCAAGCCGGACTGCACCGTGCCGACATCGGTTTCGTCCACGAGTGCGGACACCTGCACGGTGTCCAGGTTCGCCATCTTGAGGATGACCGTGCCGCCGCTCACGTCGTTGGTCGGACTCGAAATGACCGTGCCGAGCACCGCGTCCAGCTCGAGCACCGTGCCGGTGATCGGCGCGCGGACCTGCGTGTCCTCCATCGCGTCCTTTGCGGTCTGCAGATTCGCCTGTGCGTTCACGACGGCCGCTTGGGCGGTCGCGGCCGAGAGCTGCGCCGAATCGTATCCAGCCTGTGTGATCGACTGGGTCTGATACAGGGCCTGACTGCGCTTGAGCTGCGCGGTGGCGTTGTCGAGCTGCGCCTTCGCCACCGTGAGGTTGGCCTGGGCCTGGGTCAGGTTGTTCTGCGGGATGCGGGGATCGACCTTCGCCAGCAGCTGGCCCTGCTTCACTTCATCGCCCGTCTGGACGGGCATGGCGATGATCTCTCCCGACGCCTTCGACTTGACGCTCAGCGTGAGGATCGGCTGGATCACGCCGGACGCCGTGGCGGACACGACGATGTCGCGCCGGACCACGGGCACCGTCTCGTATGCCGGGACGGGGGCGTCCTTGCGGCACGATAGCACCGCGACCAGTGTGACGGCCGCTGCGCACAGGCGCATTGTATACCTGCTCATCGGGCCCCCGCGGGTTGAGATTGCTGCTGCCGCAAACCGGGCAGCCCGCCGCCGGTGACGTTCTGGAAGCGTTGGCGGAACTGCTGCTGCGACTGGACCAGCGATGCACTCGGGAGGACGAGCACGGTGTCGCGTTCCGTCAAGCCGCTCGTGACCTCCACGTAGTCCTGGTCGGATAGACCGGTCTTGATGGGCAGCGCGACGACGTTTCCTGTCCGGCGCACGAAGACGATGTAGGAGTTGCCGCCACGCGCATTCCGGTTTCCGGCGCCGCCGCCGTCGCGAGCGCCCGAACGTTGCCCTCGACCGAACACCTGGGCGAGCAACGCCCGTTCGGCTGCGGTCGGCTCTGCGCCGCTGCGCATCTTCGCGATCGCCTTTTGCACCTGATCCGCCGTGACTCCCGGGGGGAGCGTGATCACCCGGCCGTTCGGGGTCGTGATCGTTCCCGGTGCCAGCGGCCGAGCGCCGCTGGTCGAGTCGCCCGCGGGGCGCTGCAAGGAAGGGTTAGGCGCGGCAGCCGCGGTCGCGGCAGCGATCTGCTGGTCGACGACTTGCGCATCGAGTCCGAGCACCGCGGCGCCGGACGCGACGTCGCGCGGGGTCCGTAGCGCGGCGTACGGCACGGCGAGCACGCCGTCGCGACGTCCGGTGTGAATCCGGACGTCCGTGTTCATCCCCGGCCTGAGGAGGTGACCCGGGTTCGGGATGTTCACGAACACCGGGAAGCTCGTGACGTTTTGGACGACCTGGGCCTGCGGGCCGATCTTCAGCACCGTCCCGTCGAACGTGCGGTTGGGGAAGGCATCGACGGTGATCGTCACCGGGAGGCCCGGCTGCACTCTGCCGATGTCGGTCTCCGCCACCATCGCGGAATCCTGTATGGTATCGAGATTCGCCATCTTGAGAATCACGGTGCCGCCGCCCAACGTCGGGCTCGAGATCACGGTGCGCAGGACGGCATCGAGCTCGAGTATCGAGCCGGTGATCGGCGCGCGCACGTGCGTATCCTGCATCGCATCTTTGGCGGTCTGGAGGCCCGCCTGCGCGTTGACCACGGCGGCCTGGGCGGTGGCGTAGGCGAGCTTGGACGATTCGTACTCGGTCTCCGCGATCGACTGGGTACGGAACAGAGCGTCGCTTCGCTTGAACTGCGCCGTGGCGGTCTCCAGCTGCGCGCGGGCCTTGTCCAGCGAGGCCTGTGCCTGCGCGAGGTTCTGCTGCGGAATGCGCGGGTCGATCCGGACGAGCAGCTGGCCCTGCTTGACTTGGTCGCCCGTCTGCACGGGCATCTCGATGATCTCGCCCCACGCCTTGGACTTCACGCTGAACGTGAGGATCGGCTGCATCACGCCCGACGCGCTCGCCGTGACGACGATGTCACGACGCTCCACCGGGACCGCCTCGTAGAGCGGCGCCGTCTGGGCCTTTTGGCAGCTCAGCGCTGCCGCAGCCGTCCAACCGACCAGGAGATGCCGCCGCACGATCAGCCTTTCGTCTGGACGTCGCGCTCGACCAGCCCGTCGCGCAGGTGAATCTGGCGATGGGCATGCGCCGCGATGTCGGCCTCGTGCGTCACGAGCACGATGGTTTGGCCGACCTCGTGCAGCTCTTCGAATAGCCGCATGATTTCCTCGCCGGTCGCGGAATCGAGGTTGCCGGTCGGTTCGTCGGCCAGCAGGATGGACGGGGTATTCACGAGCGCCCGGGCGATCGCCACGCGCTGCCGCTGTCCCCCGGACAGCTCGTTCGGGCGGTGCTCCATGCGATCGGCGAGCCCGACGCGCTCGAGTGCCCGTGACGCCTGGGCGCGGCGCTCCTTGGAGGCGAGCCCGGCGTAGATCAGCGGGAGCTCGACGTTGTGCAGCGCACTGGCACGCGGCAGCAGGTTGAACGTCTGAAACACGAACCCGATTTCCTTGTTGCGGATGCGCGCCAGCTCGTCGTCCGACAGGTCACTCACTTTCTGGCTGTTGAGCCAGTACTCGCCCGCCGTGGGTGTGTCCAGGCAGCCAATCAGGTTCATGAGCGTGGACTTGCCCGAGCCCGACGGGCCCATGATGGCGACGAACTCGTTGCGCTTGATCTGGATCTCGACCCCGCGCAACGCGTGTACCACCTCACCACCCATGTCGTAGTCACGTGCGAGCTTGTGCGTGAGGATGACGATGTCCGGCAGCGGCGTGTCGCCGGTACGAAAGGTCGTGGTCTGGACGCTCGTCATAACGTGTGCCCCACGAGGGCCTCGGCCTGGGCGCGAGCAATCAGATAGGTGAAACGCGCCTGCACCTGATTGACCTCGGCCTGGGTGATATTGGCCTGGGACGTGAGGAGATCGAGCAGGGTGCCGGCGCCCAGGCGGTAGCGCTCCTGTGTGACGCGCAGCGCCTCCGTGGCGGCCGCGACGTTGGCGTCGCTGATCTCGATCTGCTCGTACGCGGTGGCGACCGCCGCGAGTTGCTGCGTGAGCTCGGCGTTGACGCCACGCCGGGCGTCTGCCGCCTGCGCTTCCGCGACGTCGCGCGTCACGGCGGCCGACACCTGGTCGGCCTCACGGGTGAACCCGTTGAACAGCGTCCAGCTGACGGTGAACCGGAGCGACCAGTTGTTGACGTAGCTCTGCGTCGACGTCCAAGGCGCGCCGAGACCGGTATACCCGCTCGAGTACGACGCCGACAGCGTCGGCCAGTACTGCGACCGCGCCACGGTCACGAGCGAGCGGGCGGCACTCAGCTGGGCGAATGCCTGCCGCACCTGTGGCGACGAGTCGAGCACCTCCTGCCGCAGGCCTGTCGTGTCGGGGAAGGGGGGGAACACCGAGTCGCGCTGCGCGCGTACCTGCTGGTCCACGCCGATCTGGCGACCGAGGTTGGCCTGCGAGGTGGCCAGGTTCGCGTTCGCTTGCAGCAGCGCCAGCCGCGCCGTGCCCACATCGACGGTCGCGGTGAGTGTGTCCGAGCGCGTGGCCGCACCGGCCTGAAACTTGTTCACCGCGATTTGCCGCTCCACCTTGGCACGCTCCAGCTGCGCCGCGGCAACGCGGACGAGCTCTTGTGCCGCGAGCGCGGTGAAGAAGACCTGGTGGGTCGTGGCCGTGACCTGGGCGCGCTGGTTGATGTAGCCGGCATCCGCGGCGTCGGCGGTCGCGGACGCGGCGTGCTTGGTCGCGGTGCGCTGAAAGCCGTCAAACAGCTCGAGGCTCGCGTTGAGGGCTCCAAAGTAGCTCGTGTTGGTCGGCACGGTGACGATCTGGCCTGTCGCCGTGTTGTATCGGTTCGACGACGCGTTGTTGGAAGAACCGCCGAGCGACAGGGTCGGCAAAAAGGCCCCGGCCGCCGCCCGCTCATTGGCACCCGCGGTGCGCTGGTCTCCCCGGGCCTGAATAACCGCGGGCTGCACCTCGAGCGCCCGCCGCACCGCTTCGACGAGCGACACCTGGACCAGTGTCGGCGGCGCCACCGCCTGCTGGGCACCGAGCCCGGCCGTGAACCAGGCCGAGGTGACACACGCCAGGACTGCAGGTCGCGCGCCCATCATTTCTTGTCCGTCCCGCTGGCGCCATGCGGTGCACCGCTGTCGCTCCGCGCCTGGTCTCTTTGATGCCGGTAATGGCTCACATGGTCGCGGTATTTGACCTGCTGCTCGGGGGTCAAGTGCCGCGTGACCTCCGAGTCCATCTGTGCCCGCATCGAGTCGAAGCGCGGACGGACGGTCTCCCACACCGCGGTCATGCGGGCCCGGTGCCGCTGCAGAATGGCGCGGATCGTGTCGCGTTGGACGGGATCGAGACGCAACTCCTCGTTCAGCTCTTTCATCATGCGGTCGACGCCACGCGACCGCTCAGGAGCGGCGGCGGACGCGTACCGGACCCACAGCGCCCGGCCGCCGGCGCCCACGGCGATGCCCGCCGCGAACGTCGCGACCAGGAAAACCACGGCCCAGGTTGTCGAACGGTTCAGCATGACAGCCTTCCCTCCAAACCAGGTTGCACAGTAACGAGCTTGCGGAATGACGTGATGGCCTACGGGTTCTCGATCACCGAGGCGAGGACGATCTCGACCTCACCGGGGTGCGCCGGCGGGGCGATCAGGGCGTCCGCAACGCTCGGCTGCGGGGCAGGCGTGGCGGACGCGTGGCCGACGAGGTAGCCCGCGGCGAGCGCGATGAGGAGCGCGGCCGCCACGCCCGCACGCGCCCAGCGCGCGAGCACCGTGTCCCAGGACGCCGCGCGCAGCTGCTCGGCACGGGCCAGTACGCGCGCGACGAACGCCGTGGCGTCTCCCGGGTCGAGGGCGCGACGCAGCGCGTTCCCGAGCACGGGGTCGGGCCGGTGATCGAACGGCAGCAGGTCCTTCATCCCTCCTCCTTCCAGTCCGCCAACAGCGCGCGCAGTCGGCGCCGCGCGTGGAACACTTCCGATCGCACAGTCCCTTCCGGAATCCCGAGCACCGTCGCGATCTCGGCGTGCGAATATCCTTCCACGTCGAACAGCACGACCGCGATGCGCCGCCGCTCGGGGAGAGTCGCCAGCGCCTGCCGCAGACGCTCCCCGAGCGCGCGCCGTTCGGCGGTGACGTCGGGCCGCGGGCCGCCGGCCGTGAGCCCTACGTCGAGTGGCTCGGCCCGCCGCACCGAGCGGCGGCGGCGACGGTCGGTGGCGGCGTTGGAGACGATGCGCAGCAGCCAGGGGCCGAACGGGCGCCGCGCATCGTACTGGTCGAGCTTCACGAGCGCCGACAGCATCGCGTCCTGTGCCGCGTCGTCCGCGTCCTCCGGATTTCCGAGGACTGCGCGCGCCACGCGGCGGGCCACGCCGGCGTAGCGATCCACCAGGGTCCCGAACGCCGCCCGGTCGCCCGCGACCGCGCGCGCGACCAGCTCCCCCTCGTCCTGCCCGGGTATACGCGCAGCGGGCTGTCCGGGTTGGGAAGGGGGAGGGGGGGTAGGGGAAGGGGGGAGGGGGGCCCCGGCATCAGCCATCATCGCTCTCCCGCGTGCGGCGCCGCTCGAACGCATACAACGCGAATGCCAGCGCGAGTGAAAACGATCCGGCGGCGAGTACGATTCCCGCGACCCGCGGGAACGCGAGCAGCAGCGCGCCGACCACCGTGAATCCGACGGTGCCCGTCACCGCCATCGCGCGCCGCAACCCGCCTGCCACGCGACGGAATGCCACCACGGCGACGGCGCCGAGCTCATAGCCCGATCGATTGTGCGTCGGGTCGCCTTGCGCGGGCTCCTCGCCCACCAAGCGCGGCGGGAGCCGCATGCGGCGTGGCTGCAACACGATCTCGCTGCTCTGTGTGAGGTCGTGCCGGAACTGGCGGGCGAGCTCTTCGGTGAGCTGTTCGCACTCCGCCGCGAGATCGAGCTCGTAATTCGAGAGCAGGCTCGACACGTTCAGATTGCTCGATCCGACGCGGGCCCAGCGGCGGTCGACCAGCATCGTCTTCGCGTGGATCATCGGGCCCTGGTACTCGTAGACGCGCACGCCGGCGCGCAGCAGCTGGCGGTAGCCCACGCGCGTGAAGTTGCGCACCACCGGCAGGTCGGTCGCGCCCGGGACCAGCAGCCGGACGTCCACGCCGCTCTTCGCCGCGTCCAGCAGACTGGCGTACAACGGAGCCGGAGGAATCAGGTACGCATCGGTGATCCAGAGACGCTCGGCCGCGCTGGCGACCAGCAGCTCCACGGCGCGGTACACCCGGGCGCGTCCGGGCACGCCCTCCACGACCCGCACGCTCGAGCCGCCGGCCGGGGCGGGATCGGCATCGAGCTCGTCGGGCGGGAGCGGCCCGCCGGCGCGGTCCCAGAGCCGGGCGAACGCGCCGTCGAATGCGGCCGCCGCGGGCCCGGTCACCGCGACCATGGTGTCGCGCCAGGGACGTCGCCCGCGCGCCGGGTCGCCCGCCCACTCGTCACCGATGCACAGCCCGCCCACCATTGCCCAGCCGCCGTCGGCGACGACCAGCTTGCGGTGATCACGCGACACGAGCTCGTAGGGCCGAAGCGTAAGGAGGGGGTTGAATGCACGCACCGCGACGCCGGCCTGCACGAGGCGGCGCCAGAACTTGCGTGACGTGCCGAACGAGCCAAGCGCGTCGTACAGCACGCGTACCCGAACGCCGGCGCGTGCCCGGTCGGCGAGCGCGGCTGCGAAGCGCCGGCCCGTGGCGTCGTCGCGGATGATGTAGTTCTCGAAGTGCACCCAGCGACGTGCATCAGCTATCGCAGCGAGCATGGCGTCGAGGGCACGCGGGCTGTCGGCAAAATGCTGCAGCCGGTTGCCCTCGATGGGGCGCGCGCCGGCAGCCCGGTCGAGCGCCAGGGCCAGCGGATCGCGCACGGTCTGCAGCGCGGCGCCGGGCGCGGCGGCTGTGACGCTCACCCGGACCCACCCAGGCGCAAATCGCTTTCCACCGGCCGAAGCGCCTGTATCACAAACGCGATGTGCTCGTCGAGCGGGACGCCGAGCTCGGCGGCTCCTTGGGTCACCTCGTCGCGGTTTACGCCGCGAGCGAACCCCTTGTCCTTGAGCTTCTTTTTCACCGACGAGACCTCGAGATCGGCGAAGCTGCGGGACGGGCGCACTAGCGCGCATGCCACGAGAAAGCCGCACAGCTCGTCTACGGCGAAGAGGGTCCGCGCCAGCAGCGTATCGCGCGGCACGCCGGTGTAGTTGCCGTGCCCGAGAATCGCGCGGCACAGCGGTTCCGGCGTGCCCTTCTCGCGCAGCAGTCGCACCCCCCACGATGGGTGACCCTCGGTGGGCGAATGCTCGGGGTTGGGGAATTTCTCGTAATCGAAATCGTGCAGCAGCCCCACCATCCCCCACGCGTCCTGGTCCTCGCCGTGCTTTGCGGCATACGCCCGCATCGCCGCCTCGACCGCGAGCATGTGCTGGCGGAGGGAGGGGGATTGGGTGTGCTCTTGCATCAACTGCAGGGCTTCGACGCGGTTCATGGCTCCCTCTATGGGCATCGCTCCGGGGTCATTCCACCCAGACTGGCTCAAACGTCGACGCTCCAGCGGTCGGCCCACAGCTCCGCCATGAGAATGGGCCAGAGCTTGCGGGCGTTGTTCCGCTGCCCCGAGCGATGCTCCGCGAGGAGGCGCGCGGTTGGGGCGTCGCGGTACAGCCGGGGGGCGCCGAGATGGCGGTCCGCGAGCGCCCGGAGGCCGGTGTTGAGCCATCGGGCCACGGGCACCGATAGGCCGCGTTTCCTGCGCCGGATGACGGCGGCGGGCACCAAGTCGCGCGCCGCTTCCTTTAATATCGCCTTCGTGGTGAGCCGCCGCACCTTGACCGCAGACGACGCCGGCAGGGCCAGTTCCATGACCTCGCGGTCCAGGTACGGCGCACGCGCTTCAATGGAGGCCAGCATGGTGCCGCGATCGACCTTCACCAGCAGGTTGTCGGGCAGATAGGTCAGGAAATCGAGCCACATGATGCGGTTCAAGGGATCGCCGTGCGGAAAGCCCGTCAGCAGGGACGCGACGTCGGGCACCGTATCCGCGGCGCGCGCGCCCGGTCCCAGGGCCCCGAACCACGTGAGGTGGCGCTCGAGCGACGGGAGCTCGGCGGCGGCAACGAACTGCTTGAGCAGGAATTCGAACGTGACTTTCCCGGTGGACGAGGGCAGGCGGTCCACCACTCGCCGGATGAGCCGCCGGCCCGGCAGCCGCTGGAACAGCCCGGCCGCTTTGTGTCCCAAGTAGGTCGGGTAGCCGCCGAACAACTCGTCGGCGCCCTCGCCGGAGAGGACGACCTTCACGTCGCGACGCGCCGCGTCGGCGAGCAGGTACGTCGGCAAGAGCGCCGGGTCGCCCACGGGCTCGGCGAGTGAGTTGGTCACGTGATCGAAGGCATGCTCGAGGGCGGAGTCGTCCGCGGTCACGACATGGTGGATGGTCCGAATCGAGTGCGTCACGGCCTCGGCATGCGGGCTTTCGTCGTAGCCCGGCTCCGTGAATTTTACCGAGTAGGTGTGGATCTTCTCGCCCGCCATGACCCGGGCCGCTGCGGCGGCAAGGAGCGACGAGTCCAGGCCGCCGCTCGTGAACACGCCTACCGGCACGTCCGACATGAGCTCCCGCTCGACGGCGTGGAGCAACGCGGTGCGCAGGACTGCGGGACCGTCGGGGCCCTCGAGCCGCGACGGGTGCGTGGCGGCGGCGGCCGGGTCCCAGTAGCGCCGGACGGTCACGCCCGCGCGATCCGCGATCATCAGGTGGGCCTGCGGCAGCTTCGAGATTCCCGAGAACATCGTATGCGGCGCGGGCACGTATCCCAGCGCCGCGTACAGGCTCGCCGCGACGTGGTTCACGCGGCGCGGCTGATCCGGGAAGACGAGCAGGGCCTGGATCTCGGAGGCGAACCGCAACTCGCCGGCCACATCGGTCCAAAACAGCGGCTTTTCGCCGGCGCGGTCGCGGGCGAGCACCAGGCGTCGCTGGGCGTCGTCCCACACGGCCAGCCCGAACATGCCCTCCAACCGGCTCACGCTGTCGGCGCCGAAGCGCGTGTACAGCGGCACGATCGTTTCGATGTCGCCCGTCGAACGGAACGGATAGCCGGCGCGGGCGCCTTCGTGGCGCAGCTCGCGAGCGTTGTAGATCTCGCCGTTGCAGACCATCCAGATAGAGCCGTCCGGACTCTGGAACGGCTGATCGCCGGTCGTGAGATCCATGATGGCGAGCCGGCGGGCGCCCAGGCGCGCCCGCTCGTGCCCGACGATGCGCTCCCCGTCAGGGCCGCGGTGCGCGAGTGCCGCGGCCATTGCAGGGATGCAGTCGGGATGCTTGAGCGGGGCGCCGGAGAGCGAGACGGCGCCGAAGATGCCGCACACTACCGCACTGCCCCGCCACCCCGTGGAGGTTGGGGAGGTTTTGCAGGTTGTGAAACGCCACGTGGCCGGCAAGGGCCGTAGGCGGCGTAGTGATTGTCGGCCGCGAGCAGCGGGAGGGAGGCGTCGAGCGCGGCGCGCGCTTCGCGGTAATTCGCGGTCGTGACGAATACGGTGGGCACGGGACAGCGGACCAGGACCTCGCGCCAGTAGCCCGCAGGGAGGAGCGGTGACGCGGGATAATCGCGGAAGCGGATCTGGTTGTCCGCAATGTAGTTGCTCGTGAGCTCCTGCCCCGTCTCGGTGGCGACGGCGATCGGGCGACCCAGGTAGAAGGGTAGAGAGGGCGGGTAGGCCAGCACGCCCAGCACCGTGGCGGAGTCCCCAGCGTGCGCCAGCGCGGCCGCCGTGGCGCTGGCGACCGGGGCGGACGAGCGGTCCTCGCCGACCGCGGCGAGCAATCGCTGCGAGAGTAGCGGAATCGTCATGACGACCAGAGCATACCCGGCGATGGCCTTGCGGCCCGCGGCATCACGAGCGTAGGCACCGAGCCCGACCAGGATCGCCGAGCAAAGCACGACGACGCCCAGCGCGACCGCGGTGGGCGGGATGGCCGACTTCTCCTCGGGTGTGAGACTGATCGGCGCGGGGAGCCAGTGGGTGAGCGCCACCAACGCCAGGCCCACGATTGCGGCGACCGCAATGTACGCGCGCGCCCCGGTTGCCGGGCCGCCCGCGACGAGGTTTCGGGTCGCGGCGAGCGTCACGGCCGGCATGAGCGGCAGCGCGTATTGCGGCAGCTTCGACTGGTTCAGCGAGAGGAACAGGAGCGGCACGAGCACCCAGCACGCGAGGAGCAGGGGCTCGCGGGCGGCATCGTCCAACCGGGCATTCCAGGTCTCGCGCCAGTGCTTCACGCGCGCGAGCGCGGGGACGATCCAGGGGAAGGCCGCGACAGGCACGATCGGCAGGTAGTACCAGAACGGCGCGGTGCGGTGAAACCGCGTGGTCGTCACCCGCTCGAGCGTCTCGCGAAGGAACACATAGCGGGGGAAGTCGGGGTGCGCGATCGAGACCGCGAGGAACCAGGGAAGGACGATCGCGCCGAACAGGGCGAGGCCGCGCCACGGGAACAACGATCGCACCGACGTGCCGGTCAGAAACGCGTGCGCGACGAGCGCCAGCAGCGGGATCGCGAGGGCGATCGGCCCTTTGGTGAGGACGCCCGCGGCCATCGCCCCCCAGGCGAGCACCGGGCGGTCGTCCCAGAACGACAGGATCGCGGCCGTCGTGCAGAGTGTGAGCGTGCTGTCGAAGATCGCCGTGCGGGCGTACGCGAGGGGCAGCACCATGGTGGCGTAGGCGAGGCCCGCGATCCACCCGCCCCGCTCGCCCCAGCGGCGCCGGGCGAACCACACGAGCAGCGCGACGGTGGCGAGCGTCGCCAGGTACGCGGGCAGGCGGGCGGCGGCTTCGGTGGGGCCCAGCAGCTCCATGGCCGCCGCCGCCGCGGCGAAATAGACGATCGGCTTGTCGAGGTAGGGGAGACCGTTCAGGTGCGGCACGACGTAGTCGTTCGAATGAGCCATTTCCCGCGCCACTTCGGCGTTGCGGCCCTCGTCCGGGTCGAACAGGCGGTACCCGTTGAGGTTCCAGCCCAGCAGCACACATGCGAAAAGCAGGAGCAACGGCAGCCCAGTCGACGGGCGTGGTGGCGAGAGCGGTGCGGGGCGAATAGGCTTGGCGTGTGGGTGATCGAGCTCGGGCGCTAAAGCTATTCGAGCGCGCGTACCAGTGCCAGGTGACGGGCGATCTGGCGGGGGCGATCCAGTTGTACCAGGCTTCCCTCGCGGAGCTGCCGACGGCCGAGGCACACACGTTCTTGGGGTGGGTGTACTCGTTCGAGCGGCGCTACGCGGAGGCGATCGCCGAGTGCAAGCGCGCGATCGCGGTTGATCCGTCGTTCGGGAATCCGTACAACGACATCGGGTGCTATCTGATCGAATTGGGACGCGAGGACGAGGCGATCCCGTGGCTCCGGCAAGCGATGGACGCGCCGCGTTACGAGTCGCCGCAGTTTCCGCACGTGAATCTGGCGCGGATCTACGAACGGAAGGGGCAGGTGTTGGACGCGGTGGGGGAGTACGGGCGGGCGCTCGAGAAAATGCCCGGCTATGCGCCCGCGCTGGCAGGGCTGCGGCGGCTGCAGGCCGTGGTCAACTGATCGTCGGGCTCAGGGCGACTGCACCTCGGCGTACTATGCCAACGAGGAGGGTCTAGATGCTCGAAGCGGGTCTCGCGCTTCGTCCCGTCCGCAGCACGCCGGCTGGGACGGATCGCCGTGGCGCGGCTCGCCGGGCGCTGCCGGAGGATCTCCTGCGGCAGGCGTCGCGACGGCTGGGGATCCTGGCGCTGGTGGCCGCCAGCCTGTGGCTCATCGCACCGCTGGCTGGACATGCCGCTGCCCTCGCCCTGGGTGACCCCCGTTGGGCGCAGCTCGATTTCGCGGATCATGTGTCGGCGTTCAGCTGCGCCGTGTCGATCGCGCTGGTTCTCTATGTGCGGAGCAGCACCCGCTCGCCGGTCTTCATTCTGGATCTCGGGCTCGCGTACCTGGTCCTGACGGCGCTCGAGCTGTCCATCATGATGCATTGGAGCCCGATTCCCGAAGATTGGAAGCTGAATCCGATGATCAGCTGGATCGGCCCGGTGATGCTCATGTTCGCGGCGATCGTGCCAGTCGCGCCAAGGAAGATGCTCGTTGCCGGCTTCATCACCGCGTCGATGGAGCCGGTGGGAATGTGGGTTTCCGGGCTTGCCGGGCACCACCCGTTCGGGTCGCTGGGGGATGGGCTCGTCATGCATTACCCCAACTATCTGCTCCTCGGCGTGACGGTCGTCATCTCGCACGTGGTGACCAGGCTGGGGCAGCAGGTCGCCAGCGCGCGGGAGCTGGGGAGCTACCGGCTGGGAGAGCTGCTCGGGCGCGGCGGCATGGGCGAGGTCTACACGGCCACCCACCGCATGCTTGCCCGCACCGCGGCGATCAAGCTCATCCGGCCGGAAATGATCGGGGCGGTGGACAGCGCGAGGGCGGAGCTCGCGATCAAGCGCTTTCGCCGCGAGGCCGAGGCAGCGGCGAATCTGCGGTCGCCGCACACGGTGGAGCTGTACGATTTCGGGATCGCGGAAGACCGCACGCTCTATTTCGTGATGGAGCTGCTGGATGGATTGGACTTGGAGACCCTGGTGCAACAGTTCGGGCCGGTTCCGGCGGACCGGGCGGTGTACATCCTGGTGCAGGCGTGCGCCTCGCTTGCCGAGGCGCACGCCCGCGGCCTGGTTCACCGGGACATCAAACCGGCGAATATCCACCTGGGCCGCATGGGTCTGGAGCACGATTTCGTGAAGGTTCTGGATTTCGGGCTGGTCAAGTCGGTGACCGGGAACGTGGCGGAGTCACGCGAGACCGCGGCGGGGATTGCGCCGGGCACGCCGGCGTACATGGCGCCGGAGATGGCGCTGGGTGACTCCGTGGATGGCCGCGCGGACCTCTACGCGCTGGGTTGCGTCGCGTATTGGCTCGTCACCGGTCGACTCGTGTTCGAGGCGGCGAGTCCGCTCCAAGTGATCGCGCGACACCTGAACGAGGTACCGGTCCCGCCGTCCGCGCGAACGCAGCAGGACATTCCCCCGGCCCTGGATCGATTGATCCTGTCGTGCCTTGCGAAGAAACCGGAGCAGCGGCCGGCGAGTGCGGACGAGCTGGCGAGCGCGCTCAGGGCCGTGCCGGTTCGTGAGGCCTGGACGGAAGCGAAGGCGGCCCGGTGGTGGAGTACGAACCGGCCCGCTGCTCGACACGAGAACAGAGGGGTTCGCGGACACGCGGTCGCAACGGCCGTGGTGCCGGGGAATTCATAACGAAGGCCACGAGACGCGAGGCTCCGGCATGCACCCTCAGCTCGAGCTGATCGCCGACGAGTATCGCAGCGCCCAGCGGCGTCTGCACGATCTGCTGCGCACAGTTCCGGTCGAGCGCTGGAGCAAGCGCGCCCATCCCGATCGCTGGTCCGTCGCCGAGTGCGTGGCCCATCTGAACCTCACGTCGGTGGAATACCTGCCACTCTTGCGGGAGGCGATCGCGCGTGCCCGCACGCTCGACCTGCCGGCCCCGGCGCGCTACCGGCGGGATCCGGTCGGCTGGCTGCTGTGGTGGACCATGGGGCCTCCGGTGCGGGTGCGCTTGAAGACGATTGCGCGGTTCGTGCCCTCGAGCGCCGTCGCACCTTCGCTCCTGGTGACGGAGTTCGAGCGGCTGCAGCGGATTCAGCTGGACTTGCTGGCGCAGGCCGACCACCTGCCGCTCTCTCAGGTACGCGTGACGTCGCCGTTCAACGCGCGGGTGCACTACAACCTGTATGCCTGCTTCACCATTCTGCCGCGGCATCAACATCGGCATCTATGGCAGGCGGAGCAGGTCTGGGCCGGTCGCGGCTGAGAGCCGCGGCTCGGCACGGCCGCTGAGAGCGGCCCATCAAGGCTTGCCCAGCGCTGCCTCGAGCTTGCGAACAATGTCGGTCCAGCCTTCGCGGTGTGCCTCGACCTTCGCCCGCGGCAGCCGTTGGTGGGTGAGCGTCAGCTCGGTCCCCGTGCCACGCTCCGCGAGCTCGACTGTGACCACGCTGGGCCGCAGATCGGTATGCACCGAAATCCAGGTGAACGACAGGCGGGCAGGCGGCTCGATCGCCAGGTACTCGCCCCAGTGCTCGACATCGCCGCCGTCGCTGCGACCCCGATGCATCACTATCCGAAACTTCCCGCCGACCCGTGGGTCGACCTCGACGGTCGCGTGGCTGACCGCTCCCGGGCGCATCCACTGCGCCAGGCTCGCGGGATCGAGCCACGCGGCGAACACCTTCTCGCGCGCGATCGCCAGCACTCGACGCACGACGAGCGTGTCGCCGGTCTGATCGGCCGTGGTCATGAGCGCGACAACAGCGCTTCGAGCGCGTCGAGCCTGGCCTCCCAGAACGCGCGGTAGGTCTCCAGCCAGCGTGCAGCCTCGCGCAGCGGCTGCGGCCGCAAGCGGAGCCGGTGCTCCCGACCGCGCACCCGGCGTGCCACCAGCCCTGCGCGCTCGAGCACCTTCACGTGCTTGGACACCGCGTTGAAGGAGACGGGGAAGCGCGCCGCCAGGTCGCCGACGTTCACCTCGCCCCCCGCCAGCATGGTGAGGATAGCGCGGCGGGTGGGGCTCGCGATGGCCCCATAGACGCGGTCGAGGCGACGGGAACGGTTTCGAGACACGGGTTGTTTATTATTCAACCGATCGGTAGAATATCGTGCATCCCGCGCGCGAGCGCCAGATCTCACATCCGCCGAGGTACCCGCATGACCGCGACGAAGCGGAACAAGCCTACGATCGTTTCCCACGACCGGTGGATCGCCGCCCGCACCAAACTGCTCAAGAAAGAGAAAGAGTTCACGCGTGCCCGGGACGACCTCGCCCGAATGCGGCGCGCGCTGCCGTGGGAGCGGGTGGAGAAGAGTTACGCGTTCGAGGGACCGGACGGCAAGGAAACGCTCGCCCAGCTCTTCGGCGGAAGGAGCCAGCTGTTCGTGTATCACTTCATGTTCGCGCCCGGGGACACGGAAGGGTGCCCGATATGCTCGTTCTGGGCCGATCATTACGACGGAGCCGGGCTGCACCTGCCGCAGCGCGACGTGAGCTTCGTGGTCGTGTCGCGCGCGCCGTTCGCGGCGATCGAGCGGTTCAAGCAGCGCATGGGGTGGCGTTTCAAGTGGGTGTCGTCGGGCAACAGCGACTTCAACTACGACCTGGGTGTCTCCTTCACGCCCGAGCAGGTGAAGCGTGGCAGCGTCTTCTACAACTACGCGACCACCGATTTCGCGATGCCCGACCGCGAGGGCGCGAGCGTGTTCTACCGGGATCCAGGTGGTACCGTGTTCCACACGTACTCAAGCTACGCCCGCGGCATCGACCTCCTGAACGGCACGTACAACGTGCTCGACCTGGTGCCGAAGGGGCGCGACGAGGATCCCGACGAGCCGGTGAGCTGGGTGCGCCACCACGACCGCTATTAGGCCTAAGGAGAGAAGAGCGATGACGAAGCACAAGACCGGGACACGTGCAGAGTGGCTCGCCGCGCGGCTCGAGCTGCTCAAGGCCGAGAAGGACCTCACGCGGCAGAGCGACGCGCTGGCGCGGCAGCGGCAGGAGCTGCCCTGGGTCCGGATCGACAAACAGTATCGCTTCGAGACCGATGAGGGGAGCGCCGCGCTGACGGACCTGTTTCGAGGGCGCTCGCAGCTCCTCGTCTACCACTTCATGTTCGGGCCCGACTACACGGCGGGCTGTCCGGCCTGCTCGGCGATCGCGGACGGCTTCAACGGGTTCGGCGTGCACCTGGCCAACCATGACGTGATGCTCTGGGCGGTGTCACGGGCGCCGCTCGTGAAGCTCCAGGCGTACAAGCGGCGGATGGGGTGGACATTTCCGTGGGCGTCCTCGTTCGGCAACGACTTCAACGTCGACTTCAACGTTTGCTTCACCGAGGAGCAACAGCGCGAGGGAGGCATCGAATACAACTACCGGCGCGAGGCCGGCGCGCCGCTCATCGGGCGCAGCACCGCGGAGTGGCAGGAGAGCCCCGTCGCCGAGGTCGCGGCCATGACCGGAACGGACGTGGCCACGTACACCCGCGAGAGGCCGGGCATGAGCGGGTTCGCGTTCCAGGACGGCGTCGTATACCACACCTATTCCGCGTATGCGCGGGGGCTGGATGGCCTCTGGGGCATGTACCAGTGGCTCGACCGAGCCCCACTCGGGCGGAACGAAAGCGGGTTCTGGATGCACCGCCACGACGAGTACGACAAGCGCTGAGCGAAGTGGCTTCCCAGCGAGCCTTCTTCGGCGTCTCCGCGCTCCTCTTCGCCGCCAGCGCGGCGGCCACGATCGTGTGGTGCGCGTCCACGCCGGCGATGGGCGGGATGCCGATGCCCGGACAGACGTGGTCCGGTGCCGGGGCGGCGTTCCTTGGCATGTGGGTCGTGATGATGGCGGCGATGATGCTGCCGTCCTTAGTCCCAATGTTGTCGCGCTACCGTCAGGCCGTTGGGGTGACAGGCGAGAAGCGCCTCGGCGCACTGACCGCACTCGTGGGCGCGGGCTACCTCTTCGCGTGGGCCGTCTATGGCGCCGGAGCCTACGCACTGGGCACCGGCGTGAAGACCCTCGAGTTGCGGTTGCCGGGGGTCGCGTCAATTGTGCCCATGGCGGCGGGCGTGGTTCTGCTACTCGCGGGCTCCTTGCAGCTCACGGGCTGGAAGGTCCGCCAGGTGGCGCGGTGCTGGGAGGCGCTCGCCTGCGCGGACTCGGCGCGGGTGAACGCCCGCGGTGCGTGGCATCAGGGCCTCCGGCTCGGGGCCCACTGCAGCTTGTGCTGCTCCGCGTACATGATCCTGCTGCTCCTGTCCGGGATGATGAATCTCGGCGTCATGGCACTCGTAGCAGCGGCGATCACCATCGAGCGCGTTTCCCCGGCCCCGCGGCGCGTCGCCCGCGCCGCGGGTGTGGTCATCATCCTGACGGGGGCCGTCCTGCTCACGAGCCCCGGATAGTCTTCGACGCCTCGTCCCAGCTCACGGACGTCTTCCGGAAATACGACTCGTTCGCCATGTGACAGGCGAGCGCCGCATTGTGACCGAACACCACGTCCTCGGTGACCGGCTTCCGGGTCCGTACCGCCTCGAAGTACGTCCACAAATGCGGTCGCACGTCGTCGAAGTCGGGCCCGGTGAACGACATCGTCTCGGGCATCGCTACCGGTTGGCCCGTCTTGGGATCGTTTTCCTGGTGCCACTTCGCGAGGTAGGCATCACGGAGCGCGCGCGGGTAGCTGCCCGTGTAGTAGCTGGGGTACTGATCCTTGCCTGATTGGGGTGTGAAGCTCAGGCTCGATCCGGTAACCTCGAGAATGCCCTTCGAGCCCTGGATGCGGTATGTCTCGGGCATCTCGGTTCCCAGGTTCAGGCGCATGTATACCGGCAACCCGTCGTAGTCGTACACGACTGCGTGGACGTCCGGCATGTTGCGGCCGTCCTTCCACCGGCGGATGCCACCGACCGCGCTCGCCTGTTTGGGCGGAGCGTTGACACCGACCATGAACATCATGCCGCTGACGAGGTGGACCAGCAGGTCACCGGCCACGCCGGTGCCGTACTCTTTCCAGCAGCGCCACCGGGCGAAGATATTGGGATCGAACGCGCGCTTGGGGACGGTCCCCTGCCAGGTGTCCCAGTCGAGATTCTTGGGCGAGAGATCGGGCGGCGGCGGATACTCCCACGCGCCGTTGGGATCGTTGCGGCCGAGCCAGCCTTCCACGAGCATCAGGTCCCCGAGCGTGCCCTGGGATATCAGCTCCTTTGCCTTGGCGCAGATCTGCGAGCTGACCCGTTGCGACCCGATCTGGATGATGCGCCCGGTGCGTTTGCCCGCTTCGACCATGGCGACGCCGTCGGCGGGGCTGTGCGACATCGGCTTCTCGCAATAGATGTCCTTGCCGGCGCTCACCGCGTCCACCACCACCTGCTTGTGCCAGTGATCGGGGACGGCTGCGACGATGCAGTCGATGTCCTTGTTGTCGAGCAGCTCCTGATAGCGGCGCGTCACCGGCAGGTCCGGCCGCACGATTTCGCGCGCCAGCGTGTGCCGCCCATCGTACAGGTCGCAGGCGGCGGCGCATTCCACCCCCGGCAGCGTGATCGATTCGCCAAGCAGCCCGTGTCCTTGCATGCCCACGCCGATCATGCCAAAGCGAACGCGGTCACTGGGGGGAACGGCTCGCGGCAGGGTGAAGAAACTCTTCGGAGCGAGCGAGGCGCCCGCGGCGACGGCGCTCGTGCCCAGGAATTCGCGACGCGACCATTTGTCCTTGTTCACGGTCTCTCACGGATGACGGGGGAGTGTATTATGCAGCAGCGAGCGAGCCTCACGATAGAGCGCTCGCGACCGCCGCCGCACTCGGGAAGTGGGTTGGCTTCGCCGCGGAATACGCGGCATCGTTGCCGGCGAAGTGACACCGCCGTCCGCTTGCAAGCTACCGTTCCCAGGGGCAGCTTAACCGCGATCTGCCACCCTTGGAGGGCGCGATGACACCCCTGGCTGCACTGTGGCTGCCGATACTCCTCTCCGCTGTGCTCGTGTTCGTCGTGAGCTCGCTGATTCACATGATGACGCCCTGGCACAAGAGCGACTATCCCAAGGTGCCGAACGAGGACCGCGTGATGGACACGATCCGCGGGCTCGGCATTCCGCCCGGCGACTACATGATGCCGCGGCCAACGACACGTGAGGAGATGGGGTCGCCGGCCTTTCAGGAAAAATTCAAGCGCGGCCCCGTGATGGTGTTCACGGTGATGCCCCCCGGCCCCATGTCCATGCGAAACAACCTCATCAACTGGTTCCTGTACGCCGTGGTCGTCGGAGTCTTCGCGGCGTACATCGCGGGGCGCGCCCTCGCCCCGGGCGTGGCCTACCTGGCGGTCTTTCGCTTCGTGAGCGCGACCGCGTTTATCGGGTACGCCCTCGCCCTGTGGCAGATGTCCATCTGGTACCGGCGGGCCTGGGTCACGACGATCAAGGCCACGGTCGACGGGTTGATCTATGCTCTCCTCACGGCCGGCGTGTTCGGCTGGCTGTGGCCGCACTAGACGTCGCGTTTCGCGATCCCGCCGCCGCGAGGGCCGGCGGATACGTCCTGGCCCTCGCCATCACACTGCTCGGCCTCGGAGGCTACATCCTGGTGGGCGGCGTCAGCGCGCGGCCGGCACGACGTCCCCCGAGATCACGCCCATCACGCGCGCGGCGAGCTCTCCGGACGTTGTCTCCGTGCTGAGCGCTTGCCAGTCAGTCGTCGCTACCACTACGAGGTCGCGGCTCGGAACTACGAACACGAACTGACCCCCGTAGCCCCAGGCGAAGTACGCGGCGGGATTGCCGTCGGAAACCCACCACAGCATGCCGTAGGTGAGGCGCTGCACAGGGCCGAGCGACGTGCGCCACGCGAAATGCGGCCGGGTGACGGAGTCGACCCAGCTCTCGGGCACGACGCTCACATCGCCCGACCACCCGCGCTGCAGGAACAGCTGGCCGACCTTCAGAAGGTCCCGACCCCGCAGCGCGATCCCCGAGCCTCCATTGACGGTCCCGCGGTCGAGTGGCTCCCACGCAACGGTGTCCACGCCGATCGCGCCGAAAAGATGCTGCGCGGCATACTGGGGCAACGGTGCGCCCGCGGCGTCCTGGAGCACCACGCCGAGTGTGTGTACTGCCGCCGAGTTGTACGTGAACGTCGCACCAGGCGGGTACGCATGGGGGCGATCGAGCAGATACTGCACGTGGTTGTCCGTCACGATCCAGCTGTTGTAGTCGGGACCCGTGGTCTCGTCCCACAGGTATCCCGACGTCATGGTAAGGAGATCGCGCACGGTCACCGCACTGTCCACTGCATCCAGCGTGTCCGACGGCGAGAGGTACGATGCGATCGACGTCGTCGTGGCGGGGAGCACGGCGTCGCGCAACGCGATGCCAATGAGGGCGGATACTACGCTCTTGGTCACCGAGCGGACATCAAACAGCGTGGTCGAGTCCGCGCCCCCGAAGTAGTACTCCCCCACGAGCCGGCCGTGACGCGCCACGAGGAGGCCGCGGAAGGGGGGGATCGCGGCCGCGTCGGTTTCCGCGGCGACCAGACCGGAAGCAGTGATCCCCTCGTCGCCCGGGCTGGCGTGTTGCCAGTCTTGGGAGAGATCGACCCGCGCGGCCATGGTCGGGACCGTGGGTGCGTCCCCGCAGGCGGCGGCGAGCCCGAAGCCGGCCAGGCCGACTGCCCAACCCGCACGCACGTCAGTGCACGCCGCGGGGCGGGGGGGAAGGGGGGACAGGCATCTGACTCACCGTCAGTGGCACGGCTGTCTTTTTCTCTCCATCGATCGTGATCTCGAAGCGATAGGGCCCGGCATGCGGGAACGGCACGTCGAATACGAGGATGGCACCCGCCTCGATATCGGTCACACCTGCGGGCGGCTCGGCGAACGTAACGTTGCCGTTGCCGCCCAGGATTTCCACGTCCTGCTCGTCCAACAATCGGATCTGCACCTGATGCTCACCGATCTCCGTGCGCCTCCCCTTGAGACGGAGGACCAGGTGCAACCGCGGGTGCATCGCGGGGAACTGCTGCACCCAGATGTGCTGGAAAATCCCCAGAACCGAGAGCTTGCCCGCCTGATCGACGATCGCGTAATCGGCGACGACGGCGAAATCGAGATGCATGAGACGTCACCCGTTGACTACGGACGACTGATGACGGACAACGGCACTGACGCTCGCGTTTTCTCCCACTCCAGCTTCAGCACGCCTCCTTTGCCTTTCGGCTCGACTGCGATCGTAAACTGCTCGACCGGCTGCTTCAGGGTTTCGACCTTCATGTCCAGGCGGGCGACGTCGTACTGGGCGTCGTAATCGGTGCCCCATTGGCCCGTGTTCTTGTTGACGATGAGCTTCCAGCCGCCGGGAGCGGGAATCGTCCAAAGGCTGTACTGGCCGGCCGGGACCGTCGTGCCCGCGACGAGCAGATCGGCGCTGGTCTCGAAGATCGTCGCCTCGTTGGCGCCGGTGCGCCACACCTTGTCCCAGGGGACGACGGTGCCGAAGATCGTGCGACCGCGCATCGACGGCCGGCTGTAGCGCACGCCCACGGCCGCGCCGCCGACGTGCGCGCGCACCGAATCGGGTGGCGAGAGAGTACCGAGCGAGCGGGGCGCGAACGACTTCCCCAGGGAAGCAAAGTCGAGTCCCTGCACTCGCTCGACCGTGATCTGCGCCGTACCGCCCATCCCGGACACACCGCGCAGGGTGCCCCGGTCGTCCACGCGGGCGCGCAGCGGCCCGATTCCATCGAGCATCAGGATCAGGGAGTCGGCGCCGGCGCGCGTGACGGTCACGGGCATCGGCGCGGTGTCCCCCAGCACGAGCATCGACATTGTAAAGGAATCGCCGCCCGCAGCGCGCGCGCGGCGCGTCACTTCCTCGACGAGCCCGAACGACTGGCCGAGAAACGGGAGCGCGCCGGCGCCCACGCGTGACCGAACGGTGGCGCTCGAGTCGCGTCTCGGCACGGTCGCCACCGCGGAGTCGCCCTGGAAGGTGGCCGTCGCCCTGGTTTCCGCGGGCCCGGGGCCGCCCGACACGTTGTGGGTGACCAGCTCATACCGTTCTGCGGCACCGCTGGGGCCGAACGTCACGCTGTAGATGCGATGCACGGTGCGCGGGTTGCGCACGACTTGCTCTCCCTCGAGCCGGTCGGCGCTGCGCGTATACTGCTCGATCGCCAGCGTGTCGCGCCCCAGGCGCACCACGAATTGCCCCGTTTGGGCCGCGAGCCCGACCGGGAGCGCGAGGCTGAGGGTCGCCAACAGAGAGGATGGTCCGGTGCTCATGAGACTTTCCTCGTAAAAGGAATGGAGATGCGGGTGGTCTCCGAGTTGACTTACTTGACTCGAATCGATTTCACTTCGTCGTTCTGCAGGATCTTGTTGACGACGTCCTGTCCCTTCGTGACCTGTCCGAAGACGGTATGGACGCCGTCCAGGTGCGGTTGCGGCGAGTGACAAATGAAGAACTGGCTGCCGCCGGTGTCCTTCCCGGCGTGCGCCATCGAGAGGGTTCCCGCGACGTGCTTGTGGACGTTCTTCGCCGTCTCACACTTGATGGTGTAGCCCGGCCCGCCGGTGCCTGCCCGCCCCTGGCCCGTCTTGGAGTAGGGATCGCCGCCCTGAATCATGAAGTTGGGGATCACGCGATGGAACTTCGTGCCGTCGTAGAAACCCGAGTTGGCGAGCTTCTCGAAGTTGGCGACGGTGGCGGGCACCTCGTCGGCGAACAGCTCGACGTCGATGGTCCCCTTGGCCGTTTCGAACACCGCGTGCTTGTTGGGCATCGTCACTCCAGCGAGAGGTTGTCGTCCACTTGCGTGACCGTCTTCATGCCCACAATCACGACCGAAACGGCCTCGTTGTCCAGCACGAATCGGAGCGCGAGCTGCGCGGGCGTCACGCCGGCCTCCTCGGCCAGCTGCTTGACGCGGTCCGCGACGGCGGTCAGCTGCGCGACGTACGCGCGCGGCAAGCGGGCGCGGATGTCGCCCTTCTCCCAGGTGCTGTCCCGCCCGTACTTCCCGCCGAGCAGCCCGTTGGCGAGTGGTTCGCGCGCGATCACGGCGACGTTCGCGCTGCGGGCCGCGTCGAAGAACCGGTCCTCGGCCTCGCGCCGCACGAGGTTATACACGATCTGCACGGTGTCGGGACGGTTCACCGCGACGGCCGCGAGCCCCTCCTCGGGCGGGTGCACCGACACGCCGTAGAAACGGATCTTTCCCGCTTGTTTCAGGTCGTCCAGGACCTGATACGTGTCCGCATCGGCGATCAACCCGAGTGCCGGGTTGTGGAGCTGCAGCAGGTCGATGTAGTCGGTGCGGAGCCGGCGCAGCGATTGCTCCACCGCGAACCGCACGTAGCCGGGAGAAAAATTGGCGTCGTGCGTGACGGGAAGCGGAACGTCGGGCGCGAGCTCCGTGGCGGGCCGCCCCAGCGCGGCGACGATGCGCGGCAGGAGCAGGGGATTCACGTCCCGGTTGTAAAAGTTGGCGCCGACCTTGGTGGCAACGATCACGCGCTGCCGCAGCCCCGCGAGCGCTGCGCCGAGGACCTCCTCCGAATGGCCGTGCCCGTACGCGTCCGCCGTATCGAAGAAGTTGCACCCCAGCTCGTACGCGTGCCGCAGCGCGCGCGCCGACTCGGCGTCGTCAGTCGTGCCGTAGGAATTCCCGAACCGATTACCGCCGATTGCCCACGCGCCGAAGCCGACCGGACTCACGGCGAGGCCCGTGCGTCCGAGCACGCGCGGCTTCACTTCAAGAGTTCGCCCAGCGCCGCCGGCGTGGCGACGGGCAGGGAGCAGGTCGTGCCGACGCACACGGTAGACGCCGCCTGGTCCGCGGTCTTGCGAAGGACGACCTTGCGCGGCCGATAGGCCTGCAACGCCAGGAGATGCATGTCACAGGCAGGTCCCGGGCCCCTGGCACCCGACACCTCGACTCGCGTGACCGGATTCACCGCCCAATCCACGGCCCGTAATAGGGTCGCCCCGTACAGCGAAAGCCGCGGCGCCGCTCCGCCGAACGTCGCCAGTTGCCGGTCGAGCAGGCGACGCCATTCCGGGTCGTCGGTCAGCGCCCAGAGGCGGGCCAGCGTTACGGCGGCGACCCCATTCGCCGAGGGCGTGGGGGCGTCCTGTACCGGCTTGGCGGGCGTCGCGAGGTAAGCCGTGCCACCGTTCTGGCCGCGCGGCAGATCGTAGAAACCGCCGTTGGCCTCGTCCCAGTAGGTGCGCCCGCAGTAGTGCATCATGGTGATCGCGCGAGTGAGCCAGGCGTCGTCACCCGTCGCCTCATAGGCGTCCAGGAACGCGGCGGGGGCGTGGACGTGGTCCTCCAACAGCCCACGCGGCTCCGCCCGGCCGATGACGTGCCCCATCCCCCGTCCCTCGTCCCATGCTTCACTCCAGATTCGTTCCAGCACTCGGAGAGCGAGCTGATTGCATTCCGGCCGATCGAGCACCGCGCCCGCATGGAGGAAGGCCGACGCCATCATCGCGTTCCAGTTGAGGTACGGCGTCGTGTCGACGTACGGCGTCTTGCGCCTGTCGCGCGCGGCCTTGAGCCCGGCGAGCGCCTGCTTGAGCAGCGGCCACTCGTCGTCGCCCGCCGGGTCCTGCTTCCACCAGAGCACGTTCTTCTTCGGGTTGTGGTGCATCTCACCGTGCTCGTCCACGTCGAAGACGCGACGAGCAACATGGAATGTCCTCTCCGGCAACGCGTCTCGCAGTTCCTCGAGAGTCCACGTCCAGTAATCGCCGTCGTCGCCGAACTGCACATCGGCATCCTGGGACGTGTAGAAGACGCCCCGGTCGGTATCCGACAGCACTTCCACGACCCAGTTCACAATACCCTGCGCGACTTCCTTGAAGAGTGGAATCCCGAGCGCCGCGTAGCCGTCGAGGTAGGCGTGCAGCAGCTCCGAGTTGTCGTACGCCATCTTCTCGAAGTGCGGCACGATCCAGCGCTCGTCCACCGCGTAGCGGTGGAACCCGCCGCCCACATGATCGCGAATCCCGCCCCTCGCCATCGCGGTGAGGGTCTTCTCTACCACTTCGCGCATCCAGTCCTCGCGGGTGTCGTGCCAGCGGGCGAGCAGGAAAGCGACCCCCGCGGGGTGCGGAAACTTCGGAGCGGTCCCGAAGCCGCCATACCGGATATCGAACAGCCGTGCCATGTCGGCGGCCGCCCCGTCGAGGATGGCGGGCGTGATGGCGCCGCCCTTCGCCTCGTCGAGCGACTCGGTGACGTGGCGTCGGATCGCCTTGGCGCTTTCGGCGACCTTGTCGCGCTGCTGCCGATAAAGGCCCGCCACTTGCCTCAGCACCGAGATGAACCCGGGCCGCCCGTAGGGATTGTCTTCGGGTGGGAAGTACGTCCCGCCGAAGAACACTTCGCCCTCGGGCGTGAGGAACGCCGTGAGCGGCCAGCCTCCCTGGCCCGTCAGCGCCTGCACGGCGCGCTGGTAGCGCGTGTCCACATCCGGACGCTCGTCCCGGTCGACCTTGATGCAGACGAAGTCCCGGTTCAGCAGCTCGGCGACCGCGGAGTCGTCATAGGACTCCCCGTCCATCACGTGGCACCAATGGCACCACACGGCACCGATATCGAGCAGGATCGGCTTGTCCTCGTCGCGGGCGCGCGCGAACGCCCTGTCGCTCCAGGGGTGCCAATGCACCGGCTGGTGGGCGGCGGACTTCAGGTAGGCGGAGGGTTCGGACGCGAGCAGATTCGGCATCGGAGGAAAGCTAACCCCGGGCTTGCGCCCGGGGTCCGCGCCGGGGCTCAGTTGCCCTGCTCCAGATACCGCACCGCGGTCCTGGACAAGAGCTCCGCCCCGATCACCAGGCTCCCTTCGTCGATATCGAACGTCGGGCTGTGATGCGGCGACGCCTTGCCGTCGGACGGCGCCGAGCCGACGAAGGCAAACGCGCCCGGGACTTTGGCGAGGAAGAAGGACATGTCTTCTCCGCCCATGGTACGAACGCCGTCCACCAGCCGGTCAGGGCCGACGATCTCCCGCGCCGCCTCGTTCATGAGGGTGGTCATCGCCGGGTCGTTGACGAGCGGCTTGGACATCCGGCGATAGCGCACCTCGGCGCGCGCCCCGAACGCGTGCGCGATCCCCTGGGCGGTCTCTTCCACGAGCCGCGGCACCTCATCGTAGAACCTGCCGCCGAACGTGCGCACGGTGCCCCGCAAGGTGGCGCGGCCCGGGATCACGTTGAACGCGTGCCCGGCGTTCATCTGGGTCACCGAGATGACGCCCTCCTCGAACGGGTTGCGGCGGCGCGAGATCAGGCTTTGCAGGCCGGTCACCATGTGCGCCGCGATCAGGACGGGGTCGATCGCCTGATGGGGCGCGGCCGCGTGCCCGCCCTTCCCGACGATCGCGATCTCGAACTCGTCCACCGACGCCATCATCGGGCCGGCCATGACCGCGATGCTGCCAACGGGCAGATCGTTCCAGAGGTGGATCCCGAACGCCGCATCGACGGTCGGCCCGTCCAACACCCCGGCGGCGATCATCGCCTCTGCGCCGTTCGAGATCTCCTCGGCGGGCTGGAATGCGAGTTTCACCGCGCCTGGCAGGTACGCCGCGTGGAACCGGCGCGCGACCTCGAGTCCGATGGCGACGTGCCCGTCGTGACCGCAGGCGTGCATCTTGCCCGGGTGCTGGGAGCGGTAGGGGACGTCGTTCGCTTCCTCGATCGGGAGCGCGTCCATGTCGGCGCGGATGAGGACACAACGGGCGTTCCCCTGCGGCGCGCCGTCGCGCACGCCGACCACGCCCGTTTTTCCCACCCCCTTCTGGACCGTGTAGCCGAGGCGCTCGAGCCGCTCCGCCACGAGCGCGCCGGTGCGCCGCTCCTCAAAGCCCAGCTCGGGGTGTTGATGGAGATCGCGGCGGGTGGCGATCAACTGATCCCGGTCGACTGGAGGGAGGGTGGTCATCACACCCGGGAGCTCGGACACAGTCTGTTCACCACACACACCTCGCACTTCGGGCGCCGCGCGATGCACACGCGACGTCCGTGCAGGATCAGGGTGTGCGACAGCCAGGTCCACTGGTCGCGCGGCACGAGATCCATCAGGTCCCGCTCGATCTTCACGGGATCTTTCTCCTTGGTCCAGCCGAGCAGCGTAGCGAGCCGCTGGACATGAGTGTCGACGACGACGCCCTCGTTCTTCTTGAACCACGTCCCGAGCACCACGTTGGCGGTTTTCCGTCCCACGCCCGGCAGCTGCACCAGCTCGTCCATCGTGTCCGGCACGCGGCCCCCGTGACGTTCCACCAGGGCCTGCGCCATGCCGATGAGCGACTTGGTCTTGTTCCGGAAGAACCCGGTGCTGTGGATCTCTTGTTCGAGCACCTTGGGGTCGGCGCGCGCAAAGTCATACGCCGTCCGGTACTTCGCGAACAGGGCTGGGGTGACCAGGTTCACCCGCGCGTCGGTGGACTGCGCGGAGAGGATGGTCGCGACCAGCAGCTCGAGCGCGCTTGCATGATGCAGCGCGCATGTGGCATCCGGGTACGCTTGCTGGAGACGTGCGATGACCTTACGGACGCGCGCCCGCAGCTGCGCCGGTGTCTCAGCTCCGCGCCGACGGCCTGGACGGCGCTTAGTCTTCGGTCGCGCCGTGGTCACCATATTCCGGGGATGAGCCGGCAGGGTACACGGCGCGTGTACTCAGGGTAACCAGCCATGTGCTGCTGGAGGTATCGGTCTTCGAGCACGAGGCGGCGTAGGACAGCCCAGTAGACGACAACGACCCGGAGGGCCCGCCCCGGAGCGCTCACGCCGCGCGTCGCCGCGCGAAGGAGAGGAATCCGTCCACGTCGCGGGTGTTCAGGACTTGCGCGGCCTCGAGCCAGCCCTTGCGGGCGATCCCCAGTCCGACCGCGACGTTGCTCAAGCCGGCCGTCGAGTGGGCGTCCGCGCCGATCGAGAGGGTGACTCCCAGCTCGCGCGCGCGCCGCACCAGGCGCCAGTCCAGGTCGAGTCGGTGGGGATCGGCGTTCACCTCGACCGCGATGCCGCGCGCCGCGGCCTTGGCGAGCACCTGGTCCAGGTCGATCGCGTAGGGCTCCCGCTGGAGCAGCAGGCGGCCGGTCGGGTGGCCGAGAATCGTGAAATGGGGATCGTCCATGGCGGTGAGCACGCGTCGAGTCATCTCCGCTTCCGACATTCCGAAGCGTGAATGAATCGAGCCGATGACGAAGTCGAAGCGCGCGAGCACGGCGGCACCATAGTCGAGCGTTCCGTCGGCGAGGATGTCGGCCTCGACGCCCTTGAGCACGCGGAAGCCGTGCGCGCCGTCGTTCACCTCGTCGATCTCGGCGTGCTGGTGTGTCACGTCCTCGGTCGCGAGGCCGCCCGAATACGCCGCGGACTTCGAGTGGTCGGTGATCCCGACCCACTCGTAGCCCGCGGCGCGGCAGGCGGCGGCCCACTCGGCGATCGTCACCGTGCCGTCCGAGTAGTTCGAGTGGCAATGCAGGAAGCCGCGCAGGTCGCCCTGCGCGACCAGGCGGGGCAGCGTGCCGCCGGCTGCCGCTTCCAATTCGCCATTCCCCTCGCGCAACTCCGGTGGCACCCACGCGAGGCGCAGGGCGCGGTACACGCTCGCCTCGTCGCCGAAGGTCCCGTCGAGCGACACGCCCGTCTCGCGGGCACGGGCCACGAGCGTCGCCACGTGCGCGGCCGAGCCGGTTGCGCGGATCCAATCGAGGCCGAAGCGATCGGGTGTCGTGAGGAGCACGTCCACGACGGTCCCCGAAGCGAAGCGCAGGGTCACGGCGCCTTCGCGCCCGGCAATCTCGGTCACGCCAGAGGCCCGGCCCAGGCGCCGAACGAGCGCTTCGCGCGCGGCGTCACCGGCGTGCACCGCCACGAGGTCGAGCGAGCCGATGATCTCCGAGCGGCGGCGCACCGCACCGGCGATTTCGACCCGCAACACCCCCTCGAGGGCGGCGAGCGCGCTCCGCACCGCCTCGATCTCGTCCTGCGCGTGGTGAAACAAGCGGGGGCCGCCGGCCTGCCGGAGGGCGGCGATTCCGCGGCGCACGGTCTCGACGGTCTTCGTGCCGAAGCGCGGCAGCGCCGCGAGGCGTCCGTCCGCTGCGGCCGCCTCGAGCCCGGCGAGCGATTCGATCGCGAGCGATTCGTGAATCTGGCGCACCTTGGCGACGCCGAGGCCCGGAATGCGGAGCATCTCCACCAGCCCCGGCGGCACCTGCTCGCGCAGCTCCTCGAGCGCGCTCGAGCGGCCGGTGGTGAGCAGCTCGCGCCGGGCGGCGTGCTGAACTGCGCGCACCCGGCGGGCCTGCTCCCCTTTTAGCGTCAGGACGGCGGCAAGGTGGTCGAGGGTGTGGCGGACTGCTTGTTTGTCCATGCTGATCGGAACGTAAGGACGGTGATGGAAGGGCGAAAGGCTACCGGTCCGACGGTCCGACCGTCCGACTGTCCGACTCGCGCGGCAGGAACGCCCCAAGCACTCGCTCGAACTCCTCCGTTGCCTCGACGTGCGGTGCATGCCCCGTCGCCAGCTCAATGACGCCCGTGGAGAGCAGCCCGGCGGTTTCCCGCGCCGCCGCGATCGGCATGGGGTCGTAGGTACCGTGCAGCAGCAGCGAGCGGGGAGCGGTTCCGTTCGGGAAGGTCTGGCGGATCCGGTCGCGGAGGTCGTACTGCCCCAGACTCTCCCACACGGCCTTCCGCGTGCGCTCGGTCACGCGAAACGGAGTCATCGTCTTGGCCTGGCTCGGGTCACGAAAGTAGCCCGCGACCGATAGCGCGAACGCAATGCGGCGATACTTTTCGGGGTCGGTGCGGGCCAGGCCGGATGCGGTGAGCTCCGCGCGGCTTCTCGCGATCCAGGGCTCGGCCATGCGGGCGGCGAAGCGGCGCTCGAACTCGTCGCGCCACGCCGCGGTCACGGGCGCGGCGGAGACGAGCGCGAGGCGTTCAATCCGGTCGGGATGCTCGAGCGCATACAACAGCGCCAGCAGCCCGCCCCACGAGTAGCCGAGCAGGGTGAGACGGTCGAGCGCCCAGTGGAGGCGGAGGGCCTCGAGATCGGCGACGTGCTCGCGCCAGCCGACCGGGACCTCGCGGGCAACCGGTGACCTCCCGCCGCCACGCTGGTCGTAGTAGAGAAGGGCGCGGCCGCCTTCCGTGAGGTGATCGTACTGGGGCAGGAGGTAGTCGTGGTGCGCGCCGGGGCCGCCGTGCAGCACCACCACCGGCGGACCCTCTCCCGCCCGACGCGTGTAGAGGCGGACGCCGTTCAGGTCGACCGTCGTTTCCGTCGTCGGTTCGGGCATCGCGTCTCAACTTAACCGTTCGTGCCGGCATGAAGCCGCTTCGCTTGCCACCGCGCTTCGGGCTCGCTGACGTCGCCATCCTTTGCCTCGTGGGCGGGGTGATTGCGACCGTGGTTGCGTTCGCCCGCGAATTCGAGGCGCCGTTCGTGCAGGCCATACAGATCGACCTGCGCCCGACCGCGCTCCCCTGGTACACGCTGTATTCGCTCTCGCGCGGCGTGGTGGCCCTCGTGATCTCGTATCTGTTCGCGCTCGGATTCGGGTGGGCTGCGGCCAGGTCCCGCATGGCAGAACGCCTGCTCCTGCCGATGCTCGACATCCTGCAGAGCATCCCAGTGCTCGGCTTTCTCCCCGGGCTCGTGCTGGGGCTGATGTCGCTGTTCCCGACCCGCAACGTGGGACTCGAGCTCGCGGCCATCGTGATGATCTTCACGGCGCAGGCGTGGAATCTGGCGCTGTCGTTCTACAGCTCGCTCAAGAGCCTGCCCCAGCCGCTGCGCGACGCGTGCAAGGTCGCAGGGTGGCCTCCGGGCCGGACCTTCCGGGAGCTCGAAGTTCCAGCCGGGGCGCAGGGGCTCGTGTGGAACGGCATGCTCTCGATGGCCGGGGGCTGGTTCTTCCTTATGGTGAACGAGGCGTTCCGCCTCGGGGATCACGATTACCGTCTTCCCGGCATCGGCTCCTACATGAGCGTCGCCCTGGACCAGGGGAACGTCCGGGCGATGGCGCTCGCGATCGGGGCCATGGTGGCCATGATCGTGTGCGTCGATCAGTTGCTGTGGCGACCACTGGTCGTCTGGGTCGAGAAGTTTCGGCTGGACGAGACCCCCGGTGGGGGACCGCGCCCGTCCTCCTGGGTCCTCGAGTTCCTGCGGCACGCGCACCTCCCGCGCCATGCCGCGAGGTACCAGCAGCGCGCTTACCGCTCGGCCCGGCGCGCCACGCGTACCCTGGAGCTCCCATTCCGAGCCGTGGGGCCAGTCCTGGTGCGGGCCCCGCGCCTCGCGCTCGAGCATCCCCTGGCCCGGAAGATCGGTACGGCGCTGCTGGTCATGGCCCTCGCGGCGGGTGCCGCATGGGGCGCCTGGCACCTGTGGCTGCTGCTCGGGCAACTCAAGTGGACGGACTGGGGCGCCCTGCTGGCGGCGGCCGCGCTCACTTTCGTGCGTGTCATGGGCTCCGTGATCCTCTCGACGGCGTGGGCCTTGCCGGCAGGCGTCTTCGTGGGCCGTTCGCCGCGTGTGGCGCGCACCCTGCAGCCCGTGATTCAGGTCGTGGCGTCGTTCCCGGCACCGATGCTGTTTCCCCTCGTGATCCTCTTGTTCGAGCGGATCGGGGTAGGCCTGGGGCTGGGCGCGGTCGCCCTCATGGTGCTGGCCGGGCAATGGTATATCCTGTTCAACGTGATCTCCGCCATAGCCGCGATTCCGCAGCAGCTCAAGGACGCGTCGGCCGCCTTCCGGCTGCCGCGCTGGTCGCGCTGGCGCGCGCTGTACCTCCCGGCGGCGCTCCCCGCTCTCATCACCGGCTGGGTCACGGCCGCGGGCGGCGCGTGGAACGGCTCGATCGTGGCCGAATACATCGAGGCCGGTGGCAGATTGCGAATCACCAGGGGACTGGGGAGCTTGATCAGCGAGGCGACGGCGCACGCCAACTTCCCGTTGCTGGCGGGGGGGATCGCGCTCATGAGCCTCGTCGTGGTGAGCTGGAATCGCCTGGTGTGGCGCTCGATGATGGGCTGGGCCCAGGCTCGCTTCGGGTTGGAGCAGTGACGCCGCCCCAGGGCACCGTGCTGCTGGAAGCCCAGCACGTTACGCAACGGTTCCGGCTGCCCAACGGCCAGGAGCTCGAGGCGCTCCGGGACGTGTCGCTCACGGTTCGCGAGCACGAGGTCGTGGCGCTGGTCGGGCCGTCGGGGTGTGGCAAGAGCACCCTGCTCCGGATGTTCGCCGGTCTGGCCCGCCCAGGCGAAGGGAAGGTGCTCTACCGTGGTCAGCCGCTCGACGGTGTGCTCGCCGCCTCGGCCATGGTGTTCCAGTCGTTCGCCCTGCTCCCGTGGCTGACCGTGGTGGAGAACGTGGCGATGGGTCTCGAAGCGCGCGGCGTGGACGGCGTGGCCCGGCGCGACGCGGTGGCCCGGGCCATCAACCTGGTGGGGCTCGACGGCTTCGAGCAGGCGTACCCGAAGGAGCTGTCGGGCGGTATGAAGCAGCGGGTCGGCTTCGCCCGCGCCCTGGCCGTCGCGCCCGAGATTCTCCTCATGGACGAGCCGTTCGGCGCGCTCGACCCCCTCACCACCGAGAACATGCGCAGCCAGGTCATCGATCTGTGGCGCGACCCGGCGACGGGCGTCAACACGCTCGTGATCGTGACCCACAGCGTGGAGGAGGCGGTGTTCCTGGCGGGCCGGATCATCGTGTTCGGGTCGAACCCCGGTCACGTGCGGGAGGAGCTCGTCAATACTTTGCCGTACCCGCGACAGGAGCGGAGCCCGGATTTCAATGTCATGGTGGAGCGGCTGCACGCCATTCTCACCGCGACCCTGCTGCCGGAGCCCGTGCCCGCGGCGCCACAACGACTCCTGCCGTTCCCGCGCGTGCACGTGTCCGAGGTCACCGGGCTCCTCGACCACTTGCTCACGCTCCCTGACGGCAAGGGGCACGTGTTCGAGCTCGCCGAAGACCTGGGAGTGGACTACGACCGCATGTCCGCCGTGGTGCGGGCGGCGGAGCAGCTCGGTTGGGTCACGACGCCGGGCGAGGTCGTGCAGCTCACGGGCGCGGGGCGCGACGTGATGGCGATGGACGACGCCGAGCGCAAGGACGCCACGCGGGCACGACTCCTCAAACAGCCGCTGTTCGGGCGCCTGGTGGCCATGTTGAAGGAGAGCGAAGGGGTGGTGGAGGACGAGGAGGTACTGGCCGATCTGACGATCTACTTTCCATTCATTCCCGTCGAGTCGCTGTTCCGCACCGTGGTGGAATGGGGGCGCTACGCGGAGCTCCTGGACCACGACCCCGATGCGGGCCGGTTGGGACTGCTCGGCTGGGAGGGTGGTACGACTGCCGAAGCACGCGCGGAATAGCCACTTGCGCATCGCTTGATCGCTCGCTCCTAGGCTCGGGGCGCCTAGAGCAGAACCGCGAGCGCGTCCGCAACCTGCTTAACTGCTGTGTGGTGCGCCTCGCTGAATCCGGCGGGCACGTCGGAGTCGATGTCGAGTTGGCCGAGCGTGGTCTCGCCGCGCCGGATCAGCACGACGAGTTCGGACTTCGTCTCCAGATTGCACGCGAGGTAGTTCCCGATCACCGCCACGTCGGGCACGTTCTGATCCTCGCCCGTGGCCACCGCGGTGCCACAGACGCCCTGGCCGACCGCAATGCGGGTGTGCTCCGTCTCCCGGCCCGAAAACGCTTCCAGGACCAGCTCTCGCGCCTCTGCTCCCCCCGCCCCCGGGTCGCGCAGCATGTAGGCGTACACCGACGTGAACGGCGCGCCGAGACGGCGCAGGCGATCGCAAGCGAGCTGTAACAGCTCGACCCGTGAGGCATCGTGCAGGTGCGCGGCACGCAGCGCGCGGACGATCTTGTCCGGCTCGAGGGGTCCGCTCATGAGGAGCGCTTGCCCAGCACCGCAGTCAGCCGCACCACGGTCGTGCCGCGGCTCGCGACGACGACGACCGTGTCGCCGGGCTGGTGGCTCCGCAGCGCGTCCGTCATGTCGTACAGGTTCGCCACGGTCTTGTCGCCGATCGTCGTGATCACGTCGCCGGCCTGCAACCCCGCCCGCTCCGCCGGGCTGCCGGCGCGGACGCCCGTGATTCTGACCCCGCCTGGCGACTCACTCATGTCGGGAATGGTCCCCAGGTACGCCCCGTATCCCTGGCCCCCGACGGCTGCAGCATGTGGCGGCGCGTCTACGAACGCCAGGTCCCCCACCCGGTTCGCGAGCGTCCATGCCAGCTCGGCGGCAAACTCCGCGACGCGCGCCAGGCCCGACGCGTTGATCTTGTCCCAATCGTCCGTGGCGCGGTGATAGTCCTCGTGCAGGTCGGTGAACAGGTGGACGACCGGGCGCTTGGCGGCGAAGAAGGAGGCGTGGTCGCTCGGGCCCCAGCCGTCGCCCGACGCCCGGAGATCGAAGTGCGCGCCGGCGACAGCGCCGTTCAGCGAGTCGAGCAGCGCGGGGAACTCCCGCGCCGTAGCGGCGCCCAACGCCAGGAGCCGGTCGTTCCGCAACCGACCCACCATGTCGAGGTTCACCATCGCGTACACGGATTCCACGGGCTCGACGAGCGGGTGCTTCACGAAATAGGTCGAGCCGAGGACACCGAGCTCCTCCCCCGAGAACGCGATGAACACGAGCGTGCGGGCCGGGCGGCGGGACGCGAGGCGGCGCGCGATCTCGAGCAACGTGGCCGTCCCGGAGGCATTGTCATCCGCGCCGTTGTGAATCCTCCCGGTCGAGTCCGGGTCGAGCGTGCCGAAGCGCCCCCGTCCGAGGTGATCGTAGTGCGCGCCCACGATCACTACCTCTCCGCGACGCGCGGGGTCCCGACCTGGGAGCAGCGCGACAACGTTGCGCACCTCGACGCCGGCGACGCCGGCCAGCGTGGCTGCCGGCGCGTCCCCGGCGATCGTGAACGGTTGAAAGAACGACCCCGCCGCCGCCGGCTGGAGCCCGGCGGCGCGGAATTCTTGGGCGACGTATTGCCCCGCCTCCGTCAGCCCCGCTGTGCCGACCCCGCGTCCCTCGCGGGCCAATCAGCAGGGTGGTTGCGAGCATGCGGCTATATCTATCTTTGGCGCGACCCTCATGGAAGCCGGTGGATGTCGATCCGCCTCCTCGCGCTCATTCCCGTCGCGGCCGCGATCAGCCTGGCCCTCTCGGCCGCCGTCGAGGCCGTCGCGTTGCCCCTGTTTCTCGACACCACCGGAACGATCCTCGCGACCGCGCTCGCCGGCCCGGGGGTTGGAATCGCCACCGGCGTCGTGACATCGGCCGTGAACTCACTGCGCAATCCCACCTTCTGGCCGTTCGTCGTGGTGCAGATCATCGTGGCGCTGTACGCCTGGATCGCCGCGCGGGCCGGACTGTTCCGCGGCCTGCGGACCGCCGTACCGGCCGGCCTGGGCCTGGGAGTGATCGCGTCGATAACGTCGACGCCCATCTCGTATGTGGTGTTCGGCTGCAGCACCACCAGCGGAATTGCCCTGGCCACGGCGGTCGGCAAGGCCCTGGGCCTGTCGCCCCTGGGGGCGTGTTTCTTCGGCAGCTTCGTGTCCGACTTCGGCGATAAGGCGGTGACGTTCGCGCTGGTCACGTCGGTCCTGCACGCGCTGCCCCGGCGAACCGCGGCCCGTTTTCCCTGGGCGCTTCGCGCGATCGGCGCGTCGTGAGGCGGCTGCACCCGTTTACGCTCCTGGCTATCGCCGGCGCGCTCCCGGCGCTCGCATGGACCCTGCCGGCACCGTGGGGCGGGCTCGCCACCGCAGTATTGGCCTTCGCGCTGACGCTGACCCCGGGCGCAAGCCCGCGGTTACCTGTCTTCCGCACCGCGCTCGTCACCGCTGCGCCGTTCTGGGTGTTCCTCCTCCTCCTCCACGACGTCGCGAGCACGGTCGCAATCGGGCTCCGGATCACGACCATGGTCGCAAGCTTCGTGTGGCTCATGGCCGCGCTCGCTCCGTCCCGGCTCGTCGAAGCCATGGTCGCCGCCGGATGGGGCGCGAGTGTCGCCTATCTATTCGCCGCCACGCTGTCGGCGGTGCCTCTCCTGAGGGCGCGGGCCAGACGGATCGTCGATGCGCAGCGCTGCCGCGGGCTCTCTCCGCGTGGCGGTGTGGCCAGCCGTCTTCGGGCGCTGCGCGCGCTCGCCTTGCCGCTCGTGCTGTCGGCCTTGCACGAGGTGGACGAGCGTGCCCTCGCGCTCGAGACGCGCGGCCTCGTGCCGGGCGTCCGCCGCACGCCGCTCGCTCCGCCCCCCGACTCCGCGCTCCAGCGCATCGGTCGCTGGGGGCTCGTGACCGTGTGCGCGGCGGCACTCGTCTGGAGAGTCACGTGGTCCGGCTGACGCTCGACCGCGTGACGTTCTGGTATCCCGCGACCAAGGCTCCGGCGCTGCGCGACGTGTCGCTCGACGTCGCCGCCGGGGAGGTCGTGGCGTTGGTGGGCACGGTGGGCGCCGGCACTTCCACGTTGCTCCTCGTCGCGGCGGATCTGGCGCCGCGGGTCATCGGGGGGAGGCTCGAGGGTCGTGTTCACTTCGAAGCACCGGAGGAAGCAAGCGGGGGAAGGAGGATCGTGCTCCCCACTCCATGGACCCAGGTCTCCGGCATGGCATTCACGGTGTGGGACGAGGTCGCGTTCGGTCCCGCGAACCTCGGGTGGTCGCGTGAAGAGATCGCGCGCCACGTAGACCGCGCTCTGGCGAAGCTCGGGATCGCCCACCTCGCATCCCGCGAGCCCGCGGCGCTCTCGGGTGGCGAGCTCCAGCGGGTGATGATCGCCGGGATCCTGGCGATGGATCCCGGCCTGCTGCTGCTCGACGAGCCCACGGCCGAGCTCGATCCCGCGGGCGCGCGGATCCTGTGGCAGCTGGTGCGGGAGCTGGCGCGCGGCGGTGCGGGGGTGCTCGTCGCCACGAGTGACAGCGACGCCATTCCGGAATTCGCCGACCGGGTGATATGGCTGGAGCTGGGGCGCGTCGCGGCCGCGGGCGCGCCAGCCCTGGTCGCCGACGAGGCCCTGTGCGCCGCGGAGTTGGGGACGACGGTCGCGGACACGTGGCGAATGGCCGGGTTGGCGGCGCCGTACCCGGCCACGGTCGCGGACGCGGTGCGCCGGTGGCCGGCTCGCTGACTCCGGCGCTGCGGCTCGAGACGGTGTCATTCTCGTACGGCGTGGTGCGCGCATTGGTAGACGTGTCGCTCGCGCTCGCACCGGGCGAGCGGGTCGCCCTGCTCGGCCGGAACGGCGCCGGCAAGTCGACGCTCATGAGGCTCATCACGGGTCTCATTCAGCCTGCCGGAGGCACGGTGTGGGTGGGTGATTGGGACACGCGCCACCGGACCCCCGAAGCGCTCGCCCGTAGCGGGCGCGTCGGCTGCGTGTTCCAGCATGCCGAGCAGCAGCTGTTCGGGCGCACGGTGCGCGACGACGTGAGCTTCGGGCCGCGTGTGGCCGGCGTGCCCGCCCCCGAGGCCACTCGGCGCGTGGAGCGCGCCCTCCGGGCCCTCGAGTTGGAGCGTCACGCGGAGGAGCACCCCTATGACCTGCCGCCCGCGTTCCGGAAGCTGGCCGCCCTCGCGGGCGCGTTCGCGCTCGAGCCGGCCTTGCTCGTCCTCGACGAGCCGACGTCCGGGCTCGATCGCGCCCTGCGCATGCGGGTCACGCGAGCGCTGCTGGAACGATCCGTCGCGGGCGTGACCGTCCTCGTGATCACGCATGACCTGACGTTCGCCGCCGAGACAGTCGAACGAGCGCTCGTACTCGACAGCGGGCGCCTTATGCTCGACGGGCCGCTCCCTGCGCTGCTCGGGGATGCGGCGCGGCTGGAGTCCCTGGGACTGGCGCTTCCGCCGGTTGCTGCCTTGTCGGCAGCCCTCGGCCTTCCAGGCCGCCCGACCCGCCAGGTCGATGCGGCGCGCGCCCTCGCGCGCGTTGCCGCAGGTAGGCCCGTTCCATAAATTGACCGACCCGCATGCCGACGCTAGATACCCTCGTCGCGCAGTTCGCGCGCTGCGTGAGCCTGTTCCGCGACCCGAGTGTGAAGGACGAGCAGAAGAAGGCTTTTCGCGCGCTGCTCGCCCTGCTCCCGGACGCGGCCGTCACCCTGCGGGTGGCTCCGGGCGGAGCGGGCCTCGAGGTAAACGGCGAGCCGTGCGAGGGTGACCAGCTGGCGGCGTTAGTGCAACGCCTCGACCTCCACGGCATCGGAGAGATCGCCCTGCCGGCCGCGCCGAAGCCCGCGCATCTGTTCGTCCTCCTGCAGGCGCTCGCCGACCAGCCGGGCGCGCAGGATGTCGCGAGCCGGGTCGCGTCCGTGGGCGCCGACCGGATACGCGTGACGCCTGCCGGGTCGTCACCCCCGGCCACGCCGGGACTGGTGGCCTCGCCCGCCGACATCGAGCGTCCGCCCCTCAAACCCAAAGTCGATGCGCCGGTCGATCGGCGATCCCGCGACCTCGGGACGAAGGGCATTCTCCGTGGGGATGCCTTCCGCGACATCGAATCGGTGCCGCTCGACGGCGTTCCGTTGGTGACCCATGATCCGCCGCTCCCCGCGGCCGCCGACGCGCTGCCCGCGACATCCCGGGCCCCGCGGCGCGAACACACCCCCGCGAGCGAGCCACCGCCTCCTTCACCGCGAACTCCGCCGGTCGAGCCGCCCCTTCCTCCCGACGCTGGACCATCGGCGTCAGTCCCTCCGCCCCCGCCGGAGGCGCCCGCCCCGAGGCGCCCTCCGACCGCTCGCGCCCCCGCCGCGCGGGGTGCGGAACTGCCGGCGGGGGCGCCCGAAGCGCTCGCCGAGCTCCAGCGCGACGGGGCTGCGCCGAACGTGGGAGATGTCCTCGCGACTCTCGTGGGTCTCGCGGAAGCGGCGGCGAAGGCAGGCCGCTACGAGCAGGTCCTCGGCGTGATCACCGGCATCATGCGTGTGGAGCAGTCCGTCGGGGACACGGGCGGCGTCCGGCGGCAGTACGCGATCGCACTGCGCCGCATCTACACGAAGCCGGTGCTCGAAGGGCTGGCCCGGCTGCTCGCGACGCCCCGGCACCGGGCCGCGGCACTGGCCGGTCTCCAGCGGGGCGGCGCGGCGGCGGTGGAGGTGTTGCTGGATCTCCTGGCGGCCGCGCCGACGGTGACCGAACGCCGCGCGGTGTTCGATGCGTTGAAGCACATGACCGAGGGGACCGAGCAGCTCGTCCACATGCTGGACCACTCGGAGTGGTACGTCGTACGCAACGTGGCCGAGTTGATCGGAGAGCTGGGGATGGAGGACGCGGTTCCGGCGCTGGCGCAGCGCCTCGAGCACGAGGACGAGCGGGTGCGCAAGGCAGTGGGAATGGCGCTCGCCAAGATCGGCACGCGCAGCGCCGCCGAGCCGCTGCGCCGCGCGCTGCGCGACCGGTCGGTCGAGGTGCGGATGCACGTCGCGCTCGGGATTGGGGGGCGCAAATCGAACGCACTCGCGATGCCGCTCGTGGTCGCGATGGAGGAGGAAAAGGAGGAGGCCGTGGTCCGCGAGTTGATGCTGGCGCTCGGCAGGATCGGGAGTCCCGACGCGGTGCAGGCGCTGATCAAATGGGCGCAGCCGGCGGGCCGGATCTTCGGGCGCCGGCCGAGCGAGCTGCGCGTGGCCGCGGTCGATGGGCTGCGCCTCGCCGCCACGCCCGCCGCGCTCGGCACTCTCGAAGGGTTGTCCGACGACGGCGACCGCCAGGTTCGTGAGGAGGCCCGGCGCGCCGTCGACGACCTGAAGCGCAGGCCTCCCCCGTCGGCAAAGCGCTAGACGGTCGTCTTCGGCTTCAGCTGGACCGCGCCCATGCCGGGGCCCGTGAAGGCGAGGCTCAGGCATGCGATCATGAGCAGCAGCGTATACTCGTAGCCGCGCTTCATCGGATCGCCGTAGTGGAAAACGTCGAAGCCGTTCGACAGGTGGACGGTTAGCAGTGCGATGCAGAAGTAGACGCCGGTCCACACTCCCACCGGCGTGAGCGCGATGCCCAGCAGGAAGGCGAGCCCGCCCAGAGTCTCGGTCAGCATCCCCAGGTAGCCAAGCAACGTCGGGAGTGGGAAGTGCAGCGAGCCCAGGAAGCCGATGAACCCCTGCATGCCCGGGCCCGGGAACGGTGGTCCGATGAGCTTACCGAGTCCGTGCATCAGGAGAATGAACCCCACGACCACGCGCAGCAGCAGCAGGCCAAGTGCCGGATTGTTCCATCTCATCGGGTCCTCCCGGTTAGACGGGAATGAAACTCACCTTCGGGTCGAGGCGGCGGGCGAACGCCGCTAGAAGGCGCGCAGCGCGCTCGAGATCCTCGCGCGCCACCATTTCGTTCGGGCTGTGCATGTACCGGTTGGGCACGCTTACCAGTCCTGTCGGGATGCCGCGCAGCGCGTTGTAGATCGCGTCCGCATCGGTGCCCGTGTCGTGCGGCGCCGCCTGGACGCTGTAGGGGATCTGCTCCCGCTCCGCGCATTCCACCAGCAGGTCGAACACGACGGGGCTCACCGCGGAGCCGCGTGCCAGCACCGGCCCCCCCCCCAGCTTGTGCTCGCCGGCGCGCTTCTTCTCGGCTCCGGGCCAATCGGTCGCGTGCGTGACGTCCACCACCACTGCGACCGTCGGTTCGATCCCGACGGCGCTGGTGCGGGCACCGCCCCCCGTCCAGGCGATCTCTTCCCGCGTGGTCGCGACGGCGAACACTCCCGCGTGCTTGGGCCGCTCGTGCGCGAGCAGGCGGAGCGCCTCGGCCACCACGTATGCCCCGATACGGTTATCGATGCTGCGTGACACGATGCGCCCATTGGGAAACTCCAGGACGGTCGCGTCGAGCACCCCCGCGTCTCCCAGGCGGACGCGCTCGAGCGCCTCTGCCTTGCTCGTCGCCCCGATGTCGATCCACAGGTCCGTGATCTTCGAGACCTTGTCCATGTCCTCGCGCTTCATCAGGTGCACGGCCTGTTTCCCGATCACGCCGCGGGTCGGTCCGTTGCGGCTGCTGATCAACACCCGCTGGCCGACGAGCACCTGCGAGTCCCAGCCGCCGATCCCGGCGAAGTACACGTATCCCTCGTCGTCCACGTGGGTGACCTGCAGCCCGATCTCGTCGATGTGCCCTGCGAGCATGAGCCGGGGCGCGCCGTTGGGATTGAGCGCCGCCACGGAGTTGCCGTGGACGTCGGCCGTGAGCTGATCGGCAAAGGTCTTCACCTCCTCGCGCCACACGCGGGCCGGTGCCGTCTCGAAGCCCGACGGACCGGGGGTATCGAGAAGTCGCTTCAAGAAATTCAGGGTGTCTCGGGTCATGGTGTGCGAACCGTTGCGGTCGAGAGGCGGACACGGAGGCGGCGGCGGACGCTGTCGGCCGCGGCACCGGTTGCGAGCGTCGGTTGATGACCAGCGTGAACGGGGATGGCGGAGAGACGCAGCCGCCCGTCTGGCGTCGCGACGACGCGCAGGATCGCCGACAAGCGCGTCCACGGAGCGTCCTGTAAGAACACAAAGTTACCGAGGGATTGCACGATCGGCTTGCGCTTGTACCACACGACGGGCTGCAGCACGTGCGGGTGGTGCGCGAGCACCAGGTCCGCGCCGGCGTCGATCAAACCTCGCTCCAGGTCTTCGATGTGCTTGGGCGGTGCGTCCGCGAACTCCGTGCCGCCGTGCACGCTCACCACGATGAGGTCCGCCCGGTGGCTCGCCTTGACCGCGCGGATCGCCGGGTGGATCCACGTAGTGTCTCCCCACGCGATCCACTGCGATCCCGCGTGCTCTCGAAATGTGTAGGGCGCAGGGTTCCAGGCGCGCGTGACGGCGAAGAAGGCGACGCGCCAGCCCCGCCGTTCGAGGATCACGGGCTGCTCTGCCATGTCTCGTCCAAAGCCCGAGCCTACGAACCGGACACCGGCGCGGGTGAGCTGTCTCATGGTTGCTTCGACGGCCGAGCCGCCGCCATCCCACGCGTGGTTGTTGGCCGTGCTCACGATGTCGAACCCGGCCCGCGCCAGCGCCGCGGCAGCGGCCGCGGGCGCGGTGAACACGCCGGCGGAGTCCGGAGCGGCGGAATCCGTCGTGATGGGACTCTCGAGGTTCCCGAACGTGATGTCGGCCGCGGCGAGCGAGTCGTGCAACGCGATGAACGGGTACAGGGTGTCGCCCTGCAACAGTCGCTCCTTGGCGAGCCGGCGGCCCAGATTGATGTCCCCGACGGCGTAGATGCGGAGCGTGTCGGTCGGCTGCTGACTACTCGCCTGCGTGGCCAGGCTCCACGCGACGATAAGGAGCGGGATCATCCGATTATCAACCGCGCCAGTGTCTCCGCCGCATCCACAAGCCGGGGCCCCGGACGGGAAGTGTAGGCATTGCCGTCGAGAAACTCGATGCGCCGGGCGAGCACTGCGGGCGCGTCCCGCCGGGCAACGGCGGCGAGTTCGGTTCGGGCACGCTCTACCTCGAACCCGCAGGGCGCCACCACCACCAGGTCGGGGGCGAGTGTCGCGAGCTCTTCCCAGGGTCGGGGACGGGACGGCTCGCCTGGGGTGGCGGCCACGTCCTGCCCGCCCGCTAATGTCACCAGTTCCGGAACCCAGTGGCCTGCCACGTAGGGTGGATCGAGCCACTCCAGCACGAGAACCCGAGGCGGCGCAACCTGCTGCGCTCCTACGGCGCGCTCCGCGACCCGCGCCTCGACACGCCTGAGCCGGTAGCGCATGCCCGCTTCGAGCTCCTCCGCCTCGTCGCGCAGCTCCAGGGCTTCGCCCACTTTGCGGATGTCCTCGAACACCTGCTCCAGCGTATGGGCGTGGAGGGTCACCACCCACGGCGTGGGCATGAGGGTCGAGACGATGCGCGCCAGGTCGTCCTGGCCGACGGCGCAGACATCGCAAACCGACTGCCCGAGCAGCAGGTCGGGACGCAGGTGCGCCACGAGGTTGACGTCCACCTCGACGGGTGAGACGCCGGTCCGCTTCGCGTCCGCCATGGCCGCGTCTATGGCACCGGACGAAAGCGCCGGATCGAGGTTGGTGCGCGTGACGCGCGGGAGCAAGCGCACCTCGGGCGGGAAGTCGCATTCGTGGGAGACGCCGACCAGCCGGCCCATGGCGCCGAGCGCCGCTACGATCTCGGTGGCGGCGGGTAGCAGGGACACAATGCGCATCACGCGACTCGCGAAGTGAGCATGATGAAATGTAGAGCCGCACCACCGCGCGCCCCTACACCGTCGATGCGGTCGTCACTGCGGGCGCATGCCGACTTGATACAGCAGCACGCCAAGCAGCACGAACAGTCCGTAGGCGAGCACGTTCGACTGGGCCAGGCCGCCGAGCGCGTGGAACACCGCGACCTTCTCGGCCAGCGCGTCCGCCGAACCGAGCACACCGGCGATCCCCGCTAGCACGATCCCGCAAATCGCGCCGCCCGCGATCAGGCCGCTCGAGAACAGCACGCCGGGCCCGGACTCGACCTCGGCGATCGATTGCTGCTGGGCCTGGGCCCGGCGCTCGATCAGCCACCGGATCACGCCACCGGCGAACATCGCGGAGGAGGTGGAAATCGGCAGGTACACGCCGACCGCCACTGGCAGCGCCTGAACCCCCATCAGCTCGATCGCGATGGTCAGGAACACCCCGAGCAGCACCAGCACCCACGGCAGCCTGTGGGTGAGGATGCCATCCGTGATGAGGGCCATGATGGTGGCCTTCGGGGAGTCGAGACGCGGAATAGTCTTGCCGTGATACTCGTGGACCCGGCCGCCGATGCCAGGGTCGAGCACGTAGCGCAGCTCTCTCGTCGCGGGGTCCATCAGGTACTTACCGGCGGCGACACCTTCGGTGATCACGTAGACGCGGGCGACCTGATAGGTCGCGCGGTCCACCGAATCGGTCCCGGCGATCCGGAAGCCCGACATCGTCTCGGGGCGGACCTCGACCGCTGCCCGCCCGCTGGTGGAGGACGTCAGCGCCTGTTCGCTGAAGTGGGGGTGAGTCTCGGGCACGGGGTACGTGTAGGCGCGGTTGAGCAGCGTGAGGGTCCATCCCACCACCAGCGCGGAGCCGAGGCCGCCGACCAGAATCGCAATCTGCTGGCGGCGGGGCGTGGCGCCCACGAGGAAGCCGGTCTTCAGGTCCTGGGACGTGTTCCCGGCGTTCGCCGTCGCGACCGCGACGACGGCAGCGATCGAGATGGCCTGGACGCGGTGATCCACGCCGGTCCAGCCGATGGCGACGAAGATCAGGCACGTCCCGAGCAAGGCGGCGATGGTCATGCCGGAGATCGGGTTCGCGGATGAGCCGATCTGCCCGGTGACGCGGGAGGACACGGTTGCGAAGAAGAATCCGAAGATCAGGATGAGCACAGCGCCGAGCAGGTTGACACCCAGCTGGGGGAGCAGGGTCAGCACGATCGCCAGAGCCAGTGAGCCGCCCACCGTGAGAGAGATCGGCAGATCATCCTCGGTGCGGAGTCGGGTCATGGCCTGGCCCATGCGTGAGTCCCGCAGGTCCTTGAGGCTCGAGGAGAACGAGCTCATGATGGTCGGGAGGGACCGTGCCAGGGCGATGATGCCGGCCGATGCAACGGCGCCCGCGCCGATGTAGAAGACGAAGCTGGCGCGGATTTCGCCGGGGCTCATGTCGCGGATCAGCTTTACGGCCGGAAACCCGAACGGCTCCGTGAGCCCTGACCCGACGAGCTTGATGGCGGGGGCGAGCACGAGATACGCGAAGCACCCGCCGGCGAACAGGTAGCCGGCGATGCGGGGGCCGATGATGTAGCCCACCCCCATCAGCTCCGGCGATGTCTCGGTGAACACCGCGGCGCCGGGGTAGAAGCCGAGCGCCTTGCCCGGTACGTCCGGCCAGAACTTAAGCCCCGCCTGGAGGAACTTGTAGACGAAGCCCACGCCGAACGCCTGGAACACGCGCTTGGCCTGCAGGCCGCGCTCCTCCCCCGCGATCAGCACCTCCGCACAGGCCGTGCCTTCCGGATACACCAGCGTGTCGTGCTCTTTCACGATCAGCGCCCGGCGGAGCGGGATCATCATCAGGATGCCCATCAATCCGCCCGCCGTCGCCAGCACGGCCACGCGACCGATCTCGAGGTCATAACCCATCAGAAGGATCGCCGGGATCGTGAACACGACGCCGGCGGCCACGGAATCGCTGGCCGACCCGGTCGTTTGAACGATGTTGTTTTCCAGGATCGACGTCCGGCCGAGCGCGCGGAAGATCGTGATGGACAAGACCGCGATCGGGATCGACGAGCTCACCGTGAGCCCGATCTTGAGCGCGAGGTAGACGCTCGACGCGCTGAAGATCAAGCCGAGCAGGACCCCCAGAATCAGGGCCCGGGCTGTGAGCTCGGGCGGCGACTGCGACGCCGGAACGTAGGGTTGGTGGTCGGGCATAGGCGGCAGAATTTGAAGCAGGGCGGTAGCGGGCGATAGAGGCTCACCTCCTCTATATCCTCTACCGTCTTCTACCGTCCTCTACATCCTCTCAGTACCATCCTTCCATGCCCGACCGGCCCGATCAACTCTTCCTCGACTTCCAGTCCGCGCTCGCGGGCCGCTACTCGCTCGAGCGGGAACTGGGCCGCGGCGGAATGGGCATTGTATACCTTGCGCGGGAAGTGCGGCTCGACCGACTGGTGGCGATCAAGCTACTGCCGCCCGGTCGGGCGCGTGACGGCCGCCTGCGCGAGCGATTCCTGCGCGAAGCACGCACCGCGGCGAAGTTCAGTCACCCGCACATCATCCCGATCTTCGCAGTGGACGAGGTGGACGCCTTCGTCTTCTTCGCCATGGCCTACATCGCCGGGGAGACGCTCACGGAGCGGGTCCGGCGGCGCGGGCCGCTGCCACCTTCCGACGCGGGCCGCGTGCTGCGGGAGGTCGCGTGGGCGCTCGCCTACGCGCACTCGCAGGGGCTCGTGCACCGCGACGTGAAGCCGGACAACATCATGCTGGAAGACGGGAGCGGGCGGGCGCTGGTGGCGGATTTCGGGATCGCTGGTCTGGTGCGTGGCGCTGCGGGGCTCGACGGGGGCGAGGTGATCGGGACGCCCGAGTTCATGAGCCCCGAGCAGGCGCTGGGCGAGCACGTAGACGCCCGCAGTGACCTCTACGCACTCGGCGTGGTCGGCTACTACGCCCTGTCGGGGAAGCTGCCCTTCGAAGCCGAGAAGGCGACGGACGTGCTCGCCAAGCAGGTGGCCGAGCCCGCGCCGCCCCTTGCGGGCGTCGCCGGCGTGCCCCGGCGCCTCGCGGTGGCGATCGACCGCTGCCTCGCGAAGGATCCGGCGGAGCGGCCGCAGACCGGGGAGGCGCTCGCCGAGCAGCTCGGCGTGGCCCTCGAGCAGCGCCGCGAGCTGCCGGTGGGGCTGCGGGTGTTCGTCAAGCGCAACGCCAGGCTGGGTGGCGTGGGTGGGCTGATCTATGTGTTCTCGATCCCGTTCATGATGACCTTTGTCGCGTCGTTCTTCCGTCCGAGTGGGGCGGCGGCGATGTGGACGTTCGCGGCAGCGGTCACGGTGGTGCCATTTGGAATTCTGGTCGGCCGCGCCAGGCGGTTCCTGGCCTCAGGGTTCGGGCCGGAGGAGCTGGGCGTCGCGTTCCGCGCCGAGTTCGAGCACGGGCGCGAGGAGCGGGTTTTCGAGTACGGCCGAGCCCCGTCGCTCTACGAACGTGTCCTGCGGTTGCTCACGGGCGGCGGCTTGGCGATCGCCACGCTGAGCGGATTCTTTCTGTTCGGCACCCCGTTCCTGTATCAATGGGACAGGACGTTGGCGCAGATATTCGGGTGGTCCCTCTCCGGCGCCCTCGTGACCGGTTTCATGGCGCTGGTGCGCCTGCAACGTCGTATCGACCTCGACACCCGCATCTGGTCTCGGCTGTGGCAGGGACCCGTCGGGCGACTGTTGTTCCGCATCGCGCGCTTATTCGTGGCCATGAAATCGCTGCCGCCGCCCGCCACCCACCGACCCACCGAGCTGGCGCTCGCGATGGCGGCGGAGCAGCTGTTCGAGGAACTGCCCCGCGACGCGCGCCATCAGCTCAAGGACCTGCCGGACGTGGTCCGGCGCCTGGAGCAGGACGCTCAACGAATGCGGCTGCGCCTCGAAGAGCTCCACGATGCGCTCGGGGGAACGGAGACGGCGCCCGGGACGCTCGCCAGCGACGCCGTGACGGCGAGGCACGATCGGATCGTGACCGACCTGATTACCGAACGGGACCGCGTCCAGCAGCGCCTGGGCGACGCGGTGAAAGCGCTGGAGACGATCCGGCTGAACCTGCTGCGCCTGCGCGCCGGGTCTGGTAGCGTGCAGAGCCTCACCACCGACCTGGGCCTCGCGCGTGAAGTGGCGGGCGAGATAGATCTGCTGCTCGAAGGGCGGCGGGAAATCGAAGAGGAGCTGCGGTGACGACGCGCGACCGGATCGCGGCCGTGTTCCGGGGACCGAGTGGCATTCGGCCCGGCTGGCGGTTGCTCATCTTTTTCGTGCTTGCGTTCGGGATCATCGGTCTCGCGTTCGGCTTGATCGTCACCAAAGTCCTGCGGGTGCAGGAGCTCGAGGCGTGGACGCCCACGGCGTTCCTCCTCGCCGAGTCGGTGGGCGGGTTGGGCATCGTGGTGACGCTCTCGGCCGCGGCGATCATGTCCCGCATCGAACGCCGCCCCATTGGCGGCTATGGCCTGCCCTGGCGCGAGGCGTTCCGCGGGCCCTTCTGGGAGGGCGCGCTGTGGGGCCTCGGGGCGGTGATTGGGCTCATCGCCCTCATCGGAGCCGCGGGCGGCGTCTCACTCGGCGGCTGGGCGCTCTCGGGTGCGGCGTTGTGGCAGGCTACGCTCGGCTGGGCCGCCGCCATGACCCTATTGGGCCTGGCGGAGGAGTTCGCGTTCCGAGGGTATCCGCTGGTGACCCTGGCGGAAGGAATCGAATTCTGGCCTGCGGCGGGAGCCCTCTCCCTCGTGTTCGGCGGCCTCCACTATTTCTTCAAGCCCATGGAGACGCTCGCGGACGGCGTGAGCGTCACGCTGATCGGGCTGTTCCTCTGTCTCACGTTGCGGCGGCTGGGGAGCTTGTGGTTCGCAGCGGGTTTTCACGCGGCGTTCGATTATGCGGCCCTCGTCCTGTTCGCGTCGCCGAACACGGGGAACGGCGGGCGCAGCATCGACTCACACCTGCTGGCCGTGACCTATCATGGCCCGGCCTGGCTGACGGGAGGCCCGTGCGGGATCGAAGCCAGTGTCTTCGTGTTTCCCGTCATTGTGGCGCTCTTCGTGCTGTTCAATCGGAGGTACCGAACGGCGACCGCGGACTCCATCGCGGAATGAAACCGGGAAGTTCGTGCCCTCCGTCACCACCCCGCCGTTCGGGCGACGGTTTCGTCTGAGCAACTGAGCGAACCGCACAACCCGCGCGGAACCTCCGGTAGTGAGCCCGGGGTACTTGGGCCCGTGACTTCGGACCCGCTGCTTCCCGCGTTCCAGCGCGCCCTCGCCGGGCGGTACGTCGTCGAGCGGCCCCTCGGACACGGCGGGATGGGCCTCGTTTACCTCGCCCGCGAGCTGCGCCTGGAGCGGCGCGTGGCCATCAAGCTGCTGCCCCCCGACCGCGCGCTCCAGCCTGCCGCCCGGGAGCGATTCCTGCGCGAAGCGCGCACCGCGGCGCAGCTGTCGCATCCGGGCATCGTTCCTATTTTCAACGTCCACGAAGTGGCGGACTTCGTGTTTTTCGCGATGGCGTACGTGGAGGGAGGGACGCTGGGGCGGCGGGTGCGCCACTCGGGCCCGCTCACGAGCGACGCCGCGGCGCGGCTCCTCGAGGAAGTCGCGCGGGCGCTGGGGTACGCCCACGACCGCGGCGTCGTGCATCGCGATGTGAAGCCCGACAACATCCTGCTCGATCCGGCCACAGGGCGCGCCTTGGTATCGGATTTCGGCATCGCGCGGGTAGGCACCGCTACCTCCACGGGCCCGCACCGGGTGGTGGGATCGGCCGAATTCATCAGCCCCGAACAGGTCCTGGGTGAGCGCGTGGGTCCCCGCAGCGACCTCTACTCGCTCGGGATCGTCGGCTATTTCGCGCTCTCCGGCGGGCTGCCGTTCACCGGCCGCGACGACATGGCCGTGCTGGCGCGCCAGGTGAGCGATCCTGCGCCCCCCCTCGCCTCAGTCGCCCCCGGCGTGCCTCCCCGTCTGGCCGCCGTCATCGACCGCTGCCTCGCCAAGGATCCCGCGGCGCGCTATGCGAGCGGCGAGGAGCTCGCCGACGCGATCGCCGCTGCCGTCGACCGTCGGGCGGCCGTCGCCGTGCGCGCGTTCGTCACGGAGGGGCGTCAGCTCTCGACCACAGCGCTGATCTATGGCGCGCTCGCGGCCGTCGCGTTGCCCGTGCTGGCCCTGCAGCTGCTTGGCCCGGAGGACCTGCGGGCTCGTGCCGCCGCGCTTGCGGGGGGAATACTGATCGCGACTGCGCCGATTGCGGTCATGGTCGCCCGCGTGCGACGGCTGCTCAAAACGGGGTACGGACGTCAGGACCTCGTGGACGCCCTGCGCGCCGAACACGCGCACAGGGCCGAAGAGCTGGCGTTCCTGTACGGGGACGGGCCGTCCCGGCTCGAGCGAGCCATGCGCCGGCTGTGCTACGTCTGTCTGGCCGCTGCCGCCGCCGTCGTAATGGGAATCGAGCGGACCCCGGAGCTTGCCGGCAGGGTGGGGATGCCCGGCCTGTTCGGCGCCGCGGCGGTCACCGCTTTGCTCGCGGCTGTAGTCGCCCGGGCCCGTACGGAGCATCGCACCGACCCAAAGGGCGAGCGGCGATTACGATTCTGGAGCGGGCTGCCCGGCGCCTGGCTCTTCGCCCTGGCGGGCCCGCGGGAGCCGCGGCGGCGGGATACGCCACCGGCCTCGGTTGTTTCACCCCTTGTGCTGTCGCCGGCGATTACGCCCGTACCGGACGTGCGGGATGCTTGACCTGCGCGAGCCGGCGCGCGGCTTCTCGTAACATCTCCTCCGTCTTGCAGAACGCGAACCGAACCAGCCGTCGCCCGAGCTCGGGTCGGCTGAAGAAACTCGACCCCGGCACGGGCGCCACGCCGATCTCCTTGGTCAACCAGTAGGCGAATTCGTCGTCAGGGAGGTCCGAGAGGGCGGAGTGGTCCGCCAGGACGTAGTACGCCCCTTGCGGCGGGGTACAGCGGAACCCGGCGTCGACGAGCGCCTTGCACAGGAGATCGCGACGGGCCTGGTAGTCGTGCTTCAGCCGCTGGTAGTAATCGTCTCCCAGGGTCTCGAGCCCGATGGCGACGGCTTCTTGGAGCGGTGCCGGGGCCCCCACGGTCAAGAAGTCGTGCACCTTGCGGATGGCATCGGTTGCGTCGGGCGGCGCTACGATCGTGCCGATCCGCCAGCCCGTCACACTGAACGTCTTCGACGCGCCGCTGATCGTTATCGTCCGTTCGCGCATGCCGTCGAGCGTGGCGAGCGGCACGTGCTCACCCTCGTAATAGATGTGCTCGTAGATCTCGTCCGTCACCGCGTAGGCGTCGTGGCGGCGGCATAACTCGGCGATCGCCTCCAGCTCGCGTCGCGACAGCACCCGGCCCGTTGGGTTGTTCGGCGTGCACACGATGATGGCGCGCGTCCGCGAGGAGAACGCGGCGGCCAAACGGTCCAGGTCGAGCTCCCGAGTGGTGTCCAGTGGCACGTACACCGGCTTGGCGCCGCAGAGAATGGCATCGGGCCCGTAGTTCTCGTAGAACGGCTCGAACACGATGACTTCGTCGCCGGGATCGACGATCGCGAGCAGGGCTGCGGCCATGGCTTCCGTGGCGCCGCAGGTGACGGTGACGTCGGTCTCGGAGTTCACCGTCATGCCGTACCACTCCGCGTACTTCCGGGCGAGGGCATCCCGCAGACGCTTGGCGCCCCAAGTAATGGCATACTGGTTCACGTCGCCGTGCACCGCGCGCGCCGCGGCTTCTTTCAGTGCGTCCGGGGCAGGGAAGTTCGGAAACCCTTGAGCCAGATTGATGGCGCCGCGCTCGCTTGCGAGCCGGGTCATGCCGCGAATCACCGATTCGGTGAACGAGTGGGTGCGTCGGGCGGTGTGCATAGAGGCGGAACTTCGTCGGGGCGCCGCGCGCAGGTAAGCCTGGGGCGAACAGATGCCGAAGACCCCACTGCCGGTCGCTGCCGACAGTGGGGCCTTGGCTAAGACTCTTGTACTGCGGCTATGCTAGGGCAGATTCCCGAACCAAATGAAGCCCGCGCCAGAGCCGTCCGTCACGGGGACGCTGTACCCACCCGAGCCACACGCATACGACGCCGACGGGTAGTCGAGGGACCAAGTGTTCGCGACTATCTCACAGACGGTGTAGGTTCCCGCGGCGACACCCTTGAACGTGAAGTTGTCGTTGTCGCTGTCCAAGCTTGTGTCTGACGTTACCGCCATGGCCACGACCGCGCCGCTTGCGTCTAAGAGCTGGACGCACCAGCCACCGAGGAACGGCCAGGGATCCTGATCCTTGAACACCTGCCCGCCGATCGTGCCTGACCCCGTGCCCGGCCCAGAGCTCACGCAGCCGCCCGATGACGTCGGTGGAGGAAGCTGGGGCGGGGGCGGGGGCAGGGGATCGGCCGGACACTTTTTCATGTCCTTGTCGGCGTGCTTGGCAAAGCGCTTCGCGCAATGCGCAGCGTCTTGCCCCTTGCCTTTGCTGTCCTTAAGGACGGCCTGTTTGCCGGTCAAGGACTGACCCTGGGAGACCGCCGTCGCAGAGGACGCGACGGCCAGGGCGAAAACGACCATGAGGGCTCGCATACGTTCGTACGCTCCTAGCTCAGTTGGGGCTGAGGAGGGGCGGCCTCAGCGGATCGCCTTGGGCTGGGGAAGCCGGTGGGCGCACCCACCCGGCCCCCCTGTCCCAGGGCGCTCCGAAGTTCGCGACAAATGCCCGCCGTGGCCGTGTGGCGCGTCACGGTAATCAACAACATGCTGCTACTCATAAACTTACGCGTCATTGTTCAGTTTGTGACGCCCGCGTTGCGTGACCACGCGACCACCATAAGTGCACTGTCGCGTCATCATGGCATCACTCGTGAACCTCGGCAGTGGGGTCGCCGTCAGCCCTACGGCTGCTGGATGTTGCCAAACCAAATGAAGCCAGCAGTGCCCCCATCGTCGAGCGGCACGCTGTACCCGGCGCCGCTAGCGCAGGATGCCCCCGACGTCGGAAAGGTCTGGGTCCAACCGCTCTGGCGGACCTCACAAACCGTGTAGGAACCGGCCGGCAGGCCTGACAAGCTGAAGTTGCCGAGCGGGTCGGTGACAGCCGTTGCGCTCACAGGCCCGCTCAGCTCTACGCACCAGCCGGCAAGACCAGGCCAGGGATCTGCGTCGATGAACACCTGCCCGTCGACCGACGCGGTGCCACTTCCGGCCGGCGACTGGACGCAGCCCGTCGGCGAGGGAGGGGGCGGGGGCTGGGGCGGTGGCTGGGGCGGAGGCGGCGGATCCTGCTGCGCGCACAGCCCCTGATGGGCATTGGCCGTCCCCTGCGGCGAGCGAGTGACGGTCCCCTTGCCGTTAACGCACGAACTCTTGCCCGGAAGACCCTGCGATACGCCGACTATCAGCGGCGTTGCCACCAGGGCACAAAGCACCATGAAGGCACGCATACGTAGCACTCTCCTCAATCGGTGGGCTGAGGAGAGGGCGCGGCGGCCTCAGCGCGGCTGCCACGGTGTTGGGATGGGGGCGGGCACAAACCCGACCACCCCCGGATCACCGGGCAGCTTCAACTTTGGCGTACGGCTATGGCGGCACCGTGCCGTGTATCACTGGGTGATGGTAAGGTAATATGTTTCAATATCTTACGATGCAGGACGCCGCTGTCGCCGAGCCGGCTGCGCGGTCGACGCGATCAGAAAGCGTACTGTCGCGATATCATGTCGACATCGTCGGGTCGTGCTCGTCACAACTTCAGCCTCACATCGATGTCGACCAGCACCACGCTCGGCGTGCTGAGAAACACCACCCGACCCTCCGTCCGGTGGATCACCATCTTCGCCGGCGGGCCCTTGCCCTTACCCTTCCCCTTGTTCCCCAGTCGATACCAGACGACGTAATCGTGCCCGCTAGTCTCGACGCGATCGACCTCATAGCCGTGCTTGCCGAGCGCTTCCTTTGACACGGCCAGGGCGTGATCGGTCGTGACCGCGTACTTCTTGGGCCCCTTCCCCTGCGCCACCGGCCTGGCGGTGCCGATCAGCAGCAATCCCGCGGCTGCCAAAACTCCCACTGCTCGCACGTCTTCCTCCCTTCTGTTCAATCCCGCTGTCCGACCGTCCGACCTCTCATTTTAGGATTTGCTTCGCGATCGTATTGAGCTGCATGTTGCTCGTGCCCTCATATATCGTCCCGATCTTCGCATCGCGATAGAACTTCTCGACCGGATACTCTTTCGTGTAGCCGTACCCGCCGAACAGCTCGACAGCGAGCGACGTGACCCGTTCCGCGACCTGTGATGCGAATAGCTTCGCCATCGCCGCCTGCGTGGTGTACGGCTCGCCGGCGGTCTCGAGGCGGGCGGCATTATACACCATCAGCCTGGCGGCCTCGAGGTCCGTCGCGGCCTGAGCCAGCTGGAACTGCACGGCCTGAAACTCGCCGATCGCCTTGCCGAACTGTTTCCGCTCCTTTGCGTACTTGAGGGCGGCGGTGAGGGCGCCCCGCGCCACACCGATCATCTGCGCCCCGATCCCGATCCGCCCCGTGTTCAGCGTTTCGATCGCCACCTTGTACCCGACGCCCACCGCTCCGACGACGTTCGCCGCGGGGACCTCGCAGCCGTCGAGGATGAGCTCGCACGTGCTCGACGCCCGGATGCCGAGCTTGTCCTCCTTCTTGCCGACACTGAACCCCTTGAGCCCGCGCTCCACGGCGAACGCCGTAATGCCCTTGTAGCCTTTGCTGAAGTCGGTGTTGGCGAACACCACGAACAGACCTGCCTCCGCGCCGTTCGTAATCCAGAGCTTCCGGCCCTCGAGGATCCACGCGTGTCCCTGTCGCGTGGCGCGCGTCTGCAGCCCGAAGGCGTCCGACCCCGATTCGGGCTCGGAGAGGGCGTAGGCACCGAGCAAGTCGGTGGCGAGGCGGGGCAGGTAGCGTTGCTTGATGTCGTCACTCGCCCACTTGCGGAGCAGTGTATTGACCAGGGTGTTCTGGACGTCCACGAAGATCGCGACCGAGGCGTCGACCGCCGACAGCTCCTCGACGGCGAGGACGGTCATCAGCAGATTGCCGCTGGCACCGCCGTAGGTCTCGGGGATGTCGATGCCCATGAGCCCGAGCTCAAAACACCGCGCGAGCAGCGCCGGATCGATGGCGGAAGCCCTTTCCATCGCGGCCACTCGCGGCCGGATGTCTCGTTCAGCGAAGTCCCGGACGGTGTCGCGGAACAGCTCTTCTTCTTCGGAGAGCTTGGTGAGTGGGGGTGTGCGCGTGAGTTCCGCCATCGCGGTTTCCCAATCTAGCCGTTGTCATGTGGCACGACCAATGCATCGCGCTATTATGAGACCATGGTCCGTCGCGCCGCCGTCCGACCGACCCTCCTGATCGCGTGGGCAGGCTTGCTCCCGGCCGGTCGTGCGGTCGCGCAAGGCACTACGCTGCTGCGCGGCGTTGTCTACGACAGTCTGGTCACCGCGGCGCCACTCGCGGGCGCCGAGGTCTGGGTCGAGGGGACCAACCGCACGGCACGCACCGACGGCGCCGGGCGGTTCGAGCTGGCCGCTCTTGCCCCCGGCCGCTACCGGCTCACGTTCGATCACCCCGTCCTCGACTCGACCGGCCTGGCGGCGCCGCCCATGGTCGTGGACGTGGCCGCGGGCGGTATAACCGCCGTTACACTGACGACGCCCGGTCCCGCTACGGCGCACCGTACCTTATGCCCTCACGATCCGTGGCAGAAGACGGGAGCGATTCTGGGTCTGGTGCGCGACGTGGTCGACGCCAAGCCGTTGGCCAACGTCGCCGTGACTGCCCACTGGAACATCTACATCCTCGGCGCAGGATCGGTCCGCGCCGAGCCGGGCACGGCCGCGGGGCGATCGGACCGCTCCGGCCGCGTGCTGCTGTGCAACGTCCCGACTGATGTTGCGATACTCATCCAGGGAAGGGCCGGGGACGGCCCGCCTGGCATGGTGCTAGTCGATCTGGCGGGGCGCGCGTTCGGCCGCGCCGCCCTCGATCTGGCTACGGCTGCCAGTGTGGGGACGGTCACTGGGTTCGTGCGGAAACAGAACGGAGCCGGCATTCCCGAAGCGGAAGTGGTAGCGATCGGCACTGACCGGCGCACACGGGCAGACGGGGGTGGGGGTTTCACGCTCCAAGACGTCTTGGCCGGTCCGCGGATCGTCGAAGCCCACGCCATCGGCTATCCATCTGGCCGAACCCAGACGACGGTGCGGCCGGGCGTGACGCAACGTGTGGAAATCGTCATGGGTGATTCGATCGCCGTCCTGGATCCGGTCACCGTGGAAGGACGCTACGAGCCTTACTTGACCCGGGTGGGCTTCGACCGGCGTCGCACCGCGGCGCAAGGGCACTTCCTCGACACGACTGATATCAGGCGCTCCGGTGCCGTGCAGTTCGAGGAAGTATTTCGGATGGTCCCCGGTGTACGGCTGCTGCCGAACGGGTCGAGCTATTTGGTCGAGCTGCAGCGGGGCCAGGGGCAGATCCTCAATCCTGCACTCGCAAACTACTGCCCGCCCTCGTACTTCATCGATGGGGTGTACTACCCTCTCCCGCCGATGCAGACCCCATCACTGCCGCTGGTGCCCGACGAGGTCTTGGCGATCGAGGTCTACTCCAACCTCTTCAGCGCTCCCCCTCAATACCAACGCCTGGACTCGGGCTGCGGTGTGATCCTCCTGTGGACGAAACGGGGAGTCCCAAACCGCAACCGCTAGCGGCATTGTAGTCGCCCACTGCAACCTCGGGCGTTGCGGCGGCGCCACACCATGACGTAATTGCCGCACGATGTGGCGACGGCACGACACGTGCACGTCAGGCCGGCGTTCCTGCACCTTTAGGGTAAGCGACATGGATCGCCGTCACATGTCGTGTTGCCCGGGCCGTCGCACTTGTTGTCCCCCGGGAAGCAGGGTCTCGCGTCGTCGCGCTGGATGCGCCCGCGGGGCCCTCGCCGTGTTCCACCTCGGCGATTCTCCTCCCTGTAGCATCCATCCTCACAAAACGGAGACAGCGCATGAGCAAGCTCACAGTGTGGGCGCTCGCCGTCCTTGCGCTCAGCCTTACGCCGGTGGCGACCCGTGCCCAGGGGCGTGAGGTCACGGGCCGTGTAACACGCGCGTTGGGCGAGGTGCCGGTGGGTCTGGCGACGATCACCGAGGTCGGTGGTCAGGGCGTGGCCCAGTCGGGGGCCGACGGCTCGTTTCACATCATGGTCGCGGCCGGCGACGTTCGGCTTGTGGTCCGCGCGATCGGCTACCAGCGGAAGGAAGTGCCGGTGAAGGCCGACGAGTCGAACGTCGTGGTGGCACTGCAGGAGGATCCCTTCAAGCTCGAGGCCGTCGTTGTAACGGGTCAGGCAACGACGGTGGAGCGCCGCAACGCGACCACGGCGACCGTGCAGGTGGGGAACGACGAACTGACCAGGGCTCCGGCGCAGTCCATCGAGCAGGCGATGCAGGGCAAAGTGCCAGGCGCGGTGATCTCGATGAACAGCGGCGCGCCAGGAGGCGGCGCCCAGGTGCAGATCCGGGGGGTCACCTCCATTCTCGGGAATGGACAACCGCTGTTCGTGATGGATGGGGCCATCATCTCGAACGACGCCATTTCCGACGGCGCCAACAGCATAACGGGCGCCGGCAACCGCACGAACCCTTCCGGCATCGGCGGCACTCAGGATGCGCTCGTGAACCGGCTTGCGGACTTGAATCCGGCGGAGATCGAGTCCATCGAGGTGCTCAAGTCGGCGGCGGCGACCGCGATGTACGGTTCTCGCGCCACCAACGGCGTCGTCATCATCAAGAGCAGGCACGGGAGGGGCGGCGCCCCGGCGTTCAATCTCACGAGCCGCATCGGCCGGAGCTCGGCCTACCTGGACTCACTCTACCCCAGCGGGCAGATCCCCTTTACGCACGATTACCAAAAGGAGTTCTACAGCAACACTAGCCCATCCTACGAGGTGACCGGCAGCATCAGTGGCGGAACGCCGGTCACCCAGTACTACGTGAACGCGACCGCACGCAACGAACCCGGCACGGCCCCAAACACGGGCGCCCGCTTGTATACGCTCCGGACCAACGTCGACCAGTCCTTCCTCCAGGGGAAGATCAAGGTCAACGTGGGCCTCAACGCGACCCGCAACAGTCTGAACCGCGGCCTCTCGAACAACGACAACACGAATACGTCGCCGATCTATGCTTTCGCCTACACGCCGGGGGTCATCAACCTGGACTCGGTAGGCGCGACTGGGACGTACGTGCGCAACCCGTTCAACGGCGGCGGGTCGACGATCTCCAACCCGTTCGAGACGTTCCAGTATCTGCAGCTCAACGAGCTGGTGTCCCGCCAGATCGGAAACCTCAGCGCGACGTGGGCCGCCTTGAGCCAGGGTCAGCATCAGATCTCGTTGACGGCCATCGGCGGCCTGGACCGCGCTCAGGTCTCGGGCGACCTGTTCTCGCCGTCCTTCGTCCAATACGAGAACAACGACGGGTTCTTGGGAACCGCGGTGCGAACGGAAGGCAACATCTTCAATGACAACGTCTATGTCGGCGGCAATTGGAACTACCAGCCATCCGGCGGTCTCTCCTTCACGACCACGGGCGGCTTCTCCTACGAGTCGCAGTACAACCGGGTGCTGCGGGATCGCGCCCGCGGCCTGCTGCCCGGTGTCGAGACCACCAACAGCGGCACCGTGCGCGATGGGTCGGACAGCGTGTACGGAGAGTTCCGGGATATGGCGTGGGTCGCCAACGAGCAGGTGCTGGCGCTCGATCAGCGGCTGACGCTCGCCGGCGGCGTGCGGGCCGACCGCTCCAGTGCCAACGGCGATCGGAACAAGTACTACGTCTTCCCGCGCGCCTCGGCCTCCTATCGATTCACGGACCTGGGCGATCTCGTCAACGAGGTCAAGCTCCGAGGCGGGTGGGCCCGGACGGGCAACCGGCCGCGGTACGGAGATCGGGACTTGCTGCTGCGCACCGGTACCAACATCGGTGGCACAGCGACCCTGGTGCAGGCCGCCGTGGCGGGCAATGCCAACATCAAGCCGGAAACCCTCACCGAGATCGAGGCTGGCACCGATGTGACCTTCATCAACCGCCGCCTCCAGTTCGAGGGCACCGGGTACAGCCGGAAGATCACCGACCTGCTGCTGCAGCCAGCCACGATTCCCTCAGGCGGTCTCACTAACCTCGTGATCAACGGCGGCGAGTTGTCGAACATCGGCATCGAGCTCGGGTTGACCGCGGCAGCCGTCCAAACGCACGACCTGGACTGGAGTCTGCGGGCGAGCTTCAGCAAGAACAGACAAGAGATCAAGAACCTGCCGCCGTCCGTGCCACGCTTCCCCGCGCCGGGTTCCTTCGGCGCGGCGTTCGGGCGCAACTTCATCAGCCCCGGTGGGCGAACGACCTGGATCTGGGGCAACGTCCCCCTCGACGCCAACGGCAACCCGCTGCCGATCGGCATCTTGGTCACGGATTCGAGCGCGGTAGCGTATACGCGCGACACGGTCGCGGGGGATGCGAACCCGGACTTCGTGATGGCCTTTTCGAGCACGCTCCGGTGGAAGCGGCTCACGCTGGCTCTGACCGCCGATTGGCGGCAGGGCGGCGTCGTGGCGGATATGACGCGTTCGCTGTGGGACGAGGGCGGGACGTCGCGTGATTACGACGACCCGATCACCCGTGAGACGATGGGAGATGGGTGGGATCTAAACGCGCCCCCGAGCTACACCA
>QHUS01000097.1 GCA_003222035.1 Gemmatimonadota bacterium | reverse complement strand
TCGTTGACCACCTGGTCGTTGAGCGCGTTCAGCTTGTCCGGGCGGTTGATGGTGATGAAGGCGACGCCGTCGCGGATTTCGAAAAGGAGGGTTTCGTAGCTCATGGCGGTGAGAATGGTACAACGAGAACGCGGAAGGGGGAACTCGGAACGCGGAACAGGCCGGCCCGACGCCCGCGCGCCTGTTCCACGTTCCGCGTTCCGAGTTCCGCGTTAAGTTGGTCCCATGACCGTCCAAGCGATCGCCTGGTCTCCCTCCGGCGCCGTGCGCATCGTCGACCAGCGGGCGCTCCCCGATGCGCGGATCGAACGCGACCTGGAGACCGCGGAGGCGGTAGCGGACGCGATTCGCACGCTCCAGGTTCGTGGCGCACCCCTGATCGGTATCGCGGCGGCGATGGGAGTCGTGGCGGGCACTCGGGACCTCCGGGCCGCGCCCCGCGAGCGCTTTGTCGCCCGGCTCGACGAGCTCGTCACGCTGCTGGCCGCGACCCGGCCCACCGCCGTGAACCTCCGGTGGGCGCTCGACCGGATGGCGCGCGCCGGTCGCGAAACGCTTGGCGACGGCGCGGCGATCTGGGAGCGCCTCAAGACCACCGCCACGGCCATTTGGGAAGAGGACCGCGCCATGTGCCGCCGGATCGGCGAAGCGGGGCTGCCACTCGTCCCCGACGGCGCCGCGGTGCTCACGCACTGCAACGCGGGTGCCCTCGCCACGGGAGGGATCGGCACGGCGCTCGCGCCGATCTATCTGGCGCACGAAGCGGGACGGCGAGTGGAAGTGTTCGTGGACGAGACGCGTCCCGTGTTGCAGGGCTCGCGTCTCACGGCGTGGGAGCTCGGGCACGCCGGGATCCCGTGCACGGTGATCGCCGATGCGGCGGCGGGCTCGCTCATGCGGCAGGCCAAGATCGATCTGGTGATCGTCGGAGCCGACCGCATCGCCGCGAACGGCGACTTCGCCAACAAGATCGGCACGTACGCGCTCGCCGTGCTCGCATTGCATCATGGTGTGCCGTTCTACTGCGCGGCGCCGTCCACGACCATCGACCCTGCGTTGTCCGACGGCGATCGCATTCCGATCGAGCAGCGGGGACCGGAGGAAGTGACGATGCTCGCCGGTCGACGCATCGCGCCGGCGGCGGCCGCCGTGCTCAATCCCGCCTTCGACGTCACGCCGGCGCGTTACGTGACCGGATTCGTGACGGACCGAGGCCTCGCCAAGCCACCCTTCGGTGACCACCAATGAGGGGACCGCTCGTCGCCGTCGTCGGCGGCAGCACGTGCACGCCGCAGGAAGCCGAGTGGGCGGCCGCCGTGGGACGCCTGCTGGCGGAGCGGCAGGCCGTGCTGCTGTGCGGGGGACTGGGTGGGGTGATGGCGGCGGCGGCACGCGGAGCGAAACAGGCGGGCGGGCTCACGGTCGGGATCCTCCCGGGAAACGATCCGGCCGACGCCAACCCCGACATCGACGTGCCGCTGGCGACGGGGATGGGCGAGATGCGGAACGCCCTGATCGTGCGAGCGGCGGGCGCGATGATCGCCATCGGCGGCGGCTGGGGCACGCTGTCGGAGATCGCGCTCGCCCGGCGCATCGAGACCCCCGTCGTTGGGTTTCACGATTCTTTCACGGCGGGCCTGGACATCCCACGCGTGCAGTTGCCCGAAGAGGCAGTACGCTGGGCATTGGAGCAGGCGCGACGCGGGAAGGTATAATTGGGGGTATGAACGCGGGAACGAAGTTCGCCATCGGCGCGGTGCTGATCGTCGGCTCGGTGGGCTACCTCATGGCATCGGGCGTGAAGCAAACCGGCCAGTATTTCCTCACGCCGACCGAGCTGACGCAGAAGATCGCGGTCGACCCTTCCTTCTATAATGTCGGCATGAAGGTCGGTGCCCGCGTCGTACCGGGCACCGTATCCAAAGACGTGGCATCCCAGACGCTGCGCTTCCAGGTCACCGACGGGAGCGCCCGGTATCCCGTGGTATTCCATGGCCTGCCGCCCGATACCTTCAACGACAGCGTCGAGGTGGTGGTCGAGGGCCGGCTCCAGAACGACGGTGTGATCTACGCGACGAGCGTGCTCGCGAAGTGCGGGTCGCGCTATGAGGCGGTTCCCAAAGCCTAGATGACCCTGCTCGGCACGCTGGCTCTGTGGCTCGCCTTCCTGCTGGGCGTCTGGGGGGCGCTCGCGGGATTCATGGGCGGTCTGGCCACGCCTCCCCGTCCCGACCTGGCGCGCAGTGCGCGGCACGCGGTGTTCGCGATGTGCGGCGCCCTGCTCGTGGCGGTCGTGTCACTCGAGTGGGCGCTGTTCCAGCACGACTTCAACGTCGAGTACGTTGCCGCGTACACCAGCCGCAACCTCCCCATCTTCTACACGTGGTCGGCGCTCTACGCCGGGCAGAAGGGGAGCCTGTTGTTCTGGGCGACTGTGCTATCCGTGTTCGGGTCGCTCGCCCTGGCGCTCACCTCACGGCGCCACCGCCACCTCCTGCCCCACGTCGCCGGGGTCGTGTCGGTCGTGGCCGCGTTCTTCATCTCGGTCATGCTGTTCGGGCACGCGAACCCGTTCCAGCGTCTGCCGTACACGCCCCTCGACGGAAGCGGCCTGAACCCGCAGCTGCAGAACCCCGGGATGGTGTTCCACCCGCCGATGCTGTACCTCGGCTACATCTCCATCACGATCCCATTCGCCTTCGCGCTCGCCGCGCTGCTCTCGAAGCGGCTCGACGCCGACTGGCTCGTCGCGATCCGCAAGTGGACGCTCCTGTCGTGGCTGTTCCTGTCGATCGGGATCTGCCTCGGCATGTGGTGGGCGTACGTGGAGCTCGGCTGGGGCGGCTATTGGGCGTGGGACCCGGTGGAAAACGCCTCGCTGCTCCCCTGGCTCACGATGACCGCGTTCCTGCACTCCGTGATGATCCAGGAGAAGCGGGGGATGCTGAAGAAATGGAACCTCGCCCTGATCATCGGGTCGTGGCTGCTGTCGATCTTCGGGACGTTCATCACCCGCTCGGGCGTGATCTCGAGCGTGCACTCCTTCACGCAGTCGAGCGTCGGCTACTTCTTCCTCGCGTTCCTGATCGTCGCGGGCGTGTCGAGCTTCGCGCTGTATGCCACGCGGCTGCCGCTCCTCGAGGCCGAAGCGCGGCTCGAGTCGATGGTGAGCCGTGAGGCGAGCTTCCTGTTCAACAATCTGTTGTTCATCGGGATCGCCTTTTCGGTGCTGTGGGGCACGCTGTTCCCGATCCTGTCCGAGCTGGTGCAGGGGACCAAGGTCACGGTGGGTCCGCCGTTCTTTAACCAGGTCAACATTCCGCTCGGGCTGGCGCTCCTCGGCCTCACGGGCATCGGGCCCCTCATCGCCTGGCGCCGGGCTTCCCTCCCGAACCTGCAGCGCCAGTTTGCGGTACCCGTGACGGTCGGCGTGTTCACTGGCCTGGTCCTGCTCGTCGCGGGCATCCGCGACTTCTATGCCCTCATGGCGATGGCGCTCGGAGGGTTCGTAATGGGCACCGTCGTCCAGGAATTCGCTCGCGGCACCGGTGCGCGGCACCGCCAGTACGGCGAGGGCTATGCGCTGGCGCTCGGCCGGCTGCTGGCGCGCAACCGCAGGCGCTACGGCGGCTACATCGTTCACACCGGCATCGTCATCCTGTTCGTGGCGTTCGCCGGGATGGCGTTCAAGACCGAGACCGAAGCGACCCTCAAGCCGGGAGAGTCCGCGTCGATCCGGAGCCCCTACGGCTGGACCTACCGGCTCACGCATCTCGGGATCTCGCAGTACGACGCGCTGAATCGTCAGGTGACGGCGGCGACGCTCGACGTGACCCGGGACGGCACTCCGCTGGGCGTGCTCACCACCGAGAAACGGCAGCACGTCGACGCCCTCGGCCGCCCGACGTTCCAGCCATCCACCGAAGTCGGCATCCGGAGCGACCTACGGGAGGATCTCTACGTCGTTCTGGGCGGCGTGGTCAACGGGACCGAGCAGGCCGTCTTCCGTTTCACGATCAACCCGCTCGTCTGGTGGGTGTGGTACGGCGGGATGATCGTCGCCCTCGGCGGGCTGATCGTGATGTGGCCGGGCGGCTCCCCGGCCGTCAAACGGGCTCAAGCTGGGTATGCGGTGCGGCTGGTGGAGGAGAAATGATGCGGCCACGGAATGATGGAGCGACGGAATGTGGGCGCCGCGAGTTCTTCGGGTTCGCCGCTGCAGGACTCCTCTCCGTCGTTCCGTCGTTCCGTCGTTTTGTCCCCGTTCAGGATACGCTCCCGTCCACCGGCCCCTCCGGCCGCCTCTGGGATCCGGCACGCGCTGGCAGGCCGCTCGATCCTGTCGTCGCCGCCGACAACGACGCCGCTATCCAGGCCATCGAAAAGCAGCTCCACTGTACCTGCGGCTGCAACCTCGACGTGTACACGTGTCGCACGACCGACTTCACATGCGGCGTGAGCCCGGAGATGCACCGGCAGGTGATCGCCCTGGCGGAGCGCGGGATGACCGGGCAACAGATCGTCGATCAGTTCGTGCACGCGCATGGCCTCACCATCCTGATGGCGCCTCCCAAGCGCGGCTTCAACCTGGCGGGCTACTTCACGCCCGCCGTGGTGATCGTCGTCGCCGCCGCCGCTCTGACCCTGGTGCTGCGCCGCTGGGCCCGAGCGGCATCCGGCGTCCCGGCCGCCCCGCCGGCGGCCTCGAACGTCACCGCCGCGCCGGAGGAGCTCGAGCGCCTGCGCCGCGAGCTCGACCAGCTGCCAACCTGAGCACGGTGTTCGAGCTCGTCGCCGGCATCCTGCTCGCCACGGGAGCGGTGTACTTCGTTCTGCGACCGATTCTGTATCCGGAAGTCGAGGGACGAGGGACGGGGAACGAGGGACGGGGGGATGAAGGGGAGGATCCCGAGGATGATCTCAGTCCTCGCGCTGTCGCGCTGCGGGCGCTCAAGGAGATCGAGTTCGACCGCGCGACGGGTAAGCTGTCGGACGCGGATTACGACGTCCTGAAGACACGGTACACGTCCGAAGCTCTCGCCGCTCTCCGCGCCGAGGGGCCGGGAAGCGGGATGCGGGATGCGGGAAGCGTAGTGCCCGACGCCACGGCGCATCCCGCATCCCGCATCCCGCATCTCGCATGTCCGGCCCACGGTCCCCGCCCCGAGCCCGACGCAGCCTTCTGCTCCGAATGCGGCTGCCGGCTCGCCGCCGCGCCCGGCTACTGCGCGCGGTGCGGCAGCGCGCTCGAGCACGAGGCGCGGTATTGCCACGCCTGCGGAACGCGCGTCGCCGCCTGATGTGATGATCGTCACGCGTTAACATCGTCTGCAGGGTCGCGTCTGAACGGCTCGCCGATCGCCTGGGGACGAGCTGGCGCCGCGTTCCCATGACCGACAACGGCGACGGCACCTATCAACGCACCTGGATCGCGCGCCGCACGGGCATCGATCGCTTCATCGTGGACGCGCTCGACGCGGCGACGCTGCTGCTCGGCACCGCGGACAACTATCGGACGAACGAGGTAGGGATTCCGTACCGGATCGAATAAGGGCGGTGGAAGTCTCTTGCTTTTGCCACCTCACTTTCATATCACTGTCCGACCTTCAAGGCGGGAGCGCCGGCGTGATGAGGCTCACACTGTGGGGCGCAATCGTGATCGCGGGTCTGGCCATGATAGCGACGGCGGCCGAAGCCCAGCGCCGCGTGCGCGGTGGCCGGGCCGTCCGGGTGGATCCTCCGGGCGTGGGCCCGCGCGTTGGGTACGACTTCGAGTTCGAGCACTGGTTTCTCGGCGGCCAGCTCAACCTCCCGGTCGGGCGTCGTTGGGTGCTGGTGCCGTCGGCGGAGTTCTACACGGGCGCGGACGGCTCGCCCTATCGGCTGAACGCCGATCTGAAGTACCATCCCCCCACGGTCTACGGGCTGTTCTACCTCGGCGGCGGGTTCGCCTACCGGCACGCCAATGGACAGGGTGATGCCGGTGCCAATGTGTTCGCCGGGTGGGAGGGACGCCGCTCGCGGCCGTTCAAGCCGTTCCTCGAAGGGAAGTTCGTGTTCGCCGACAACACGTCCTTCAATGTCCTCGCGGGGCTGAACTTCCCGCTGTAATCAGAACTCGAAGCGCTCCATCCGCCGCAGGCCGGCTCGCAGCGCGGCGGCGGTGACGCCTGCACACAGGCCCGCGGCCGCCGCGAACCACCAGATCATCCAGGCGTCGATCACGACGGGCCGTCCCAGATACACCGCCCGGACGTATTGGAACACCCCCTGCCACAGACAGAAGATCACCGCGGCGAGCACCGCGATCGCGGCCATCATGTAGACGAGGCCGCCGAACGAGGTGGGAATCTGCGCCGCATTCTCGGTCTCGAACTGCGGAAACAATGCCCCGAAGCCAAGCGCCAGCGCGGCGATCGCGAACGTCAGGCCGACGATGGTCACCAGGCACATCGCCATCATGAACGGCTGGACTTGCAGCAGCACGTTGGTGAGCCCGGTGAGCAGCAGGGCCAGTGCGAGCAGGGGGATCGTGCCCACCCAGTACTTGGACCACAACAGCGCCCGCAGGTCGAGGGGGCTCGAGCGCAACAGCCACATGTGGCGTCCCTCGAGCGACACGGCGGGAAAAACGAACCGCGCCGCGATGGCGGCGAGCACGAAACCAGCCAGGCCCAGATTGAGGAACGAAACGAGGGTGATGTAGAAAAAGCCGACAGACTCGCCGCGATGCAGCGGCAGGGTCTTGATGTTGAACAGATACACGACCACCAGCACCGCGAGGAGAATGAGCTGGCTCCATTGCGTCGTGTCGCGGAAGAACAGCTTCACGTCCTTGATCACGAACTCGCGCTTCGCCACGGGGAGGAAGGCGAGCATGACGCCTACGGTGCGACGCCACAGCGTTCCGCGCACGAACCGCTCTGCCGCCTCCTGTGCCTTCGTGAAGCCAGGCGCGAACAGCTGTCGGTGCAGCGTCGCGCCCAGGACCACGAACGAACCCGCGGTGCTCCAGAGCAGCGCCAGCGGCAGCAGGTCGATCTTGCCGCGGAGGAATCCCATCACCGCCTGGGCGGCCCACTCACTGGGGAGGTAGGGCGAGGTGGGCGTCCGCAGCACGGCGATGAACTCCACGAGGTTCCGGAAGCCTTCGGGCGATGCCAGGCGCTCCGGCCGGATCAACCGGAACAGGAGAATGAGGACGCCGACGGCGCCGAGGGCGACGATGGACAACAGATCGCGCGTGCGGCGCGCCGGGAAGATGTTCACGAGCACGAGCGTGAGCGCCGAACCCGCCACCGCGGGCAGCACGAGCAGCGGCGCCACCGTAAGGACCGCGTAGGGAACGAACAGCGGGCCACCCCGGAACACCACACCGTAGGCGACGAAGATCGGCACGGCCATGAGCGCGACCATCCACGACGAATGCAGCAGCGTCTCCCCCAGCTTGGCGCAATAGAGCCGCAGCCAGTCCACCGGCGCGGACAACAGCAGGTCCAGGTCCTTGGAGAGGAAAAAACTCGACAATGCCGTGATCACGTTCGACAGCACGAGGATGCCGACGAACGCCAGGAGAACGACTCCCAGGATCTTGCCCGCGAGCAACGGCCCCACGTCCTCCACGCCGCGGAAGTACTTGAGGATGCGGTACAGGATGCCGAACACGCCGAGCCAGAAGCCGCTTGCGGCGAGCACGAGGATGAGCAGTCGGCCCGGGCCGCGGGAGCGCTCCTCCCGCAGGCGCTGCAGCGCCGTCCGCCACTTGGGCTCGAGTACGCGCCACAGCGACGGCTGTATCATGCCCTCTCACCGCCGTCGCCCAGCACCTCCACCAGGTCGCGCACCTGGGCGCCTCCGGTGAGCTTCAGGAACAGCTCCTCGAGGCTCGCGTCCCCCCCTCCCGCGTGGTGCTGCGCCCGTAGCTCGCGCACCGTGCCCTCGGCGACGATCTTGCCGTGCTGGATGATCGCCACGCGATCGCACATCGCCTCCGCGACTTCCAGGGTGTGGGTGCTCATGAGCACCGTCCCGCCGCGGTGCACGAACTGGCGGAAGATGTCCTTGAGAAGGCGGGCCGCCTTGGGGTCGAGGCCCACCATCGGTTCGTCCACCACGATGTACTGCGGGCGATGGATCAGGGCGCTCGAGATGATCAGCTTCTGGCGCATCCCGTGACTGTAGGCTTCGACCAGCTCGTCCTTCCAGACCGTCAGCTCGAACACCTCCAGCAGCTCGCTGATGCGGCGCTCGACCGCGTCGCCTTCCTGCCCGTACAATGCCGCCACGAAGCGCAGGAATTCGGCCCCCGTGAGCTTGTCGTAGACGAACGGCCGGTCGGGAATGAATCCCAGGCGCGACTTCGCGGACAGCGGCCGGTCGTGCACGTCGTCGCCACCGAGGAAGACCCGCCCCTTCGTGGGGCGGAGAATGCCCGCGATGATCCGGAGCGTGGTGGTCTTGCCCGCGCCGTTCGGCCCGAGGAAGCCGTACAGCACGCCGCGAGGGACCTCGAGCGACAGGTCGTCCACCGCCACGAAGCTGCCGTAGTGCTTGGTGAGATGCTCCAGTCGGATCATAGCACCTCGAGCTTGAGGCCTCCGATCAGGGGGAGGAGCTCCGCCTGCCGCGCCAGCGCGCCCGTGCTGAAGCGCAGGTGGGCGGCATCCGCCGGGAACTGGCCCAGGGTCGGGTCCACCGCCACCCAGTCCGCGAGATAGACCTCGGGCCAGGCATGATAGTAAAAGCGGCCGTTGAGATAGAGGAGGCCCGCGGCGGTGCGGGCGGGGAGCCCGGCCGCGCGCGCCAACGCGACGTACAGGAGCGTATGCTCGTTGCAATCGCCACGGCGTTCCTGGAGCACCTTGAGCGCGCTCGGCAGCGTCGCAGTGGCGTGCCGGTCGAGGTGCTCGTGCACCCACTCGCTGATGAGGCGCGCCGCGCGCGCCGGGTCACGTTCATTCCCGACGATCCGCCGGGCCCGTGCCACCACGCGCCGGTGGTCGCTTGGGATCAGCGGCTCCGGACGCAGGAAGGCGGCCACGGTGCCCGAGTCGCCTGCCGGCAGGGTGTAACGCGCCGTCAGCGCGGCCGTCGTCTCCCGCTGTACGGTCAGGGTGTCTCCCGAGACACGCTGCCGCCCGTCCGTGAGACGCAACCCCGCCAGGGTCGCGCCCGTCAGCCGGACCCGCAGGCTATCGCGCTCCTTGAGCGGGAGTCCGGCGCCGGCCGTGAGTGCTGTCGCGCCGACCACGTCGCCTGGGTGGGACACCCTCGTCGCCGCGGCCTGGCGGGTCGTGTCGCGGCGTCGGAATCCGTCGTAGGCCATCTCGAACGCCTGGCGCTCCATCGTGAAACCGGACGGCGCCTGTGCCTTCACGACGCGCCCCTCGCGATCGATCCAGACGAACGTTATCGGACCTCCTGTCGTTCGTTGGGCGATCCGCACCGCGCGAATCGTGTCGAATCGCAGGGGCACCCATGCCTTGGCGGTCGAGTCGTAGGCAGCGCTGTCTGACACGACGAACGTCGACTCGGTGCCCACGGTCATCGTGACCTCGCGCTCCGCCAGGGTCACCGGGTCGAACGTGCCGAAGCGGTACGTGCGCCCGGGCTTCAAGTCGGTGGCGAACGCCAGTCGTAAGGCCACCATCGACGGCAGGGTCATGGGATGCCGCAGGCTGACGTGGGTTGTTTCTGCGTCCGTGCGGGAGGCCAGGTCCAGGGTGAGCACGGAGTCAGTGCTCATCTGACCGACCGCCAGGAACCCTCCCGGATCGCCGTCGAATCGGGCGAGAAGGCGCTGCACGCGGAGCGCGCGAGTGACCTCGGCCTGGCTCATCGCGGCGGTGCGACGCATCCTCCCCGCCACCGGCACCCGCAACACCAGGAGGTCCGTGACCCGGAGCCCCGTCGCCGTCGTGTCGATCGTCGACGACGCGAACCCGACCTGCTCGCCGGCGACCGCGAGCCGGTAGTACGCCGCGCCCGGCGCGACGCGCAGGCCCGCCTCGATGAGCCGCGCTTCCGGAGGCGCAAACAGCTGGCGTCGCGTGAGCCAGCCCAGCGAGCCCACCCACGCCACCAGAATGGCGACGGCCCAGCTCCGGCGATTCACGATTCGGCCGCTCCGCTGCGGCGCAATGCCGCTTCAAAGGCGTCGCGCTCCTCCGGGGTTTCCACGACGATGGATACGCTCGCCGGGAACGCGGCGTTCCCGAGGTGGGTCCTGAGAATGGGCACCATGACGTCGGCGGCGTCCTCGACCGAGAGATTGCCCGCGCCGATCCCGATCGGCGGCACCGTCAGGCTCGCAAACTCCCACTCCTGCGCTTGCTGGAGCGTCGAGCGCCAGGCCTGCGCCACTCCATCGCGGGTCACCGGCTCCGTGTCACTTTGGATCACGGCGTGGATCACGAATTCTGCGGAAAGGTCACCGCCGCCGGCCGTCACCACCGCCGCTCCCACAGCGAGCTCCTTGTGGAGGTCGAGCCCACGCGCGAAGGCTGTGCCACCCACGGTTTCCAGGCGTCGGATGGCCGGCGTCGTCGGATCGAGGCGCGTGGTAGCCGGGCGGACCACGGCGTCCGCCGCGAGGAACGCGAGATCGTCCACGACCACGCGAATCACCTCCCGGTGGCCTCCCGCGAGCGACGGTACATCTGCGTGGCCGCATCCGGGCGATTGAGCCGGTCGAGCACAATTCCCAGACCATACAGCGCCTTGGCATTCCGGGGCTCCAGCTCCACGGCCCGCTCGTACGCGACCAGCGCACCGCTCAGCTCGTCCACGTGATTGAGGGCTTCGCCGAGGTAGTACCAGGCGGACGCCCGACCGGGGTCGACCTCCGACGCGCGCCGCAACTGCGGCACCGCGTCGCTCCACAACCCGCGGCGCGAGAGCACGATGCCGAACCCCGTGAGCGCCTCGCCGTGCGTTGGGTTGATTCGCAACACCCGCTCGTAGTCCTGTTGCGCCGCCCGGTAATGGCCCGCGCCGGCGAGCAACTCCGCTCGCTCCACCAGCAGCGTGACGTTGTCCGGGTCCAGCGCAATGGCGTCGTCGAGCGTGGGCTCGGCTGACGGCAGGGCGGGCGTTGGAGGCAGAGCCCCAGGGGCCGGCTGGGCCTGCGGGAGCTGCGCCGTGACCGGGGGCGGCAAGGCGGCACGCAACAGGTCCGCTGGAGAGGCGATCGTGCTCGTCTCGGTGAGCGACTCCGCCTCCTCGATGAGCTCCGCCGCCACGCGGGCCCGCTCGGCCGCCGATTGCCACCGTGGCTCGCGCTTGCGGATCACGCGACGACCTCGCTCGCGAGCCACGAGAGGTAGCGATCCAGCCCTCGCTCGACGGGCAGCGCGAGCAACTCGGGCACGTCATACGGATGGCGCTCCCGTACCGCGGCGCAGAGCGCCTCCCACCGCGACGCTTCGGTCTTGAGCAGCACGACCACCTCGGCCTCCTCCCGCACTTGCCCCTCCCAGCGGTAGATCGAACGGGCGCCCGGGAGCAGCGTTCCACAAGCTACCAGGCGCGCCGCGATCAGGGCTGTGACCAACGCCCGCGCCTCGGCATCACTGGCGAGCGTCGTCAGGACGACGAGGGCGTGGGTAGCCATGGGGGAGGCTAACGTAGGGAGGGAAAGGGGGTTAAGCAAGGCGGTGGCCCTCCACCGCCCGATCACGGAGAGTTGACCGGCGAACCCCGTGCTGGCTAGCCTCCGGTTCTATGTCCAGCGATTCGCTCGTCGTCAGGGGCGCCCGCGAGCACAACCTCAAGAACATCACCGTCCAGATCCCGCGCGACAGCCTCACGGTGATCACCGGGCTCTCGGGGTCGGGAAAATCGTCCCTCGCGTTCGACACGATCTACGCCGAGGGACAGCGGCGCTACGTCGAGTCGCTCTCGGCCTACGCGCGGCAGTTCCTCGGGCTGATGGAGAAGCCCGACGTGGACGCCATCGAGGGGCTGTCGCCCGCCATCTCGATCGAGCAGAAGAGCGCGGGCCACAACCCGCGCTCGACGGTCGGGACGATTACGGAAGTGTACGACTACCTGCGCCTGCTCTGGGCCCGGGTCGGCACGCCGCGCTGTCCCAAGGACGGCTCGCCGATCGAGCGCCAGAGCGCGTCGCAGATCACGGACCTGGTGCTCGCCTGGCCGGAGGGGACGAAGATCGAGGTGCTCGCCCCGCTGGTCCGCGGGCGCAAGGGCGAGTTCCGCGATGTGTTCGAGGCCGCGAAAAAACAGGGGTTCGTACGCGTGCGGGTGGACGGCGAGACCTACGACCTCGCGCAGGTGCCGAAGCTCAACCGCCGCCAGAATCACGATATCGCGGTCGTGGTGGACCGGCTGGTGGTCCGCCGGACGGACCGCGCGCGGCTCGCCGACTCGATCGAGACGGCCCTCAAGGCGGCGGACGGGACGGTGGAGGTCGCGCAGGGCCCCCTCCCCCTCCCCAAGTCCACGCTCTTCTCCGAGCGCTACGCGTGCCCCAGCTGCGGCCTCTCGCTCGCCGAGCTCGAGCCGCGGCAGTTCTCCTTCAACTCGCCGTTCGGGGCATGTCCCGAATGCTCCGGCCTGGGCACGCGCCGCGAGGTGAGTCCGGACCTGGTGCTCGGCGATGCGAGCCTCTCGATCCTCGAGGGCGTCATCCTGCCGTGGGGCGAACCGACCGGCTACGTGCGCAAGGTGATCCTGCCGAGCCTGGCGCGCGCGTTCAAGTTCGACCTGAACAGTCCCTGGAAGGACCTCCCGGCCCAGGTGAAAAAAGTGGTTCTGTCCGGAGCGCCCGGGAAGACGCTGACGTTTCAGTACGACAGCGAGCGCTGGCACGGCGAGTACGAATCGGGCTGGGACGGCGTCCTCCGCCACGTCGAGCGGCGTTACCGCGAGACGGCATCGGACAGCGTGCGCGAACAGCTCGAGGAGTACATGATCGAGCAGCCGTGCCCCGCGTGCGGCGGCAAGCGGCTGCGCCCGGAGAGCCTGGCGGTTCTGGTGCACGGCAAGAGCATCGGCGACGTGGTCGACCTGCCGGTCACGGACACACTCGCCTTCTTCGAGAGCATCCCGATGCGCGGCAATGGACGGCCCGGTGTCGATCCGGAGATCGCCCGGCCCATCCTCAAGGAGGTGACCGATCGCCTGCGCTTCCTGCGCAACGTGGGTCTCGACTACCTGACCCTGGGCCGGTCCGCGGACTCCCTGTCGGGCGGAGAGGCGCAGCGGATCCGTCTGGCGACGCAGATCGGGAGCCGGCTGGTCGGCGTACTGTACATCCTCGACGAGCCGTCGATCGGGCTGCATCAACGCGACAACGCGCGGCTGCTGGGCACGCTGAAGGAGCTGCGCGATCTCGGCAACACCGTGCTGGTCGTCGAGCACGACGAGGAGACGATCCGCGCGGCGGACCATGTCGTGGACCTGGGCCCCCGCGCCGGCCGCCATGGCGGCGAGGTCGTGGTCGAGGGGACGGTCGACGACGTGGTTCAGCACCCCGACTCCCTCACGGGGCGCTACCTGCGGGGAGAGCTGCGCATTGCGGTACCGCCACGGCGTCGCCTCGCTGACCCCGAGCGCAAGCTGAGGGTGATCGGAGCGCGCCAACACAACCTCCGGAACCTCACCGTCGAGTTTCCGCTCGGCCTGTTCGTCGCGGTGACCGGCGTGTCGGGCTCGGGCAAGTCGACGCTCGTCACCGACATCCTGTACCGCGCGCTCGCCCGGCACTTCTACCGCGCCAAGGTGATGCCGGGCGCGCACGATCGCATCGAAGGACTCGATCAAATCGACAAGGTCATCGATATCGACCAGAGCCCGATCGGGCGCACGCCCCGCTCCAATCCGGCCACCTACACGGGGCTGTTCACGCCGATTCGCGAGCTCTTCACGTACCTGCCCGAATCGAAGATTCGCGGCTACGGGCCGGGGCGCTTCTCGTTCAACGTGAAGGGCGGACGGTGCGAGGCGTGTCAGGGTGACGGCCTGGTGAAAGTCGAAATGCATTTCCTCCCCGATGTGTACGTCCCGTGCGAGGTCTGCAAGGGACGGCGGTACAATCGGGAGACGCTCGAGGTACGGTATAAAGGAAAGTCGATCGCCGATGTGCTCGACATGTCGGTGGCCGAGGCGCTCGACTTCTTCGAGAACCAGCCGCGGATCCGCACGAAACTGGAGCTCCTCAACGACGTAGGGCTGGGCTACATCCACCTCGGACAGTCGGCGACGACGCTGTCCGGTGGCGAGGCGCAGCGGGTCAAGCTCGCCACGGAGCTGGCCAAGCGCGACACTGGCCGTACCCTTTACATCCTGGACGAGCCGACCACGGGCCTGCACTTCGAAGACGTGCGCCTCTTGCTCGAGGTGCTGCACCGACTGGTGGACAAGGGGAATACGGTCGTGGTGATCGAGCACAACCTGGACGTCGTGAAGACCGCCGACTGGGTGATCGATCTTGGCCCCGAAGGTGGTGTGGCGGGCGGCGCCGTCCTGGCGACGGGTGCGCCCGAGGACGTGGCGCGGGCAAAGACGTCATTCACGGGGCAGTTCCTGCGCAAGGCGCTGGCGGTAGGCGACTAGGTCGGTAAGTTCACGCAGGGAGGAAGTGTCGCATGCAAGAGTGGGTGCCCGCGGTAACCATGCTCGGCCTCGCGCTCATCATCGGCACGGCGCTGGTCCTGCGCGGACCGATGGGAAAGGCGCTCGCGGAGTGGATACGGGGCTGGTCGAAGACCGACGAGCAGTGGCTGGCCTTCAAGGCCGCGAAGCAGGGGGTGACCCTGGGAGGTGACCCGGAGCGGCTCCGCGCCGAGATGGACGAGCTCCGGCACCGCCTGACCGAAGTCGAAGAGCGGCTCGATTTCACGGAGCGCCTGTTGTCCAAGACGCGCGACTCTGAGCGGCTGGCGCCGCCGCGCTGATCCGATCGTGGAAGACATCCTGGCCCTCGTCCTGATTTTCGGAGGCGGCGCGTGCATCGCCCTGTCGTTCTCGCCGATCGGCCGCGCGTTGGCCGACCGGATCCGCGGGAAGAGCGCCGGGACCGGCGCCGACGAGCTGCGGGCCGAGGTCGCCGAGCACAAGCAGGCCCTCGCCGACGAGCTCGAAGCCGTGCGGCGGGAGCTGGGGGAACTCGCGGAGCGGGTGGATTTCACGGAGCGGCTGCTCGCGAAGAACCGCGACGGCGAGCGGCTCGCGCCGCCGAGGGGCTGATGAACGCCCCCGAGCTGGGCGTCCTGATTCCCATCATCGCAGTCGGGGGATTCTTCGGCTGGATGATCACCCTGTCGCTGAGCAAGATGTACCTGGCGAGGCTCAAGGCGCAGGGTGACGTGCGGCCGATGGCGGGGCAGGAGGATGTGTTGGCGGCGCTCGAGGCACTGCGCCACGAAGTGACAGAGCTCGCGGAGCGAGTAGATTTCACCGAGCGACTGCTGGCGCGAGGACGCGAGGTGGAGGCCGGGAAACTGGCGCCTGGCGACCGGCGTACGGGGTCCGCATGATGCAGGCGCCCGTGCCACCGCCCCCGCCCGGGCTGGACCCGAACTTCGTGTTCAACGAGCTCATGCCGATCATTGCGTTCGTGGTCGTCGTGGTGGTCGGGACGGTCGTGCTGCGGGCGCTGTTCCGGACGCCGCTGGGTGAAGCGCTCGCCGAGCGGATCCGGACCCGGGGGCGGGGGGGGGCCCGCGCGAGCGGTGATCCCGAGCGCGTGGCCGCCCTGGAAGCACAAGTGGCGCAGCTCCAGGGGCAGGTCTCCGAGCTCGCCGAGCGCATAGATTTTGCTGAACGCGTGCTCGCCGAGCGGCGGGAGCGCAAGTTGGGGGGCGCGGGACAATGATGCCGCGCATGTACACCGAGGGCTCTCATGGGAATCTTTGACCGCCTCTCGACGCTCTTCCGGTCGAACATCAACGACCTGATTTCGCGCGCCGAGAATCCGGAAAAGATGCTGAACCAGCTGATCGTCGACATGCGGAGTCAGCTGGCGAAGGCCAAGCAGCAGGTGGCCTCGGCCATCGCCGACGAAAAGCGGCTCGCGGCCCAGGTGGACACCGAGAAGAAGAGCGCCGAGGACTGGGAGCGCCGGGCGGTCCTGGCGGTCCAGGAGGGGCGGGACGATCTCGCCAAGCAGGCCCTGTTGCGCCACAACGAGCACGCACAGGGCGCGCTGCAGCTGCACGAGACGTGGGTCAAGCACCGCGAGGAGACCGAGAAGCTCAAGCTCTCGCTCCGCCAGTTGAACGACCGCATCGAGGAAGCCAAGCGCAAGAAGAACATTCTGATCGCGCGCCAGAAGCGAGCCGAGGCGCACAAGCGCATCCAGGAGACGATGTCGTCGATCGGCGACAAGAGCGTGTTCGAGACGTTCGAACGCATGACGGAGCAGATCGAGCACGAGGAGCGCAAGCTCATCGCCGCGGCGGAAGTGCACGAGGACCTGACGGGCGATTCGCTCGTGAAACAGTTCCAGCGGCTGGAAGTGAAAGCGGACGCCGATCAGCAGCTCCTCGAGCTCAAGCGCAAGCTGGGTCTCCTCCCGGCCGGGTCCGCCGGCGAATCCAAGCAGCTGGGAAAGGGCGCGGCGGACGCCGAGCTGGTCGAGGATGATGACGCCGAGCAGAAACGCTGAACACTGAGCCGTCTGCCTCACGGTCGTCGGGCGCCACGTTCGTGGCGCTCTTCGTTGCCGCCCTCGCCATCCTGTTCATCGTGCGGGTGGTCGAGGTGCTCGTCGTTCTGTTCCTCGCCGTGTTGTGCGCCGTGTACCTCTCGGCCATCACCGACCTGCTCGAGCGACGTTTCCGCGTCGCGCGCCTGCTGGGGCTCACGGCCGCCGTGCTCGCCACCCTGGCGGTGGTCGCGGGCATCGGCGCCATCATCCTGTCGCCCGTCGTCGAGCAGACGCAGGCGCTGATCGCGGGCCTGCCGCAGACTCTCACCAACACCCAGAACGTCATCGCGGCCTGGGCACGCGAGTACCCGTTCCTGCGGAACACCGAGCTGGCCAATCCCCAGTCCGGGCTGGTCGCCGGGCTCATCAACGATGCGACCACCTTTCTGCGCGGATCGTTGCCCCGCTACGTCACGGGCAGCGGCAAGCTGTTCATCGAAAGCGCGAGCGTCGTCGTGATGGCGCTCTACCTCGCGCGGCAGCCGCGTCTGTATAGCGACGGCATCTTGTCGCTCATCGCGCCCAGACACCGGCCGGTCGCCGCCCGGATCGTCGAGGATGCGAAGGCAACCCTGCGCGCCTGGGTCGTCGCCCAGATTCTGGCGATGCTGGTCCTCGCCATCCTCACCGCCATCGGGCTGTGGGTGCTCGGCGTGCCGTACTGGCTCGCGTTCGGGATCTTCACCGGCCTCGTCGCAGTCGTGCCGTTCTTCGGCTCCCTCGTCTCGACGCTGCTACCAGCGCTGTTCGTCGTGGGCACCGGTGACTGGGTGGGCGTGCTCGCCGTCCTCGCGCTCGGCGTGGTCGTGCACATCCTCGAAGCCAACGTCGTGGTGCCACGCATCATGGAGCGACAGGTCTCGCTCCCGCCGGTGCTCACCATCACCAGCGTCCTCGTGATGGGGACGTTGCTCGGCGCCGTGGGCCTGGTGGTCGCCGTCCCCCTACTCGCGGTCGTGATCGTCGTCGTCCGACACGTCGTCCAGGGCGAGATCTACGGCGACGGCGCTCGCTACGAGGCCGCCGTGCTCCGGCCGGCGGCGGAGCCCGCCACGCGTGTCACGAAGGAGACGGTCCCCGTGTGATGGCTCCCGCCGCATCTTCGCAGCGCAACCACCGGTTCCTCATCATCGCCGACGGGCAGTTCGAGCCGATGACATCGAAGACGGCCAATTGCTGCATCCGCTATATGCCCGAGCGGATCGTCGGGGTGTTCGACCGCGCCAAGGCGGGCAAGACCGTCCAGCAGGTGCTGGGCTTCGGCGGCTCGATTCCCGTCGTGGGCAACTTCGAGCAGGGCCTGCGTCTTGGCGGCGGAGCCACGGCCGTCCTGATCGGCATCGCGCCGATGGGCGGCCGGCTGCCGGCGGAGTGGCGCGGTTGGTTGCGAACGGCGATCGAGCGCGGGCTCGAGATCTGGAGTGGCCTGCACACGTTCATCGGGGACGATCCGGAGCTGGGAGCGCTCGCCCGCGAGCGCGGCGTCCGCATCTTCGACGCGCGCAAAGCGCCGCCGAACCTTCCAGTCGCCGACGGGCTCGCGGCCGAGGTGAATGCGTACGTGGTTCACACCGTGGGCTCCGATTGCAACGTCGGCAAGATGACGGCGGAGGTCGACCTGCGAGACGCGCTCGTGAACCGCGGCCACCGCACCCGCTTCGTCGCCACCGGGCAGACCGGTATCTTCATCGAGGGGTGGGGGATCGCGGTGGACGCGGTGGTGGCCGACTTCATCGCCGGCGCCGCCGAATGGCTCGTGCTCGAGGCAGCCAAGGACGCCGACATCATTCTCGTGGAGGGTCAGGGGAGCCTGATCCATCCGGGGTATTCCGGCGTCACACTCGGCCTGCTGCACGGTTGCTGCCCCGACGCGCTCATCCTGTGTCATCAGGCGACGCGCGACTACATCGGCGACTACCACGGCCGCGAGCCCTGGGTGAAGATCCCACCCCTCGCGGAGCTGGTGGAGATCTACGAGCGCGCCGCGGCGCCGGTGCGGCCCACCAAGGTGATCGGCATCTGCCTGAACACGTACGACATGACCGACGCGCAGGCGCGCGAAGCGGTCGAGCGGGCGGCCGCCGCGACCGGCCTTCCCGCCACCGATCCGGTGCGGTTCGACGCGACGCCTCTCGTGGACGCGATCATCCAGGGGGCGATGGCGACGCGATAGGTGTCAGGTGTCGGGTGCCAGGTGTCAGGTGCTCGTCACGGACCCTGACACCCGACACCTGGCACCTGTCTTTTTTCGCTTCTCCTCGCGGCGATCGGATGCCGCTCCTGCGATCACGTCGCCTAGTCTCTGCGGATGGCCGAGCCGGCATCCCTCGTTCATCAAGCGCCCCTCCTGGTCGTGACCGACGTCGCCGCCCGCCTGGTCCGGCGCGGGCTGCTGGCCCCGGATGCCGCGAGCGGGCGGTGGCGTGGGGCTCGTGTGTTTGTATTCCGTCGTGGACCCGTGATCTGCGAGCCGCCGCCCGGCACGTGGGGTGGCAGCGAGCCAGTTGCGAGACCGCACGCGTTGACCTGCCTATAGGGCGGTCCTACGTTTCACCGCACCGATGACGCTCGCGCTCTACAACACGCTCACCCGTCGCGTCGAGCCGTTCACCCCGCTCGCAGCTCCCCCGGCGCGCGTCACGCTCTACACGTGCGGCCCCACGGTCTGGAACTACGCCCACATCGGCAACTTCCGGACGTTCCTGTTCGAAGATCTACTGCGCCGCTATCTCGCGTACTCCGGGTACGACGTCTTCCACATCATGAACCTCACGGACGTGGACGACCGCACGATCAAGGCCGCGGCGGCCGCGGGCAAGCGCCTCGACGAGCACACCGCGCCGTTCGTCCAGGCGTTCTTCGAGGATCGCGATTACCTGCGCATCGCGCCCGCGCACGTGTATCCCCGGGCGACGCAGTCGGTGCCCGCGATGGTGCGGCTGGTCGAGCGGCTGCTCGAGCGCGGCATCGCGTACAAGGGCGACGACGGCTCGATCTACTTCGCGATCGCCAAGTTCCCGACCTACGGCCGGCTGTCGCGCCTGGAGACGCGCGAGCTCAAGGTCGGTGCGCGGGTGGCGAGCGACGAGTACGCCAAGGACGACCCGCGCGACTTCGCCCTCTGGAAGAAGGCCGAGCCGATCGACGAGCAGGTGGGCGCGGCGTGGGACGCGCCGTTCGGCCGCGGCCGGCCGGGCTGGCACCTCGAGTGCTCGGCGATGTCCCTCGAGCAGATCGGGAAATGCTGCCACGCCGAGACGCTCGACATCCACGCGGGTGGCGTGGACCTGATCTTCCCGCATCACGAAGACGAGATCGCGCAGTCCGAGGCGGCGACCAGCAAGCCGTTCGCCCGCTTCTGGGTGCACGGCGAGTTCCTGAACGTGCGCGGCACCAAGATGTCGAAGCGGTTCGGGAACTTCCTCACCGCCCGCGACCTGCGCGACCAGGGTGTGGACGCGGCGGCGGTCCGGCTCCTGTTCTGGCAGACGCATTATCGCAAGGCGCTCGACTTCACGGACGACGCGCTCGCGGCGGCGGGGGCCGGTGTGAAACGGTTGGGAGAGTTCTACGAACGACTTGGGCGGGACGGGGGACGTGGGACGGGGGATGGGGATGGGGGGGGGGCGGGGGGTGGGGGGGGACGGCTCGCGGACCTGGCCGCCAAATTCGAGGCTGACTTCCGCGCGGCCCTGGATGACGATTTGAATGCGCCCCGCGCCTGTGCGGCGTTGTTCGAATTCGTTCACAACGGGAACGCTGCCCTAGACGGAGGCGCGGGCGGAACGGCCGCGGCGCGGGCCGTGCTGGACCGGGCGATGAGCGTCCTCGATATCCTGCCGAGCGCCAAGGCCGCCGACCCGGCCCTGGAGCGGTGGATCGGTGAGCGCCTCGCGGCCCGCGACAAAGCCCGGAAATCCAAGGATTTCAAGGAGGCCGACCGGGTCCGTGCCGAGCTCGCCGCCAAGGGCGTGGAGATCGAGGACACGCCGTCCGGAACGAAGTGGCGCCTTGTCTAAGTGCGTTTCCCCCTTTAAAATTCGAGTCTGTGAAGTTCACGGCGCCACCAGCTGACGTAGCTCAACTGGTAGAGCAGCTGATTTGTAATCAGCAGGTTAAGGGTTCGAGTCCCTTCGTCAGCTCACCCTGTATGAGTTCGGAGGGACCAACACACCCCGCGCTTTGGGAACGCGGGGTGCGTTGTCACTGGGACCGAACGGACGACGTTGGGGGAACCGAGACGCGCGGCCGGCACGGTGGGGTGCCCGAGTGGCCAAAGGGAGCAGACTGTAAATCTGCCGGCGTCAGCCTACGAAGGTTCGAATCCTTCCCCCACCACTCGGCGCGCGGGCGTAGCTCAGTTGGTAGAGCATCAGCCTTCCAAGCTGAGGGTCGCGGGTTCGAGCCCCGTCGCCCGCTCTCGCTCGCGTAGCTCAGTCGGTAGAGCGCGTCCTTGGTAAGGACGAGGTCACCGGTTCAATCCCGGTCGCGAGCTTTGAACAGCGGTACGTGGTGCGTGGTGAGTGGTAAATGGTGCGTCGTGCGTGGTGAGTGGTTGCCACCGCTCATCGATGGAGCCCCGCCGCGCACGGGAAGCAACCACGTACCACGCACCATGCACTTTGAGAGCAAACCACGCACCACGCAGTTGTGGTAGGCACCACGCACTTTCAGAGGGAGTTATGGCGAAGGCCAAATTTGAGCGGACGAAGCCGCACGTAAACGTCGGGACCATCGGCCACGTGGACCACGGGAAGACGACCCTGACCGCGGCGCTGACCAAGGTCTCCGCTGACAAGGGGCTCGCGACCTACGTGACGTACGACCAGGTGGCGAAGGCGTCGGAGTCGCAGGGCCGTCGCGATGCGACGAAGATCCTGACGATCGCGACCTCGCACGTGGAGTACGCCACGGCGAACCGCCACTACGCGCACGTGGACTGCCCCGGGCACGCCGACTACGTGAAGAACATGATCACGGGGGCGGCCCAGATGGACGGGGCCATCCTGGTGGTCTCCGCCGTCGACGGGCCGATGCCGCAGACGCGGGAGCACATCCTGCTCGCGCGGCAGGTGAACGTGCCGGCCATTGTCGTGTTCTTGAACAAGTGCGACCTGGTGGATGACGCCGAGCTGTTGGACCTGGTGGAGCTCGAAGTGCGGGAGCTGTTGTCGAAGTACGAGTTCCCGGGGGACGACGTACCGGTGATCCGGGGGTCGGCCTTGAAGGCGATCGCGGGGGACAAGGCGTGGGTCGGCAAGGTGGAGGAGCTGCTCGCGGCGCTGGACAAGAGCATTCCGGTGCCGAAGCGCGAAGTGGAGAAGCCGTTCCTGATGCCGGTGGAGGACGTGTTCTCGATCACGGGCCGCGGCACCGTGGCGACCGGGCGAATCGAGCGCGGCAAGGTGAAGGTGAACGAAGAGGTGGAGATGGTGGGGTTTGGGACGGACAAGAAGACGGTGGTCACGGGCGTCGAGATGTTCCGCAAGCTCCTGGATGACGGGCAGGCGGGGGACAACGTCGGCTTGCTGCTCCGCGGGGTGGAGAAGCACGAGGTGGAGCGGGGGATGGTGCTGGCGAAGCCGAAGTCGATCACGCCGCACACGAAGTTCGAGAGCGAGGTGTACGTCCTCACCAAGGAGGAAGGCGGGCGGCACACGCCCTTCTTCAAGGGATATCGGCCGCAGTTTTATCTGCGGACGACCGATGTGACGGGGACGGTGGAGCTCCCGGCGGGGGTGGAGATGGTGATGCCGGGGGACAACACGAAGATGACGATCGAGCTGATCACGCCGATCGCGATGGAGGAGCAGCTGCGGTTCGCGATCCGCGAAGGCGGCCGCACCGTCGGCGCCGGCGTGGTCACGAAAATCTTGACATAGGTGTTAGATGCCACGCGAAAACATCATCATGGAGTGCACGACCTGTAAGAGCCGGAACTACTTCACGACCAAGAACCGGCGGAAGCATCCGGAGCGGGCGGAGTGGAAGAAGTACTGCCCGCGGTGCAACAAGCACCAGTCGCACAAGGAATCGAAGTAGTGACGACGGACGCGCTCGCCAGCCCCAGGCAGAGCTGGCCGGTCCGCGTGGTGGGCTTCCTGCGCGACGTGCGCGTGGAGCTCCGCAAGATCACGTGGCCGACCTGGGACGAGCTCAAGAAGGCGACGGTCGTCATCATCATCTTCGTGAGCGCCCTCGGGGCGTTCATCGGGCTGATGGATTCCTTGCTGCAGCTCGTGTTCGTGACCGGCGTGGCGAAGCTGTTCTGATGTCGGAGCATCGCTGGTACGCGATCCAAACGACCGCGGGGCACGAGAACAAGGTGCGTTCGTTGATCGAGCGGCGCATCAAAGACGACCCCCGGCCGGAGGAGGATAAGCCGATCCGGCAGGCGTTGGTCCCCACCCAGGAAGTGGTGGAGATCAAGAACGGCAAGAAGGTGACGGCGGAGCGCAAGATCTATCCGGGCTATGTGCTCGTGAGCATGGTCCTGAACCAGGAGACGATCCACGTCGTCAACGGCATCCAGGGCGTGATCAAGTTCGTGGGCACCGGGCGACTGCCGATGCCGCTCCGGCCCGAAGAGGTCAACCGCCTCCTCGGCATCGAGGAAGCGGCGAAAGAAGAGGAGCCGCAGGAGACCATCCCGTTCCTGATCGGCCAGGTGGTGCAGATCACCGAAGGACCGTTCTCGGAGTTCTCGGGCACGGTGGAAGAGGTGATCCCCGACAAAGGGAAAGTGCGCGTGGCCGTGTCGCTCTTCGGCCGGCCCACGTCGGTTGAACTGGACTACTTACAGCTGAAGGCTCATTAAGTGGCGAAGCCCATTACCGCTGTCGTGAAGCTCCAGGTGCCCGCCGGGCAGGCGACCCCCGCCCCGCCCGTGGGCACGGCCCTGGGGCCGCACGGCGTGAACATCATGGAGTTCGTCAAGCAGTTCAACGCCAAGACGGCCCAGGCGCAGGGGATAACCACGCCGGTCGTGGTGACGATCTTCAAGGACCGGACGTTCACATTCGTCACCAAGACGCCCCCCGCCGCCGTGCTCCTCAAGAAGGAAGCCGGCATCGAGAAGGGGTCGCCCACGTCCAACCGGCAGAAGGTGGGCAAGGTGACGCGCGCGCAGGTCAAGAAGATCGCGGAGCTCAAGATGCCCGATCTCAACGCCAACGACCTCGAGGCGGCCATGAAGATGGTCGCGGGAACGGCCCGCTCGATGGGCCTCGAGGTGACGGACTGATGCCCGGCCACGGCAAGCGCTACCGCGCCGCGGTCGCGACGCTCGAGCCCCGCACGCTGTACGGGCCGCGCGAGGCGGTCGAGAAGGTGAAGGCGACGGCGTCGGCCAAGTTCGACGAGTCGGTGGACATCGCCGTCCGCCTGGGCGTCGATCCCAAGCACGCCGACCAGGTGGTGCGGGGGACCGTCAGCCTGCCGGCCGGCACGGGCAAGAAGATTCGGGTCCTGGCGATCGCCCAGGGCGAGAAGGCCAAGGAGGCCGAGGCCGCGGGCGCGGACTTCGTCGGCGTCGAGTACATCCAGAAGATCAAGGAAGGCTGGCTCGACACCGACGTCATCGTGGCCACGCCCGACGTCATGGGGCAGCTGGGGCCCCTGGGGAAGGTGCTCGGGCCGCGCGGCCTGATGCCCAATCCCAAGGCCGGAACTGTGACGATGGACGTGGGTCGCGCGGTCAAGGAATTGAAGGCCGGAAAGATCGAGTTCCGGGTGGACAAGACGGGGATCGTGCACGCGGCGGTGGGCAAGAAGTCGTTCACCGTCGAGCAGCTGGAGGGGAACCTGCGGACGTTCATGGAAGCGATCGTGCGTGCCAGGCCGGCGTCCGCCAAGGGGCACTACATCCGGTCGGTGACGGTGTCGAGCTCGATGGGGCCGGGCGTACCACTGGATCCGGCGGTGTTCGCATGATCCGGACCAAGGCCCAGAAACAGGAAACGGTGACGGCGCTGGCGGACCGCCTGCGGCGGTCCACGACCATCTACCTCACCGATTTCACCGGGCTCAACGTCGCCAAGATCACCCAGCTGCGGCGCCGCCTGCGGCAGGTGGGGGCGGGAACCGACTTCGTGGTGGTGAAGAACACGCTGGCGCGGCGCGCCCTGGGCGGTGCCCAGGTGCAGGGGCTGGAGGAATACCTCGCGGGACCGACGGGTCTGGTGCTCACGGGAGCGGACCCGATCGCCGCGGCCAAGGTGCTGACGGACTTCGCGAAGGAATTCGAGAAACCGGCCATCAAGGTCGGTCTGGTGGACGGCAAGGCGGTGGCGCCCGATCTGGTGAAGCGGCTCGCCAGCCTGCCCACGAAGCGCGAGCTGCTCGCCCAGCTGGGTGGAACGCTCCAGGCGCCGATGGCGGGATTCGTCGGCGCGTTGAACGGCTTGCTGATGAACATGGTGGGTGCCCTCGAGGCACTCCGGGCCAATCGTGCGGGGAGCGGGGGCGGGGGGGGCGGCGCTTCATAACCGAGTAGGAGACCGGGACATGGCCACACAGACGTTGAGCAACGACGACATTATCGAAGCCATTGGCAACCTGTCGGTGGTCGAGCTCGCCGAGCTGATCGAGAAGTTCAAGGAGAAGTTCGGCGTCACGATCGCAGCGCCGGTAGCGGCGGCCCCCGCGGCAGGGGGTGGTGCGCCTGGCGCCGCAGCGGCCCCCGCGGCCGAGGAGAAGACCGAGTTCACGGTCATCCTGAAGAGCGGCGGAGAGAAGAAGATTCAGGTCATCAAGGAGATCCGGGCGATCACCAGCCTGGGCCTGAAGGAGGCCAAGGACATGGTGGAGGGCGCGCCCGGCACAGTGAAGGAAGGCGTGTCCAAGCAGGAAGCCGAAGAGATCAAAAAGAAGCTCGAAGCGCAGGGCGCGGTCGTCGAACTGAAGTAGACGCTGAGCGGACGCCGCGGGCCACAGGGGCCCGCCGGCAGACACTCGGGTCTCCTTTGGGTCGAGACGACATGCGCGGATTTGCCACACTCCTGCTCGCTGTTACGAGCCCCTCGGTCCGTTCCCGGCCGGCGTTCCGGCCGGGGAGGGCGGGGCCTTTTGCATTTGCCTGAGGTTACGACATGACGAAGACGCTGCCGGTGTTGTCGTTCGCGAAGCTCGACCAGGGGATGCCGATGCCGCACCTCCTGGACATCCAGACGCGCGCGTTCCAGTCGCTCCTGCAGCCGGACGGCAAGGGGCCCGAGCGCACCGACGTCGGGCTGGAGCGGGTGTTCAAGGACGTGTTCCCGATTCAGGACGTGAACGGGAACTACTCCCTCGAGTTCGTGAAGTACGGGCTGGGCGAGCCCAAGTATGCGGTCGAGGAGTGCATCGAGCGCGACATGACGTACTCGGTGCCGCTCAAGGCCACGCTGCAGCTGGTGGTCATGGAAGAGGTGGGCGAGGTCACCAAGACCAAGCGGCCCAAGAATATCATCGAGAAGGAAGTCTATCTCGGCGAGCTGCCGATCCTCACGCCGCTCGGGACGTTCGTGATCAACGGCGCCGAGCGGGTGATCGTGTCGCAGCTGCACCGCTCGCCGGGCGTGGTGTTCGAGGAGAGCATCCACCCCAACGGCCAGCGGCTGTTCTCGGCGCGCATCATCCCGTTCCGCGGCTCGTGGGTGGAGTTCACGATCGACATTCACGACGTGATCTACGTCCACATCGACAAGAAGAAGAAGTTCCCGGCCACGGCGCTGCTGCGGGCCTTCGGGTACGGCACCAACGCCGACATCCTGAAGCTGTTCTACGCGACGAAGGACATCGACATCACCGGGAAGCTCGAGGGCCGGGCGCAGAAGCGTGAGGTGCTGGGGACGCTGCTGGCGGTCGACGTGCCCGATCCCGAGAACAAGAAGGGCGAGCCGCTCGGCCGTGTCGGCGAGGAGCTGACGCTCGAGAAGTTCAAC
>QHUS01000096.1 GCA_003222035.1 Gemmatimonadota bacterium | reverse complement strand
CAGCGGCTTGTGCGTGTGCCCGTATACGATGATCTCGGCACGCGGAAAGGCGTCATGCAGTTTGGCGGGAGTTGGATGTCCGAACTGGTCGCCGTGCGTCACCACGATCGCGAACCCGTCGAGCTCGATTTCGGCTACCTGTGGCAGGTGCGAGCGGATTTCTGGAGGATCGACGTTACCGTAGACAGCGGTGATCGGCGCGATCGTCGCGAGCTCCATCAGGATCTGATCATCGCCAACGTCGCCGGCATGCAGGATGTGATTTACTTCCTTGAAGACCTCGAACACCTCCGGCCGGAGCAGCCCGTGCGTGTCGGAGATGACACCGACCCTCACCGCGCACCCTCATAACGTGGCGTCGCGGCGTCGTGCAACGGTGTCAGCCTTCCCAGCGCTTGACCAGGCTCACCTCGACGCCCAGGTGATCGAGCACCCGCTGTACGACGAAGTCCACCAGGTCACGCACCTGCTGCGGCTTGTGATAGAAGCCCGGTGCCGCGGGCAGCACGATCGCGCCCGCTTCCGTCACCAGCGTGAGATTCCGCAGATGGATCAGTGACAGTGGCGTCTCGCGCGGAACCAGCACGAGCGTGCGTAGCTCCTTCAGTACCACGTCGGCCGCGCGCTCGATCAGGCTGCGGCTGGTCCCGTGCGCGATCGCGGCCACCGTCCCCATCGAGCAGGGGCAGATCACCATCCCCGCGGTCCTGGCCGACCCCGACGCGGGCTCGCCGCCGCGGTCCGCGTCGTCGAACACCCGGACGCGCGCCCAGTCGCCGCCCGTCGCCTTCTTGAGCTCGCGGTCGTCCTTGATCCCGCACTCCTCGGCAAGCAGCCGCCACCCATGCGCCGACACCAGGAGCCAAGTGGGCACGTGGTGCATCGCGAGGATCTCGAGCAGTCGCACGCCGTACGGGGCACCGGAGGCGCCGGTGATGGCGAGGATGACCGGCAGCCGGTTCAGCGACCCCTCCGGTTCGGGGTCGGTGAGCGACGGGGATGAGCAGGGGGACGAGGCGGAGGTGGTTCGTGGTGCGTGGTACGTGGTTGCCTCCGCGGCACGGGGGGCTTACGGCGCGCCGGAGCAACCACGCACCACACACCACGCACGAAGTTCATAGCACCCGATCCACCAGCGCGCCAAGGAACACCACGATGCTCACAACGCCATTGGCGGTAAAAAAAGCCGCATTGAGTCGCGACAGGTCTCCCGGTTTCACCAGCTGATGCTCCCACGCGATGAGCGCGGCGCCGATCGCTACGCCGGCGTAATACGCCACGCCAAGCCCGGCGCCGAGCCCGAAGGCGACGAGCGCGACGAGCGCCAGCCCGTGCAGCGCCTTCGCCAGCAAGATCGCCCGCGCCTGCCCGAGCCGCACCACCAGCGACGCGAGCCGCTCGGCGCGATCGAACGCCTCGTCCGGGAGCGCGTAGAACACGTCGAATCCACCGACCCAGAACGTCACCGCCAGGGCGCCGGCTGGAAGGACCCACCAGGGGTCGCTCCACCGCCCGGTCACCGCCAGATACCCCGCCGGCGTCGCGATGCCGTCGGCCAGCCCCAGCCACAGGTGCGACCAGTGGGTGAACCGCTTGGAGTAGCTGTACGCGGAGATGAACACGAGGGCGATCGGCGCGAGCGCCAAGCACAGCGGGTTCAGCGCCCAAGCCGTGACAAGAAACAGCAGCGCGGCCAGCGCGACCGCCACCCAGGCTTGAGAAAGCGAGAGGCGTCCGCTAGGGAGCTCGCGCCCCTTCGTGCGCGGATTCCGCGCGTCGATCTCGCGGTCGGCGATCCGATTGAACCCCAGCGCCACGAACCGGGCGCAGGTGAATGCCAGCACCACCAGCCCGAGCGTCCGCCACGTTACCGGTGTCTCCCGCGATGCCACCACCAGCCCGAGGAGCGCGAATGGAAGGGCAAAAATCGTATGAGGCAGCTTGACGAAGTTGGCGTACCGCACGAGCAACGACTCGCCCGCAAACGTCTGGCCCTCTCGGTGCGTGGCGCGTGGTGCGTGGTTGGTCGCGCTCACAGCTCGATTCCCAAGTCCTTCCACATCTCGTCCACCCGCCGCTTCGTCGCCGCATCCATCACGATCCGGTTCGGCCATTCCCGCGTGAACCCTTCTTCTTTCCACTTGCGGGTCGCGTCGATCCCCATCTTCGAGCCGAACGTGAATCCACGACTCGAGTGATCGAGGACATCGATCGGTCCCATGCTGAACCGCACGTCGCGCTCCGGATCGATGTGGTTCAAGGCCACCCACCAGGCCTCCTGCGGGTCCTGGACGTTCACGTCCCTGTCGAACACGACGATCACTTTGGCGAGCGACATCAACCCCTGGCCCCACAGCCCGTTCATCACCTTGTACGCCTGGCCGGGATACTGCTTGTCGATGCTCACGAACACGAGGTTGTGAAAGATCCCCGCCGCGGGCATATGGATGTCCACGACTTCGGGGATCGTCAGCTTGAGGAGCGGCAGGAAGATCCGCTCGGTCGCGTGTCCCAGCCAGTAGTCTTCCATCGGCGGACGCCCCACGATCGTATGGGGCCACACCGGCTCACCTCGCATCGTCACGGCCGTGACGTGGACCTTCGGGTAGTAGTCGGCAAGCGAGTAAAACCCAGTGTGGTCGCCGAACGGGCCTTCGAGCACCAGCTCCTCTCGCGGATCGATGTGGCCCTCGAGCACCAGCTCGGCTTCGGCGGGCACTTCGAGGTCGGACGTCATGGCCTTGGCGAGCCGCACCGGCTCCTTCCGCAGGAATCCGGCGAAGAGGTACTCGTCGATGGTGGGGGGGAGCGGCGCGGACGCGGCGTAGATCGACGCGGGGTCGCCGCCCAGCGCGATCGCGACGGGCATGGTTTCGCCGCGCTGCGCCATCTCGCGCCAGTGCGCCGCCCCGACCTTGTGGCGCTGCCAGTGCATCGCCAGCTCGCGCCGGCCGATCACCTGGACGCGATACATGCCGACGTTGCGCACACCCGTCCGGGGATCCCGCGTGATCACACCGGCGAGCGTGATGTACGGCCCGCCGTCCTCCGGCCAGCACACCGGAACCGGGAACTGCGACAGGTCCACGTCGTCAGCCCGGAGCACGACCTCCTGGCAGGGCGGCTTTCCACCCATCGTCTTGGGCGGGAACTTGGCCACCTCGGCGAGCTGCGGCAGCATCGCCAGTTTGCCGAGCAGGCTGTCGGGGACCTTCAGATTGAGGAGCGTCGCGATGCGCTCGCCGATGTCATCGAGGCAGTCGACCCCCAGCGCGAGCGCCATGCGGGCGCTTGAGCCGAACAGATTCACCGCGACGGGCTGGCGGGCAGCGGCACCGGACAAGAGCGTCGGGCGCGTGAACAGCAGAGCCGGACCTCCGCCGCGTGACTTCATGCAGCGGTCCGCGATCTCCGTGATCTCCTTGTCCACCGCGACGGGGCGCTCGACGCGCACCAGCTCGCCCCGGGCATCGAGCGCGCCGAGGAAGTCGCGCAGGTTATCGAGTGCCATGATGGACGGCGCAGATCCCGCCGCTCAAGAGCTCGTAGCCCACGCCCGAGAAGCCGGCGCGCTCGAGCCGGCGCGCGAAGGCGACTGGATCCGGGAAATCGACCACCGACTCTGGCAGGTACGTATAGGCGTCCCTATGTTTCGACACCGCGCGCCCGATCGCCGGAAGCACGCGCCGGAAGTAGAACAAGTAGAGGGCGCGCAACGGAGCAAAGCCGGGCGTGGTGAACTCGAGGACCACGAAGCGGGCGCCGGGCCGGAGCACGCGGTGCGCTTCCCTGAGGCCGGCGTCCAGATCCGCCAGGTTCCGCACCCCGAAGGCCACCATGGCACCGTCGAACCGGGCGTCGGCAAACGGAAGCGTAAGCGCGTCGGCGCCGACGGGTCGGGCGCGCAGCGCCTTGCCCTTCCCCCGCGCCAGCATCGGGATCACGAAGTCGGCACCGAGCACGGTCCCGCGAAAACCGCGCGCGCCCGCCAGTGCGGCCGCGAGCTCGAGTGTGCCGCTACATAGGTCCAGGTAGGTGCCGTCCGGCCGGCGCTCCCAGGCGAGGCGCCGCACCGCGCGGCGCCGCCAGGAGCGGTCCACGTTGAGGCTGAGGAGATGGTTCAAGAAGTCGTAACGCGGCGCGATTGCCGCGAACATGCCCCGCACGTACGACCGCTTCGCTTCGCCGCCCGCGTGCGCGGCCACCTCGAACGCAGGAGACGGATGCGCGGGGGGGGGGGACGTCATAGGCGCAAAAGATAGGCCGGGCAACCTGACCGGCGCCAGCGATCCCGACGTCGTGGCGTGGGCCAAGCAGGGCCACGAAGCGGCGTTTCGCGAGCTCGTGCGCCGCTACGAGCGCCCCATCTTTTCGCTGTTGTATCGCATGGTGCGCGACCGCGCCCTCGCCGAGGACCTGGCCCAGGAAACGTTCATCAAGGTCCTGAACGCGATCGGGGCGTACAACCCACAATTCAAGTTCTCGTCCTGGATTTTCAAGATCGCCAACAACGCCGCGATCGATCACCTGCGGAGGCGGGAGCTCGACACCCTGTCGCTCGACGGCTCGCCGCACGCCACCACGCCCGACCAGATGAGCGCCACCGCTCCCCAGCTCGGCGACAAGGGAGAGACCCCGCTGCAAGAGCTCGAGGCCCGCGAGCTCGGCGGCGCCATCGAGCACGCCATCGCCCGGCTCCGGCCCGAGTACCGGGCCTGCATCCTGTTGCGGCACGTGGAAGGGCATAGCTACGAGGAGATCGCCCGCATCCTGGCCTTGCCCCTGGGTACCGTAAAAACGTATATCCACCGGGCACGCAACGAATTACGCGGGTATCTCGAGGACCGGAAGGAGTGAAACTCGAGCCGATGGCCTCCCGTAGGGCTCCGCCAAGATGACCTCCGCACCTGACACCCGACACCTCATTCCCGATGAGGTCGAGCAGTGGGCCCAGGGTCTGCTTTCGGCGACCCGGGATGCCCATCTCGCGCTCTGCGCCGAGTGCCGCACCATCGCGGAGCGCGAGCGCCGGCTGCTGCGGGAGCTGGCCCAGCTCACACGGTTTGCACCCGAATTCGGCTTCGTCGAGCGCGTCATGGCCAAGGTGAGAATTCCGACGCCTTCAGGCCCGCACTTCCGCCCCCACACCGACGCCTAACAATCTCGCGGCGCTGCCATCGCGCACCGCGACTTCCACCGTTCCGTCGCTGCCCACGAGCGCCACGAGCGCCCCCCGTCCCACGGCGCCGAATGTACGGGACAGCAGCCCGATTTCCGTTCCGCCAACCTTGATCCGCACGCCAGGCTCGACCGCCTCGCCGGGGATGTTCGAGATCAGCGTGCCGAATCGATCGACGTAGATCACTTCTCCGACAATCACGCCGCCATTCGTTCGGGGAACGGGGAGCGGGGCGCGGTGCGGATCGCTGATGGCGTGACCCAGGTGCGACAAGGACGCCCCCAGGGCGAGCTGTCCCGCGGCCGGCGCGAACACGTCGCGCGCGTGGAACGTGGGAGCCGCTGCCTCGGGAATCGGCAACGCGACGAAATGGGCGTCCGGCGGGAGGAACGACAAGAGCCCGTTGTCGGGCGCGACGAAGAAATGTCCGGCCGTCGAGGCGGCGAGCGCCCGGCGGTCGGTGCCGACGCCGGGGTCGACCACCGCGAGATGGACGCTCCCCTGCGGGAACCGGTACCACACGCGCGACAGCACGTATTGGGCGGCACGCACGTCCCCCGGCGGGACCTGATGCGTGATGTCCAGGAGCGCGGCGCCATGGACCTGCGAGAGCAGGACGCCCTTCACTTCGCCGACGTAACTGTCGGCGAGGCCGAAGTCCGTCAGCAGAGTGATCAGAGTGGCCATCGTCAGGAACGTGGAACGCGGAAGGCGGAACGCGGAACAGCCGAACGGAGGTCGGCCCGTCTGCTCCGCGTTCCGCGTTCCCACTTCCGCGTTATCATACCGCCGTAGCGCGCCACGCGCCCCTCACCCAGAACAGCGTCATCGCGATGCCGCGCGCCACGGCCGTGACCGAAAGCGCGAGCCACACCCCCAGCAGGCCGACGACGCCCGACCACCAGGCGGCGAGCGGCACCCGCAGCAGCGTCAACGTCGTGCTCGCGATTTGCGGCCACAAGGTGTACCCCGCGCCCGCGAGCGCGCCCTCCAGAATGATCTCGAACGTCTGGCCGATTTGCGCGAACGCGATCACTCGCAGGTACAGGCTCCCATCCGCAATAACCGCCGGATCGTCGGTGAACACCGAGACGATGGTCGCGGGGATCGCGAGGAACGCGAGGGCGGTCGTCGTCGTGACGGCCAGACAGTAGCCGACCGTCAGCCACGCCGCCTGACGAGCGCGCGCCTCCTGCCCCGCCCCGAGGTTCTGTCCCACGAGCGCCGAGGCCGAGAGGGCGAACCCGGAGATGGCGATGAAGCCGACGCCTTCGACCTTGTGGCCGACGCCCAGCGCGGCGAGCGCCGCGGTGCCGAAACGAGAAGTGTACCGCGTGAGCCACATGTACACGATCGACAGCAGCACACCCGCCAGCGAGAGCGGCGCGCCGATGCGTAGCACCGTGGGGACCGCACGCCAGTCGGGGGTGTCGAGCCGAAGCAGCCCGCGCCGGAAAGCGATCACGATCCCGATGAGGAACCCGCCGCCCCGCACCATGACGGAGGCGAGCGCGGCCCCCTCGACGCCGAGCCTGGGGAACGGTCCGGTGCCGCTGATGAGCAGCGGGTCGAGACCGACGGAGAGCAGGACCGACGCCATGAGCAGGAGGAACGGCGTGCGCGTGTCGCCCGATGCGCGGAACGTCGCCTCGAGCGCGAAAAAGCCGAACACGAGGGGCCCGCCCAGGAGCCACGTGTCGAGGTAGGCTCTGCCGAGGCTCGCCACCTCCACCGGCACGCGCATCATGCGGAACAGCGAATCCGCGAGGACCAGTCCGACCCCCGACACGACGATCCCTGCGACAACAGCAAAGAGGACCGCGGCGCCCGCGACGCGGGCCGCGGCGTCGGGTCGTCCCTCACCGTGGCGGCGCGACGCCACAGCGATCAATCCCACCTCCACCATCTCGCCGAGCGACAGCAGCACCCACACGTAGAAGCCCGCCGTCGAAACCGCAGCCAGGGCCGCCGGCCCGATCAGCCGACCCACCCAGACGGCGTCGATGAGGTTGAAACAGAAGTGGCACGCCATCATCGCGACCGCCGGTGCCGCGAGCTTCAGGATGACGGGCCGGAGCGGCCCGACGGTGAGCGTGCCGGGCGTGCGGGCGAGGGTGGGGGGGGTCATGGCGCCGGAAGCTACCGGAGCGCCGGGCCGGGGGTCAACGCGCGGGGTGAGGGACGGCGCGGCGGCGGCGCGCCTTGCTGTCGTACAGCGAGCGGTCCGCCGCATTCAAGAGCGCTTCCAGTGTGGCCCCGTCGCGCGGGTGCACGGCGACGCCGATGCTCACCGAGACCGGCGGCTGCTCGCCGTCGCCGGCCACCCGCTCGGCGACGCGCCGGGCCACGTGCCACGCCGCCGCATCCCCGGTCTCGGGCAGGACGAGCGCGAACTCGTCGCCGCCGAACCGAGCGGCGGTATCGATCGCGCGGCACGAGCCGAGGAGGTTCTCCGCCACCCGCCGCAGCGCGAGACTGCCGATCAAGTGCCCGTGCCGATCGTTGATCGTCTTGAGGTGATCCAGGTCCAGCAGCACCACCGCGAACGGTCGCTCGGTCCGGGACGATCGCCGGATCTCGGCGTCGAGCGCTTGCGCGAGCTGGCGGTAGTTGGCGAGCCCCGTGAGCGGATCGCTGACGGCGAGCCGGCGCAACCGGTCGACGGCCTCCGCTCGCTCCCCCACTGCCGCCGCGAGCACGAGGGTCATCACGCCCGAGGCGCCGAGAAACGCCTGCAGCAGGAGCAGAGACTCGTTGAAAGACGGCCGGGCGAACGGCCCGAACCCCCGCAAGGTTCCCCAGACCGCGATGCCCGCCAGCACCACGACCGCGGTGGCCGCCCCGCGCTGCTCGAATCGGAACGCCGCCCACAGCAGAACCGGCGTGCACAGGAACTCCAGGGGATAGTGCCCCTGACGCCAGGGGACGAGGCCGTCGAAAACGGCGATGCCTACAACCACGAGACACGCGAGCAGACCCGCCCCTTCCATTACCTGGCGGCGCGACCACCGGATGCGCGGGTGAGTGCCCCAGAGCAGGATCGCGGGCGCCACCACCAGGTCGCTCACGGCATCGCCGAGCCACCAGGTCCACCAGATGGACCCAAAGTCCACCCAGCGGGCGAACCCACCCAATGAGAGCGTGACGACACCGGCGGTGGCGCTCACGGTGGTGCTGACCAATCCGGCGAGTGCCGCGAGCTTGAACGCGTCCCGCGCGCGCTCGCACGCCCGCGCACCACGGGCGAACCGGTTCACGAGGTACGCGCCGAGCAACGCCTCGAGGGTGTTGCCGGCCGCGATCGCGGCGGAGGTTGCCACCGAGCCCGCCGTGGTGATGTTGACAAGAAAGGCGCCGGCGAGAATCGCCGGCCACACGTCGTAGCCCGCCAACAGCACGGCCGCGAGCGCGAGCCCCGAAGGCGGCCACACCGGCGTCGCGCTGGGGTGCACGTACGCCACCTCCAACCCGAGCTTGCCGGCGATGACGTAGGCGGCCGTGAGGGCGGCGAGCAACCTCAGACGTCTGAGCAATCGCGACTGGATCATCCAGTCCCCAGTGTCTCGAGACGGCGGGGCGCGCGCCTTCGACAGGCTCTACAAGGATGATGCAACTGGTGGAACGGTAATGCTCAGCCTACTCCGATGAACCACTCTTCCCACCCGACGCGGAAGACGCACTCGCACCGGGCGCAGCGCATCGTGTGCGGCGCGCCTTTCAACTCCATGCGGTTGCGGCAGCCGGGGCACACGACGTACTTGTCGCCCCATTGCACGGGCAGGCTTCTCGCATCGCGCGGGCGGGCGACGATCGTCCAGTACTGGGGCGGTGCCGAAACGATTTTCAGGGACGCGCGCGGCACAGGGATCTGCTCGCGGTTGACGTCGAGCCTCGCTTCCGCAGGCGTCAAATCCGCCACCCGATACCACGCACCTCGGCGCACTCGACAATTCATGTCGACCTGCAACCGCGCCCACTGCGGGTCGGGCAACGCCGCCCCCAAGTGTGCTACCATGCCGCAATGGTAAGAAATTCAAAAAGAAATGATAGAGTTGCGCGTCTGCAACAGGGGGCGTTGTGACCGTCGTCACCCTTATCAGGGCGAATGCGCAGGGACGTCCCGCAGGAAGCGCTGGAACACCGGATTCCCGGCATAGCGCGCCGCGAGTCGAGTCACCTCGTCGCGGGCGTCCCGCTCGAGCGCGGTGCGCCGCTCCCGATCGCGCGCGGCCTCGCGCACCAGCGCCGCGGCCAACACCCAGCCGGCTTCGACTCTGGCGAGGTCTCCCGTGGTCGCGGCGCGACGGATGTAGTCGATCCCCTGCTCCGCGTCGCCGCTCCCGAGTCCGACGATTTTCGCGACGAAGCGCGCGAGGGCGCCTGCGCGCGCCAGACCATACTGGTACACGCCGAGTCCCAGGTAACAGTCCGCACAGCTCGAATCCACGGCGAGGACGCGAGCGTACGCATCGCGCATCGCTTTGCCGTCGTGGGCCGCGCTCCAGGAGTGCCCGTGGAGGTCGCGCTGGCGCGCACGGTAGCCGAGCGCCGTCCCGAGCCAGAAGTCGCGGGCCGGTCCCGGCGCTGCGGCGCGGGCGCGCGCGATCCCGAGGTCCAGCAGGGAGTCGATACGCGCCGTTTCGTAGGCATCGTTTTCGAGCGCGGCGGCCCACCAGATGTAGGCGCTCGCTTCGAACGTCACCGGGGCCGGGTCCAGCGAATCTCGGGCCGCGAGCTCCGCGAAGTACGCCGCGGCAGCGGGGAAACCGCCGCCGTAGAGCGTGTCAAGCCCGGCGCGCACGTCCGGGCGCTCCACGCGGGGCTGCTGCAGCAGCGAAAGCGCGGCGAGGAGCAGCCGCACGGTCAGCGCGGGAGAGCAGCGAGCGCGTCGCTTACACGACGGGCGACGGCATCGAGCGCCTGCGCGGCGGGCGAGCCCGCATCGGCCGCCACCACCGGCCGGCCCGCGTCGGCCAGATCGGGCAGGCGGGCCTGGAGCGGTACCTGGCCGAGCAGGGGGACGCCGAGCTCGTCGGCGAGCCTGGAGCCGCCTCCCGCCAGGAAGATCTCAGTGCGCTCACCGCAATGCGGGCACACGAAGTAGCTCATGTTCTCGACTACGCCCAGCACCGGCACGCCGACCCGCTCGAACATCTTGGCGCCGCGCAGCGAGTCACCCACCGCCACCTCCTGCGGAGTGGTGACGATAATCGCCGCACGGATGTGCACGGTCTGGGCGAGCGAGAGCTGTGCGTCTCCGGTGCCCGGCGGTAGATCGACCAGAAAGTAGTCGAGCTCGCCCCAGTCGACGTCGCGTACGAACTGTTGGATCACCTTCATGATGATGGGCCCGCGCCAGATCGCGGGCGCGTCCCGCTCGACGATGAGGGCGAGCGAAATGAGCTTCACGCCGTGCGCTTCGAGCGGCTGAATCTTGCCCCCCCGCACCTCCGGCTTCCGGTCGACGCCCATCATCCGGGGGATGTTCGGCCCGTAGATGTCGGCGTCCATGAGGCCGACGCGGTGGCCCGCGCGTGCCAGCGCGACCGCCAGGTTCGCGGCAACCGTGGACTTCCCCACACCGCCCTTGCCCGACGAAATCGCCAGGATGCGTCCGAGGTGGGGGAAATCGACCGGCGTCGGAGGTGGCGGGACCGAGCCCGGGCCGGGACGGGGAGCGGCTTGGCGGGAAGCGGTAGCCGCCGCTCCACCGCCGGCGTCGGTGAGGTTGACGCGGACCGCGGTGACCCCGTCGACCGCTTGGACGGCCTTCCGGACCGCGCGGGCCAGGGATCCGGGATCGTCGCTGCCGAGCAGGAACGTGAGCGTGACCGTCCCACCCGGGTCCACGGCGAGATCCTTCACCATGCCCGCCGTGACGACGTCGGTACCGCTGCGCGGGTTCGTCAGCTGCGCCAACGCGCGCTCGACGCGCGCCTGGAGAGTTTCGGAAGCGGCCACACTAGTAAGGTAACGGGCCTCGATAGTTGTGGTGCGCCTGCATAAGTTCCGGAGACTTCCGCTCCCAGGCGATCGCTCTCCGTGCCCGCACACATGGCACCCCGCCGGCTCGATCCCGTCGCGACTGTACGGTCCATCGTCGGACCGGCGCTCTGGGGCCTGCGCGCATATTGGGGAACGTGCCTCCTCCTCGCAACCGCGTCCGCGGTGGCGCTCGCCGCCCTCTTGCCGGTCACGGCGCTCGTCGCGTCTGGCGGAACCGGCTTCGCGACGCGGCTCGATCTCCCGTCATGGCGGGGTCATGACCTCGGGATGGTGTGGAGCACGTTGGCGTGGAGCCCCACGGGCCTTCGGCGCACCGCTCTCGTAACGCTCGTCGAGCTGCTGCTGGGGGTGGCGACCGGCGTGGTCGCAGTAGCCGGGCTGACGATCCTCTCGCTCTCCATCGTCCGCGCTTCGGGGCGCGCGCCGGAATTCAGCCTGCGGCGAGCCGTTGGAGGCACGGGCAGGCTGCTCCTCGCATCGACGCTGCTCGAGGGCGGAGCGATCGCGGCCGCGGCACTGCTGCTCGGTGGCGTCGCGGGGGCGATGGCGGCACGGAGCGCCTTGGCAGCCTGGCCCGGGGGCGTAGGACCAGCCAGCCGCTCCGCCGCCGTCCTCGGAGTCGGCGCGACACTGGCCGCGATCTTCGCGGGCGCCGCGTTGCCGCTGACGTGGCACCGGCGATCTTCACCGCTGCCGCGCGCGGGAGGCCACCCGCTCCCCTTGATCGTTCCGGCGCTGCAGCTCGGACTGAGTCTCACGGCCCTCACAGCGGCGGCGTTGCTGCAGCGCCAGGCGAGGCCGCTCATGGCAGGCGGGGGGGGGCAACGCCTGAACGGAACGGTTTTTGAAATCACCGCACCCGAGGCGCCACTGGAGGCTCGGGCCGAGCAGTACACGCGACTGTTGAAGGCGATCGACGGGGCGAGCCTGGCCAGCCCCGGCACTCTGGTGGGATCGGGCATGGGCGATGTCGTGATCACCGACTGCGGCAACTGCGCACAAGGCGGCCTCGCCCGGCCGCTGCACGAGGTGCCCGCGACTCACTACCTCGTGAGCTCGGACACCTTCCGCGTGCTGGGCCTCACCGCGATGGCGGGTCGCATCATCACAACCGCCGACCGGTGGAACACGGGTCGGGTGGCGGTTGTGAATCGCGCGCTGGCGCTGCAGCACTTCGAGGAAGGACGGGCGGTCGGCCGAAAGATTCTCGTTCAGCGGGAGCGCGGCGAGTGGTACACCGTCGTCGGCGTCGTGGGAGATCGCTCTCCCGTGAGCTTCGGCAGCGGCCTCCAACCACCCTTCGCGGTCTACCTGTCGGTGCTGCAGCATCCGGCCCGCTCCGTCGACCTCTCCGTGCCGGCGCAGGGCGACGCGGGTGCGGGCGTCGTCGCCGAGGCAGCCATCCGACGCACCTTTGCAGGCACCGCCACGCGCGTCGTGCCGGCCACCGCGCGCGGTATGCTGGCGGCCGAGGTCGCGCCACTTCGCTGGTTCGAGCGGCTGTTTCGCGCGGAAGGATGGGCGATCCTGGCGGTGGCGACGCTGGGGACGTTCGTAGTCATGCGACTGTGGGTCGCGTCGTTGTGGTACGAGTTCGGACTGCGTCGCGCGGTGGGCGCGCGTCGGCGCGACATCTTCTGGTTCCTTGGGCTGCGGGCAGCCGGCGTTGCGCTGGGTGGGATAGCGATCGGTCTGTGGTGCGGGGTGATGTTGTGGGGTGCGCTCGCTGCAATCGTTCCGGGCTTGCCGGTGTGGGATGTCCAGCTCGCCTTGCGATCGGCGCCGCTGCTGCTGGCGGTCACTGGTGCCGGTGCCTTGCTTCCAGCGTGGCACGTGGCGCGGGCCACGCCGGTTCAGCTCGTCAGCGCCCAGGGCTAGCCCGCGCGTGCCGCGCGGGCGCGACACCTTGTCACGAAACGGGCTCTCGGTGCATCATCTACAGTCACCATGCACCGGTACTTGGCCGTCTTCGCCGTCCTCGCGGCGCTCGCGTGCAACTCTCCCGTCGCAGTTGGCGGCACGCTCGACGTCTCCGTGGCACCAACCGGCCTGCGAATCGTCAATAACTCCGGCGCGCCCGCGTACTTCTTTGCCGTCGAGCGCGAAACCGCCGCACGGATCAACTGGGCCCCCTGCGTAGACCCCGAGCAGTGCCGCGAAGTCGCCGTCGGAGCCGAGACCACGGTTCCGTACACGGCGGTGGCCGGGTGGGCGCCAGGCGCCCACGAGGCGATCGTATACTGGTGGCATCTCGTGCCCGAGACCGGTGACACGTTCCACGCTGACAGCATCCGGGCTTTGGTCGTGTCCCTCTCAGCCCCGTCGGACACGGTTCGGGTCACTGGCACAGTGCGCCACTACGACCTCGAGGGCGGGTTCTGGGCCGTCCGCGGCGACGACGGAACGACGTACGATCCGAAGAACGGCCTGCCTTCGGACTTCCAGACAGATGGGCAGCGGGTCTTATTGGAGGCCAGGCTCACGCACGACTACGGGATCCACCAGGTCGGCCCAATCGTGGAGATCATCAGCCTCCAACGGATCTGACGAGCCGCCGCTCGCTCAGGGTCCGCCGCCGCGCCGCTGGCGTATCGCCGCGACGTTCTTGTCGAACACGGGCTGCTGGTCGGGAGTCAGCACGGCCCGGAAATCGTCGATCTCGTGCCGGAACAAGCCACGGATGCGCTCCCGCGTCGCCGAGTCCGGTGGGCTCCCAGGCGTGAACGAGGGCATCTGCTCGCGATAGTGTTTCTGGATCGAGTCGATCTTCGCCTGCTGGTCTGCCGTCAGTGTGATGCCCGCGAAGACACAAAGAGCCAGCGCCGTCGCCGACAATACCGCAAGATGACGTTTCATCGATCGCCTCCAGGTTTCCTTACATACGGTCGGGCTTGGGCGCCTGCTGCGCTAGACGCCGGGTGTGGGGCACTGTCGCGACGGTCGTCGGGCATGGCTGGCAGCGCTCCCGGCTGCGCCGTTGCAAGGTCGCTACGGCACGCCCGAGCCCGATGCCGGGGCGGGGAGGGCATGCGGATTGCCCCGCCCGAGGCCGTGGGGTACGCGCCGATGTGCGATGACCTGAGCCACGGACGCCGCGTCGAGCGTCGGCTGGCGCGGTGGACGGCCTGCTTCCTGCTCCTCTTCCTGGCGCTCGACGCCGGGGGGATCGCTTGTCGCATGTCCGAGCGCGCCATGTTCGTTCGCATGGCCGCGGGCGCGCCGCCCACACCTCAAGAAGCCGCTACGCACGATGCCCGACGCCACGGCGTCGAACTCCTCACGCTCGCGGCATTCGCGGGTACTGCCGTTCTGTGGCTGGCCTGGCTGCGCCTCGCGTACGGCAACCTTGCGCTCGTGGGCTCGAAGCGGTCGCGATTCACCCGCAGAGGTGCGGTGGGGTACTGGTTCATTCCCGTCGTCAACCTGGTGCGTCCGTTTCAGGTGATGAAGGATCTCTGGCTCCGCAGCGAATCGATGAACGACCGCGACGCCTACGACCAACTCCCCGCGCCCTCCTTCCTCTCGGCGTGGTGGGGGATTTTCCTGGCCGACGGAGGGTTGGCGATCGCGGTTCCGTCGCTGCTCCGGCAGGCCGGGACGCCCGCCGATCTGATCGACGTCACCGACCTGGGGATAGTCGTCAACCTGGTCGGGGCGGTCGCGGTACTCCTGGCGATCGGGGTCGTACGGGGAATTGACCGCAGACAGCAGTGCTTTGAAGCAACGCTCTCGGATCTCCCCGCCGCAGTCCAGCGTGCCGCCCACACGCCACGACTGCACGCCTGATCGAGACGTACCCTCCCCGCGTCACAAAACCGCGTTCTTCAGGAGCTGCAGATACACACGGACGGCATCCGCGTATGCCCGCACGCCGACACGCTCGTCCGTGCCGTGCACGCGTCGCAGGTCGCCCTCCCCGATGCTCGAGCCGACGAACCGGAGCACGTTGGGGGTGAGGCGTGCGTAGTGCCGCGAATCGGTGGCGCCCACGACGAGCCACGGGCTCACGATCGCCTCGGGTATCACCTGCCGGATGGTGCGGGCCAGGAGCTTGAAGGGCTCGGCATCCACGCTCGTAACGCCGGATGGATTGCTTTGCGTCTCCTCGAGCGCCTGGACGGTGATCCGCGAGTCGTGCACCACCCGCCGCACGTGCTCGAGCACGCTGCCCACACTGTCGCCCGGGAGGATGCGGAAGTTCACCAGCGCGCGCGCGGACGAGGGCAGGACGTTCTCCTTCACCCCCGCCTGCAAGACCGTCGGCGCGGTCGTGGTACGGAGCATCGCATTGCCCTGCGGCGTCGCGCCGAACCTGCCGGCGAGCACCCCCCCGAACAGCCAGCGGTTCGCCATCACGAGCCGCGCTCCGAACGACATCTCGGGACCCAGGTAGTCGAACATGTCGGCCGTCGGCCCGCGAATCGCCCGCGGCATCTGCTGACCTTCGAGCCGTGTGAGCCCCGTGGCGAGGATGCCGACGGCGGTCTGCGGTGGCGGCATGGAGGAGTGTCCACCCTCGGCCTGCGCGGTGAGCGAGACCGTCACGTAGCCCTTCTCCGCGATTCCCACGAGCGCCACCGGGGCCGAGATGCCCGTGACGAGTCCGGTCGTGAGGGCACCGCCCTCGTCGAGCACGAACTCCGGGTGGACGCTGCGGGACGCGAGCAGCTCGGCGATGCGCGCGGCGCCGCGCCGTCCACCGACTTCTTCGTCGTAGCCGAACGCGAGATAGACGGTGCGGCGCGGCTGCGCGCCGCCCGCGACCAGATGCTCGATGGCCTCGAGGATCGCGACCAGGCTCCCTTTGTCGTCGAGTGCGCCGCGACCCCACACGTAGCCGGCCGCGATCTTCCCCTCGAACGGCGGCTCGGTCCAGCGACCCTCCGTGCCGGGCTCGACCGGCACGACGTCCTGGTGAGCGAGCAGCACGATCGGGGCAAGACCCGGATCCGAGCCGGTCCACTCGTACAGCAGGCCGTACCCGTTGACCTTCTCGAGCTTGAGCGCCGCGTGGAGCTTCGGAAACGTGGTGCGCAGGTACTGATGCAAGCCGTCGAACTGACGCCCGTCGAACTGGCTCGAGTCCTGATACGAGATGGTCTTGAAGCGCAGGGCGCCCGCGAGGTGCTGAGCGAGCGCCGTGGTATCGAGGGGCTCGACCGCTACCCCTGCGACCTGGGGTTGGCGGGAACGAAACGTCAGCGTGCGCTCGAGCGTGATGGCAGCGAGGACGAGGAGCGCGAAGAGCAGGGCGCCGATCAGCTTTTTCACAATGCATCACTCTCGGAGCGTGAATGGGTGGGCAAGCTGGCGCGCGGCATCGTCCCTCGCAAGGGGCTCACGCCGCGCACGGTCGCGGCGTAGACTCCGCCCGATGATCGTCGCTACCGACTACGGCGAGGTCCGCTACTTCCGTATGGCCCGCACGTTCCTCGGCCGGGCGATCTACTGGACGGGCGTGTATCTGGTGGACGGACTGCTCGTGGACTCGGGCCCGCCGAACCTCGGTCGCGACGTACGGCGGCTGGTGGGCGAGCTGGCCGTGCGGCAGTGCGTGACGACACATCATCACGAGGATCACTCCGGCAACCATGGCCTGCTGGCGGCGGAGCTGCGCATCACGCCGCTCGCGCACGCGAGCGCGGTACCGCGTCTCGCCGAGCCGGACACGCATTTCCAGTTGTATCGCCGCGTCGCGTGGGGTCGCCGGCCAGCGGCGCTCACTGCTCCGCTGGGCGACGTGCTCGAAACGACGCGGTTTCGATTCCGGGTGGTCCACACGCCCGGCCACGCGGCCGACCACGTGGCATTGTTCGAGCCTGAGCGGGGCTGGCTGTTCTCGGGCGATCTGTATCTCGCAGCCCGGCTGCGCTATCTCCGCGCGGACGAGGACGTGCACGCCATGATCGACTCGCTGCGGCGCGTCGTGGCGCTCGAGCCCCGCCTGCTCTTCTGCCAGCACCGCGGCCGCGTGGAGCACGGCGCCGCACGGCTGCGGCAGAAGCTCGACTTCCTGATCGAGCTCGGAGGCCGGATTCAGGACCTGCACGACCGCGGCTGGAGCGAGGCTGCGATCACGCGTGGCTTGCCGGGGAGCGATCTGTTCTGGCGGCTGTGGACCGGAGGAGACTTCTCGAAGCGGAACTTCGTGCGCGCGTTCCTGCGTCAGCCCTCGCGGCCGTCGAGATAGGACCGTGCCGCCGCCAGCACGGCCGCCTGAGCCTCGGCCAGGGTGCCGTCGAGCGATGCTCCGGCCGCCTTGCGGTGGCCGCCACCGCCGAACTGCTGAGCCAGCTCGGCGACGTCCACGTCACCCACCGAGCGGAAGCTCACTTTCACCTTGCCGTTGGCCAGCTGGCGGAACAGCAGCGCCAGCCGCACGCCCGCGATCGAGCGCGGGTACTCCACGATACCGTCCAGGTCGTCGGCGGTGACGCGATGCCGGTGTAGCGCGTCCGGTGGCACCGTCACCCACGCCAGTCCGTGCTCGAGCTCCACCACCAGTGTGGCGAGCACCTCGGCGGTGAGCCGGATGCGCCCCTCGGGGGCGCTGGCGTAGACGGACGAGTAGATCGACTCCGGGTCGACGCCACGCTCGAGCAGCTCGCCGGCGACGCGCAGCACACGCGGCGTCGTGTTCGCGAACCGGAAGCCTCCGGTGTCCGTGAGGATCCCCACGTACAAGGCCCGGGCCGCCTCGGGGGTGAGCGGCCAGCCGAGCTCGCTCGCCAGGTCGAACACCAGCTCGGCGGTGGCGGCCGCCTCGGGCGCGACCAGCCGCGGGCCGCCGGGGAGCGACCCCTGGCTCACGTGATGGTCGATGCACGCGACCGCGTGCGACTGCGTGATGGCGCGCGCCAGGTCGCCCAGCCGGCTCAGGTCGGAAATGTCGAGCACCACGACCACGTCGGCCGCTTCGATCTCGCGCGCGGCGCGCGTCGAGTGGTCGGCGCCCGCGGGCAGGAGGAAGTGAAACCGCTCGGGGATGGGCGTCGGGTTGGCGATGCTCGCGCGCAACCCACGCGCGACCAACACATGCCACAGCGCGACCTCGCTGCCCACGCCATCGCCATCGGCGTTCACGTGGGTCGTGAGCGCGACGCGCCGTCCGGGCGCCAGCACGGCGGCCACCTCCCGGGCGGCCCGAGCGCGCTCGGGAGGAATCGAGACTCCGTTGGCGGTCATGGCATCAAGATACAAAAAGGCGTCACGGAAAGACGTCGCGGAAGGGCGTCGCGCGAACGACGTCGCGAGACGACGTCAGCGCCGCCCGAGGGTCACCTCGCCCCGATGAACGACACGGTGTGCGGGCTCGCCCCGGTCACTGCCAGGCGCCCGCTTACGGAGAGCGTGTTCTGCTGCAGCAGAAACCTGCCGGGCAATTCCACCGGAACGACGAAGCCGGAGACCCTTACGTTGCCGCTCACGTGGATCGAGTCCGGGAGGGGGTGCGTGTACGTGCCCAGAATGCTTTCGGGCGGCTGGCCCTGATTGACGATGACGGCGACAAAGGAGTCCACACCCATCGCATGGCTCAGAGTGACATGGCCCGAGATGTTAGGCGGACCGTAGGCGGGGAGGGTGTCCAGACAGTACGAGACTAACTGGTACAAACCGTACAGTGAGTCGCCTTGCGACAAACCGCCGCTGTACGAGGGACACGGAGTCGGCTGGTGCGGGGTCGTGCTGTTGCTGCAAGCAGCGGTCATCGCCGCTCCCACGGCCCCGACGAGCCAGATCATATGCACCGCCGCGCGCCGCGTCATGCGCGCAAGCTACCGGGCCTCGCGGAGGGCGTCTAGCCCCGCAGCACGCTGTGCTTCCGGCTGTAACCGAAGTAGATGGCGAGTCCGATGACCAGCCACACCCCCAACCGGATCCACGTGTCGAGCGGCAGGGTGAGCATGAGGCCCAGGCAGGAGAGGATGCCGAGGAGGGGGACGAGCGGGACAAACGGTGTCCGGAACGGCCGCTCGAGGTCAGGACGCGTGCGCCGCAGGATCCAGACGCCGGCGCACACCAACACGAACGCGAGCAGCGTGCCGATGTTGACCCAGGTCCCGAGCACCTGGAGCGGCAAGAGCCCAGTCGCGACGCACACCGCGACGCCCGTGTAGATCGTGGACAGGTACGGCGTGCGGAACCGCGGATGCACTTTGCTGGCCCAGCGGCCGAGTAAGCCATCGCGGGACATTGAGTAGAAGACACGGGACTGCCCCAGTAGCATCACGAGGATCACGGAGCCGATGCCGAGGACCGCGCCGAAGTCGATCGAGACGCGAATCCACCAGGGCGCGCCGATCCGCTCCATCGCGTACGCCATCGGTGCCGGGAGGTTGAGCTCACCGTAGGGCACCATGCCCACCAGCACAGCCGACACCACGACGTACAAGAGCGTGCAGATCGCGAGCGAGCCGAGGATGCCGATGGGCATGTCGCGTTGGGGATTCTTCGATTCTTGCGCCGCGGTCGAGACTGCATCGAACCCGATGTAGGAGAAGAACACCAGGCCCGCACCCCGTAGCACGCCGGACCAGCCGTAGGTGCCCCACTCCCCCGTGTTCGGGGGGATGACGGGCGTCCAGTTGGCGCGGTTGACGTGCGACACGCCGACGAGCACCACCAACAGAACGATCGCGACCTTGAGGATCACGATGAGGCTGTTCACCCGCGCCGACTCCCTGATCCCGATCACCAGCACGGCGGACATCAGCGCGACGATCCCCACGGCTGGAAGGTTGATGATGGCGCCGGTCAGGTTCAGCCCCGGGTGGGCGCATCCGACTACGTGCGCGGCCACCTGTGTGGCCGTGCACAACTGTGTGGGCGGAGCGGTGAGGCTCGCGGGAATGTGGACGCCGAACAGCCCCAGCAGGGACACGAAGTGGCCCGACCAGCCCACGCCCACCGTCGCGGCGCCGGCGGCATATTCGAGCACCAGATCCCACCCGATGATCCAGGCCGCGAACTCGCCCATAGTGGCGTAGGCGTACGTGTACGCGCTGCCCGCGACCGGCACGGCGCTCGCCATCTCGGCGTAGCAGAGCCCCGCGAAGGCGCAGGCGACGCCGACCAGGATCATCGAGAGCGGGACGGCGGGGCCGGCGTACAGCGCGGCCACCTGCCCCGTGATCACGAAAATCCCCGCGCCGATGACGGCGCCGATGCCGAGCGTGACGAGATTGAGGGGCCCGAGTGCCCGTACCAGGGCGTGCTCGCCGCTCGCCTCCGCTTCCGCACGAAGGGTGGCGATCGGCTTGATGGCGAAGAGGGTCATCCAACAATTTGGGAGTCGCCGGGGGCCCTACCAACGGCGCTGGGACGACCGGGACTGCGAGCGGGACGAGCGGCGCTAAGGCGTGGCCGGGGCGAGCAGGTTCCGGCGGTAGCGGCGGCTGAGCGTGACGCGCGCGCCGCTTTCGAGAATGACGACCGCATCGCCGTGGAACCACGGCTGCACCTCGCGCACGCGGTCGAGGTTCACGAGCGCCGACCGGCTGATCCGCCGGAACCGCTCCGGATCCAGTCGCACCTCGAGCGTGGCCAGAGTGGTGCGCACGGTGTGCACGCGCTCGCCGGCGTGCAGCCGCACGTAGTTGCGCGCCGCTTCGATCCACTCCACGTCGGCCGTCCGCACGAAGAAGCTGCGCCCGTCCTCCGCGACGAGCAGGCGTTCCGGGTGGCGGCGTGCGGCCGGCTCCTCGGCGCGCGCTGTCGCGTGCAGGTCCTGCAGCCGGGCCTCGAGCTCCGCGGCGCGGAGCCGGTGCTCCCGGACGTCCCGGCGGTAGTCACGCGCGTGCAAAGAAGTAGGTGGAGATGTGGCGCGGCTCGCCGGCCACCAGCTGGAGCAACGTCTGCAGCGGAGCGGAGATCGCGAAATGGGCGAGCGCCACGAGCAGGCTCGCCGCCACGTGAAACGCGAAGTTGTACCCCCAACTCACCGCGTCGATCGGGACCCGCTGCTTCAGACGCGCGATGAGGAGCGCGAACAGCCCCCACACGTACCAGTCCGGGAGGCTCATGCGGATCGCCTGTCCCCACGTGTCGGACGGTTGTCCGAAGCGCCGCCCGGCGAGGAACACCTGAGCCGCGAACGCGAGGCCCAGCGCAGTCCAAAAGATCAGCCACCTCGCCCACCGCGTGGACTCGCTGCGGACCGATGCGTCCTGACTCGCCACGTCACGTCCTCCGAAACGACGCCCCATGACAGCCCGGCGAGGGTTCAGCGCACGGACTTCTGGCCGTCCATCCCCGTCTGCAGCGTACTATGACGACGACCATATAGAAAATAGATCACCAAGCCGATCGCCATCCAGACGAACAGCCGGATCCAGGTATCGCCGGGAAGCGTGGCCATCAGTCCGGCACAGCAGAGCACGCCCAGGATCGGCACCACCGGCACCCAAGGGGTCTTGAATGGACGATCCAAGTCAGGCCGGGTGTGGCGCAGGATCCAGACGCCCCCGCACACGAGCACGAACGCCAGCAGCGTCCCGATGTTCACGAGCTCCCCGAGCAGCTGAATCGGGAAGACACCGGTGAAGAACATGGCGAAGAGGCCGACAAAGATCTGGGTGAGCCAGGGAGTGCGGAATCGCGGATGGATCTTGCCGACCCAGGGAGGCAGCAGGCCGTCGCGGGACATCGAATAGAACACGCGGGACTGGCCGAGCAACATGACCAAGATGACCGACGCGAGCCCCAAAACGGCGCCGAGGTTGATCATCCAGCCCATCCAGCGCAGGCCGGGAATCGAGTCGACGGCGTACCCGACCGGGTGCGAGACATCGAGCTTAGTGTACGGCATGATGCCGGTGAGGATGCCCGACACCAGGATATACAGCACGGTGCAGATGGCGAGCGAGCCCAGGATACCCTTGGGCATGTCCTTTTGGGGGTTTTTGGCTTCCTGCGCGGCCGTACTGACCGCATCGAAGCCGATGTAGGCGAAAAAGATCAGCCCCGCCCCACGCAGCACGCCGCTGAAGCCGAACTTGCCGAACTCGCCCTGGTTCGGCGGAATGAACGGATGCCAATTGGCCGTGTTGATGTAGAACGCGCCTGCGACGATGAACAACGCGACGACGGTGAGCTTCAGCGCGACGATAAAATTGTTGACGGTCGCCGACTCCTTGATCCCGACCACCAGCACGAACGACATGATCGCCACGATCGCGATGGCGGGGAGATTCACAATCGACCCGGTCGAGTTCAAGCCCGGCGTGACGCAGCCCGCGACCGCCCGCGCCACCTCCGACGCCTCGCACCATCGGAACGGCGCGGACGTCAGCGCCGCGGGGAGGTGGATGTTGATGTTCTCCAGCAGGCCGACGAAGTACCCCGACCAGCCGACGCCGACGGTGGACGCCCCCATCGCATACTCGAGGACGAGGTCCCAGCCGATGATCCACGCCATGAACTCGCCCATCGTGGCGTAGGAGTAGGTGTACGCGCTCCCGGCCACGGGGACGGCGCTCGCCATCTCGGCGTAGCACAGGCCCGCGAACGCGCACGCGATCCCGGCGGCGACGAACGAGAGCGGTACCGCGGGACCAGCGTGGCGGGCCGCAGCGAGACCGGTGAGGACGAAGATGCCCGCACCGATGATGGCACCGATGCCGAGGGTGGTGAGGTTCAGCGCGCCCAGGGTCTTCTTAAGCGTCCCCTCCCCCGTCGCGTCGGCCTCAGCGCGCAGGAGGGCGATCGACTTCGTAGCCCATAAGCTCATGCGGACCTCGGATGCCTGGGAGGTAAGCGACGGCTGGAGACGGTGAGACGCGCTAGACTACGACTGGTCCTGCAGAGTGTCAAGCTCAAATGGAGTAATTCGGCGCTTCGCGCGTGATCACGACGTCGTGGGGATGGGATTCGCGCAGCCCCGCGCTCGTGACCTGGATGAACTCGGTCTCCTCGCGCAGCGCCTTGACGTCGCACACGCCGCAATACCCCATGCCGCTGCGGAGTCCGCCCACCATCTGGAAGATCACGTCGGAGGCCGGGCCCCGGTATGGCACGCGCCCCTCGATCCCTTCGGGCACGAGCTTGGACGGCGAGACCTCCCCTTCCTGGAAGTAGCGGTCGGCGGAGCCCTCTTCCATCGCGCCGAGGCTCCCCATGCCGCGGATCACTTTGAAGCGCCGGCCCTCGAGCAGGAACGATTCCCCGGGGCTCTCCTCCGTCCCCGCGAGCATCGAGCCCATCATGACGCTCTCGGCGCCCGCCGCCAGCGCCTTCACCACATCGCCCGAGTACTTGATACCGCCGTCGGCGATCACCGGCACGTCGCCCGCGCCCTGCACGCCGTCGAGGATGGCGGTGATCTGCGGGACGCCGACTCCGGTGACGACGCGGGTGGTGCAGATGGAGCCCGGCCCCACGCCGACCTTCACCGCGTCGACTCCGCGCTCGACGAGCGCGCGCGCCCCCGGCTCGGTCGCCACGTTGCCCCCCACCAGCTGCGCGTCGGGAAACGCTTCCCGCAGGCACGCCACAGTCTTGAGCACGCCCTCCGAGTGCCCGTGCGCCGAGTCCACGACGATGACGTCGCACCCGGCGTCGAGCAGGGCGCGCGCACGCGCCAGCGCGTCGGTGGTCCCGCCCACCGCTGCGGCCACGCGCAGGCGGCCGTGCTGGTCCTTGTTGGCGTGGGGATGACGGCGACGCTTGAAGATGTCTTTGATGGTGATGAGGCCCTTGAGGACGCCGTGCTCGTCCACCACCGGCAGCTTCTCGACGCGGTGCTTGGAGAGGATCCGCTCGGCCTCGTCCAGAGTCGTGCCTACGGGCGCCGTCACGAGCCGCTCCTTCGTCATCGCGTCGCGGATCGGGCGGTCGAGTTCGCGCTCGAATTGCAGGTCGCGAGTGGTGATGATCCCCGCCAGGCGTCCGGCATCGTCCACGATGGGCACGCCGGAGATGTGGAACCGCTCCATCAGCCGGACCGCCTCGCGCAACGGACGGTCGGGGCCGAGGGTGATTGGATGGAGGATCATTCCCGACTCGCTGCGCTTGACCTTGTCCACTTCGGCCGCCTGGCGGTCGACCGGCATGTTCTTGTGAATCACGCCCATGCCACCTTCGCGCGCCATGGCGATCGCCATCTCGGACTCGGTGACCGTGTCCATCGCGGCCGACACGAGCGGGATGTTGAGGGCGATGCCACGCGTGAAACGCGAACGCACGTCGACGCTCCGCGGATGCACGCTCGAGAGCCGCGGAACGAGCAAGATGTCGTCGAATGTGAGAGCGGAGGCCGGCCGGAAGGTTCCCATGGCGAAAGTTACACCATGCTCAGCCCTCGATCCAGAGCCGGCCCTCGTGCAGCGGAACCCGATGCTTGCGATTCTTCCATTTCACATTGCGGTGCCGCGTCTGCTCGAACGACACGGCGCGGAATCCGGCCGCGAGGGCCAGGAGTCCAAGCCACTGCTCCACGGGGACGTGGATGCCGTACGGAGCGGAGTCGCCGATGACACAGCAGATCAGGCAGCCGGGCTTGGTGACGCGACGCAGTGCCCGCCAGGTCCGGGCCATGTCCTGAAAGTACGTCGCGATCATGGTGTGGTACGGCTTCTTCCCGCCATGCTGATCGCGCTCCGCGGCAAGGCGCTCACACACCGGCCGGATGTGCGATGCGATCGGATACAGAATGGGATCCTCGAGGACCGCGAACGTCTCGTCGGTCAGCCCGGCGACGTGTTGCGTGCACGCTCGCACAAGGTGCCGTCTCACGCTCTCCTGCAAGTCACCCCACCCGGCGATCTCCCCGAAGAACGACATTTCGAGCCGCGTCGCGTCGGCGTAGTCGAAGTTGTTCGCGTACGGGGGGGACGTAATGACGAGGTCCGCCCATTCGTCGCCGACGGACCTGCAGGTTCGTGCATCGTCCCAGTGCACGATCGACGCCGGGCCGAGTCGTTCGGCCTGCCGGTCGACCATGTCCTGGTAGAACGCCGTCACCTTCGCGCGAAACGCCTCGAATGGGTCGAGCGGTCGCGCCTTCAGCTTGTTCGGGAGGACGTATTGCCATTGTGCCGTCCCCACCGGCGAGCATTCGCGGAGAATGCCAACGAGTGCCAGCCAGGTGAGGTCCGAAGCAGAGCATGCCCGAGCGGCTGCCCGCCAGGCGCTGCGGAGCGCGTCCAGGCGCGCCAGCGTCCCGGCGGGAAAGCACCGCTCGATGAGTGACGGGTAGCGTGAGCAGTCGCCGGGGTCGCGCTCCCTGGCGCGCTCGAGGACGTCGAGGGCGTAGTCTCGAAACACGGCTGGGCTCTCGCGCCAGCCGAGCTTGGCCCTGGCGATGCGGACGACGAACGGATGCGCTTCGACGCCGACCGCCTCCACGCCACAGCGCTCGGCCGACAACAAGACCGTGCCGGATCCCGCGAACGGGTCGAGCACCCGGCGCCTCCCCGCGTTGCGCTGGCGCTCGATCAGGTCTCGCGCCCACTCCGCCGCGAAGCCGGCGGAGTAGCGGAACCAGCGATGGACCGGGAGCGAAAGATTGTCGACAAATGTGGAGTCGGTGGCCCGCTCACGACGACGACGGGTCACGGATCGTCCCGGTGGGAGGCTCCTCGACCTTGCCTTTTTCCTCTGGTTTCTTGGACGCCTGCTCAACCGCCGCCTTCCCCGCGGCCGCGACCTTCTCGAGCAGCCTCCCGGCCTTGCCGACCGCGTCCATCGTCCCCCTGATGATGTTCACGGGCACCCGCCCCGCGCGCAGCGTATCCTCCAGCGTCTCCGCCACGCGCTGGAACGGCGGCGCGCCCGCCGGGCGCTCGGCGTAGCGGGACTCGAGGAACTCCACGTAGTCGAGCACCTGGTACGCCTTGTCGTCGGGGAGCGCGTCGAGCTTACGAATCAGGCGGTCGCGCAGGATCTCATTCATGGCAGGGTCTCGAGGCTGATCATGTCGAGCACCGGGTTGCCGAGGAACCGCGTGCGGCCGGTGCGCACGCGCGCGGTGACCTGGATGGCCGCGAGCGGCGTGAGGCTCTCCAGCGGCGCGCGCTTGGCCTCGGGGACGACGACGTACACGAAGCCGCGCTCGGGTAGTGGCCCGCGTGCCAGCAGGTAGGTCGCGCCGTTGGGAATCTCGGGACGCAGCTCGTCGGCTTTCTGCGTCGCGATGTATTGCAGGGTCCAGCGGAGCACCTGACCCGCATAGCGCTGGGGGTCGGTGCGCAGTTCGGCGGCGGTGATCCCGACCAGCACGCCGGGCGGCGCGATCTCCAGATCCGCGCTCTTCACCCACCCCTCGAGCTCGACGCGGGTCCACTCGCCAGACCGGCCCAGCACGCGCAGCGGCGCCGACGGCGCCAGTGTCCCGGTGGGTTGCCCCTCGGGCGCACGGTACAGCACCGTGCGGCGCGCCGACGCCACACGCGAGGGATCGACCGGGTCGGACGAGCTGGCGGTGGAGTCCGGTACCCTGCGGCCCACCGTGAGTCGCGCCTCGGTCGTATCCGAGTCCGGCACCGCGGAGCGGGCACCCGCCACCTGCGCGATGGGCTCGAGATCGGCCTTCTCCACCCACCCCGCTCGCGTCACGTGCACCCAGCGGTCCGATGAGCCTTCAGCGACACGGTTGAGCACGAACCCTTGAGGCAGCTTCGCGATCAACGCGCCCGCGGGCGCGGAGCGAAGATTCTCCTCGGGCGCGCGCGTCACCGCCAGGTCGTACCCGGCTCGCGGCGTGGGACCGACCGAGGTCGCGAAGATCCATCCCTCGACGGTCGCACCCTGGACGTCACCCTGCGTGTCACCGCCGATGAGCACCGCGCCACGGGCGAGCCGCGCGAGGCGCTTGCCGCCCGCCTCCTGGTAGAACCAGGCGCCGTCGGTGGTGACGCGGTAGCGCGCTTGAGCGGCGAGTGGCAGGGGTGTCACGAGCCCCAGCACAACTGGTAGGGCGCGGAGGGCCCGACTAGATTGCATCCCCTCCAATATGGCAAACCAGCAGGGGGCGCGCACCCCGGTCGTCCTGATCGTGCTCGACGGCTGGGGCTTCCGTCCCGGCCGGGACGGAAACGCCATCGAGCTCGGCGCGACGCCCGTCTGGCATCGCCTGTGGAGCCGCGCACCGCACACGCTGCTCAACGCGTCGGGGCTCGCCGTCGGACTTCCCGCAGGACAAATGGGCAACAGCGAGGTCGGGCATCTCAACCTGGGCGCGGGGCGCGTCGTGCCCCAGGACATCGTGCGCATCTCGCAGGCCATCGAGTCGGGCGAGTTCTTCACGCTCCCGCCGCTCGTCGAGCTCTGCGCCCGCGTGCGCCACCGTCGCGGTACTCTTCATCTCCTCGGACTGATCGGCAGCGGCGGTGTCCACGCGCTCGACCAGCATCTCACCGCCGCCGTCCGGCTGGGACAGCTGCACGAGCTCCCCGTCGCGATCCACGCCTGGCTCGACGGACGCGACACGCCGCCCCAGTCGGGGCTCGCGTTCATGCAGGAGTTGCTCGCGGGACGACCCGTCATCTCCACCGTCGTCGGCCGCTATTACGCCATGGACCGCGACAAGCGGTGGGAACGCACCAAGCTTGCGTACGACGCCATGGTGCACGGCGTGGGCGAACCCGCTTCAGATCCACTGAGCGCGATCCGCCGGGCGTACGAGGCCGGCGAGACCGACGAGTTTGTGAAACCTCGCGTCATCACCGGCACGCCGCGTATCCGCGACGGCGACGGGATCTTCTGCTTCAATTTCCGCGCCGATCGGATGCGGCAAATCGTCCGCGCGCTCGCGGTACCGGGGTTCGATGGATTCCCCACCGGTCCCCGGCCCGCGGTGGATCTCGTCACCATGACGCAATACGACGAGACGTTCCCGTTCCCGATAGCGTTCGGGCCCAGCGTCCTCTCGGAGATCGTGGCGCAGGTGTTGTCCGAGCACGGCAAGACCATGTTCCGCACCGCTGAGACGGAGAAGTACGCCCACGTCACCTACTTCTTCAACGGCGGGTTGGAAACGCCGTATCCGGGCGAGGAGCGGCTGCTGGTGCCATCCCAGAAGGTCGCCACGTACGACTTGATGCCCGAGATGAGCGCGCCGGGGGTGACGGACGTGCTCTGCAAGGCGATCGAAGCGGGACATCACGACTTCATCCTCTGCAACTATGCGAACGGGGACATGGTCGGCCATTCAGGGGTACTAAGCGCCGCAGTCAAGGCGGTGGAAACGGTGGATCAGTGTCTCGAGCGCGTGGTGCGGAGCGCCGAGCGGCGTGGAGCCACGCTGCTCATCACGGCCGACCACGGGAACTGCGAGCTGATGATCGACCCGGCGACCGACGGGCCGCACACCGCCCACACCACGAACCCGGTACCATTCGTCGTCGTGGACAACGACAATCAATGGCACCTGCGCCACGGCGGGGCGCTCCGCGACGTCGGCCCCACGCTGCTCCGACTGCTCGACATCGAGCCGCCGCCGGAGATGACGGGCCGCGACTTGAGGGAGACAGACTGATGAAAGGCGTTGCATGACGCCACGCCGGATCGCCGCCCTCATATGTCTTGGCGTCGTGGCGTCGTGGAACGTGGCGACCGCCCAAGTCGGCTACGACCCCGCCCACTCCCCGTATCACGACCTGCCGCGCGGCGGCGCCGTGGCCGTCAGCGTTGGCTACCTGTCTGGTGGGCGGGGCGACGTCGGCGTCGGCCTTTCGGATGGCCCGACCGCCGGCCTCCGATATGAGGTGCCGTTCGGCGCGATCGGCGCGTCGCTCGGCGTTGCCTACGGGCGAACGAACCGCTTCGTCGTCAACCCGTTCAAAGACACGTTATCGCGGAAGGCCGGCCCGTACGACCAGGACATATGGCTCATCGACGGAGGGCTCCAGCTCTCGCTCACCGGTCGCAAGTCCTGGCGGGGCTTCGCCCCTTACATCGGCGGCACTCTCGGCGTGGCCATAGGCGGCACCGAACCGCGCGACACCAGTGGCTATAAGTTCGGTACCGAGTTCATGGTGGGTCCCACCGGCGGTGTCCGCTGGTATCCCGCCCGGCGCTTGTCCGTGCGGGCGGACTTCCGCCTGATCCTCTGGAAGCTCGACTACCCGATACAGTACAAGGTGCCACCGCCGGACGCGCCCGGTAACCCAGCCGTGCTCCCGCTCACGGCGTCGTTGAGCGACTGGACCACGCACGCGTGGTGGACGATTGGCCTGGGATGGAATTTCTAGCGGAAGGCCTGCGGCGCGCCGTCGCTCTGTTCCTGTCGGGCGACGCAGAGGTGTACGGCATCGCTCTCCTCACGCTCAAGATCGGGCTCACCGCCACCCTCATGGCCTGCGCGCTCGGCATCCCCGTGGGCTTCGTGCTCGCCACGCGGCCCTTCTGGGGCCGGCGGGCGGCGCTCACCGTGGTCAACACCGCTCTCGCGTTTCCCACGGTCGTGGTGGGACTGCTCCTGTATGGCCTACTCTCCCGCCGCGGCCCCCTGGGCGGCCTGGAGTGGCTGTACACGTGGCAGGCGATCGTCGTGGGGGACATCGTGCTCGCCCTGCCGATCGCGGCCGCGCTCGCCGCCGCCGCCGTCCAGGGCGTCGACCCGCGTATCCGCCGCACGGCCGAGACGCTGGGCGCCGGTCGCTGGCGCACCGCGTGGACCGTGGCGCGTGAAGCGCGCTTCGCGCTCGCCGCCGTGGTGACGACCGCTTTCGGGCACATCGTGGCGGAGATCGGATCCGCGATGACCGTGGGCGGCAACATCCGCGGACAGACCCGCACGCTGACGACGGCGGTCGCCCTGTACACGAGTCAGGGCGACTTCGGACTCGCCCTCGCACTCGGGTTCATCCTCTTGGTTCTCGCCCTGCTGGTGAACGTCGCGCTGCAGGTTCTCCAGGGCCGCGCCAATGCTTGAGCTGGTGGGCGTGCGGCATCGGTACGACGGGCGCATCGTGCTCGATCTCGAGCGCTTCGCCGTCGCGTCCGGCGCGGCGGTGGCAATCGTGGGGCCCAATGGCTCAGGAAAGAGCACGCTGCTCCGGCTGCTCGCGCTGCTCGAGCGACCGTCCGAGGGCGAGGTGCGGCTCGACGGCGCCGTCGCGAGCGCCAGCCCTGCCCTGCGCCGCCGGGTCACACTCGTCGAACAGCGCCCGGTGTTATTCCGCGGGACGGTCCGTGAGAATCTGGAATACGGGTTGCGGGCAAGGGGTATCAGACGCACAAAGACAATAGAGAACGTGGCCGAGCGGTTCGCCCTCGCGCCGCTGCTCGAGCGACGGCGCCACGAGCTGTCCGATGGCGAGGTCCAGCGCGTGGCGGTCGCGCGCGCGCTCGCCGTCGAGCCCGAGGTCCTGCTGCTGGACGAGCCAGTCAGCTCGGCCGACCGCGCGGCCGCCCAGACCCTGTACCGCGCGTTGGCCGAGGAGCGCACCCGCCGCCCGCTCGCCATCTGCCTCGCGTCGCACCAGCTGGAAGACGCCTACCGGTTCGCCGACGACGTGCGCGCCCTCGCGGACGGGAGACTGTCCCCGATCACCCCCGAGAACCTGTTCCGCGTGGACGTGCCGCGCGAAGCATTCGGAGCGGGCGGCGGCGATCTCAAGCACGTCTGCGTCGGAGCGATCGAGATCGTGGTGGCGACCGAGAAAGCGGGGCCCGCGATCCTCGCGGTGGCACCGACCGACATCTTCGTGAGTCGGGAGCCGCTCGCCTCGTCCGCGCGCAACGTGTTCACCGGCCGCGTCATCCGCCTCACGCATCATCGGGGCGGCGTTGTCCACGTGACCGCGGACGTAGGCGCCGAGCTCGTGGCCGTTGTCACCGAAGAGGCCGCCCGGGACCTGGCGCTCACACCGGGCGGCCCCGTGGTGTTCTCCTTCAAGGCCAGCGCGGTGCGGGTGTTCTAGCCGTGCCGATCAGCTATCTTACACGCATCGTTGAGTTTAGCGCGACGCACACCATTCGGCGCGCGGATTGGACCGAGGAGCAGAACGTGCGCGAGTTCGGGCGGGCAGCCGGCGAGCACGGCCACCGCTACCAGTGCCGGGTCACGGTGAAGGGACCGCTCGCGGCCGAGGCCGGGGGCGTGATGAGCCTCGAGACGCTCGACGGTTTGCTCGCCAGGGAGATCACGCACCGGCTCGACGGGCGCAGTATCAATCAAGCGCTCCCCGAGTTCGGACTCGAAGCGGGACGGCGGCTGGCGACGGGAGAGGCATTGGCCGTGTCCGTGTGGGAGCGAATCGCTCCGCAACTGCCACGCGGCGTCCACCTGCACGCGGTGCGCATTCAAGAGGGGCCGCACCTGTATTCGGAATACTTCGGTGAAGCGTGAGCCACCAACCCCGGGCGTTAGCCCGGGGAATCAGGAGGAGCCCCGCACCCCCGGCTCCCGTCGCGGTCGGATGCTCGCCGAATCGGCCGCCGTGGAGGAGGTCCCCGTGTGGCTCGAGGTGAACGGCGAGCCGGCCGTCACCTGGATGTGCACGCCCGACGAGCTCGAGGAGCTCGCCACGGGTTGGCTGCACGGCGAGGGGTACATCGAATCACTCGACGACCTGATCAAGCTGCGGCCGTGCGCCCCGGATCTGGGGTTCTGGGCCGACGTGAGCCCCGCCCGCGTGGCCGCGGTGAAGGCCGAGGGGCGCAAGCGTGTGCTCGCCTCCGGGTGTGGGGCAGTCTCCACGTTCCTCGCCGATCCCCACGCCGTCGCGCGCGCGCCGGCGCGGGGAGAGCCGCCCGGACCCGATCGGTTGCGGGCGCTTTTCAAGGAGCTGTTCGGGCGCGGGGAGCGCTACAATGAGACCGGGGGGATTCACGCGGCGGCCCTCACGAACGACGAGCGCCTGCTGTTCCACGCCGAGGATATCGGCCGGCACAATGCGGTGGACAAGGTCATCGGCGCGGCGGTCATCGCGCGAGAGCCGATCGTGGGGCGCGGGCTCCTGGTCACGGGTCGCATCTCGGCCGAGCTCGCGTTCAAGGCCGCCCGCGCGGGCGTGGCCTACGTCGCGACGCCGAGTGTGCCCTCCACGCTCGCCCTGACCATCGCGCGACGCACAGGGATCGTGCTGGTCGGGCGGGCAGTGAGCGGGACGCCGCACGTGCACCGTCCCGACGCGTGACGGAGGACGCGCTGCGGGACATTCTCCACGCGGCGCGCACAATCGCCGTGGTGGGACTGTCACCCAAGCCGGCGCGGCCGAGCCACGGGGTCGCGCGCTACCTCCAGGACGCCGGGTACCGCATCGTCCCCGTGAATCCGGGCCACGCCACCATCCTCGGCGAGCGGAGCTACCCCAGCCTCACGGCCGCCGCCGCGGACCACGCGATCGATGTGGTGGACGTCTTCCGGCGCAGCGAGTTCGTCGGGGGAATCGTCGACGAGGCGATCGCGGCGCGGCCAGCGCCCCGTCTGATCTGGCTGCAGGTGGGTGTCGTGGACGACGCCGCGCGGGCGCGCGCCGCAGCGGCGGGGATTCCGTTCGTGATGGATCGCTGCCTCATGGTGGACCACCGGGCGCTCGGGGCTTGAGCATCCGCGGCGCCGTCCTGGCCGGCGGTGCGGCGCGCCGCTACGGCGGGCGGCCCAAGGGATTGGTCGAGCTGGGGGGGCGTCGGATTCTCGACCGCGTCGTGGAGGCGGTGAGCGCGGTGACGGACGGCTTGCCGTTGCTGGTCGCCAACGCACCCGACGGGCCGACGTGGCGGCCGGACCTCCGGACCATTCCCGACGTTCGTCTTGACTGCGGCAGCCTGGGCGGGATCTACACGGCGATCGTGTCCGGTAGCGGGCCCGTGCTGTGCGTCGCGTGGGACATGCCGTTCGTCACCGTCGAGCTGTTGCAGGCGCTCGTGTCCGGCTCACCGACGTGCGACGCGCTCCTCCCGGAGAGTGATGGCCGCCGTGGCGTGGAGCCGCTGTGCGCCGTGTACGGTCCGGCGTGCGCTCCCGCCATCGAGCGGCAGTTGGCACGTGGCGATCTGCGCGCGGTCGGCTTCCATGCCGATGTGAAGGTCGGTACACTACCGCTCGAGCGAGTGCGGGCGTTCGGCGACCCGGATGTCTTGTTCTTCAACGTGAACAGTCCGGCTGATCTCGAACGGGCGGAGGCGACGTGGCGGCAACGCGGATGATATCGGTGATCGGACGCAAGAACGCGGGCAAGACCACGCTCCTCGTCGCGCTCGCCGCCGAGCTCGCGCGCCGCAAATTCCGGGTCATGACGATCAAGCACGGCACTCATCCGGCCGATACCGATCAGCGCGGGAAGGACTCATGGCGCCATTGGCACGAGGGCCATGCCGAGCGCGTGCTCATGGAAGGACCGGGGCAGCGGGTGCTGTGGGAAAAAACGGAGCAGGAGTCCGATCCCATCGCCCTGACACGCCGCTACCTCACCGGCGCCGACATCGTGCTCGTCGAGGGGTTCAAGAGCGCGCCACTACCCAAGATCGAGGTGTACCGGCTGGCGGCGGGCCCGGAGCCGCTGTTCGACGCGGCCGTCCACGACCCCGGCGACTGGGTCGCAATGGTGACGGACGATTCCAAGTATCGCGCTGCGTTCCCCGTGTTTCGTTTCTCCGACACGGCCTGGCTCGTGACGCTGGCGAACATCGCGTGGGACCGGGCGAAGATCCTGCCGCCCTGACATGCTGACCCCGACCGAAGCGGCACGCACCATCCTCGAGCACGTCGCCCCGCTCCCAGCATCCCGCCGACCCCTCCGCGAGGTGCTGGATCGGGTGCTCGCCGAAGACGTGACCAGTCCCATCGACCTCCCCGCATGGGACAACTCAGCAATGGACGGCTACGCGGCACGAGCAGCGGACGTGGAGCCGGCACGCCCGGAGCGCAAGGTCACCCTCGCGATCGTCGAGACGGTCCCCGCTGGCCGCTTCCCCACGAAGCCGATCGGCCCCGGACAGGTGACGCGCATCTTCACCGGCGCACCGCTGCCTGCTGGCGCCGATACCGTCGTTCGCCAGGAGGATACCGAAGCCGACCCGACGGGCAGGCACGTCACCGTGGTCACTGGACGTGATGCAGGCAAGAACGTGCGGTATCGCGGAGAGGACATCCGCAAAGATGCCGTCGTGCTCTGCGCCGGCACGCCGCTTGGCCCGGCTCAGCTCGGCGTCCTGGCATCGATCGCCCACGCGGCGCCGCTGGTGCACGACGCGCCGCGCGTCGCCTTCATGGGATCGGGCGACGAGATCGTCGACTTGGACCGCGCCGACGAGATTCTGGCGGGCCGCAAGGTCGCCACGTCCAACTCGTACACGCTGCAGGCGCTCATCCGCCGGACGGGCGCCATCCCGGTGGATCTGGGGCTGGCGCGGGATACGAAGGAAAGCCTGCGCGAGCACCTCGCCGGCGCCCGGGGCGCGGATTTGCTGGTTACGACCGCCGGTGTGAGCGTGGGCGAACACGACTTCGTACGCGACGTGTTGACCGAGCTGGGTGCCGAGATCAAGCTGTGGCGCATTGCCATGCGCCCTGGTGCTCCCGTCGGTTTCGGCCTGCTCGACGGCAAGCCCTGGATCGGGCTGCCGGGCAACCCCGTGAGCGCCATGGTGACCTTCGAGCTGTTCGTCCGCCCGGCGATTCGGCGCCTGCTGGGTCATCGGCTCCCGTTCCGTCGCACGGTGCCCGTGTGTGTGGGCGAGCCGATCACCCTGGGGCCGAAGCTGCGGCATTTCCTGCGGGCCATCGTGCAGCCGCAAGACGCGGCTGGGAGAGGGGGCGGGGGCGGGGGCGGGGGCGACATGCTGACGGCCCGCTTGACTGGCCCGCAGGGTTCCGGCATCCTGACGTCCATGGCCCGCGCCAATGCGTTACTGATCGTGCCCGAAGACCGGCCGCGTGTCGAAGCGGGCGAGACCCTTCCGGCGTTGCTCCTGGACGATCCGCACCACGTCGCCGAGGCCCCCTTTTAAGGTGGCCCTACGCCCAGGCGTGGGCCGCGCGCTGCGGTTGGCCGGCTTGGCTCTGCTGGCGGGGGGCGTGTACGTCCTGAATACGCGCACGCCGGGTGACCTGCGCCTCGGGATCCTGTACGTGATACCGGTGCTGCTTGCCGCGTGGCACGATGGATTGCACTGGGGCATCGCGTTCGCGATCGCGACGTCGCTGCTGCGCTTCAGCGTGGGGATCGATCAGATGCCCCCCGCGACGACGCTCGACTATCGCGTAATTAACGAGCTCGCGTATCTCGCGGTGGTCGGCGTGGCGATCACCGGCCTGTCGCAGTTGCGGCAGACGCACGAACGGCTGGAGCAGCTCGCGACCCACGACCCCCTCACGAACGTGCTCAACGCGCGTTCGTTCGCGCGCGAGCTGGCGCACGAGCTGAGCCGCAACCGGCGCTACGGCCGGCCCCTGGCCCTCATTTATCTCGACCTCGACAATTTCAAGGCGGTGAACGACGCGCACGGGCATGCCACGGGCGATGCCGTGCTGCGCCTCGTGGCGGACTCGATCGGCGGCGCGGTTCGCCAGGCCGACATCGTCGGCCGGCTGGGCGGGGACGAGTTCGGCGTCTTGCTGCCCGAAACCGACGGGACGGTGGCGCACGCCGCCGCGACCCGGCTCGCCGCCGGCATCCGCACCGTGTTCCGCGGCACGCCCTCGGTGACCGCGAGCATCGGCCTGGTGGCCGTCTCGGGCACCGAGGCGGGCACGGACGATCTGCTCCGAAAGGCCGATGAAGCGATGTACGCCGCGAAGCACGCGGGCAAGGATCGTGTCGTCCAGGTCGCGATGTGAGCGCTGCCCTGCATACACTGAAGGACCTGTTCCTCATCTTCACGTCGATCCTGTTCATCGTCGACCCGCCTACCGTCGTCCCGACCTTCCTGGCAATGACCGCCCGCGATTCCCCCCAGACACGCCGGCTGATGGCCCGGCGCGGCGCCTGGACGTGCGCCATCACGCTGACCGTGTTCGCGCTCGGCGGCAGCCTCATTTTTCGCCTCTTCGGCATCACCATCGCGGCATTCAAGATCGCCGGCGGTGTGTTGATCGGACTCAACGCGCTCGACATGGTGCAGGCACGCAGCAGCCAGCAGCGCGAGACCGCGGTCGAGAAGGCCGAGGGAATGGAGAAAGACGACGTGGGCATCATGCCGCTCGGCATCCCCATGCTTGCCGGTCCCGGCGCCATCTCGACGGTCATGGTGCTCGCGGGAGCATCGAAGAGCATCGTCACGACGCTCGGCGTATACGCGGCGATCGCGCTCACGGGAGCAGCCACCTACCTCACACTCGCTGCGGCCCCCGCGGTGGAGCGGACGCTCGGTCAGACCGGCATGCGCATCCTGACCAGGCTCATGGGCCTCGTGCTGTGCGCGATCGCGGTACAATTCATTATTGACGGGATTCGGATGTCGGGAGGGAGGGGACAACCATGAAGGCGAAGGTGGCGCGGTTCGACCCCGCCGCTAGTCAGTCCCTGTGTCTACGGGAGAAGGGCGGTGGCATCGGTAGCTCGAAGGCCGGCGGTTGGCGGAGCGCGCGTCGCAACCGCATGGGCTCGAACCCCTCGATCGGCTGTGGGACGATCACTTCGGTCCAGATGGTGTCCGGACCCGCTCCCTTGGCCCCGCTGAGCAGGCGATCGGCGGCGCTCACCGCGGCGTCGAGGCTCTCCGCCGGCGGCAGGCACGTCACCACGCCGCCGCTGATACTGAGCGGCAGGGCGGTCTCGCGAGACGCCTCACGCGTCGCGTCCTGCAGCTTGTGGATCACCGCGCCGGCCGCTTCCGAGCCGGCCTCCGGAAGCAGCAGGCCGAACGCGTCGCCGCCCAGGCGCGCGAGCACGTCGCTCGAGCGGATCGAGCAGCGCGCCGATTCGATCACCAGCCGGACCATCGCCTCCGCCAGGCCGTGGTCGAACCTGCCGTGCACTTCCTGGTAGTCGTCGAGATCGAAGTAACCCAGCGTGAACGGATGGGCGTAGCGCCGCCCCCGCTCGAACTCCCTGGCGGCGAGCGCATAGAAGTCCCGCCGGTTTTCGTTCCACGCGAGCCCGACCACGCGCCGGAGCACGCCCTCTCTTCGAAATGCACGAACCCGGAGATAGAGGTCGGAGGCCAGCGCGAGCGCCAGCACGACAATGACACCCACGTACCATGACATCGGATCTGCCGCCTGGGATCGCCGGCTGCAACGCCCGGGCGTTTGTCGTTGAGAGGTTACATCTCCAAGTAGGATGCGGTCGTGCTGATCGGCGCACGACGTTCCGTCCCCGAGCGTCGTGGCTTCTCGCCGCGTCGATCGGGCTGGGTGCGGCGGTCGGCCGCCACCGCGACCACCGTACGCCGCCGCTCGCGGATGATGCGGCGGCCGAGGTCCCGGCGACGGTCCTCGCTACGGCGTCGCAGTCCCTCTCCGGGGCTCGGTCGGCCTCCCGTCCGGTCGTACTCCATGACCGGCACGGCGTGCATATCGGGTGCCACTTGTGAGCCACCCGTGTCGAGCGCTAACGGCTTGTTACGACTGGATATGCCATCTGACCGAAAGATTGGGTCACGTGACCGCTGCTCGAATCTGTGGCCGCGGGGTCCCCACTTACTGCACCGCCGCTACATCCGCTTGTACTTCGGACCGCTCCCGCCCTCCCGCGGCAGCCACCGTGGCCCGAGCACGTCGGTCGCCTTGCAGTCCACGCAGTTCGGCGCATTCACCCGCAGGGTTCCCTGCGTGACCTCGTACACCCCCGCTGGACACATCCGCGCGTAGAACTCCGCCGCCGTCAGCGGCACGTCTTTCCCCACTACCAAGTGGACCGGGATCGTGTCGCGTGTCGCGTTGCCGGACTTGAAGACCCCGTCGACCTTTGAGAACGTCAGTCTCCCGTCCGGTGTTACTGACCCCGGGCGCAAGCGCGGGGTAAGCCGGCGCGGAACGTCGGCATCTCTGGCCATCGCGATCTTCCACCCGGGAATCCGACCGCCGGTCGCCGTCATCACCGCGGCCTTCAGTCCGCCGACGTAGAACCCGTCCTTGAACGCGAGGCGCATGTTTCGCGTGCGATACAGGTCCTTCATGATGAAGGAGCTGTTCACCAGACGGTCGTACTCGGCCAGCCGCGCTGCCGACATGTCGTCGCTCTTGAGGCTTGTGAGAATGGCGCGGGCGGCAAACATCCCCGACTGCATCGCGTAGTGGATGCCTTTCAGCGACGGCACATCGACCAGACCGGCCGAGTCCCCCAGGATCACGACACCGTCGCCCGAGCGGCGGGCGGGGACCGAGTAATAGCCGCCCTCGGGGATGGTCTTGGCCCCCCATTCGACCATCTCGCCGCCCTCGAGGTAGCCGCGGAACAACGGGTGCAGCTTCATCCGCTGAAACAGCTCGTGCACATCGAGACCGGCTTCTCCGTAGTCGAGCCCGACCACGAGGCCGAGTGCGACGAGGTTGGGCTCGAGCGGATACATGAAGCTGCCGCCGAACGCGTCGGCCGGAAGCGGCCAGCCGAGGGTGTGGACGATCATGTCGAGCGGCCGCTTGGTCTCCCAGATCTCCTTCACGCCGAGCGCGAAGATCTGGGGATTCTCGGAGCTCACGCCCTGGCGATCGAGCCACGCCTGCGCGAGCGCCCCCCGCGTGCCCTCAGCCAATACCGTGACCTTCGCGACGAGGTCGTTCGGCGCCATGTAGTTGGCGAGCGGCCGGCCATCGCGGTCGAGACCGCTCGCCGCCGTGCGAACCCCTGCCACGCGTTGCTCGTCCATGAGCAGGCTCGCCGCTGGGAACCCGGTGAACACGTTCACGCCCAGCGCCGCGGCGCGCTCCCCGAGCCACCGCACGATCTCGCTCAGTGACGCGATGTAGTTGCCCGCGTTGTGCATCGTCGGCGGCGTGGGCAGCGTGAATGCCCGGCGCCCGGTGAGGAGGCACACCCGCTCCCGCTTCACTGGCCCCCGGAACGGGAAGTCGGCGTCCTTCAGGTCGGGGAACAGCTCGCGAAAAGCGCGGGGATTCACGACCGCGCCCGAGAGCGAATGCTCGCCCAGCGCCTCAGCCTTCTCGAGCACGCCGATATCGACCTCGGTGCCGTCTCGCTGGGCGAGCTGGGCCAACTCGATCGCGCACGCGAGGCCGGCAGGCCCCGCCCCGACGATGAGCACGTCCAGCTCCATGCGGTCGCCCGCGCCTTCGGAGCCCTCCTTTAGAACGAGCCGGTCAGTGGGCAGCAGGGGCTGGTAGTTCGCCGGAACGAACCTCTCCCCTCTCCCTTCTCCCCTAGCCATGCAGCTTCTTGATTTCTTCGGTAAGCTTGGGAACCACCTCGAACAGATCACCCACGATCCCGTAGTCCGCCACCTTGAAGATCGGGGCATCCTTGTCCTTGTTGATCGCCACGATCACCTTGGACGTCCGCATCCCTGCGAGATGCTGGATGGCGCCTGAAATGCCGACCGCCACGTAGAGCGTGGGGCTCACCGTCTTGCCTGTTTGTCCGACCTGATCGGCGTGGGGCCGCCACCCGGCGTCGACGACGGCACGCGACGCACCGACCGCCGCGCGCCCGGCGAACGCCGCCGCCAGCTCTTCGAGCACCTTGAAGTTCGCGGGCTCCTTCAACCCACGACCGCCTGATACGACGATCGGTGCCTCCGCCACGTCGAGCGCGCCCGCGTCCGCCGCCCTGATGCGCTGCACCACGACTCGACCCGCCGATCCGTCGACGGCGGCGGACTCCACCACGCCTGCCCGGGGCCGCTCGACGGGCGTGAACACGTTGGGCCGCAGCGAGACGAGCGCAGGCGTCCCGGCGAGTTTGAGCGTGAGCAGGGCTTTCCCCGCGTACACGGGGCGCGTCACCACGACGGCGCCGGCCTCGACGCCCACGTCGGTGACGTCCTGGGCGAGCGCACAACCGAGCCGCGCGGCGACCCGCGGCGCCAGGTCTTTCCCGGTTGCACTCGCCGCGAAGACGACAGCCCGGTACCCGCCGGTCGCAGCGCGCTCGGCGATCACGCGCGCATATCCCTCCGGCGCGTACATGCCGAACGCGGCGTTCGTCAGCGTGATCACCTTGTCCGCACCGAACCGGCCCAGCTGGTCCGCGCCCTTCACACCGCCGGCGGCGAGCAGCAAGGCATCGACGGACCCGCCGAGCGCGTCGGCGAGCCGCCGGGCACCGGTAACGACCTCGTGGGACACCTTGCGAAGCGCGCCGTCGCGCTGTTCGAGCACGGCAAGCACAGATGGCGAACTCACAGAACCTTCGCTTCCTCGCGCAGTAGGCGCACCAGCTCCGCCACGGCGGCCCCCCCTTCGCCGACGATCTTTCCTTCCTTCCGGTCCGGTGGCGGCGTCATGGCGACGACTTCCATCCGACCCGCGCCGAGCGCGGCCGGCTTCACGTCGAGGGGTTTCTTCTTCGCCGCCATGATTCCCTTGAGAGCGGGATACCGCGGCTCGTTCAGACCTTTGTCCGTGGTGAGCACCGCCGGGAGCGGAAACTCCACCACCTCCAGGCCGCCCTCGATCTCTCGTTCAGCAACACCCTTCCCGCCCTCGATCTCGAGGTGGGCCACCGTGGTGACGCACGGCAGATCGAGCAGCTCGGCGACCATGGGACCGACCTGATGGTTGTAGTCGTCGATGGCCATCTTGCCGAACAGGATCAGGTCGTAGCCGCCGCCTTTGAGCTCCGCCGCCAGGGCGGTGGCGGCCGCCAGTCCATCGGCCGGGATCCGGTCCGCCTGGAGCAATGTGCCGCGGTCGGCGCCCATGGCGAGAGCCGTGCGGATGGTCTCCTGCGCCGCGGCGGGGCCGAGCGCGATCACGACGACCTCGCCTGAGCCAGCCTGCTCCTTGCGCTGCAAGGCTTCCTCGACCGCGAACTCGTCGTACGGGTTGAGAATGAACTTGACACCCGCCTCGTCGAGTGACTTGCCGTCGGCGGCGATCTTGACGCGGGTTTCGGAGTCGGGAACGCGCTTGATGCAAACCGCGATCTTCATGGGCAAGGAAAGGAAACCCGCACGGCCGGTCCTGGCAACGCTTAGAAGTCCGTACTCAGGCTTAGCTGTATGTGGCGCGGCAATCCGGGCGTGAGCCACCGCTCCACCGGATTCCCCGGGACCGTGGGATTCTCGGCGAACGTCCCGAACGTGAAGACGCTCCGGTCGAACAGGTTGCGCACCGCGGCGCGCAGCTCGAAATCGTGCCAGGTGGCTGTGAGCGACAGATCGGCGAGGAGATAGTCCGCGAGCCGGCGGGTATCGTTCGCCTCGTCGCCCCGCAGCCACTGCTGCCCGACATAGCGCGCGTCCAACGCGGCGATCAACGACGCTCGGGAGGGCGAGCCCGTCGCTCCGTTCAGGAGGGGCACCGCGAGCCCGGCGTTGACGCGGTGGTTCGGCACCATGGGAAGCTCGTCGCCGGGGGTCACGGTCTGTCCCGCCGCGTCACGCGGGGTGGCGAGCGTGGCGGTCGTCTGGAACGTGGCGCGGGTGTATCCATAGTTGGCGTACGCCCGTACACGGGACGGGCTCAGCCACTGAATGGCCAGCTCCACCCCGCTGCGCCGCGTAGCACCGATGTTCTGGAAGTAGCCCCCAGTGACCGTGGATGCGATGAAGAAAATGTCGTCGCGCACGTCCGTACGGTACACGTCCGCGCTCGCGTCGATCCGACGTCGCGTGCCGCGCAGACGCCATCCCAGCTCGTAGGTGGTCGCGAGGACGGGCCGTAACGCCGGGTCGGGTCCGAGGGCGAACGGCAGGGGACACGCGGCGCTGGGGTCGGCGCACGCGAGCTCGACGACGGCTGGAGCGCGGAACCCGCCGCTCACCGACGTGAACAGCTCCTGACCCCGCCCCGCGCTCCAGGTCAGCCCCGCGCGCGGGGACAGCCGGCGGAAGATGTTGAGCCCGTTCTGCGTCGAGTCGATCAGGTCCTCGAACGGGATGCGAATCCAATCGTATCGTGCCGCGAGGCTCGCGGTGAGCCGCGGGACCAGCTCCAGGTTCGCCCCGGCGAATGCGCCCGGGGGGGGGGGGGGGGGGGGGGGGGGAGGCACCGCGAAGATGTCCACGGCCACGTGGTCGTAGTCGCCGTCGGCTCCGGCGAGCCATCGCAGCTCGCGCGACCCGAGTCGGATCCTCCCGGAGAACTGGACTGCGCCCCCGCCGATGCGCGTGCTGTTCCGCTGGCGTGAGTCCTCTCCCACGAAGTTCGCGTTGAACTGTTCGCTCGTCAGGGAGCGCCCGAACGCGTTGACGGCGAGCTGCGTTCGACCCAGCAGACGTTGCGCGTTTAGAATGACCAGGTGCGCCCGGGGGGCAAAGTAGTCTCCCGCGGTGAAGTTGCGACGCGGATCCGCCATGGCGACGCTCTCGGGCAGACTACCCGCTTGGAAGATCTCGTTGTCGGCTCCCGAGTAGCTGAGCGTGGCATCCCAGGTGCGGTTCAACAGGCCGACCTTCGCGAACAGCGTCCCGATGCGCGAGTGTGTGTCCTCGCGCCAGCCGCCCTCCCGCTCGTAGCGCGCGCCCACATAGTAGTCCCAGATGCCGTGCCGGGCGCCAGTGCGCGCCTTCAGCTCGTATCGGTCCCAGCTCCCGGCCGACGCCTCGACCTCGGTCGAGGTCGGCACTCCTCCCCGGCGAGTCACGAGATTCACGGCGGCGCCAAGCGCGTTGCGTCCGAGCAGCACGGAGGGGCCGTACACGACCTCCACGCGATCCACATCCTCGAGCGGGAGGAGGTCGAAGTTCACCTCGTGCGCATCCGGCTCGTTGGCCCGGACCCCGTCCACATACACCGTGACTCCCTGGGGTAGGCCGATCACGGGTGAGACCTGAAACCCACGGAGCGACACGTCCAACTGCGCCGTCGCGCCCAGCTCGTCCGACGTGGTCACGCCGGGCAGCTGCTCCAGCGCATCAGCGAGCGTGCGAACGCCGCGCGCGTCCAGGTCCTGCGCGTCGAGGGTCGCGGTCCGCCCCGTGAGCCCGCGCGCCTGCTCGCGGACGGTGGGGAGG
>QHUS01000048.1 GCA_003222035.1 Gemmatimonadota bacterium | reverse complement strand
TCTGGCCGGAAGAGGATGCTATTGGGAAGCGGCTGAGGCTCAAACCAGACGCTCCCTGGCTTACAGTTGTTGGAATTGTGAGCGACATCAAGAACGAAGGTTCGGGTAAACCGACAAAGCCTGAACTGTACTTCCTGTACACAGAGCAGTCGTTCGGGTTGTGGGCCGACCTCCGTTCGATGACGTTGGTCGTTCGCACGAGTTCTGAACCTCAGCAACTCGTGAATGCAATCCGTGGGGAGCTCAACAGTCTCGACCCTGACCTTCCGATTTACAAAGTTCAGACGTTGGGAGAAATCGTTTCTGCGTCCACCTCCCAGACTCGACTGCCCGCCGTGCTCCTGTCTGTGTTTGCAGGAATCGCGCTTCTCCTAGCTGCGGTAGGAGTTTATGGCGTATTGGCGTACACAGTCGCGCAGAGCAGGCACGAAATTGGCGTACGGATGGCTCTTGGGGCACCGCGTCAACGCATCCTGAAGTCATTCCTGGGCTACGGAATCAAATGGGGAGCAGTTGGCGGCGGCGCGGGACTAGTGGCCGCATTCATACTCGTGCGATTCATGCGCAGCATGTTATTTGAGGTCGGACCATACGATCCGACAATATTTCTCAGTGTCGCGGGAGTGCTGGGAATTGTTGTGCTAATGGCCTGCTACTTTCCCGCGAGCCGGGCTTCTAGCGTCGATCCAATGGTGGCCTTGCGTTACGAGTAGTTCGCAAGCTCTCGCTCAATTGTCGGCGGCTTGCAACCTAGTCACTGTCAAAATCGTCCGAGCTTCCCCTGAACTCGCACAGCAACCCTCCGGCTCAGTGGAGCGTAGAGGTGCCGATCGCTGCCACAGGCCGCGCGAGGTACATGAAGCACGCACCGGAGGCCTACTTTGCGGAGGACGCGGCGAAGGTCGCGGCGAGCCTCACCGGCGAGTTGGATCGCGAGCGAGAGGCTAGGGCGGCGGCGGCGAGGGCGAACCTTCGGAGAGCCTGAATGCCACGAAACTGCCCCCAAAAGTGCCCTCAGTTGTCCGGCCCGTGGAAGCGCCTGGTCGCGGTGGGTTGAGAAAGCTCAGTGTTCTAGCCATTTTCTAACCCCACGGCGCCGTAGCCAAGTGGTAAGGCAGAGGTCTGCAAAACCTCTATTCGTCGGTTCGATTCCGACCGGCGCCTCTCAGTCGGCTGCGAGGAGCGAACCGTGCGTCTCAACCTCCCTGTCTCCGTCCTCGGCGCTCTGCTGCAGCTCCTCCCGGCCAGTGCCGGGGCTCAGATGCTGTCGCAAGACCAGCGCATCCTCCTCGCGGGGTCGGGCCAGCGATGGGTGGTACCTCGGCACTTGGTGACTCAGGTCGACTCGTCCCGCGGTGAGCATGGGCACGCCCTCCTCGGCCTCGCCGTCGGCGGCGCCGTCGCCTTTGTGGTCGGGGCGATCCTCTTCAGCCCGGACAGCAACGCCTGCACCGGGTCCGGTGACTACGCCGAGAATTGTCGGCTGTATCGGGCAGGGATCGTCGTCGGCGGCGCCGGCTTGGGCGCCCTCGTCGGAGCGCTCATCCGCACGGAGCAGTGGGCCCCGGTGCCGCTCGACGCGCTGCGGTTCCGCGGGACAACCAACTAGCCACACCACCCATCTCAACCCCCGGGGCGCAAGCCCGAGCGGCCTAGAATGGTCGGCTCACCGAACGATGGGGGTGCAATGTCGCCTTTGGGACGTACGCTAGTGGCGAGTCTTGCCGTGACGTGCGCGTCGCGCGGTCTCAATGCGCAAGCTCGCGAGCACACGTGCACTGAGGCCGGACCGGCGATCCGGCGGTTGCTCCAAACGATGCAGGAGAAGGAGCGAAACGTCGGGCTGTCGGCGGCCATCATGCATCACGGCCGACTGGTCTACTCCGAAGGGCTGGGCTTCGCCGATCTCGAGCATCGCGTCCCGGTCACGCCGCGCTCGCTCTTCACGGTGGCCAGTACCGGCAAGGCGTTCACGGGCACGACGCTGGCGATCCTCGCCGACTCCGGTGTCATCGATCTCGATGCGCCGATCCAGCGGTACCTGCCGGCCTATCATCCGCCCGGCAGCGATTCCATCACATTGCGTCTCCTCGCCGCGCATCTCGGTGGCGTACGGCACTACCGCCCCGCCGAGAGGACGGCCGAGTTCCTCGCCCGGCACGTGAATGACGTCATGGACGTGGTGGCGATGGTGGCCGGCGATTCCCTCGTCGACCAGCCGGGTCGTGCCTATCACTACTCGAGCTACGGCTACAATCTCATAGCCGCCGCGATTCAAGCGGCCACGCACCGGCCGTTCGCCACGGTCGTCGCCGATCTGATTTTTCGCCCGCTCGGGCTGCGCGACACCCGGTTTGACGACGTTCGCTACGTCGTCGAGCGCCGTGTCCGCCATTACGCGTTCAACGATCCGATCACCTATGCCCCTTCCACCGAGCTGCGGCGCGTGCCCGACTTCGATTACAGCTACAACATGGGCGGCGGCAACATTCTCACGACAGCCGAGGATCTCGTGCGGTTTGGCCAGGCCGTCATGCGCCCGGGGCGCCTCTCGCCGGGTGCGCTCCGACTCGTCCAGTCGGAGATCCGCGGGACCGCCGGTGGGACGAACTGGGGTCTCGGGTGGTTCGTGAACCCCGATTCGGCCGGCAGGAAGCGAGTACACATCAACGGCGCGTTCGTCGGCGTGCAGTCCGCGCTCTACGTCTTCCCCGATGATGAAATCGCGGTCGCCGTGATCGCGAACACGTGGGGAATCGGCGCCGTGACGGCCGAGATGGCGACGACACTCCCCAGCGAGGTGGCGCAGGCGTGCCGTGATGCGCCGCCCCGGTGAGGCGACAACGCGTACCACTTCATGCTGAAACACACTTCCACGCCGATTCGTATCACCGACGTTGATCCCTACGTCCAACGCCACGTTTGGGACAACGTGACCTTTCCCCTACGACCGGCGCCTCAACGAACGGTGCGATTATGAGACAACGTGTTTCCGTCTTGTCCATGCTAGCTGCCCTCGTCACCGCCTCGGCCGTTGCCGGCCAGCAGAGGACGCTCGACCCTGAAGGCCTGCGGGTCTTCAACCGCACCGTGGGTGGGCTCACGGACGGCGCGCGGAAAGGTGTGCGTTTGACCGAGGGCGCCGGCGAAGGCGTGGCGTACGTGCAGGGCGTCGAGTTCGCCAACGGCACGATCGAGCTGGACGTACGCGGGAAGGACGTCCAGCAGCAGAGCTTCCTGGGCGTGGCATTTCACGGCCTCGATAGCACCACGTACGACGCGATCTATTTCCGTCCGTTCAACTTCCGCGCCGCAGACTCGACTCGACATGCGCACGCCGTCCAATACATCGCGCACCCGACCTACACGTGGCAGAAACTGCGGGACGAGCGCCCGGGAGTGTACGAAAAGGCGGTGAGTCCGGCACCGGACCCGAACGGCTGGTTCCATGCGCGCGTCGTCGTCGCGGATTCGCAGGTGAGCGTCTGGGTGGGTGATGCGACGGCGCCGAGCCTCGTGGTCACGGAGTTGAGCCACCGGGGACACGGGATGGTCGGTCTGTGGGTGGGCAACGGCTCCGGCGGTGATTTCGCCAACCTGAGAATCGTACCGAAGTAAGTCGGAGACAGCGCCGCGCGGAGCGGTTCGCTCTGAGGCTGCTACCGGTGGGTCGTGGGCTCGTCCCGTTCCTCCGATTTCAGGACGGCGACGTACGTGACCGCATCCCACGCATTGTGAATGCCGATGAACAACAGGAACAGCGCGGTCGCCGAGATGACGAAAAGGCACGAGTGCGGATCGCCTTCGATGAAGAACGCCGCCGTCAACAAGGCGGCGTAGGCGACGAACGGAAATGCGGCGTGCCACAACCAATCCTCGAGCACGGGGGCGTACCCCTTTTGTCGCCACGCGCGCCGGATGACCACCACCGTGTACGCCACCCCGCCGGCGCCACAGAGGGTGAGCGCGAGCCCCGGGCCGTCCATCGTTTGCCAGGGCGCACTGAGGATCGCCGAGACGAGCAGCACCTCGCAAAAATGCACGATCGTCGGTGTGCCGAAGGCTTCGAGCGACGGGGCTTTCATGGCGCGCGCCTCGGCCCCTAACGCGACCACGACGAACTGCAGACCGGTCAACGCCGCCGCCGAAGAACCGATGATGACGTAGAAGCTTTCCCAGGCGGAAAACGGCGACCGCGCGACCTCTTCCACAGTGAATCTCCCGCGTTGGGTGTGAGAGCGACTGGCTGCTCGCCCTTCTAGTTGAACCCCAGCGTGGAGATATTAGAGCGAACCGAGGCACAAGGCCAATGGCTCGCGTCCTGATCATCGACGACGACGTTACTCTCAGGCAGTCTCTCACGAAGCATCTCGAGCACGCCGGGCACGAGGTCCGGCAGGCTGCCGATGGCGACGCCGGCGTGCGCGCGTACGAGCGCCGTGCCGCGGATGTCGTGATCGTGGACATCTTCATGCCCGGGCAGGGCGGCTTGCAGACGATCGGACGGCTGCGTCGCGAGTGGCCGGGCGTCAAGATCGTCGCGATCTCAGGCACGAAGCAGGCCGGGGCCATCGATGTCGGCGGGCACGCCCTGGCCCTGGGGGCCGATCAGTTCATCAGCAAGCCGTTCGAAGCCGCGGAGCTGGCGGCGCTCGTCGCTAGCCTCGTGCGACCAGGAGGCGCGCCCTCCTAGGGCCGCGCCCGCGCCGGGCGTGGGGCTCGGTGATTGCTCTCACCGGCCTAGCGGTCGGCGTTGTGGCGTGTCGTAATGAAGGAAGCGATCGCGGCAATGGACCGGAAGTGATCGATCTCCAGGTCATCCATTTCGGCCCGTACACCAAAATGGTTCTCGAGCTGCAGCAGCAGCTCCACCATTCCGATCGAGTCGAGTCGCCCCGTCGTCAGCAGATCGGTGTCGGGTGCGGGCACGTCGATGTGCAGGTCGCGGGCGAAGATCGCCGCGACCTCGGCCTGGATCGACGCGAGCGGGGTGGTGGTCGTCATCGGGCGACGACGGCGTCGGGTGCGAACAGCTCCTTGAGGCGCCGGCGGTCGATCTTCCCGTTCGTGGTCTTGGGCAGCTCGGGGAAGGTGAGCCAGCGCGACGGGAGCATGTACGGCGGAAGGGCGCGCGCCAACGCCTCGCGCAGCGCCGCCGGGGACATGTCTGCGTCGGCACCGGGCGCATACGCGCAGCAGATGGCGACGCCGTCGAAGTCCTGGCTCGGCACGCCGACCACGGCGCATTCCCGCAGCGTCCCGAGCGCGTGCAACGCCGCCTCGATCTCCCCCAGCTCCACACGGTAGCCCCGCGTCTTGATCTGCGAGTCGGCGCGCCCCAAGAAGCGGACGAGCCCGTCCTGGCCCAGCGTCGCGAGGTCGCCGGTCCGATAGATCCGGTCTCCCGGGTCCGTGCCGCCGGGGTAGGGGAGGAATGCGCTCCGCGTCTTCTCCGGGTCGCGCCAGTACCCCGGGCTCAACCCGGCACCCCGGATGTACAGATCGCCCACCTCGCCGGGAGGCACGGGCTGCAGCGCCTCGTCGAGGACCAGCAGCTCCTCGCCCGCGCAGGCCTGCCCGATGGGAATCGTTTCGTCTTCATTCGAGGGGCATGACGGCACTGTGTAATAGCTGCTCGCGATGGTCGCCTCGGTTGGACCGTACAGGTTAGTAAAGGACGTGTGCGGCAGCCGCTCCATCCAGTAGATCAGGGGGGGCGTCGGGAAGACCTCCCCGCACCACAGGACACGCCGCAGGGCGGGAAAGTCGCCGTGCTTCACGACGTCGAACTTCGCCATGTAGTTCAACACGGATGGCACCGAGAACCACTGCGTCAGCTCGGCGCTGCGAATCAGGTCCGCGAGCTTGTGCGGCAGCAGGTTCAGCTCCGGCGGGATGAGGTGCAGCTCCGCGCCCGCCAGGAACGTACCGAACATGTCGAACGTGGAGAGGTCGAAGTGGAGCGGCGGATGACCGGAGATCCGATCCGTGGGCACCGTGCCGAAGTACCCAACCGCCCACTCGATGAACGCCCGCACGTTCGCGTGCGTGATGACCACACCCTTGGGGGTTCCGGTGGAGCCCGATGTGAACAGGATGTGCGCGGGGTCCTGCGGTCCGTTCGCGCTCGGCGGGGGCGTCGTGGGCTGCGACGCGGCATCGTCCCGCGTGAACTCCGCGTGGACGCCCGCCGGCGGCTCGTCCGTTCCGACCCAGCCGACTGCGTGCGTCGCCCCGAACCCGGGGAGGGCGAACAATGCCTCGACCGTCGGGCCCACGGCCCCACTCGCGAGGATGCAACGGGTGTCGCACGAGGCGATCATCTTTTCGAGTCGGGGGACGGGACTGCCGGGGTCGAGCGGCACGTACACGGCATCGGCCTTGAGCACGCCGAGGATCGCGATGATCGCGGCAGGCGATTTGGGGGTCAGCAGGCAGACGCGATCGCCGCGCGCGCAGCCGGCCGCCTTGAGAAGATGTGCCAATCGGTTGCTCGCCCGCTCGAGCTCCCCGTACGTGAGGCGCTCCCGCTTGAACACCAGCGCGCCGGCGTCGGGCCGCCGATCGGCCTGCGCGCTGACCAGCTGCTGCAACAGGCGACTCACAGGGTCACGCGCTCGGCCGCGCGCTCACACACGACGCCGATGTGCTCCAGCTCTTCCGGGCTCGCCGGTACGTCCAGGATGATGGTCTTGTAACCGACTCCCACGTACCGCGCGACCTCGTCGGCCACGCGGTCGTAGCTCCCCACCAGATACGGACAGAACGTCTTGTAGTTCTCGAACGGGACCATCCAGTACGGCTGCTCTTCACCGGCCGCGGTCTCCCCCAACTTCGAGAGCTGCTTGTGCCACTCGGAGTCTGACACCTTCATTGCGAGCTGATGGGTGAGCTGTCCACGCCGGTCGTCCGGGAAGCGTTGCCGCGCGACCGTCCACGCATCATGCGAGTCTTCGCGCGCGATGATGCCGATCCGGATTCCGAGTGCGGCTGCGTCCGGCGGCGGCGCCGCTTCGTACTCGACGACGGGCTTGGGATAACGCACCGCGAGCGCGCCGAGCTCTCGTGCCGCGGCCAGCCCCGCGTCCGACGATCCCGACACGAACACGCCGGGTAGGAGCTTCGGCTCGAGCCGCGGCGTCATCCTGAGGTTCGCCACCCGGTAATACCGCCCGTCGAGGGTCACAGGCCCGGCCCCCTTGAGGAGATCCATGATGAGCGTCGTATACTCGACCAGCCGGGCGTAGCGTTCGTCGTGGGGCGTCGGGTCGTTGAGCGCTTCGAGGTCGTTCTTGAAGCCCCCCGCGACCATGTTGAGATATATCCGCCGGCCGTGCAGGAATCCCAGCGAAGCGACCACCTTCGCCACGGCATAGGGATGCATGTAGACCGGCTGTACCGCCACGAGCGGGCAGAGCTGTTCGGTGTGGGTGATCATCTCCTGTGCGATCAGCCACGGATCCACGAGCCCATTATCGGTATAGATCAGGATTCCTTCGCACCCGGCCGCCTCGCTCCAGCGCGCGACTTCGAGGACGTCCCGGAGATAGATCCGGGGTGTGGCGGTATACGACGGCGGGCAGGTCGCGAAGACTTTCAACCCGGTTTCGCGCAATCGGCCGGTCATTCGACCTCGCTCGAGAACGTGGGCACGTTGCAAACGCGATTCGCCCCTTCGTCCGCAAGAACCGGGCTCTCGCTCGACCGCTCCACCTTGCCCGGCTGGTGTGGCACCCACGCCACAGTCTGCACTCTCCTTACCGACGCTCTCACCGCGTACGCTTCTTGCCACCATCCCGCGCCGTGAAGATTCTCGGCATCAGCGGATTCGAAGGCTCAATCCCCTTCAAGCGCGCGCATTGGCCGAACCTCGACGAGCGAGAGTATCGAGTTTCGCAGGGCCACGATTCGGCCGCCGTGCTGGTCGTGGATGGCGCCGTGGTCGCGGGCGTCGCGGAGGAGCGGATCAGCCGGCGCAAGCATACCGGTGATTTCCCCCGAGGCGCGATCGCCTACTGCCTCGCCGAGGCCGGACTCGCGATCGAAGAGGTGGACGAGATCGCGCATGGGTTCGATTACGCGCCGTTCCGCAGCGTGTACGCGGTCGACCCGGTGTCCCGCGACCTGTACCGCCAGGTCTACTCGCGTGGAGCGTTACTCGCGCTGCTGGCGCGCGACTTCCCGGCGTTCCCCACGGAACGGGTCCATCACGTCGGCCACCACTTGGCCCACGCCGCCAGCGCGTATTACACGTCGGGGTGGGACGACTGCCTCGTTGTCGTCATCGACGGCATGGGCGAGGTGCAGAGCGTCACGGTATACCGGGCGCGCGGGGGTCGGCTGGACCGGATCGCGCAGATTGCCGCACACGACTCCATCGGCGTGCTCTATTCGCTGGTCACGCTCCACCTCGGCTTCGACTTCAACGCCGACGAATACAAGATCATGGGGCTCGCCCCGTACGGAGACCCCGAGCGGTTCCGCCGTTTTTTCGAGGAGGTCGTCGAACTGGGGCCCGACGGCGCCATCCGGATTCCGCTGCTACGCGCGAACCGCACGCGCGAGGAGCGGGAGCACTACCTCGCGGCGCGGGCCCATCTGACCCAACACCTGGTGCCACCGCGGCGGCCGGACGAGGAAATCACCGACGTGCACCGCGACGTGGCGGCTGCGCTCCAGGCCTGTCTCGATCGGACCATGCTGCATCTGTGCGGGCACTTCGCCACCGCGACAGGGGAACGGCGACTGGCGCTGGCCGGGGGGGTCGCGTTGAACTGCACGGCCAACGGAAGGCTGCTCTGCTCGGGGACGTTCGACGAGATCTACGTGCAGCCCGCAGCGGGGGACGACGGCAGCGCGCTCGGTGCGGCGCTGCAGCGCGCGGCGCTCGCGGGCGAAGTTCGGAACGAGCGATTCCCGGTGCCGTTTCTCGGGCCGGGCTATGGGCCGGCCGAGATCGACGGCGCCCTGGCGCAGTATCGCGACCGGGTGCATGTCGAGCCGTTCGATACGCTGGACGCAGCCTGCGCCCGGGCCGCCCGCCTGATCGCGGATGGGCGGGTGGTGGCGTGGTATCGCGGCCGCATGGAGTTTGGCCCCCGAGCGCTCGGACACCGCAGCATCCTGGCCGATCCCGGCCATCCCGAGATGCGCGACCGCATCAACGCCATGGTGAAGATGCGCGAGGCGTTCCGGCCGTTCGCGCCGGCCGTGTCGATCGAGGAGGTTGACCGCTGGTTCGAGGTGGCGCCCCGAACGGAGCTGCCCTTCATGATCATGACGGTGAACGTCCGGGAGCAATTCCGGCAGCAACTGCCGGCCATCACGCACGTCAACGGATCGGCGCGCGTGCAGACGGTCGCGGCTGCTGACAACCGCGAGTTCCACCAACTGCTCAAGGCGGTGGGGAGGACCACGGGGCGTGAGATGGTCCTCAACACGAGCTTCAACGTGAAGGGCCAGCCGATCGTGAACACGCCCCGCGAGGCCCTCGACACCTTCCTCGGAACCGGGATCGAGTTCCTGTTCCTCGAAAACCGGCTGGTCAGCCGGCGCTAGGTCGCGCCGGCCGCCGCCTTCAACGGTTCGGGGGCTGCGGCCGAGACGATCACGCCCTGGCCGAGCGCCACGCCGGGCGAAGGGGTCGCCCCCTGCTCGCCGAAGTAGGCTTCTTCGCCGTGCTCGCTCAAATCGAGGCCGGAGAGCTGCTCGCGCACGCCCGCCCTGGCGCCGAGCGTCGCCTGCACCAAGCCCAGGATCACGACGGTGCCGACCACGGCGAGCGCCACGGTCGCCAGCACGGCCGCGAGCTGCACACCCATCTGAGCGAAATTACCGGCCAGCCAGCCGTCACCACCGGCGGGGTTCGCCAGCTTGGTGGCGAACACGCCGGTCAGCAGGGCGCCCGCGGCTCCCCCGAGCCCGTGACAGGAGAACACGTCGAGGGAGTCGTCGAGCCTGGTCCGCGAGCGAATCTGGATCGCGGTATAGCTGATCAAGGCCGCCACGATACCGATCGCGAGCGAGGCCTGCGCCGTCACATAGCCGGACGCCGGTGTGATCGCCACCAGGCCGACGACGAGCCCTGTCGCGGCGCCGACCGCCGTCACCTTGCCGGAGCGGAGGAAATCGACCAGGGCCCACGTGACGAGTGCCGCGGCCGCCGCCGTGTTGGTATTGGTGAAGGCGAGCGCCGCTAAGCCGTTCGCTGCGAGAGCGGATCCGGCATTGAACCCGAACCAGCCGAACCACAGCAGGCCGGCGCCCAGCAGCACCAGCGGAACGTTGTGCGGCACGATCGCCGTGCGCTTGAAGTCCTTGCGGGCCCCCAGCATGGCCGCGGCGACGAGCGCGGAGACTCCCGAGCTGATGTGCACGACGGTACCGCCCGCGAAGTCGAGCGCGCCGAGCTTCTGCAGCCACCCACCCGCGCCCCAGACCCAGTGCGCCAGCGGATCGTACACGAACGTCGACCACAGGACGAGGAACACGACGTAAGAGCGGAACCGCATCCGCTCCGCGATCGCGCCGGAGATGAGCGCCGGCGTGATGATCGCGAACATCAGCTGGAACATGGCGTGCGCCTGCAGCGGAATCGTGGCCGCGTAGGCGGGATCGGGATCGACGCCCACACCCTTGAAGCCCAGCCACGAGAGGCCACCCCACCACGGCGTGCCGTGCCCGAAGGCGATCGAGTAGCCGACCAGGACCCATTGCACGCTGATCACCCCCAGCGCGACCACACTCATCATCATGGTGTTCAGTGCGTTCTTCGGGCGCACCAAGCCGCCATAGAAGAACGCCAGGCCGACGGTCATCACCATCACCAACGCGGTGGATGTGAGGACCCAGGCGGTATCGCCTGCCGAGACCGCGGCGTTCATGACTCCTCCTCCCCCGCGACCGCGCCGGCGTGTTGTGCACTCGCCAGCGCGGCGCGCTGCACCTGGTCGGCGTTCACCGCGGTGAGCGCGGCGGTGTCGAGCTCGCCCGTGCGGATTCGGATCACCCGCTCAATTGACTGGACGAAGATCTTGCCGTCACCCACTTCTCCGGTGCGCGCGGAGGCGAGGATGGCTTTGATGCATGGCTCGACGAATGGCTCCGAGCACACCATCTCGATCTTCACTTTCTCGTGGAACTCCATGACGACTGTCGTGCCGCGGTACTGGCTCACGATTTCCTGCTCGCCCCCGTGGCCGCTCACGCGACTGAGCGTGATCCCGGTGACGCCGGCCTGGAACAGGGCCGCCTTGACCTCGGGCAGCCGTTCGGGCCTCACGATGGTTGTGATGAGTTTCATGTTGGACAAGCTATCCCCTCGGATGTGTAGTGTCAACGCAACTGTGCACGAAATGCATGAATTCAGTATCAGTCAGTCGATAGCCGTACAGAGCATACCGCGTGCCGTCGCGGCAATCGTGCGTCTGATGCACGGGACAGGTCCCATCCCATCAAGTCAGGTTAGCCCACTCCGGCGGCCCCGGCGCCCTTGGATTGTGCCTTTCCGGCCCTGCCCGCCACCTTGGAGCGTTCCCAACAGGAGGGGTTATGCATGCGGTCACTCGGGTACTCGGCATCGTCGCCCTCCTCGCGGCCGGAGCGGTCGTGAGTGGGCGGGCTCAGAAGCCGCAGACGCGTGAGGGCTTCTGGATCGGGTTCGGGTTCGGCTATGGGTCGGCCTCTCTGTCGTCCTCGGGCACCTCGTTCGCCGACAGTGCGAAGGGCGGTTCCGCGACGGGCTACATCAAATTGGGCGGGACCCTGAATCCCAACGTGCTGTTGGGAGGTGAGTTCAACGGCTGGGTGAAGAGTGTCTCGGACTTGACCGAGGACGTGGGCAACGCCTCCGTTGCGGTATACCTGTACCCCGCCGCGAAATCCGGATTCTTCGTGAAGGGAGGCGTCGGCTGGGCCGTCTTCCGGCTCTCGGAAAGCGGACGGTCCACTCAGACGAACGGGTTCGGCCTGCTCGGCGGGCTGGGATACGACATCCGCATCGGGCGCATGATTTCGCTCACCCCCACCGGGAACGTCTACTGGGGCTCGGACGGCGATCTGAGCCCGAGCGGCACCGGCGCCGGGATTCCGTCGGTGAAACACGCGGTCTTCGATTTCAGTCTCGGCCTCACGTTCCATTGATGCGTCGGTAGGCGGACGCCTGACCGCGGGCGAGGACACCCCCTGATCGGGGGTGTGCTCGCAGCGTGCGGCACGGAACTCGCCTGACCCCCGGCCGTCACCCGTCGGGGAGGCCCCATGCACCGGGCAGCGCGAGTCATCGTCTTCGTCGCGGCGTTCAATTGCGCGGCTGCGGCCGCGCAGGCGCAGTACTCCCACCGCCGCGAGGGCTTCTGGCTGGGATTCGGGTTGGGGTACGGCTCCTCCAACGTGACGTGCGACCAATGCGGCTCCGGCCCTCGGGTCGAGGGCGTCACCGGATTCCTCAAGCTCGGCGGCACACCGAACCCCAACCTGCGGCTCGGCGTGGCGCTCAACGGCTGGTGGCGTGACGACGGCGTCGTCACCGAAAGCATGGCCAACGTCACGACGTCGCTCTCCGTCTATCCCGTCGCAGCGAGCGGACTGTTCGTGACCGGCGGTGTGGGTTTCTCGAGCTACTATGTGAATTCCGCGCCTTCCTTCGACGGCGTCGGCTGGGGGTTAACGGGGGGCGTGGGCTACGACATTCCGCTCGGGCGCGCCGTCTCACTCACCCCTGTCGTTACGTACATGTACGGTGGGGTCGGGAACGTGAACGAAGCGGGGGTCGGGACCGCGCGTACGCAGTGGCGGCAGAACGTCGTGGATTTCGCTCTCGGTGTGACGTTCCATTGACGTCAGATTTCTTCTTTGAGCCGTCGCGCCGCTCCCAAGCCCAGCTCCCGCAGTAACCGGATGGCCTGTGCCTGCTCGCGCGGCGGCAGCGCCGCGACGGCGCGCCGCATCGCTTGAGCGTGCGGCGGAAAAATGCGCTGGATGAGGCGTCGTCCCGCCGGGGTGAGGTCCAGCCGCACGGAGCGCCGGTCGGTCTCATCGGGGCGCCGCCGCACCAGGCCGCGTTTCACGAGCTTGTCCACGACGTAGGTCGTGCTCGACGACTCCACCAGGATCCGGCGTTGCACTTCGCACACCGGCAGCTCGCCTTTGTGGTACAGCACTTCCAGCACCCCAAACTCGGTAGTGCCCAGCCCGAAGCGGGTGATGCTGGCCCGGGAGTGGCGCTCCACGGCATCGAAGGCCCGCGCGAGCACCACCCACAGGTGTAACGGCACGTCTCGTGGCATTTCGCCTCCAGGAACCCGCGAGCGGGACAGTGGGTTTATTGATTGTTCGATGTAAATTATCTCTATTTCTAGATAATGCGAGGTGGCATGTCCAATCTCATCTTCCACACCACCGGCAATGTTGCAGGACTCCTGCTGCGCCTCACGGTGGCCGGGGTGATGTTTCCGCACGGCGCCCAGAAGCTGTTCGGATGGTTCGGCGGCTACGGTCCCTCGGGGACGCTGCAGCACTTCAGAAGCCTGGGCGTTCCGACCGTAGCGGGGTGGATCGGGATCCTCGCCGAGGCGGTGGGCCCGCTCCTGTTGGTGCTCGGCCTGGGCACACGGGTGGTGGCGCTGTTGCTCGCCGGGGTCATGGTGGGGGCGGTGGTGCTCGTGCATCGGCCACACGGCTTCTTCATGAACTGGTCCGGGCAGGCCAAAGGAGAGGGGTTCGAGTACCACCTGGTCATGCTCGGCGCCCTCGCAGCGTTGCTGGTGACGGGCGGTGGGGCGTTCTCGCTCGACCAGCTCCTGGGGCTGGCCCGGTAGCGCCACCAGCCTCTTAGATTCCTGCGTCGCTGACCGGCGCAGGGGTTCTGGACAGGCTCGTCCCGAAGCTCGTGACCACGCTCGCGGGGTACACCCGCGAGCAGTTTCTAGCCGACCTGGTGGCGGGTGTCATCGTCGGCATTGTGGCATTGCCCCTGGCGATCGCCTTCGCGATCGCCAGCGGGGTCGGCCCCGAGCGCGGCCTGTTCACGGCGATTGTCGCGGGATTCCTCATCTCGGCGCTGGGCGGTTCGCGCGTGCAGATCGGCGGGCCGACGGGGGCGTTCGTCGTCATCGTGTACGCGATCGTCCAGCGCCACGGCGTGGACGGCCTCGCGATGGCCACGCTCATGGCCGGCCTCATCCTCGTCGGCTTCGGGGTGGCGCGGCTGGGCGCTGCCATCAAGTTCATTCCTTACCCCGTCACCATCGGTTTCACGAGTGGGATCGCCGTCATCATCTTCTCCAACGAGGTGAAAGATTTCCTCGGTCTCCGGATGGGGCCGGTGCCCGCGGATTTCGTCCCCAAGTGGCGCGCGCTCGCCGCCCATCTCGGCGTGGTGAATGTCTGGGCGGTGCTCGTCGCAACCGTGACCCTCGCCATCATTGTCGTCTGGCCCCGCGTCAGTCGGCGCATTCCCAGCCCATTCGTCGCCCTGATCGCCGCGACGGCGGCGGTACAGCTGCTTCACCTGCCCGTGGAAACGATCGGCAGCCGGTTCGGTGTCATCAATGCGTCGCTGCCGGCGCCCGCGCTTCCGGCGATCTCGATGCACCAGCTCCCCAGCCTCGCGGGCGCGGCGTTCACGATCGCTCTGCTGGGCGCCATCGAGTCGCTGCTTTCCGCGGTGGTGGCGGACGGTATGATCGGCGGCCGGCATCGCTCCAACATGGAGCTGGTGGCCCAGGGCATCGCCAATATCGCGTCGCCGTTGTTCGGCGGCATTCCCGCGACCGGCGCCATCGCTCGCACGGCGACCAACGTGAAGAACGGCGGGCGGACGCCCGTCGCCGGCATCACGCACGCGATGACGCTGCTCCTGATCACGCTGTTCTTCGGCCGCTGGGCGGGACTCATCCCGATGGCGGGGCTCGCGGCGATCCTCGTCGTCGTGGCGTACAGCATGAGTGAGTGGCGCACCTTCCTGGCCGAGTTTCGGGCGCCGAAGAGCGACGTGGCAGTGCTGCTCACCACGTTCCTTCTGACCGTGCTGTGGGACCTCACGGTCGCGATCGAGGTGGGCATGGTGCTCGCGGCCTTTCTCTTCATGCGGCGTATGGCGGAGGTGACGAACATCAGCGCGCTGACCCACGAATTCCGCGATCCAGTGGACGACTTCGAGCGTGACCCCAACGCCGTGCGGCGGCGCGTGGTGCCCGAGGGGGTGGAAGTGTATGAGATCACCGGGCCGTTCTTCTTCGGCGCCGCCGAGACCTTCAAGGAGCGTCTGAGTCGCATCGCGGGGAAGCCCAAGGTCCTGATCCTGCGGATGCGCCACGTGCCGGCCATGGACTCGACCGGCCTGCATGCCCTGCGTGACCTGATCCGCCGCAGCCGCCGGGACGGCACCCTCGTGCTGCTGTCCGATGTGCACACACAGCCACTCGTGGCGATCGAGCGCTCGGGACTGTACGACGAAATGGGGGAGGAGAACGTGCACGGGAACATCGATGACGCGTTGAACCGCGCGCGCTCGCATCTCGGCCTACCCGAAATGGCCCGGCCGACGTTCGCCATCCCCACCGTGGCGCGGGAGAAAGAGGGCGGCCTGGCGCAATGACGCCCGGGGGGGCGAGCGTTCGGGAGGAGGGGGGGGATTTCCGCATGGCCGTTCCCACGATCGCCCAAGGCACCGGTTACGTCTTGTTCGCGTACGACGTGGCGCATGCCATCGACCTCGCGGCGGCGGAGCGCCGCCTCGCGAGCGCCACCGAACGGCTGGCCGTCAAGCAGAAGCGGCGCGCCCCCGCGTTTTTCGAGTACGACCCCGCACCGCTGCGCGTCACCGACGCGGCCGAGCCGCTGGCCGTCGGTGAAGGGGGACCCCAAACGGCGCCATTCGTGGAGTTCGTGCTGTATGACTTCGGCGCCGTGTCGGTGAGCTACGGCATTCCCCTCCATGGGCCGCTGACGGGGCTGCCGGCCCTCAGCGCCGCCCTCTACGGCCATGAGCTGCTGCAGGCGGACTCGCGCCGCCGAGTGCAACAGCTGGTGGAGACGCTGGGCGAAGCCGCGATCCGCTCCCGCCTCGCCCACTTCGTCGAGGACTACGTCGTGTTCCAGATCGAGGCCTTTACCGAGCCGGTCGAGGCGGCGGTGCTGTGGGCGGAGCACGCCCAGACGGTGGCCCAGGTGCTGCGGGCGGAGTCCCGTACGCTGTCGCAGCAGGAGGTGAGCGACGCGCTCGAATCGCGGCTGTCGTTCGGGCTGAACGACGCGACGCTCATCGACACCGACGTGACCCTGCTGTTCGACACCGAAGGGGAAGACGTGCGGGCGGTGATCGAGTTCGCGAACACGCAGCTACTCGAGATGCGATTCCTCGACTCGCAGCTCGACGAGGCGCTCGAGCGGGCGTACGACCTGCTCGGCCAATGGCGCGGGACGCGCCGTTACCTCCCGAGTGCCTACGGGCCGGCGCTCCGCCGCCTGGGACGGCTGCAGCTCGAAGCCGCGGTCCTGTTCGAGCAGGTGACCAACGCCCTCAAGCTGATCGGCGAGCAGTACCTCACGCGGGTGTACGGCCTCGTGTCCCGCCGGTTCCATCTCGCCGAATGGGACGTGAGCATTTCCCGCAAGCTACAGACGCTCGACGGCATCTACGGCAAGATGGCGGACCGGGCGGCATCCCTGCGGATGGAGCTCCTCGAGTGGATCATCATCCTGCTGATCGCCGTGTCGATCGCGCTGCCGTTCTTCTCGGGGCTCGTGGCGAAGTGACCTACCGCGGCTCCGGGTGCTGGTCACGGGGCAGGATCATCGCGCGCACCACCGCGGTCGCGTCCACGGCGATCAGCAACCCCGGTTGCGGAAGCGACTGCACGCCGACCATGATGCCGGCCGGTGGGCTGCGGCGCGCGAAGAAGTCGGGCGCCGCGTCGCGGATCCGCTCGAGATCCCCGGGAGCGTAGTTCACGACGTAGATCGTGAGCTTGGCGACGTCCGCCGGCGTCGCCCCGCCGATCCGCAGCACCGTCGTGAGGTTCGCGAAGGCCTGCGCCGCCTGGGTGCCGAGGTCGCCGGCGCCGACGAGCGCGCCGGTACTGTCGAGAGCGATCTCACCCGACACGTACAGCGTCGCGCCGATGCGCACGGCGTGGGTGAACCCTGGAAGCGCCGCGAGCGTCCCGGGATTGATGAAGCGTGTGGCGACGGGCTCCGGCACATGCTGGACGGCGCCCGGCGTCGGAGCGACGCAAGCCGACGACAGCGAGACGATGACACCGAGCAGAGGAATCCGCATGCGTATGCTCCTGTTGGGCCCGTGGGTCCGGAAGTTACCGCCAAGTTGTATACGCCGCGCCCTGGCCGGGAGTTCGCGGTCAGAACAGGAATCCCACGCGAACGTAGATTCCGGTCCGCTCCGGACTCCTGGCCGCCACGATCGAGACCGTATTGTCCCGCCGGTGGCGCCACGCGAACCAGAGACCGCCCCCCGCGGCGGCGTGCCAGACGTCCGAAGACTCGCCTGGGGTCCACACCCGTCCCACGTCTGCCAGCCCGAGGATGCCAATGTCGCCCACAGAGGCGCGGTCGGCTAGGAGGCGCAGCTCGGCGTTGGCATAGGCGCCCTGGCGTCCGGCGAACCGCTGCTCGGCGTACCCCCGGACCGTCGTCGCGCCTCCCACGTAGACGAGCTCCTGAAACGGAGCGCCGCCGCTGACGGCAGCCGCGCCCGCGCGCACCGCGAGCGTGGCCGTTGCAGGGTCGCCGACCGACGCGTAGGTCGAGGCCTGCGCCGAGATCCGGCCGAACGGGTCCACGACGCTCCACACCGCCGGATACCACTGGCCCGCGACGGTCACCCGCGCGCCATGGGCGGCGGCGGCTCCGTTGTCGCGCGTATCGAGGTCGATGCGCGTGTGGAGGCCGACCTGCCCGAAATCCCCCGCCCCGTAGTACGGCCCGGTCGTGGCCAGGAGAGTCCACGGGTCGTCGCGTGTGTGGGAATACTTGAGCAGCGGCCCGGCCGTGAGCCGGAGTCGTGGCGCGAGCGGCGTGGTGATCGAGGGTAGGGGCAGGACCTGCTGCTGTCGCACCCGGTACACGCTGTCGGGCTGCGAACCGTCGGACTCGTTGCCAACGCCGTAGAAGCGAGTGAGGTCGAGTCCCGACGCGTGCAGCTCGAAGTTGTAGACCGTCGGCGGGCCGGGCCGACGCAACTCGACGGCGATGTCCACCCGGTAGGTGCGGGCGCCGGTTGCGTACGCCGCTTCGGCACGCAGCCGCGTGCTCGGCGGCAGTGCGCGAAACCCGTACCGCGTATGGACAATCCCGGCCCCGATGACCAGCTCGATGTCCGGCGAATAGCTGATCCCGAGCAGCGGCGTGGTCCGCGGTCGCCATGCGTCCGAGCTGCCCTGCCCACAGACCTCGCCCGCCAGCGTCAACGCCAGCACGTCGAGCGCCGCCGAGGCCCGTATCCACGCGATCGGTCGAAGCACAGGCCGGAACATCCCGTTTCAGGTCCCGAGCGGCAAGGCTCGCACCTTCGGTCTCCGAGTTAGTATTGGGAAAAGGAGGAAATACTCATGGACGCCAAGCCATTCTTCGCCGCGCTGGTGCTCGCAGGGGGATGGTTCTCGCCGCTCGCGGGCCAGCAGCCGAGCCCCATGATGCCCGGACCCATGGGTCAGATGGGTGACCCGATGGGTTTCCAGGACATGATGGGTCCGATGATGCACGTCCTGCTGTACACGCCGCAGCACCTGCTCGCCCGCAAGGAGGCGCTGGGCCTCACCAACGACCAGATCGCGCGGCTCAGCACGCTGCGCAACGGCGTCCAAACCGGGCAGAACGCCGCGATGGCGGAAGCGAAGGGCCACGTGCAGGCTGTACAGGAGGCCGCCGCCGGTGCCACGCCCGATACGGTCGCGCTGAAGACCCACTTCGAGGCTGCCCACGCCGCTATGGGCAAGGCGCATTGGTTGGCGCTCGTCTCCGCAGTCCAGGCGAAGGCGGTGCTCACCGACGGGCAGCGCACCAAGGTCAAAGTTTGGGCCGATTCCATGCAGGCATGGATGCAGCAGCACCGTCAGATGATGCAGCCCCATGAGTCGCATTGATGCTTGACGCATCAACGTATCTTGATATATTGTGGTCATGTCCACGGCCACCCTTCCCGACAATCGGCTGGCAGCCCGCTGGTTCCACGCGCTCTCGGACGAGACACGACTCGAGATCGTGCGGCTCTTGTCGCACGGCGAGCGTTGCGTGTGCGAGCTGCAGGACGTGCTCGGCGCCGCCCAGTCGCGCCTGTCGTTTCATCTAAAGACTTTGAAGGATGCCGGGCTCGTGACCGACAGGCGCGAGGGCCGCTGGGTCTATTACACGGTGAATCGCGCGGCCCTCGACGAAATCGCCGAGTTCGCATCCGCCGTGAAGCCGGGGAAGCACGCCGGGAGCTGCGAACGGGCATGCTGCAGTTAGGCCTTTTTTTGTCGCTAACACATCAAGATTCGTTGATAAGGGAGAACGAGATCATGAGCGGTGAACAGATCAAGGAGACGGTCAAGCAGAAATACGGCGAGGCAGCGCTGCAAGTCCTGGGGGGCGAACGTGGCGGCTGCGGCTGCGGCTGCGATCCGATCAGCTCCAAGCTGTACGACGCCACGGAAACCGCCGTCCTCCCTGAAGGCGCGGTCCTGGCATCACTCGGCTGCGGCAATCCCACGGCCCTGGCGGAGCTCCATGAGGGGGAGGTGGTGCTCGACCTCGGCTCCGGCGGCGGGATCGATGTCCTGCTTTCGGCGCGGCGCGTGGGACCCACCGGGAAGGCCTATGGCCTGGACATGACCGACGAGATGCTGGCTCTGGCGCGCGAGAACCAGCGCAAGGCGGGCGTTTCCAACGTCGAGTTCCTGAAAGGGGACATCGAGCGGATTCCGCTCCCGGACGCCTCGGTCGACGTCATCATCTCGAACTGCGTGATCAACCTCGCCGCCGACAAGCGGAAGGTGCTCGCAGAGGCGTACCGCGTCCTGAAGCCAGGAGGTCGGTTCGCGGTGTCGGACGTCGTCGTCCGGGGCGAGCTTCCGGTCGCGGTCCGTCGCAACATGGAGTTGTGGGTCGGGTGCGTGGCAGGAGCTCTCACCGAAGACGAGTTCACCGCGCTGCTCCAGGCGAACGGCTTCAAGAATGTGGGCATCGAGCCGACCCGGATCTATCAGTTCGAGGACGCGCGCGCGTTTCTCGAAGGCGCCGGACTCGATGCCGAGGTCCTGGCACGTGAGGTGAGCGGTTGCGTGATGGGCGCGTTCATCCGCGCAACCAAGCCGGTGTGAAAAAGCCGCGTCCGGTTCGCCTGCTCTTCCTGTGCACGGGCAACTCCGCCCGGAGCCAGATGGCGGAGGCGTTGCTCAACGCGAAGAGCGGGGGGCGGTTCCACGCCGAAAGCGCGGGATCCCACCCAGCTGCGCAGGTCAATCCGTACGCGATCGACACCCTGCGTGACCACGGAGTCCCGTGGGCAGGTCATCCGCCCCGGTCGGTCGATAGCTTGGAGCGCGAGCCGTGGGACTGCGTGATCACGGTATGCGACCGTGCCAAGGAGTCGTGCCCAATATTTCCGGGTCAGCCGGTGTTGGCTCATTGGGGCATGCCCGATCCAGCGGAGGTCCGAGGCGACGACGCGGTGAAGCGGCGGGCGTTTCGCGACGCGTTCGTCCTGCTCAGCCGGCGGATCGATCTGTTGCTGGCGCTGCCGCTCGAGAAGCTCGACGGACTGGCGCTCGAAGCGCGGGTCCGGGCGATCGGCGGCTCAGGACCCTCGTAGCTGCCGCAGCACGTACTCGAGGATCCCCCCGTGCCGGTAGTACTGCAGCTCCTGCGGCGTATCGATGCGGACCGCGGCCTTGAAGGGGATGCTCGTTCCATCGGGGCGGGTCGCGTTGACCGTCAGCTCCTTGCCGCGCGGGAAGCCCTCCGCGAGCACGGACTGGAGCCCCGCGATCTCGAACTCCTCCTTCCCGGTCAGCCCGAGGCTCTCGGGGGTGTCGTTGGGGAGGAACTGGAGCGGGAGGATCCCCATCCCGACGAGGTTGGAACGGTGGATCCGCTCGTAGCTCTGCGCGATCACGGCCCGCACGCCCAGCAGCCGCGGACCCTTCGCCGCCCAGTCGCGTGACGAGCCGGCGCCATACTCCTTGCCCGCGATCACGATGAGCGGGACGCCGTCGGCCTGATACTTCACGGAAGCGTCGTACAGCGTCATCTGCTCCCCATCGGGGAGATGGAGCGTGACCGGGCCCTCGGTCCCGGGGGCGAGCAGGTTCTTCAGCCGCACGTTCGCGAAGGTGCCACGGACCATGACCTCGTGGTTGCCGCGGCGGGACCCGTAGGAGTTGAAATCCTCGGGCTGCACCCCGTGGGCCACGAGGTATTGACCGGCGGGGCTGGTTTTGCGGATCGAGCCCGCCGGCGAGATGTGATCGGTCGTGATGCTGTCGCCCAGCAGGCACAGCACGCGCGCGCCGCGGATGTCGGTCATGGGTCCGGGATGCGCGGGCATGCCATCGAAGTAGGGCGCCCGGCGGATGTACGTCGAATCGGGCTCCCAGACGAAGCGGTCGCCCGCGGGGACGGGAAGACCCCGCCAGCGTTCGTCTCCGGTGAAGACCTCGCTGTACTCCTTGTGGAACATGGACGACTGGACGGACGCGCGAACGACGTCGTCCACTTCCTTGGCGGACGGCCAGATGTCACGCAGGAAGACGGGCTTGCCATCCTGGCCCGTCCCCAGAGGCTCCGATTGCAGATCGAGGTCGATCCGCCCCGCGAGCGCATAGGCGACCACGAGGGGCGGGGAAGCCAGATAGTTGGCCCGCACCTCCTGCTGGATCCGGCCCTCGAAGTTACGGTTCCCCGACAGCACGGAGCACACCACCAGCTCCCCTTCGGCGACCGCCGTGGAGACGGCCTCGGGAAGCGGCCCCGCGTTGCCGATGCACGTGGTGCACCCATAGCCGACCAGATGAAAGCGCAGCTGCTCGAGGTACTTCATGAGGCCGGCCTTGGCCAGATAGTCGGTCACGACCTTCGAGCCGGGCGCGAGGCTGGTCTTCACCCACGGCCGGGACCTGAGCCCGTGCTCCACGGCCCTCTTCGCCACCAGGCCTGCGGCGACCATGACGGACGGGTTGGACGTGTTGGTGCAGCTCGTGATCGCGGCGATCACGACGGAGCCGTGCTGCAGCTTGCAGTCCACGCCATCGACGTTGAGATCGACGTGCGTGGGGTGCGGCGGCGCGGCCACTGCGGTTCCACCGCCGAACGGTTGCCCGCCCTCGGCCTCCCAGTGATTCCGCACGTCCGACGGGGGCCCGATGGGCGACGTCGGCTTTACGAGGGTCGGCAGCTGCGTCAGGAAGTTCTGCTTGACGGAGCGTAACGGCACGCGATCCTGGGGTCGCCGCGGCCCGGCGAGGCTCGCCTCCACCGTTGCCAAGTCGAGCACCAACGTGTCCGAGTAGACCGGCTCGGGCGCGTCCGGTGAGTGGAACAGCCCCTGCTCCTTCATGTACGCCTCGACGAGGTTCACCTGCTCCTTGCTCCGGCCGGTGAACTCGAGGTAGCGAAGCGTCTCCTGGTCCACCGGGAAGATCCCGACGGTGGCGCCATACTCGGGAGCCATGTTGCCGATCGTCGCCCGGTCCGCCAGGGGCAGCGTCGGGATCCCGGGACCGTAGAACTCGACGAACTTGCCGACGACTCCCTTCTTCCGGAGCATCTCGGTGACGGTGAGCACCAGGTCCGTGGCCGTCGCGCCCTCGGCCAGCTTTCCGGTGAGGCGGACCCCCACGACCTGCGGAATGAGCATCGACACGGGCTGCCCCAGCAGCGCGGCCTCGGCCTCGATGCCGCCCACTCCCCAGCCGAGCACTCCCAGGCCGTTGATCATCGTGGTGTGCGAGTCGGTGCCCACGAGGGTATCGGGGTAGGCTTGGGGCTTGCGCCCTGTGGTCGTGAAGACGACGCGCGCGAGATACTCGAGGTTCACCTGGTGGACGATACCCGTGTCGGGCGGCACGACACGAAAGCCCGCGAAGGTCTGTTGTGCCCATCGCAGGAGGGCGTAGCGCTCGCGGTTACGGCGGAACTCGAGATCGGCGTTCACCTGGAACGCGGTCGGCGTGCCGAACTCGTCGACGATCACCGAGTGGTCGATCACGAGCTCGGCGGGGAGGAGCGGGTTCACGCGTTTCGGGTCGCCGCCCATGGCCCGCATCGCGTCGCGCATGGCTGCGAGGTCAACGACGGCCGGCACGCCTGTGAAGTCCTGCATCAAGACGCGGGCCGGCATAAACGCGATCTCTTCGTCCGGGGTCTTCTTGGGATTCCAGCGCGCCAGCCGCTCGATCTCCGCCGGGGTTACCGTGCGCCCGTCTTCGCGGCGCAGCAGGTTCTCGAGCAGGATGCGCAGGGAATAGGGGAGCCGGGCGATCCCGAGGCCGCGCCGCTCGAGTGCGTCCAGCCGGAAGATCTCGAAGGGTCCTGCAGCGGTCTTGAGTGCCGCGCGAGCCCCGAAGCTGTTCGCCGTCGTCATTCCACGCTCTTTACACCCACCACGAAGTACTGCGTGTCACCGAAGCAGCTCGTCGGGATGCCCACGTGCTGGTGGTACACGAGCGCGACCCGTTTGCCCATGGTCTCGTTCACGCGCGCCGCGATGGAGTCGTTTCGTACCGTGAACAAGAACTTCTCCGACATCGTTCCTGGTATCGATACCAGGGCCAACTCACCCTCCCAGGTCTTACAGATCCACCCTTTCTTCGAGAACTTCTGGACGTAGCCGGCGCGCTCCCCCTTGGAGTAGCTCCAGGTGAGCGCCCCCCAGGTGTACAGGCCGAACCCGACGACCGGCACGATCAACACGGCCGCGATGATCAGCTTGTGCGTCCGCGAGAGCGTGAAGTGCGGCGGGGGGAAGGTCACGAGGGAAATCTAACAGCCTCACGTCACTTCATAGTGTTCGGTCTTGTACGCGACGAACCCCCGCTTTCGGTAGTTGGGCAGCGCGTGCGGATGATCGAGGGTGCAGGTGTGGAGCCACACGCGCGCCGGTGCCAAGGCCCAGGCGTCGCGCACGGCGCACGAGAGCAGGTGCTTGCCCAGCCCGCGACCGATCGCCCCGGGGGACAGCCCGAAGTAGGCGATCTCGACCGAGTGGTCTTCGGGCACGCGCCGCAGCTCGTACCATCCGGCCAGCGGGCCCCCGTTCCGGTGCCGGGCGACGTGAAGCGTGATCTCCGGTTGGGCCAGGTGCGCGCGGATCTGCTGGTCGGTCCACTCCCACCGGTCGCGCCAGTGATATGCCTCGCCCACCGTGCGGTAGCACTCCCGGTACAGTTCGGGCGCCGGCTGGGGCACGTGCTCGATGGCGATATCCGGAAAATCGCCGAACGCCGGCTGGAACTGGCCGGGGCTCGAGAGCTGCAGGTACGTGCGCGTGGCCTGCATGGCGGGGAATCTAAGGCGGCACTAAGTACTGGTTGCCGGGCGTTAGAGGGAGACGAGCCAACACCTAGCACCCAGTACCCAGTACCATATTTTTCTCCACTATGACTTTCAACCGCATGGGCACCGTCCCCCTTCCGCTCGCCCTGCACCTCGCGAGCTACACCGTGCTTGGACTGTTCTGCTTCTTCGCCGGTGGCCTCAACCTCATCGACCCGAGCAAGATTCCGCACGGCGTGATGTTCCTCGCCGTGTGCGGCTTCAGCTGGGGCTACGTGTTCGGCATCCTGATGGCCCGCAAGGAAGTCGTGGTCCTGGGCTATCTCGCGAGCGCCGCCTGGCTGGTCGCCGCGGTCATCGGCGCGACGCGCTTCGCGTTCGATTGGCGGCTCACGGCGCTGCTCTTCGCGCTCGGCGGGTCGGGTCTGGTCGTGCTGTCCCTGTATCGCACGCGCATCCTCGAGCACTGACCGGTCGGCTCAGCCGATCGTCGACGCCTCTACGGGCTCCGGCGCTGCCGGCAGCTCGACCACGAACCTCGCGCCCCCGAGGTCCGAGTCCTCCAGCCAGATCTTCCCTCCGACCTCGGTCACCACCCGCTGGCAGATGGCAAGGCCCAGGCCCGTGCCTTCGTCGGGGCTCTTGGTCGTGAAGAACGGATCGAAGATCCGGCCGCGGATCTCCCGGGGAACTCCGGGTCCCGAGTCGTCGACGGTCAGCCGGACCCATCCCTCGCGCGCCAGCGTGCGCAGCTGGATGATGGCGGGCTTCCGGCCACGCACGACGTACTCCGCGTTGGTCACGAGATTGATGACCACCTGCTGCAGCTCCTGCCCCAGCCCCAGGACGGGGGGCGCGGCATGGTCGAGCGAGGTGCGAAACTCGATGCTTTCGGCGCGCAGGACACGTTGGCGGATCTCCGCCACGTCGTGCACCAGGTCGTTCACCTGCACGCGAGTCGGGGTGGTGTCGGCGCGGCGCGCCAAGCGGAGCAGGCTGCGGACGATGCGCGCGGCGCGGTCCACCTCGCGCGTTATGGTCGCCGCCGTGGTGGTCGTTTCGGGGTCCTTGCTGGCGCGGCCGAGCAGCTCCGCCTCCATGCGAATGGCCGCGAGCGGGTTGTTCACCTCGTGCGCCACGCCGCTCGCGATCTCGCCGACGGTCGCGAGCTTCTCGCGCGCGATCAGCTCGCGCTGGGCGCGCAGCTCATCGGTCCGGTCGTACAGGGCCACCAGCAGGCTGTCCGGTCCGACGCCCGACAAGCCGGTGATCGTGCAGTCGCAGATACGCCGGTCGCCGGACGGCTGCGTCACGAGCACCCGACCGTGCCACGGGTGGCCGTCGCGGGGCCGGGCGAGGACCAGGTGCAGCGACATTTCGCTGGGCGACAGGCCGAGTGCCTCGAGGTGGGTCCCGAGCGCCTGCCCTTCGAAGGCGATCCCAAGCAGCCGGCACGCCGCCTGGTTCAGCTGCTGCACACGGCCGCTCCGATCCACCAGTGCCATCGGCAGGGGGCTCCCATCTACCATGGCATGCGCTCGCTCGGCGGCGGCGCGGGCGCCGCTGACGGCCTCCGACAACTCGAGTCCCCCCGCGATGTAGGCCGCCACCGCGGTGAGATATTGGAGCTCGAGCAGGGTGAAGGGGGGTGGCTCCTCCGAGCCGGGCCTCACGTAGCGCACGACGCCGACGGCTCCAGCGACCCCGCTCGATGTGCGTAGCGGGGCGATCATGGCCGCGCGCGCCGTTCCGGAGGGCGAAAGGTCGCTCCGGGCACCGGCCTCCTTCAGGATGTTATCGGTCAGGAGTGGCTCGCCCGTCTGGATGACGCGGCCCGTCACGCTCGCGTCGATAGGGATCTCGGCGACATCGAACTCGGCGCATTGTCCGACCGTCGACGCGACTCGGAGCATACCCTGGTCCGCGGCGCGCAGCACGACGTAGGCGCCCTGCGCGTCGACCAGACTCGTGACGCTTTGCAGGGTGTAGCGCAACAGCAGCTCGCGCTCGGGCGCCGCCAGGAGCCAGCGCGAGAGCTCGACCAGAAAGGTGCCGAGCCGGCGCTCACGCTCGAGCCCGCTGCGTCGCGCCACCATGACCGCGAGGTGCGTCGCGATCTCGACGCCCGAGCGCAGCACGTCGCCGGGGGTCCCGGCGGGAAGTCCCTCGAAGCGCGCGCTGACATGCCGTCCCTCGGCGTCATGATAGTCGGTGAGGAACGTCTCACCGTCCTTGCCGGGGGTGCCGGCCTCGATACTGCCCGACTCGTTCAGGCCCTTGTAGCTGAGGTGGACCCGGGCGCCGCCGGCCCACTCGCTCAGGATGTCGGTTGCCGCCTGCCAGAAGGCCCGGGTCTGCTTGGCCTTGCCGGCTTCCGCTAGTAGCCTCCGAATGGGGTCAAGCATGACTCTACCGGCGGCGCCCTCCGCCTCCGCGAGCACCGCCGGAGGAGCGGGTTGAGCTGCGCTGTCGCGCCTGATACTCGCGCTCCATCCCCCGGTTGCCGGCCGACCGGTCCTGCGACCAGCCGCCGCCCTGGCGCGATTCCCACCCCCCGTTCTGCGTGCGGCGATGGACGCCGCCGTTGGGGTCGGCGAACACGTTGTTAGAGCCGCGCGCCGTCTGATTGGCCCCGCGTTGACCCGCCGCGGCATCCCGGCTCCCGTGGTTCGCGGTGCGGGCCTTGTTCTCCGGACGATTGTACAAGTTCGAGTTGGCGGGCTGCTGTGATGGTCTGTTCCCGGGCCGCTGCCGGTTACCACCGCCGGCCGAGTTCCCGATGTTGACGTTGTTGTTTCCCCGGTTCACGTTGACCGTGCAGTTGAAACAGCTGCGGTAGCCGCCCGCCGGATAGTAATTGTGGCTGTTACCGATCGCGAAGCCGACACTGAAGGCGAAAAACCCCGTGGCCCATGTTGCACCCATGCCGTAACCCGTATAGGGGTTGTAGCTCACGGCCACGCCGTACGTCACGGGGTACGGGTAGTACACGGTCGGGCCCACGTACGGCGGATAGTAGTAGCCCGTGCCGTAGACGGGGACGCCGTAGTAGGCGTAGGACCCCGTATACCCCGGCGTGTAACCCACATACACGACGTCGGGAGTCGAGCCATACACATCCACGAAGGTCAGGTTGTAGACCGGAGAGCTGGGCGGGATCTTGCCGATCTCGGCCTTGGGGATGCTGTCGGCGACCGTCCAAGGCCCCTGCGGGCTCCAGGACTTGAACCAGACGGCGTTGTCGCACGCGAAGTACGCGCCGGCCACCCGTAGCACCTGCGATTGCGTGTTGACGGCGTACGCCACCGACGTGCCCGCGATGTCGGTGAACTTGGGCTCGCCGTCGTACTTCACCGTCAGCGTCGCCTTGCTGCGCTGCACTGCGGTCGTCTGCGGGATCTCGAGATCGAGGAGCGCGTCTTGGGCTTCCACGGTGAGCGCGACCGAGCTCCGGACGCCGCCGATCGGGGACTCGGCCGGGATGTCCTGAAACGCCTTAGGGAGCGAGTCTGCCCGGACGGAGCTCCACGGCCCCAGGGTGGATGAGCTGCGGAACCACCGTCCCGCGATGAGGAGGTAGTTATACTGCCCCTCGGTTTCTCGGATCCATGGCGTCTCGGTGTTTTCCACGTAGAGCAGCTTGCCGCCGGCGGTCGTCTGCCACTTGGGTGGACCTTGCGTGACCACCAGCTCGGTCGGTTCCGTCGCGGTCACGATCACTGGCGGGGGCGGGTGTGGCGAGGTGTCTGCCCGCGCGGTCGACGTGTCTGCTCGCGCTGACGCGGTGTCCGCCGGCGCCATCTTCAAGATGTCGTCCGGCGGCGTGCCCCCAGCTGTCCACGGGCCCTTGGCATCCGTCGCCGAGTACCAGACCTTTTTGCCCCCTCCCAGCCAGTAGGTGCCGCTGGCCGTGTCCTTTATCACCCCGAAGGGCGTGTTGATCACGACCGCGAGGCCGGTGTTCTCGATCGGCTTCGTCCGAGGCTCGCCGTCGTATAGCAGCAGCACGGCGAGCTGTTCGACGAAGACGATCTTCGGCGCGTCGGCCTTCAGCCCCTCGGTGTGGGTGCGCTCCGCCTCTGCCGACGCCAGGCTCGCCTGAAACCGCGCGAGGGTGGTGCGAAACCCGGTGGTGGGGAAGTCCGACTCGACGAACTGGGTGAACCGCTGCTGCTGCTCCGGCTTTGCGTCAGGCCAGCGCACTCGCGTGACCTTGAGATTCGTGAGCCAGACGATCCCGGAGTCGCGATCCACGTCGACCGTGGCCGTCATCCACATGGCGCCGAAGATCGGATCGGCTCGGCCGGTCACCTTGAGCGCGATGGCTCCCCGCGCGGTCAGCTCGTTGCCGATGAGCTTCTCGGCCTGGGGTTGGTACAGCACGATGGTGCCGGCGGACACCGCGATCTGTCGCGGCCAGCTGTAGTCCTGCGCGCGTAGCGCAGACGTGCACAGCAGTAGCGGTGTCATACCGCCGGCAACTGCCCTGGTCAATGCGGACATGGCTCGAATGTAATCCTCGCCTCAGCGTGCGGGAGCCGGAATACGCCTAAGGGCGTATTGCCAGCCTGGCGGCCCCCTGCGCATCGTGCGACTCCGCGACGCTGCCCCGAACAGAGGAGAGAGCGCCCATGTCTGTGACACGACCCTTCGTGCTCATCATTGCAACGATGGCTGGGGCATTCGTCCCGGCGCACGCACAGCGCCGTGGGACGCTCGAGCTTGGCGCGTTTGCCCACTACAGTGTCTACGACACCGACATCGGTCTGGACGATGGCACGGGGTTCGGGGGGCGGCTGGGGTGGTTCTTTTCCGACAACTGGTCGATCGAAGCGGATGGCGGCTTCGTCCCCACCACGATCAAGGCCACCAGTGCCGACGTGGATCACGTCCCTGTGCACATCCGGTTCATGGGCAACGTCGTGCTGGGGTCGCGCCTGGCCCTGGTGCTGGGCGGCGGCTATGCGTACAACAGCTTCAGTAACGGATTGAGCGCGAGTGAAAACGGGATCGGAGGAGTGGCCGGGTTGCGGATCCGTATGGGCAACCGCTTCGCGTTGCGTGGCGAAGCATTGGCGGATTACATGTTCGACCAGGCGGTCGCTGCCGACCCGAACCTGCACTACGCCTTCCAGGCCGGTGTCAGCCTGTTGCTCGGTGCCGGGCCCCGTAAAGAGGAAGCGCCGACGCCACCGGTGAAGGACACTACGCAGGCGAAACCGGTATCGCCCGCCTTGGCGCCGGTGGCGGCGGCCCTGGTCCTCGAGGGCGTCACGTTCTTGCCCGGGACCGCGAAGCTCGCCTTGAGCGCGCAGGCCCCGCTCGATCGCGCGATCGTCAGGCTCCGCGAGCGCGGTGATCTGCGCGTGTTGATCGAAGGGCATACCGACAACGTCGGCAGCCGGGATGCGAACATCCGGCTGTCCAAGGAACGGGCGGACGCGGTACGCGACTATTTCATTTCCAAGGGCATCGCGGCGAACCGCCTGACGACGGTGGGCATCGGACCCGATCAACCGATCGTGAGCAACGACACGCCGGAGGGAAGGGCGAAGAACAACCGGATTCAACTGAGAGATCAGCCCTAGCAGCCTCGCAAAGGCGTCACGCAACGTCGCTGCTAAGGATTCGTCGGCCGAATATCCAGCTCCGAGATCATCGCCCGATCCGAGGCCGTCAGCGTCGCAAGCACTGCGTGCGCTACGTCTTCGGCCATGAGCACCCGATCCCGGTTGTGGCGCACCCGCGCCCCCTTCTCCGCGAACGGGGTGGCGACCGATCCCGGGCAGACCGCCACGACGCGCACCCCCCGCTTGCGCACTTCGAGCATGAGGGCCTTCGAGAAGCCGAGCACGGCGTGTTTGGACGCGCAGTAGGCGGTTCCGCCCTCCACGCCGTTCTTGCCCGCGAGCGAGGCGATATTCACGATGGTGCCGGTCCCGGCGTCCAGCATCCCCTTGAGGAACGCCCGCGTCACCAGATACAGCGAGCGTACGTTCACTCCCATCGTGTCGTCCCAGTCCGCCAATGACAAATCCACGAGCGGGTTGAACCGGCCGATCCCGGCGTTGTTCACCAGGACCTGCGGCGTCCCGCGCTCGCTGATCACGAATGCCGCAAACGCGTCCACGCACGCCGGGTCGGATACGTCACACGGCATGCCGATGGCGTCGATCCCCGCGGCTTTCAGCTCGCGGACGGTGGCGTGTACGTTGGCTTCGGTGCGGGCGCAGACGGCGACCTTGGCGCCGGCCTGTCCCAGAGCGAACGCGGTGGCACGACCGATCCCCTCCGTCGCACCGGTCACCACAGCGCGGGAGCCCGCTAGATCCATACGCCGGAAATATATCACGCCTCGGCGGGGAACCCGGTGGTGTTGATCTCTAGATAGAAGGGAGGCCTCGACTTCATGAATGCGGATATCACGCTCGTCTCCGACGAGCAGGCGCTCGATGCCTACTCAGAGGCGGTGACGGGGGCGGCGGAGCGAGTTGGTCCGGCGGTCGTCAGTGTGGAAATGCGGCGTCGGGTGGAGCGGCGGGGACGCGCGACGCGAGAGGTTCCCGGTCACGGCTCGGGATTCGTGTTTACGCCCGACGGGTTCATTCTCACGAACAGCCACGTGGTCCACGATGCGACGCAGGTCGACGTCGCGTTCGGCGACGGGCGCCGTGTGCGCGCCGAGCTGGTGGGCGACGATCCCGACACCGACCTCGCGGTGCTGCGGGCCGAGCCGCAGTCGGTCGCCGCCGCGGAGCTGGGAGACTCGGCAGGGCTGCGGGTCGGCCAGCTCGTCGTGGCGATCGGTAACCCCCTCGGGTTCCAGAGTACCGTGACCGCCGGTGTCGTGAGCGCCCTGGGTCGTTCGTTCCGCGCGGTCACGGGGCGTCTCATCGATGATGTGATCCAAACCGACGCCGCCTTGAACCCGGGCAATTCGGGCGGGCCCCTGGTGGACGGTCGCGGCCGCGTGATCGGGGTGAACACCGCGGTGATCCTCCCTGCCCAGGGGATCTGCTTTGCGGTCGGGATCAATACGGCCAAGGTCGTCACCGGCCAGCTCATGCGCCACGGCAGGATCCGCCGCGGGCGACTCGGCGTGGCCGGTCAACACGTGCCTCTGCTGCGGCTCGCGCAGCGGGCGCTCGGGGTAGAGGCGAAGAGCGGTGTGCTGGTCACGGGGGTGGAGCCGGACAGCCCGGCGGCGCGGGCGGGTCTCGCCGCGGGGGACATTATTGTCGCCTTCGACGGGCACGGCGTGTCGGGCATCGACGACCTGCATCGCCTGCTCGTCACCGAGCGGATCGGCGCGCCCACGACGATCGTCGTGCTGCGCCGCGCCGACCGGCTGGAGTTGCCGATCGTCCCGGAAGAGTCCGGGACGCGAGCTAACTTGGAACAGGAACCCAAATGACCGACACGCATCGGGTCGCGACGGGCGCGCTCCCGGTCGGGACACCGGCGCCCGACTTCACGCTCGGTAGCGCGCCGGGTCAGACGATCTCGCTCCATGACTACCGCGGCCGGCCGGTCATTCTGGCGTTCTATCCGGCGGACTGGAGCCCGGTGTGCGGGGATCAGCTGACGCTCTATAACGAGGTGCTCGAGGAGTTTGCGCGATACGGCGCTCAACTGCTCGGCGTTTCCGTAGATGGCGTATGGTGCCACGCGGAGTTCGCGCAGCGCCGCAATCTCCATTTTCCGCTGCTCTCCGACTTCGAGCCCAAGGGGGAGGTCTCGCGGCGCTACGGCGCGTATCGCGAGGGCGAGGGAGTTTCGGAGCGGGCTCTCTTCGTTCTGGATAGCGACGGGATCATCCGTTGGAGCTACGTGTCGCCGCTGAGCGTCAATCCCGGCGCGGATGGGATTCTGCAGGCGCTGGAGGCGCTCGCTCCGCAGAGCACGGCGACGTGACGGAACGCAGGGCCGGCGGGCATCTGACGCTCCCAGTCGGCGAACGGGACCACGTCCGGGGTCCGAGCAACGCGCCGGTCACGCTCGTCGAGTACGGTGACTACGAATGTCCTCATTGCGGGCGCGCCTACCCGATCGTGAAAGCCGTTCAGGGGCGCGTGGGGAACGAGCTGCGCTTCGTGTTCCGCAACTTCCCGCTGCGCGAGAGCCATCCCCATGCGCAGCGCGCGGCCGAGTCGGCCGAAGCGGCGGGAGCGCAGGGCAGGTTCTGGGAGATGCACGACCGGCTGTTCGAGCGCCAGTTCGCGCTGGACGACGAGTATCTGATCGAGTATGCCGGCGACCTCGGTCTCGACGTCGAGCGATTCCGGGCCGAGCTGGTCGGGCGCGTGTATGAGCCGCGCGTGCGGGAAGACTTCCGGAGCGGCGTGCGGAGCGGCGTGAACGGCACCCCGACGTTCTTCATCAACGGGGTCCGGTACGACGGCGCGTGGGACGAGGAGACTCTGGTCGCCGCGATTTATGCCCTGATCACCCCCGGGAAGCGCGCCTGATCGGCGGTGAACCCGGGGAAAATGGCGCCGAGGTCGCGCGCGCCGAGGTGACGCGACACGAGCTCGGCGAACAGGTCGCGGAAGTCGGTCGTCACCGCGACGTCCCGGCCCTCGAAGCGCTGCGCGGGATCGAGTCCCGGCCACTTGCCGAGCATGTTTCCCCCGTTCACGGGGCCGCCGAGCACGAGCATCGCCGTCGCGTGCCCGTGGTCGGTGCCGGAGTTTCCGTTCTCTCGCACCGTACGCCCGAACTCCGACATGGTGCATACCACGACGTCCCGCATGCGGGCGCCCAGATCTCGCGCGAACGCGGCCAGCGCCAGGCCCAGCTCGTCGAGCCGCGCCGCGAGCTGCCCTTCGCTCGCTCCCTGATTCACGTGCGTGTCCCAGCCGGTCGCGTCGGCGAACGCCACCTGCAGGCCCACGTCGGCCTTGATCAGCTGCGCGATCTCGAGCAACGCCTTGCCGAGCCTGCCGCGCGGGTAGTCGACGCCGTCCGCCGGACGGTACTGCGCGGGATCCAGGCGTTTGAGGGTCTGGACCGCCTCGAAGGCCTCACGGGATGACGTCGAGAGCAGGCCCGTCGCCGAACCGGCGTAGAGCTCTTCGAACGCGCGAGTGAGCCGGTCGCGCCCGGCCGGCTGCGGGCCGCGCATGCCGAACGCCTGGAGATCCTCGATGGCAAGGCTCGGCGCGCTTCCCGCCAGGATGCGGGGCAGTTGCGGGCCGAACGCCACAGCGCGAAACGGCGTGTTCTCGTGCTCGCGGTCGTGCTGGCAGTAGCGGTTGAGCCAGCCGTCGCTGGTCGCCTTCACCCCCGGCGTGCCCGACTCCATGTAGTCCTGGGCATCGAAGTGGCTGCGGGTCGCATCTGGCGAGCCGACCGCATGGAGCGCGGTGAGGCTCTTCTCGTCCCACAGCGGCTTCAGCGCCGCCAGGCGCGGATGCAGGCCGAAGTAGCCATCCAGATCCACGACGTCGCTCCGGGGCACCGCGATCCGGGGGCGCTCGCTGTAGTAGAGCGGGTCGCCGTGCGGAACGATCATGTTGAGTCCGTCCACGGCACCGCGCTGGAAGAGACAGACGAGAATAGGGCGGGATAGGGCGCGAGAGGGCGGGAGAGGGCGGGAGGAGGCGAACGCAGCGCGGGCCAGGAACAGCGGATCGAGGCCGAAGCTCACGAGAGCCAAGCCGCCCGACTTCACGAATACTCGTCTCGAAATCGACATCGCTTCCCTCCTCTGGTACCTCTACCGGCCTCTCCCGCCCTCTACCGTCATTGTCTTTGGAATTCCGGTCCCCCGATCGCCAGACCCACGGCGAGGGCACGCGCTTGCACGGGATCGCCGATATCCGACAGCTGGTTTCTCACCACTCGCTTGGAGTTCTCGGTCATCTTCCCACCCAAGATCTGCGCGTCGACCGCGCCGATCAATTGCTCGGTGTCGAGCCCGGATGGGAAGGCGTCGAGATTGACCGTGAGGCCCGGGAGCTTGCCGGCCGCGAGGGCGACGGCGGCGTTCATGCGATCGAGCAGCGCGCCGCTGTTCACCCATGCGTCCTCCCGCTCGGGGTATCCGTCGGGGGCGACGTGCAGGTACAGGGGCTCACCGAGCCGCGCGACGACTTGCGCCAGGCGGGGCGACGTATCGGGCTCGGCGCCGACGGCGCGCGCGGCGCTGGCGACGAATTCGAGCGGGCTCTTGACCTTGGCTCGCACGTTTTCCGGCGCCCAGAAATCGGGGCCGTGAAAGATGGCGCGCAGCACCTCGCGGATGTCGCCGTCGGAGCGCTTCCACGCGGCTACAGCGTCGTCGACGCAGCCGTCCGGTGGATCGTCATTGACGAACCGTTGGCACAGCTGCCGGCTGACGTGATGCATCGTCGCTGGGTGACTCGCGAGCATCTTCAGGAGTCGGATGCCCTCGTCCATCCCGTGGCCCTCCGGAAAGGTGACACCCAGCACCTGCTTTTCGCCCCTGTCGTGCGCCCAGTCGTGGAACTCGAAGTCGCCGCCCCGTTGGGGACGGCGAATGCTCCAGCCGGTGAAGATGCGGGCGACCGCAATCACGTCCTGCTGCGTGTATCCCCCGTCCACGCCGAGGGTGTGCAGCTCGAGCAACTCGCGGGCGTAGTTCTCGTTGAGGCCCTTCGCCTGTCGCGCGGCCGCTCGCGGACGCAGGGAATCCATGCGGGCCGGGTCACCCGGCGGCGCAAACAGGAGGGGCCGACGGCCGAAGAACGGTCGGACGCCCATCCGTGTGGCCGCAGGGGGTGTTGCGCCCGGCGCGACGCTTTCCCAGTTGTCGAGGTAGAAGAGCATCGCGGGACTCTTGGCGGTCGCGATCAGAAGGTCCGCGAACTTGCCCATCGCGTGGGGGCGGATCGTGTGCTCGACGTAATCGGGGGTGAGAAACCGGTCGGCGCCCTTCGCCAGGTAGACGTTGAAGTGATTGAACCAGAAGTCCACCATGACTTCGTAGAGCTGGCGCTCCGAGAGGACCGCGCGGACGACGGCAAGATCCGCGAATTCACCCGCGAGGCGCCTGCCCTTGCGCTGCGTCGGGGTCGGCGTGGTGTCCTGCTGCGCTGCCGATTGCTTGCGGTCGCGCCGTTCCCGCTGCGCCTCGGCGTACATCGCCGCAAGGTCGCCGCGGTCATAGTCGAGGAGGGTGAACTGGCGCTCCCGCTGGGCGAGCACGTCGTCGTCGATCCGGTCGGGCGAGAGCTGCCGGTCGATCCACTGCATCACACCAGCGGCGGCCACGCGCGTCACCTCGCCGGGTCGCGGTCCGTACGCCAGGCGGTTCAAGGCCTGGAAGGCGGAGTCCTGCGAGGTGAGGCCCGGCTGCTGGCACCTGAGGCCGGCGGGAACCGCCGCCAATGCGCCGAGATACGCCACGACATAGGGTTTCATGCGGTTATATTGACGAACCGTCCCAGTGGGAAGTTAAGGTTTCGTGACCGTCCCCCGCTTCATTCCACACGGCCTCATGCCGCGCGCCCGTAGCCCGCTCGGCGGGTCCGACGGCAAGCCGCCCACCTGGTCGGAGCGGCTGCAGGCCCTGAAGTACGTGCCGCCCCTTCTCCAGCTCGTATACCAGACCCACCGTGGCTACACCATCGCGATCCTGGCGTTGCGTGCCGTCCGCTCGTTCGTCCCGCTCGCGGTCCTGTGGATCGGCAAGCTCATCATCGACGGCGTGATCGCGGGCATACAGGTGCGCGCGAGCGGGGGCACCGTGGATTGGTGGTCACTCGGCGGCCTCGTGGGGCTCGAGCTCGCCATCGCCGTCGGGGGCGAAGGCCTGGCGCGCCTCTCGTCGCTGTTCGAGAGCCTGCTCGGCGATCTGTTCTCGAACCGTATCAGTGTGCGACTCATGCAGCACGCCGCGACGCTCGACCTCGCGCAGTACGAGGATGCCGAGACGTACGACCACCTGGAGCGGGCACGCCGCCAGACGGTGGGGCGGATCGGGCTCGTCGCGCTGCTGCTGTCCACGGCGCAGGACCTCGTCACGCTCATCTCCCTCGCAGCCGTGCTGGCGGTGCAGCTCCCCTGGTTGTTGCTCCTCCTGGTGGTGGCGGTCGTGCCGTCGTTTCTCGGCGAGACACACTACGCGGCGCTGGGCTACTCGCTCCTGTTCCAATGGACGCCGGAGCGGCGGTTGCTCGACTACCTGCGCTACGCGGGCGCCTCCGACGAGATGGCCAAAGAGGTCAAGCTGTTCGACCTGTCCAGCTTCCTGGTGGGCCGGTACGCCAGGCTCTCCGACGAGTTTTACGACGCCAACAAGAGTCTGGCGATCAAGCGGAACGTCGTGTCCACCGTGTTCGTCACGCTCGGCACGCTCGGCTACTACGGCGCCTACGCCGTGACGATCTATTTGACCGTACTGGGCCGGTTCACGATCGGCGCGCTGACGTTCCTGGCGGGGTCGTTCCGGCAGAGCCGCGACCTGATCCAGCGGATTCTCCTCTCGTTGTCGCAAGTGTTCGAGCAGAGCCTGTATCTGTCGGACCTGTTCACGTTCTTCGACGTCCAGCCGCGAGTGACGTCCCAGCCGGGAGCGCGTCCCGTGCCCGTGCCCATTCGCCGGGGGTTCGAGTTTCACGACGTCGGCTTTCGGTACCCGGGCTCGGACCGCTGGGCGGTGCGACATCTCACTTTCACCTTCGAGCCCGAGGAGCGGATCGCGCTGGTGGGCGAGAACGGGGCTGGGAAGACGACGCTCGTCAAGCTCCTGGCGCGACTGTACGACCCGGACGAAGGCCGGATCCTGCTGGACGGCGTCGACCTGCGGGACTACGACCTGACCAGCCTGCGGAAGAACATCGGCGTGATCTTCCAGGATTTCGTGCGCTACGATTTCATGCTGAAGGAGAACATCGGGGTCAGTCAGGTCGAGGCGCTGGAGGACGACGGGCGCGTGCGGGAGGCCGCGCGTCGCAGTCTCGCCGACGCGGTGGCCTCGCGCCTCGAAAAAGGCTACGACCAGATGCTCGGGCGGAGGTTCGACGGTGGGGTGGAGCTGTCGGGGGGCGAGTGGCAGAAGATCGCGCTGGGGCGCGCCTACATGCGCGACGCACAGGTGCTGATCCTGGACGAGCCGACCGCGTCCCTCGATGCGCGCGCGGAATATGAAGTGTTCCTGCGGTTCGCCGAGCTGACGAAGGGACGGATGGCCGTGCTCATCTCCCATCGTTTTTCGACCGTGCGGATGGCGGACCGGATCCTGGTTCTGCAAGGTGGCGAGCTCGTGGACCACGGAACGCACGAAGAGCTGGTCGCCCGGGGCGGGTTGTACGCCGAGCTGTTCAGTCTCCAGGCGGCGGGGTACCGCTAGGCGCCAACCGGTAGCACCAGGCCTCTCCCTCCAGCACCGTCTCGCCGGTCTGCCGCTTCACGTCGATCCGCAACTGATAGACCGGCTTCGTCGGATGGACGCTCACCACCTCGGCTTCCGCGGTAATCGTGTCGCCGATGAACACCGGTGCCGCGAACTTCCAGTTCTGGCTCAGGAACACGGAGCCCGGCCCCGGAAGGTCCATGGCGACCAGCGCATGCAGCAGCCCGGTGGTCAGCCCGCCCTGCACGACCAGCTTGCCGAACTTCGTCCGGCCCGCGAACTCCGGGTCGAAGTGGAGCGGATTGTAGTCGCCCGTGAGCTGCGCGAAGGTTTTCACGTGGTCGGCCGTGAGGGTGAGGCTGCGTCGTGCCCTCTGTCCCGCCGTCACGCTCATAGGGCGGGCCGCTGCTCCAGCCCGGTCAGGAACGGCGTGAAGTACTCCTTCCACACGGCGGCTGCGGTGTGGGTCCCATGCCCCCGCGTGCGGTCGCTCGTTGGAATGAGCACATAGCGGGCGCCCTGCACCTTCGGAATCAACCGCTCCATGACGCCGAGCTCCGGCGGGTTGATGAAATCGTCGGCAGAGTTGATGGCGAGGACGGGGGCCCTGACGCGGTCGAGGGCGCCGCTCGGATCGTAGTCGCGTGAGGCGTCCACCTGGTATAGGAGATCGTTCGCGTCCGTCTGGGCGAACCGCGTATCGAGCCAGTTGGTGATGTAGGCATCCGCCGAGTCGCGGGTGGGACCGACGCGCTGCTGCACCAGCGGGGCGCTGCCCGCGGTAAACAGGAGTTGGAGCGCCGCGCGCAGCCCGCGTGGTTGGGTGGTGTACTCGCCGCCTTTCCAATCTGGATCGGTCCGGATGTCATCGATGAGCATGCGCCGCCACATCCGGTTCCGCCCGGCAATCTGTGTCGGCAGGCAGGCGAGAGGCACCACCCCGTCCATGAAGTCGGGATACCGCTCGGCCCAGAGCCAGCTGTGCATGCAGCCCATCGACGTGCCCATCACGAGCCGCAGGTGGTTCACGCGCAGCCCCTCGACGACCAGCCGGTACTGAGCGGCCACCATGTCCGCATACGCGTAGTGCGGGAAGCGGGCGTGCAATCCGTCGCTAGGCTTGGAGGAGCGGCCGTGCCCGATGTTGTCCGGCAAGATGACGTAATACGCCGTGGTGTCGAGCGGCTGGCCGGAGCCGTACAGCTCGCTGGCGAACAGCGGTGACAGGAATTGGCCGCCCGATCCGCCCGTGCCGTGCAGGATCAACACCGCGTTGCGGACCACGCCCGCGGGGTCGCGCCGGGGATGTCCCAGCGTCCGGTAGTGCAACCGGAGCCGCGGGAGCGTCTCGCCGCTCGCGAACCGGAAGTCGTTGACCACGAAGCTGGCGGTGTCTCCCTGCGCCGCCAGGGCGGCGACGAGCAGGAAGCTCGCCGGCGTCATGCCAGGTAGCGCTCGCGCAGTATCGCGACGTGGTGACGTTCGTGCCCGGCAATGATCCACGCGAGCGCGCGGACCGTGATCGGGTTCTTGTTGGCCGTCCCGCGACGCGCCAGCGCTTCCGCGTCCATCCCCGAGAACAGCGCGATCGTCGCGCGTCGCACGGCGTCGAATTCGCCGGCGAGATCCATGAGGGAACGGCCATCGAACCGCCCCGCAGGCGTCCAGCCCTTTTCGTCGAAGCCCGGCAACGCGGTCTCGTCGCCGCGCGCGAAGGTCAGCGCGCGGTAACAGAACACCCGTTCGGTGTCCGACAGGTGACCGATCACCTCCTTGACGCTCCACTTGCCCGGCGCGTACCGGTGCAGGGCCTTGGCGTCGGACACGCCTGCCAGCAGCGCTTGCGTCTCGCGGCGCTGCTCTTCCAGCATCTTGAGCACGTCGCCGTCGGGGACTTTGGTGATGTAGGTCGCGTAATACGGTGAGTGCTCGGTGGCGGCGGGCCGGGGAATCGCGGTGGCGGTCATGCGGCCCTCCGGGGAGAGGGGGGGGGGCGCTTCGACGCCGCCTTCTGGGACGGCGCGTGTCGCTGGAACCGCGCGAGGCGCGCCTGGGCGTCGGGCATCCGCAGGATCAGCTCTTCCAGCTTGTCGAGGTAGCCGGGGTTGTTGAATGCGGCACGTAGCTCACCGATGAACGGTTGGATCTTCGCATACACCATGATGTGCTCGCCGTTCACGTCGGCGAACATATGCTCATCGATGGCACCGTGCAGCACAAGCGCGGCAGCCATGTTCCAGTAGGTCGTCACCATGCGATAGGGTGCGCTGGCTTTTCCGCGATACAACGTCAGTATCTCCTGCGCGCTGCCGGGCGCGAACTGCGCGCGGAACCACGCGCGGGCCTTGCGCAACACCGGCTCACGGCGCAGGTCGTAGAGCTTGAGCAGCAAATCGGCGCTTTCGTACTTGGGGGTCACGAGCCGCTCCGGGGATGGGACAGGTACGGAAGCTATGCGGGCGTCCGCGTGGCGGCGACCCATGCGCGCCAGCTCTCTTCCGCCGGGCCCACGGTGAGTTGTTGCTGGTGGCGCACGAGGGGCATGCGGAGGAGCAGCGGCTCCACGCTGAGGCGCTCGAGCCAGCGCTCCTCCGAGAGCTGCGCCGATTTCAGGCCCAGCTCGGCGAAGCGCTTGCCCTCGAGGTCGATCAGCGCCTGCGCGCCGAACTTCGTGGCGAAGCGCCGCAGCTCGCCGACCGATGCCGCCCGCTCGTTCAGATCCACGAAATGTGTCCTGATCCGGCGCTCGGCAAAAAAGCGGAGCGCGGCGCGCGTGTCGGCGCTCTTTCTCACTCCGAAGATCTGAACCTCCACGTCAACTTCCGGTCGAGAACCGGACGGCACCCAACTCGACGAGGTTCTTGACCGTCGCTTCGAGTGTGGGGAGGTCCAGTCGGGCATCGGTGGCGAGGTCCTGGAGCGTCCGCTTGCCGTCCGCAAGCTCGATCACCGCCGCCACGCTCTCGTCGCTGCGGGCCACGGCGACCCGCCCGTGTGGCGATCGTGCGACGAGCAGCTTAATAGGCCGCTCGGGGGCCGGCGGTACGTCCATCCAGGGCTGCAGCAGTTTGGGCAGGACCGCGGGAAGGTCGTACGCCAGCTCCAATAGCACCGTACCCTCGACTGTCCGCGGAGCCACGCCCCTCCCTCTTCCGTCGTCCCCATTCCCTCCGTCCCGCCACACCCGGGACCCCGCTTCCACCACCATCATCGCTTCCTCGTAGCGCAGCAGATCTGGCAGATACGGCACCACCGCGGGTCCGGCCCCGAGGTACGCAACGACGATTCGTGCGACCGCGGCAGCGGTCTCCCGGCTGCCGAGCACGAGGGTGGGGAGCAGAGCGTCGAACGCCGAGCTCGTGAGAGCGGCTTCGGGTCGACGGCCGGTCACCCGCGCGAGCGCGCGCGAGTACTTGAAGAAGTGGACGGCACGCTCGTAGTAGAAGTGTCGCGCCAGAAAGCGCGCGTACCGCTCCACCCGGTCGGGGTCCGCGAGCGCACGGCGGCGCCATTCAGCCGACGCGCGGTACCGGGCGTCGGACAGGGCGCGGATCACGTCGTCCTGCAAGGCCCGGTCGGTCCGGCCGCCGGTCACGGGGTTTCCGGGTCGTTACACGATCGCAGGCGCACCACAGCGGTTCGCCCGTCCGAGAAGAGCTTCTGACCGGAAACATTGCGTCCCTCGGTCATGGCGCCGGGGAGGCTCTTGTAGTCCAGCAAGTCGGCACAGCCGCTGGCCTCGAGGTCGTGCACGATCCGGTCCCGCTCCCAATCGACGTGCGGCTCGATGCGGTGAGTGGCCTCGGGTTCCCAGGGCTTGAAGATCACGCCAACGTCCTTGTTCGCCGCGCCGACCCAGACGTGGGACAGGCTGTCCAGCTGCCAGATCCGGATGTGATGACGAATCCGGACGTTCGGTCCGGGGAGCTCGTACGCCAGCTCCTGCGGTCGCCCATCGAAGTATTGCGTGCTCACGGGCGCCGTGTTGGCTGGTCGGCTCGCGATCGCGGCGGTGATCTCACGCGTCACCGTGAGCACCGATCGCTTGTCGGCAGGGAGCCAGCCAGCGGCCCGGAACGCGCTGTCGATCTCCCCGGCCGTGCCGAGCAACAGCACGTTGAAGGGGTCGCCCAGCACAGTCCCGGTACGGTTCTCCGAGCGGGGCATGAAGGTTGGCAGGTCCGGTAACACCGCCGTCTCCGCGTGCGGAGCCACGGGCTGGCACGCCTCCGTGCTCGCCCAGACGAGCGGTTCGGTGAGCCGGATGCCGCCGAGCTCCCCTACGAAAATGCGCATTGGGGGCCCACGACGCGCGAGCGAAACGCCCCCGATCACGGCCACCGGGACAGCAGCCAAGTCCGCCGCCACCGCAACGCCCGCGGGCACGAGCTTCTTGCCGACGCCGCCGACCGACATCTTTCCGCTGGACACGAACCCGGAATCCGTGAGCGTCCCCGGATGGGCGTACTCGAGCGTGTCGAGGACACCTGAGATGGGGACCCAGCGCCCGCGACGGATCTCCAGCGAGTCGAATTCCAGCCCCAGCTGGCCATGGCGGCCGAACCGCCCTCCGCCTTTTGAGAGAACGATCCGCCCCTTCGCGCGCAGGTACGGCGGGATGATCGTGCAGGAATCCTGCACCACCGCCCCCACCGTTTGCACCAGCACCTCGCTGCCGACCGTGTCTCTTCCGCTCGTGATGCGTTGTACGAAGCGGATCGGAATGCGCGTGCCCGCGGGCACTACAACCTCTACCTGCAGCAGTAGTACCAGCAAGGCGATCGCTTTCACAGCGCTCCTCGAATCCGCTCGACGCTTCGGAGGAGGACCTCGGCGGTCAACGAGGGGGAGAACGCGTCGAACGTGACCGCGCGCGCCCGCGGACACCGGGTCACCGCATACGCGGCGAAGTCGAGCATTTCATCCGACGGCTCGGCGGGCGCGATCCAGGGACCGTCGAGATCCCGGTCGTGCTCGACACCCGCGACGTGTAGCTCCACCACGTGATCGAGGGGGAACTCTACGAGCCAGCGCCGCGGCGAAATATCGTGGTAGTGCGCCTCCAGCCAGACGTGCGGCAGGTCGAGTAGGAAGCCGACGCCCGTCGCTTCGAAGAACCGACGCAGCCACACCGGCTCGAGCATCTGGCTTGCCTTGACGTCGAAGAAGCCCGGGATGTTCTCCATAACGAGCGGCTGGTCGAGGCGGCCCTTGAGCGCGTTCGCGTTGCGGACAAAGCGGTCGAGAAACTCCTCGGTATAGAGCGGCGGGAAGACGTAGTTGAGGTTGTAGCGACCGTCCTCGGTGTGCAGGCACTGGAAGTGCTCGGCCACCCAGGGCGTGCGGTACAGCTCCGCCAGCCCGCGAGCGCGCTGTATCGAGCGCTCGTCGAGCGGCTCGGAGAGCTGCCCCAAATAGTCGTGCAGCAGCAGCGTGTAACGCTCGCGGATGGCTGGCCACCACGGATCGGCAGTCGCCGGCGGGTCGGCCATTGCGAGATGGTCGATGCCATCCGCCTGCGCCAATTCCTTGCCCAGGTGGGGGTTGTAGAACGCCCCGATCGTGACCTGCGTCATCCGTCGTCCGTTACGCGGTGTCTGTTACTACTAACCCCTGCTCGGCGAGTTGGTCACAAAACACCTTGACCTGCGCGGCAACCATTGGCACCCCGCCACGGTCGGTCCAGGCGGCCGCCACCGCCTCGGCGCTCGCCCGTCCATCCAGCCGCTCGACCACGAACCGCTCGCGCTCCCCCCAGGCCGCGGCCCGCTGCCGGACCGTCTCCGTGGCACGTGGGAGCCGGAATGTCGCGGTGACGAGGGCGTCGATGCGCGACACGGTTTCAGGTGCCAGGGGTCGGGTGCCAGCGAGATTGTCATCAACCTGCGCCTTGCCGCGGGCACCCGCCAGCACGATGGAAACGCCGGGCTGCGCCAGCAGCCACGCGAGCGCGAGTGCGGCGAGCGGCAGGTCGAGATCCTGTGCCAGCGGGCGCAGCCCGGCCACCACGGCCCGTCGGCGCTCGAACTCTCTTCCTTTGAACCAATAGAGCTTGCGCCGATGGTCGTTCTCCGGGAAGGCCGGCGGCGCGTCGTACTTGCCGGTGAGCAACCCCGAGGCAAGGGGCCGATAGGCGAGAAACGCGAGCCCCCGGTCCCGGCACAGCGGCAACTCTCGCTGCTCCACGTCGCGATCGATCACGTTGTAGGGACCCTGGTACGCGGCGAGGGGTGCGATCTCGAGCGCCCGCGCGAGCTGGCGATGCGTCGCGTTGCACAGGCCGACCGCCCGCGCCTTTCCTTCATGCTGCAGTGTGACGAGCTGCTCGAGCTGCCGCTCCCAGTCGCTCAGCGTCTCGTGTAACTGGAGCAGGTCGACGTACTCGGTCGCCAGGCGCCGCAGCGACGCCTCGAGGGACCGCCTCGGGTCGTCACGCGGGCCTACCTTGGTCGCGATGGTGACGCGTGCGCGGTCCGAGCGCAGTGCCCGGCCGAGCAGGGTCTCGGAAGCGCCGTCCCCATAGGCGGGCGCCGTGTCGAAGAAGGTGATGCCGCGCTCGAGCGCATAGCAGACGGTCGCGAGGCGATCGGCGTCGTCACCGGCTCTACCCCAGTCGGTTCCCCCGATCGCCCACGCCCCGAAGCCGAGGCGGGGTCCGGGCGCCAGAAAACGCGAAGGGGGCCCGACGTCAATCCGGGCCCCCGGGCGCATCGACCGCTCCGTTAGGAGTGGCAGGTAGGTACCAGCTCCGCCGTCTCGACGATTTCGGGACGATGACAGCTGGGGACGAGTTCCTGCGTCTCGACGATCTGCATACATCCTCCTTCGACTAGGAATCAGTAAGGACGGCCGTTCGGAGAATGCTACGGGTTGCCGTCGAACCCGTCAACCAGTAACTCTCAACCCTGCATGATCTCGATTCAGGCGCTGCTCACCGAGAACGATCTCGCTGACGAGTTTGTTCGCGCGTTTGGGGAGCGCCGTCTCCCCGAGAAATTCTTCTACTGGTTCCCGCTGTCGGTGCGCGCGTGGCTGGCCCTTTGCTCGGACGGCGCGTACCGCAACTTCGTGCGCTCACGCTCTCTCATGGCACGCGCCCGCGCCGATCTCGCGCGGCTGTTGCCGGTCGCCCCTCTCGAGGTGGTGAGCCTCGGCGCGGGGCAGGGCGACAAGGACCTCCTCCTGCTCGAGGCGTTGCGCGAGCGCGGTCTGCGCGTGTCCTACGTCCCCGTCGACACGAGCCAGGCGCTGCTCGAGATGGCGTGCGCGGGCGCGCTCGGCGCGGGCTTCCCCGCGCAGGGGATCAAGGCTGACTTCACCAAGCCCGCCCACCTGGCGGCGCTCGCTGCCGAGCCCGAAGCCCCACGGCGCCTCATCCTGCTGATCGGCAACACCCTCGGCGCGTTCGATCCCATTGCGGAGGCGCGGGAGCTCGCGCGACTGCTCCGGCCGGATGACGTGCTGCTCGTCGACGGGGAGATCTACGCCGGCGACACCACGGTCGCGGGCTATGACAATCCGCTGAACCGTCGTTTCGCGTGGGCGCCGCTCAACGCCGTCGGCATTCGGGATACGGATGGCGAGCTCGTCTTCGGCGCGGCGGACGACCCCCGCCTGCCGGGCCTCCACCTGATCCCCAAGCATTTCCGCGCCGCCCGCGACGTCGAGGCATCCATGGGCGGCGAAGCCATGCGCGTCGAGCGGGGGGAGCGGGTCGCCATGAACCACTCGTACAAGTACGCCGCCGATACGTTCCTCCGGATTCTCTCCGATGCAGGTCTCGCCGCGCGGTGGCAAGGCGTGAGCGATGACGAGCGGTTTCTCATGGTTCTGGCCGGTCGGACGTGACGGCCGCCCTGGAGGTACGGGGGCTCAGTTACGAGCTGCCGGGACGGGGGACGAGGGACGGGGGACGGGGGCGGGAAGGCGGGCGCGCCCTCGTGCAGGACGTGTCGTTCACGGTCGGCGCCGGCGAAACGCTCGTGCTGCTGGGGCGCAGCGGGTCGGGCAAGACCACCACACTGAAGTTGATCAACCGGTTGCTCGAGCCCACCGCCGGCGACGTGCGCGTCGCGGGGGAACGGGCGGCTGACGTGCCGGCGACGAAGCTGCGGCGCCGGATCGGCTACGTGATCCAGGAGGTGGGGCTGTTCCCGCACTTCACGGTGGAGCGGAACGTGGGACTCGTTCCGCGGCTCGATGGGTGGCCGCCGCCGCGCATCGCCGCGCGAGTGCGCGAGTTGCTGACGCTCGTGGGTCTCGACCCGGAGCGGTTTGCGGCGCGGTACCCGCACGAGCTCTCGGGAGGCCAACGCCAACGCGTGGGAGTCGCGCGCGCGCTCGCCGCTGATCCACCGCTGTTGCTGCTCGACGAGCCATTCGGGGCGCTCGATCCGATCACGCGCGTCGAGCTGCAGCGCGAGTTCCAGGCGCTCGAGGGTCGACTCGGCAAGGGTATGGTCTTCGTGACGCACGATGTGCGCGAGGGCCTGCGTCTGGGGACGCGCATCGGGCTCATGCACGAGGGGCGACTCGCGTTCCTCGGGACGCCGGAGGAGTTCCGGCGCTCGGACCACCCGGAGTGCAGGGCGTTCATGGCGGCGGCATGAGCGGCTTCAGCCGCGCACGGGGCGGGCCATGAGTCTCTTGGCCTTCTACGCCCGCAACGCCCAGGAAGTCTTGGGACTCGTGGCCCAGCACCTGTATCTGGTCGCCGTCTCGACGCTCCTGGCGTTCGCGCTCGGCATTCCCCTCGGCATCGTGCTCACGCGGCGGCCTGCATGGCAGCGGCCCGTGCTCGGGCTCGCGAACGTGTTCCAGACCGTGCCGAGTCTCGCGCTGTTCGGTTTCCTCATCCCGCTTCCCTTCATCGGCGGGATCGGGGCATCGACGGCCATCGTCGCGCTCGTGCTGTACGCCCTCCTGCCCATCGTGCGCAACACGTACACGGGGATCGCGGGTGTCGACCCCGCCGTGCGCGAGGCGGGGCGTGGGATGGGCATGACCGACTGGCAGCTGCTCACCCAGGTCGAGCTGCCGCTCGGCTTCGGCGTGATCTTGGCGGGCGTGCGGGTGGCCACCGTTGTCAGCGTCGGCACCGCGACGATCGCGGCCGCGATCGGGGCCGGCGGTCTCGGCGTCTACATCTTTCGCGGGGTGGCCGTTGTGGACGACACGCTGATCCTCGCCGGAGCGCTCCCCGCGGCCCTGATGGCGCTCGCGGCGGACGGGTTGCTGGGGTTGGCGGAGCGGAGGCTCGCGTGGCGGGGAAAATGACGGTCGGACAGTCAATCGTCTTCGTCGCTACGCTGCTCGCGGGGTGCGGCCGCGCCGACCGGATCGTTGTGGGCTCGAAGAACTTCAGCGAGTCCGACCTGCTCGGGGAGATCGTGGCACAGCAGATCGAGCGGCGCACCGGGCTGCCGGTCGAGCGGCGGTTCCATCTGGGCGGAACGTTCGTGTGTCATCACGCGATCACGTCCGGTCAGATCGACCTGTACGTCGAGTACACGGGGACTGCGTACACGGCGGTCCTCAAGTTTCCGCCGGCGCACGACGCGGACAGCGTGCGGCGCGCGGTCACCGCCGAATATGCCCGGCGCTTCGGGCTCACGTGGGGCAAGCCGTTCGGCTTCAACAACACGTTTGCCATCACGGTGCGACGCCGCGACGCAACCCGGTACGGCCTTACGCGCATCGCCGATCTGGCGCGTGTGGCGTCCCGCTGGAAGGCGGGATTCGGATACGAGTTTCTGGAGCGGGCCGACGGCTTCCGCGGCCTGGCGGACGCGTACGGACTGCGGTTCAGCGCGCCACCCACTGCGATGGACTTGGGTTTGACGTACCGCGCGCTGGCGGAAGGGAAGGTGGACGTGATCGCCGGCAACTCGACGGACGGTCAGATCGAGGCGCTCGACCTGGTTGTTCTCGAGGACGACCGGCACTACTTCCCGCCGTACGAGGCCGCGCCCGTGATACGGCAGGCGGTGCTCGACGCGCACCCCGAGGTCGGCACGGCGCTCGCGCTGCTCGCCGGGCGGATCACGGACGCCGAGATGCGTCGGCTCAACGCCCTGGCGGACGTCGAGCACAAGGACATCGCCGGGATCGCGCGGGACTGGCTCCAGGCGCCGCGCCCGTGAAGGCTCGCCTGCAGCTGGTACTCGCCGCCGCGTGTTTCTCGACGGCCGGCGCGGCCATCAAATGGTCCGCGTTCAGCGCGTGGCAGATCGCGGCGGTCCGAGCCCTCGTCGCGATGCTCGCGATCCTCGCTCTGATCCCCGAAGCCAGGGCCCGCTGGAGCTGGCGTGTCCCGCTCGTGGGCGTGGCGTACGCCGCGGCGGGCCTCCTGTTCGTGTTCGCGAACAAATTGACCACCGCGGCCAACACCGTCTTCCTCCAGGCGACCAACCCCCTGTTCGTGGTCGCCCTGGCGCCGTGGCTCCTGCACGAGCGCGTGCGCGCCGCGGACTTGCGGTTCATGGCCGTGCTGGCCGTCGGCCTGGCGCTCTTGTTCGTCGGGGGACAGCGACACTTCGTCACCGCACCCGATCCCTTTCTCGGCAACGTGCTCGCGGCCGGCAGCGCGGTCGCCTGGGCATTCACGGTGACGGGCTACCGGTGGCTGGCCCGCGACGGAGGCGCAGACCACGGGCCGATCGCGGCCGCGGCGGCGTGCGGTAACCTGATGGTGTTTCTCGTGTGCCTGCCGGGCGCGCTTCCCTTCGCGGCGGGCCGGTCCGTCGACTGGCTGATCGTGATTTATCTGGGCGTGTTTCAGCTCGGGTTGGCCTACGTGTTCCTGTCCCGCGCCATCACGCGCGTGCCGGCCCTCGAGGCGTCGTTATATCTCCTGGTCGAGCCGGTGCTGAGCCCCGTATGGGCCTGGCTCGCGCACGGCGAGACCCCGGGCCCGCTGGCTCTGCTCGGAAGCATTGTCATACTCACGGCGACCGCGCTCAAGTCGTGGACCGATACTCAGGTCGTGGCGGCATGAGCGGGAGCATCATACGCACGTATTACGCGATCACCGGGCTCTTCAACCTGGCGATGTCCCTCATCTGGGGGATCGACACGCTCTTCAAGATGCACGCGGGGCTCGACATCCAGCAGGTGCTTCTGACGAACGCGGCGTTCACGCTCGGCTCGATGGTGTTCGAGATTCCCACCGGCGTGATCGCGGACACAGTGGGACGACGGGTCTCGCTGCTGCTGTGTCTCGTCACGCTGTTCATCACGACGCTCCTGTACGTGACGATCGCGTGGCGAGGGTGGGGTTTTTGGGCATTCGCATGGGTCTCCGTGTTCCTCGGGCTGGGCTACACGTTCTACACGGGGGCCGTGGACGCCTGGTTGGTAGACGCGCTGAAGGCCACGGGCTACACCGGACCGCTCGAGCGGGTATTCGCCCGGGGTCAGATGTTTTTCGGGGGCGGCATGCTGCTTGGCACGATCGGCGGCGGATTGTTGGGCCAGATCCGCCTCGACATCCCGTACCTCGTGCGCGCCGCCATCGTGGTGCCGCTCTTCGCCCTCGCGTGGTTCAAAATGCCGGAGCTGGGCTACACCCCTCGCGCCCTGGAGCTGCGACGTGTGCCGGAGGAGCTTCAGCGAGTGTTCGTCGAGGGGCTGCGCTACGGCCTGAGCCATCCCGTGGTGCGACCCGTGATGCTCGCGTCGCTCGTCTCGATGAGCTTCATGATTTTCGGGTTTTACAGCTGGCAGCGCTATTTCCTCGACTTGCTGGGACGCGACCTCGTGTGGGTGGATGGGGTCATCAGCTCGCTCGTGGGCCTGAGTCTCATCGCGGGGAACGTCCTCGTCGCGCCGCTGTCCCGGGTCGTCCGGACACGTACGGGCCTGTTGATGGTGTCGGTGGGAGCGCAGGTGGTGCTCATCGTGTTGTGCGGCCTGTTGACGAACTTCTTCGTCGTCGTGTCGCTCTACCTGCTGTACGGCGCGGCCATCGGGCTCGCGATGCCCGTGAAGCAGGCGTACCTCAACGCCCACATCCCGTCGGCGCAGCGGGCGACGATCATTTCGCTCGACTCGATGTTCGCGAGCACGGGCGGGGTGATCGGGCAGTCGGTGTGGGGCGCGGTCGCGCGGGCGCGCTCGATTGGGCAGGCATGGGTCGGGAGCGGGCTCACGCTAGTACTCGCGATTCCACTGTACTGGATAGCACGACGGCGTGACAGAAAGCAGGACATCATAAGCTAGAAGTTGCCTTGCCTGCCTTACTTCGTACTGTCTTTGGGTTCGCCTTGATGCAGGTCTTTCTTGTCCTGCCGCAGGTCCCGTCGATCCGAGCGCTTATCGCGCTCGTCGTGCCGCCGGTCGCGCCGATCCTCCCGCACGTCGCCGTGGTCCTGCCGCAGGTCCCGGCGGTCTTGGCGCGCGTCCTTCAGGTCGCCGTCCTTCACGTCCTGATGAATGTCGCGGCGATCCTGACGGATATCACGCCGATCTTGGCGGATGTCCCGGTTGTCCTGATGGATGTCTTTGCGGTCGCCGCGCAAGTCGCGGCGGTCGTGACGGACTTCCTTGCGGTCCTGCTTGACCTCGCCGGAGTCCTGGGCGGACAAGAGCGCAGGCGCGCTCGTGGCGAAGGCCAGCACGGCGAAGAGAGCGATGCAACGTCGCATATATCGTCCCGGTTGAGGTTCGGAGGTGAGACGCTAGGCGACCCGGGGCGTTAAACCCGTGATGCACCTCACGTTCTGAACTTCGGCAACTCGGCGCGGTGCCGGCGCGCGAACTCCTCATAGATGTGGCTGTCGGTGTACTCTCGCAGGTCGACGATCGCGTCGCTGGTGAGCCTGATCACCACGCAGGTGCGCAGGTCCATCACGTCTTTAGGGCGGCTCTTGAGCCAGGAGCGCTCGCGGATCTCCACGATCACGCGATCGTCCGCGTCGTACCACTCGCGCCACACGTCTTCGGAGACCCAATCGCCGGGGCCCAGGCCGGCCTCCCGATTCCAGAGGGCGTCGAGCACGCGCTCGCGCCCCCGCCACTCGCCGCCGATGCGCGGGCCGCCGGCGACCCAGTAGACGATGTCATCGGAAAACAGTTGGGCGACGCGGGCGCGGTCTCCCGCGAACAGCGCCTTCTCGTAGGCCTGGGCGAGCTCCAGACGCCGGCTCATACCGCGATCTCCGCGATCTCGTCAGGCTCCGGGAGCGTGTTCGCTTTGCGCCCCGCCCGCTCCATAGGCTTGTCCATCTCGGCCTTATGGCGGTCGATGATGGTCCAGAAGTCGAGCGCCCTGTCGAGTAGCTCGAAGGCGGCTTCCTTGAGTGTGTCGCTCATCTTCACCTGCCGGACGTTGTTCTGCATATCCTCGGCGTCCCAGCCACGCGAGTGCGCGATGAATGGGAAGGGGGGAAATACGCAGCCGAGCTCCGCCCAGAAGGTGAACATTGCGCCCGCCACGGCCTGGATGTTGTCCTGCCCACCGGTGATGATGAACGCGGCGACCTTGTTCTTGATCAGCACCCGATTGTGGATCGTGACCTGGTTCTGCACGCAGTTCAGGCGCTCGATCATCTTGTAGTAGAGCGACGAAGCATTCCCCCAGCGGATGGGTGTGCCGATGATCACCACGTCGGCCCAGTGGACCAGGCCCTCGTACACGGGGGTGAGCTGATCCTCGGGGTCGCGCTCGGTGATGGCGCACGGCCAGGTGCAGGCGTGGGCGGCCTTGGAGTAGTTCCCCTCGCAATGCCGGAACTTCAGGTCGCGCAACTTGATGAACTGGACGTCGGCGCCGCGGCGCTTCGCCCGGTCGACGGCGTGCTCGAGCAACGCGTCCGACGTGGAAAAGCGCGGGTTGACGTCGTCCATCGCCGTGGTCGAGAGCACCAGCACGCGCGGCGGGGCGCCGGCGGGCTTGGGGTGCGGCTCGAGCAGGTGGGAGGGCTTGTGCTTGATGAGCTTGCGCGGCATGACCGGCGGCGTTTCCACATATACGCCATCCGCGCGCTCTTCCACCGCGAACACGGGAACCTGCTCTTCGTCGAAGCCTTCTGGTCCCTTGCCCGTGATCACGCTGTATTCCCACGCATGCCACGGGCACATGACGAATTCACCGCGCACCCGTCCCTCGCACAGTGGACCGCCTTTGTGGTTGCAGACGTTGCTGATCGCGCGGAACCGGCCGTCGTGGAAGAAGACGGCGACCGAATGACGATCGACCTTCACCGAAAACGGGACGCGTTCGAGCAGCTCCGACTTGCTGCCGAGCCGATGCCAGGTGGTCATACCGCACCCGCTCCTCCAGGGGGGTGTAGATTCTAGCCTCTATGCCGACCACGCGCTCGCGCGTTGCGGTCATTTTCTTCACGGTGCTGATCGACCTGATCGGGTTTGGTATCATCATCCCGATCCTGCCCTACTACGCGCAGCGCTTTGGCGCCGGGGGACTCGGACTGGGCGCCCTGCTCGGCGTGTTCTCGGCCATGCAGTTCGTGGCTACAGCAATCCTGGGTCGTACGTCCGATCGCATCGGCCGCCGCCCGATCCTCCTCGCGACGATGCTCGTGAACGCGCTCGGATACGTGCTGTTCGCCGCGGCACACTCCTACGTGGTGTTGTTCTTCGCGCGGGTCGTCTCGGGATTCGCCGGCGGCAACATTTCCGCAGCCCAGGCTTACATGGCGGACATCACGTCGCCGGCGGAGCGGTCGCGCGGGATGGGGATCATCGGGGCCGCCTTCGGCCTCGGGTTCATCATCGGCCCCGCGATCGGCGGGCTGTCGGCGCACTACCTCGGGCCGGCGGCCCCCGGGCTCGTGGCGGCGGGGCTGTCGCTCGCCAACTTCGTATCGGCGTACGTCGTGCTTCCCGAGTCGCTTCAAGCCGAGCATCGCACGGAGCGGGAGTTGTGGGATTTCTCGCACATCGGCGAGGCGATCCGAAACCCGCGGCTCGCGCCGCTCATGATCGCCTGGGCGCTCGCGCCGTTCGCGTTCTCGGGCTACACCGTGGCGCTGCCCCTCTGGGCCGGTGTGACGTTTGGTTGGCGGGAGCAGCAGCTCGGATGGTTCTTCACGGTGATCGGGGTGACGGCGGCGATCGTGCAGGGATACGCGTTCGGCAAGCTCGCCCGGCGTTTCGGCGAGCGCGTGCTGCTGATTCTGGGCGCGTTCGGCATGGCGGCCACTATCGCGCTGGTTCCGGGGTTGCGCTCGAGCGCCGCGCTGTACGGGTGGACGGCGGTGCTCGCGTTCTCGAACAGCATCTTCGGACCCGCCGCGACCGGACTGGTGTCGGTGTTCGCCGACCCCACTGAACAGGGGACGGTGCTAGGGGCGGCGCAGGCCCTCGCGGCCCTGGGCCGCCTGCTCGGGCCGCTCGTCATGGGACAGGTATACGATGTGTCGCGCCCGGCGGCGTTCTTGGCGGCGGGAGCGATGATGGCGCTGGGGGGAGTGGCGTGCCTGCGAGTGCCGACCGTCGAGCACCGAGCGGCAGACGTGGCAGACGGACAGAGGGCAAGGTAGACGCTGAGTCGCCGAGGCCACTCGGCGGCTACCCGCCTAGGCGTCTGCCTAGCCGTCTTCCTCCCTGTCGGTTCATATTCTCCTCACCCCCTGCCGGAGTGACCTGCGCCCATGCGCGTGTACAAGACACCGGAGATCCGCAATGTGGCGGTCGTGGGCCACGGCGCGAGCGGCAAGACGTCACTGGTCGACGCCCTCGCGTTCGTGGCCGGCACGAGCAAGCGACACGGATCCGTGAAAGACGGCACCGCCCTTACCGATTACACCCCGGACGAAATCGAACGCAAGTACTCGATCAACCTCGCCCTCGCCGTCGCCGAATGGATGGACGTAAAGCTCAACTTGATCGACACCCCGGGCTATCTCGACTTCACGGGCGAAGCACTGGCGGGCGTGTACGCCGCCGACGGCGCCGTAGTGGTCGTGTCGGCGACGGGCGGCGTGGAGGTGGGCACGGAAAAGGTGTGGGACTACTGCGAGCAGCGGGGCATTCCGCGCCTGTTCTTTGTCTCGCTCATGGATAAGGAGCACGCGAACTTCGAGAGGGTCTACACGCAGGTCAAGGACCGGCTCACCCCCAAGGTGATCCCGGTCGAGATCCCCGTCGGTGAGGGGCCCGAATTCCACGGGATCGTCAATCTCTTCTCGAAGAAGTGTCACATGTACAAGAAGGGAACCAAGGCCGGCGAGTACGACGAGGTCGACGTGCCACCCGAGTACCAAGAGCGCTTCGAGCGGTACTCGAAGGAGCTGATCGAGCGCATCGCTGAAACGGACGACACGCTGCTCGAGCGATACCTCGGCGGGGAGGAGATCGGGCGGGACGAGGCGATCGCGGCGATGAAGGCGGGCATGCTCAAGGGGGAGCTCTTCCCCCTGTTCTGCGGCGCCGCCGAGCTCACCTTCGGGACTCGGGCCCTGCTGTCGAAGCTCGTCGAGCTGGTACCCGCGCCGAACGAGCGGCCGCCCGTGGAGGCGCAGCGTTGGGGCAGCGCCGAGCGGGTGACCCTGAGGCCCGAGGACGCGGCGTCGTTCGTGGCGCAGGTGTTCAAGACGATTTCGGAGCCGCATGTGGGGGACGTGACCTACTTCCGGCTGTACTCCGGCACCGTGAGAAATGGCCAGGACGTCTACAACGCGCCGCGCGAGGCGGTCGAGAAGCTGAACCACCTGTGCGTCACGGTCGGCAAGGAGCGACTCGAGATCGCCGAGCTGCACGCGGGGGACATGGGCGTCGTCGCCAAGCTCCGTGACACCCACACCAACGACACGCTGTCGACCAAGGACCGGGCCATCGTGCTCCCCAAGATCCCGTTCCCAGAGCCGGTGATCACCGAGGCGATCGAGGTGAAACAGCGTGGTGAGGAGGAAAAGCTCTCGACCGGCCTGCACAAGCTGCATGAGGAAGACCCGACGTTCCAGCACGAGTACTCGGGCGAGCTGTCGCAGACCCTGATCCGCGGTCTGGGGGAGCGGCACCTGGAGATCATCGTGGGGCGGCTGGCGCGCAAGTTCGGGGTGCACGCCGTGATCGGCAAGCCGAAGATCGCGTACCGCGAAACGTTCAAGGCCCGCGCCGAGGGCCAGGGGAAGCACAAGAAGCAGACCGGCGGCCGCGGTCAGTACGGTGACTGCTGGATCCGCATCGCACCGCTGCCCAGGGGATCGGGCTTCCAGTTCGTGGACGAGATCGTGGGCGGCGTGATCCCGCGACAGTACATCCCGGCGGTCGAGCGCGGGGTCCAGGAGGCCGCGGCCCGCGGGCCGGTGGCGGGATACCCGGTCGTCGATTTCAAGGCGGAGCTGTACGACGGCTCCTACCACGACGTGGACTCGAACGAAATGTCGTTCAAGATGGCCGGCATCCTGGCCTTCCGGAACGTCAGCCCGAACTGCCGGCCCGTGCTGCTGGAGCCGATTCTCGAGCTCGACGTGTGGACACCCGACGACTACCAGGGCGCGGTGATGGGCGATCTCTCGTCGCGCCGCGGCCAGATCCTGGGCACCGAGCCTGCGGGCCGCCAGGTCAAGATCAAGGCGCTCGTTCCCGAAGCCGAGCTGGACCGCTACGCCACCACGCTGCACTCGATCACGCACGGCCGCGGCACGTACCGCTCGAAGTTTCATGTGTACCAGGAGGTCCCGCCCGACGCGGCGCAGAAGGTCGCCGAGGTACGGAAGAAAGAGCTGGAGGAGGCGAAGGCGTGAGCGAGAGGCGCTGGCTGCGCCTCTGGTTTTCCTTCCGCGATCCGGTCGACCGGCGCACCGACCTGCCGCACGGCGCGGGCCTGATGCTGCTCAAGTACGACACCACGTCGTTGCGTTCCCCGACCTGCCCGAGCCTGACGAGTGGATCTTCCGCGCAGGCCCCCCGATGCGCGAGTGGAGCCCGTACCGCGAAGTGAACCCGCCGCACCTGGACGGGTACTTCCGAGCGACCCAGGGGGAGTTTCGACTCATTGCGCTGCCGGGCCACCGCACCCGCCTGGAGGGGCGCACGCGGTACGTGCTGGACATGTTTCCGCAGAGCTACTGGACGCTGCCCGCCGACCGCCTGGTCACGGCGATCCACCGGCGGGTGCTGCGGCACATCAAGGCAGGAGCCGAAGAGGAGGAACACCAATGAGAGGGACTGTCCTCTGCCTCGCCGTCCTCGGCGCCGCTTGCCCGCCGATGGAGCGGCGTTCGGCGCAGCGCCAGGCCGACACGTCCGTGACGGACACGACGCCGGTGGCGCCCGTCGCGCAGCCGACGCCACCCGCGCCACTGCCGAGTCCCGGCGCGACCAAGGTCGGCGTCGTGGAAGGGTTCCTCACCCCCGAGTCGGTGCTGTACGACCCGGCGCAAGACATCTACTTCGTCTCGAACATCAACGGCGGGCCGACGGCCAAGGACAACAACGGCTTCATCAGTCGCGTGCGGCCGGACGGCGCGGTCGAAAACCTCAAGTTCGTCGAGGGCGGGCACAGCGGCGTCACGCTCAATGCGCCGAAGGGGATGGCGCTGCGCGGCGACACATTGTGGGTCGCGGACATCGACGTGGTCCGTGCCTTCGACGCGAAGTCCGGGGTGCCCCGAGACACGGTGAGCCTCGCCGGCCTGGGAGCGGTGTTCCTGAACGACATCGCGACCGCTCAGACCGGCGCGCTTTACATCACGGATACGGGCATCCGATTCGACGACGTCGGCAACGTGCTGCACCCCGGCCCCGATCGGATTTTCCGAATCGCGCCGGACCGGCAGGTGACGGTGGCGGTGCGCGGTGACACGCTGGGTCGGCCCAACGGCATCACCCTGGACTCGGTGGGCAAACGGTTCATCGTCGTGCAATTCGGCGGGCGCGCCGTGCTCGCGTGGAAGCCGGGCGACAAGGCCCCCAGCGTGATCGCCAAGGGTCCGGGCGGGTTCGACGGCGTCGAGATCGTCGGCAACCGGATCCTAGTGTCCAGCTGGGCCGACTCGACGGTCTCGAGCTACGAGTCCGGACAGGAAGTGAAGGTGATCACGGGTGTGCCCAGCCCCGCGGACATCGGCTTCGACGGCAAGCGCCGGCGCGTGCTGATCCCCGTCTTCACGGGGAACCGGGTGGAGATCTGGCAGCTGCCTTGAGACAACGCGGAACGGGGAGCGCGGAACGCGGAACTGATGGGACGGTTCGATCGTCGATGGCGGCCGTCCGGTTCAGGACTCGCGCGATCTGTTCCGCCTTCCGCGTTCCGCGTTCAAACTTGTAGGACCGCAGCTCCCCGGACTGTTCCCGCCCGCAGCTTTTCCAGCGCCTCGTTCGCCCGCTCGAGCGGGTACGCCTCCACCTCGGTCCGCACGGGCACCCTGGGAGCCAGCGCCAGGAATTCCGCGCCGTCCCTGCGGGTCAGGTTCGCGACGGACCGGAGCACGCGCTCCTCCCAAAGCCGCTCATAGGGGAGTGACGGAATGTCGCTCATGTGAATCCCCGCGCAGACGACCGTTCCACCCTTCGCGACCGCGCGGAGCGCTGCCGGCACCAGCGCGCCGACGGGCGCGAAGATGATGGCGGCGTCGAGGGGCTCGGGGGCCTGGGCATCCGATGCTCCCGCCCATGCCGCGCCGAGCCGGCGCGCGAACTGCTGCGCCTGGTCGTCGCCCGGGCGCGTGAACGCGAAGACACGCCGTCCCTGATGTCGCGCCACTTGCGCCACGATGTGCGCCGCGGCGCCGAAGCCGTAGAGCCCGAGCCGCTCCGCATCCCCGGCGGCGACGAGCGCCCGGTACCCTATCAGGCCGGCGCACAAGAGGGGCGCCGCCCCGAGATCGTCGTAGCCGTCCGGGATTGGGAAGCAAAACCGCGCATCGGCGACCGTGTACTCGGCGTACCCGCCGTCGATGAGGTAGCCGGTGAAGCGCGCGCCATCACACAGGTTCTCGCGACCGGCGCGGCAGTAGCGGCATTCACCGCAGGTCCAGCCCAGCCACGGGACGCCGACGCGCTGCCCCCCCGTGAACCGGTCCACGCCCGCGCCGACGCGCTCGACCGTGCCGACGATCTCGTGGCCCAAGACGAGCGGCAGCTTGGGATGCGGCAGCTCGCCGTCGAGCACATGCAGGTCGGTGCGGCACACGCCACATGTCTTCACGGCGACAAGCACCTGGCCCGGGCCGGGCTCGGGGGGCGGGGTGGCGCTGGCGCTGAGCCGAAGGGGCCGACGCGGCGCGTCGAGCAGCATCGCTCGCATGCGGAAAACTACTTCGGGCAGGTGCGCGGTGTTGCAGCCGCGCAACTCTTCCGACTGGGTTCCGACTGGGTACGGAACATGCTACCCGTGCAGAGAGCGGGTCTGGAGGGAGGTTGTCGCGGTGTTCAGGCCGGGCGCCGCCGCCGGGCGGCGGCTCATCAAGGTGATTCTCGCGGACGATCACACGGTCGTGCGGGCAGGCCTGCGCGCGTTGCTCGAGAAGGAGTCCGATCTTGTAATCGTCGGCGAGGCTGGCAGCGGCAGTGAAGCCGTGACGCTGGCCAAGGCCACGCGACCGCACGTCGTCCTCATGGACTTGGCGATGCCGGGGAGCGGCGGCATCGAAGCCACGCGTCGCATCGTCGCACTGGGTCTCGGCACCAAGGTCCTCGTGCTGACCGCGCTGCCCCAGGAAACGCAGCTGTGCGATGCGCTCGAGGCCGGCGCGAGCGGCTTCATGCGGAAGATCGCCCCCATCGACGACCTGACACGCGCGATTCACACCGTGGTCGAAGACCGGCTCTTTCTGGACGAGGACGCGGCCCGCTTGGTAGTGCTGCAGCGGTACCGGAGGGTGGGTGAGCTCGACGACGAGCGGGTGGCGGCGGATCGGCTCAGCGCACGCGAACGCCAGGTGTTGGGGTTACTGGCCCTGGGGTACAGCTCGAGAGAGATCGCCCGGCGGCTGGCGCTGAGCCCCCGCACGGTGGACGAGCACCGTGCCCGGCTGAAGGATCGGCTGGGGCTCTCCCAGCGACCGGAGCTCGTGCGCTTCGCGCTGCGCACCGGACTGCTCGCCGAACCAGGCGCCTAGTTCCAACTCTCCTCTTTCACGTCGGCGAGCACCGACTCCAGCGGATTGAGCTCGAGCCGCTTGGGCTCGGCCGGGAGATCGAGAGTCAGCTCGCTCACTGTTCCGGTCACCTCCACGCGTACCCACGCGTGCATCGTCGTGTCGGTGAACGTGATCTCGATCGGGACCGGCATCGTGAACTCCCGCGGCACGTCCTCCTGCCGGATGCGCATCCGCAGCGCGTAATGCCCGGCTTGGGCGCCCTCGCCGCGCTCGGCGTGCCACGAGAAGACATACCTGGGGATCGCGGTGCCGCGGACCCACTCGTCGAAGAACCAGGTCATGTCCGTCCCCACGTGACGTTCGACCACGCGTTGGAAGTCCCGCGTCGACGCCCGGCGGCCGCGAAACTGGCCATAGAAATCCCGCATTGTCGCGATGAACGCGTCCTCCTGCATGGTACGGAAGTTGAGCATGAGGTTCCGCAGCATTTGCAGCACCCAGGCTCCCTTGTAATACGTCGTGAGCCTCGAGTCCCGGGCATTCAGCTGTTCCGCCCGCCAGCCGATGCCGAGCGGAGGCGCGGCGTCGCGCCGCCCGCGAATCTCCCGGCGCCAGTGTTTGAGGTGTCGGAAGAACTTCTCGTTGTCCCCGAGGACCAGCTGCATGTACCACAGCCCGGAGAATTCGGCGAACCCCTCCGACAACCAGCGATCCCGGTAGCTTGCGGGGTCGACCCCGATGCCCCACCACTGGTGGGCCATCTCGTGGGCGCGGAGGATCTCGTCGTACCCGCTGTCGCTCATCGCCTGAAACGTCCACACCGGCAGGTAGATGAGCCCCGGGAATGCCTGCCCGTAGGCGAACGGGATCTCGGCGGCGTAGTAGCGATCGAACAACGGCGGACCGTAGATGCGGGTAAAGAACGCGAGGCTGTTCGCCACGTCGCCACCCACCTCCTGCTCGGGTGAGCGCGAGGAGACGAAGCGCGACCAAAACGGCGCCCCGTCGAATTGCTTCTGCAGCGTCAAAAAGAACTGGTCGAGCTGGCGATGCGCGTCGCCGTTCGTGTGGACGGTGACCGGCGGAATACGCGGGTCGTGGATTTCGAATTCGTCGAGCTCGCCCAGACTGAAGCACACCTGATCGGTGGGCCGTACCGTGGCCCAGTGCGACGTCACCGCGTCACCCTGGGGGTGGGAATCCAGTAGCCGGCCGATGCTCGCGAGACGGTACCGTTTCGGCGTATGGAACGTGATGTCCACACTCGCGGCTTGCCCTCCGTAGCGGGGGAACCAGCTGTAGCAGGACTTCACGTACAACCACTTGTCGGGCGTTCCTGGGATATCGCCCCTGGCCGACATTGGCCAATGGCGGGTGATGTTTTGCGTGATCGACGTGTAGCCCACGAGGTCGCCGTGATACGCGACGCGTAGGGCGAGCGTGTCTCCCGCGCGCAGCGCGGGGTCGATGCGAACCCAGAACTCCGACGTCTTGTTGGGGCGGAAGAACGTCGCGGCCCGGCCTCCGTCCGCTCGCACGGAGTCCACGGCCAGGTCGGAGAGCAGATCGAAACGGGCCCAGTGCGTCCCATCCCGGCGTGCCGTCAACCGGACCGTGGCCGTGGCCGCAAACCCGAGCCCTTTGGCGACGGTCGCGTCAATCTCGTACGCCCCGAGCTTGAGCGCGTTACGCCGCCCCGGCTCCGCGCGAATGGTATCTGGCAGGTCTTCGGCGCGCTGAAACTCGGACAGAACTTGAATCTTCTCTCCCTCACGGCCGGCGCGGAGGAGCATGACCGGCTCTTCGTCCTCTGGGTCGACCACGAACATCAGGTTTTCGCCTTGCACGCGCTTGACGTAGGCGTAGAAGAACCCGTTGGTCTCGCCGTCCAGCAGTGCCGTCATCAGAGTGGGTTGCACCACCCGACGGCCATCCACCAGGTGTTCGACGGCGTCTCCGAGAACGCCGGACGCCTGGCTCGCGACGGGGCGCGGGAGGGGAGCGAACTCGAGCTGTCGCTGGAGCTCCGCCAGCGTGGAATCGGTGAACACGAAGGCGGCCGCCGAGATTTGTGCCTGCACGGTGGAGTCCCCAAGGAGACGCAGCAGCTCCACGCGTTCGATCGCGAGCGGAGGCGTGAACGAGATGGAGCCGCGTCCCACGAACGTCGCGCCGACCGTGCGGCCCGCGACGGGCGTCGCGAGGACGAGCATCCCGTCTTCCAGGTGGAATGTGATGACGTCGCGTCGTAGGGTGAGGTTCCGGACGGGGGCGGCCCGCTCCCCCGCCGTCATGCTCCGCAAACCCTCGAGGACCGGGTCGTAGCGGTCCGCGGCGAGGTGATCGACCGTCCCGGGTCCCGGTCTGGTGGCCCTACTCGTCTGCGCCCTGATCGGCACGGTGCAGCAGAGCGACAGCAGTGCGGCGAGCGAGATCAACGACGGCTTGCTCATGGGAGTCGTCCCTGTTGCCGACTTCGGAAGCATGGAGCGCGCTCCCGAGAGCGATAGGGTGTTCTTGGGCACGGAGGGGCGAAAATGTGGCGTGGCACGCACCAAACGTGGCGCCGCCGCAACAGGCGGCGAAGAGCCTACCCGACCGAGACCGGCCGAAACTCGGTCGGCGGTCGGGGCTCCGACGCACGGGCTGGCTGCCGGTACACATAGCGCTTGCCCGCGTAATTCCTGAGAACCACCTCGTTATCGTCGATCGATTCCACGTACTCCGGCAACAACGGGATCTTGCCCCCGCCCCCAGGCGCGTCGATCACGAAGTGCGGCACCGCCAGTCCCGAGGTCCACCCGCGGAGGGCCCGGATGATCTCCAGACCCTTTTCGACGGTGGTGCGAAAATGCTCGGCGCCCGCCACTTGGTCGCACATGTAGATGTAGTAGGGACGCACGCGCGCGGTGAGCAGCTTTTGCATCAGACGCTTCATCACCTCGGGATCGTCGTTCACGCCCTTGAGGAGCACCGTTTGGCAGCCGAGCGGGATGCCGGCGTCGGCCAGGCGGCCCAGGGCTGCGACGGCTGCCGCGGTGAGCTCGTCGGGATGATTGAAGTGCGTGTTGATGTACAGCGGGTGGTATCGCTGGAGGATGGCGCACAGCTCCGGCGTGATTCGCTCGGGCAGCTGACACGGTACGCGGCTCCCGATCCTGATCACCTCGAGGTGCGGAATGGCCCGCAGGCGCTGGCACAGCCCGTCGATGCGCCGGTCGGAGAGCAGCAGGGGATCGCCGCCCGACATAATGACGTCGCGGATCTCGGTGTGCGTCTCGAGATAGCGGAACGCCGACTCGAGCTCGGACATGGGGATCTTCTCGGGGTCGCCGACCTTGCGGCGCCGCGTGCAGAAGCGGCAATACGCGGCGCACACCGGAGACACCAAAAACAGCGCGCGGTCGGGATACCGGTGCGTGATGTTCGGAACGGGCGAATGGGCATCCTCGGCGAGGGAGTCCACGAGGCCGTCGTGCACCTCGAGCTCCTGCAGATCGGGCACGTACTGGCGCCAGATGGGATCGCCCGGCGACTTGATGAGGTCCACCATGGCGGGCGAAATACGGAATTCGAAATTCTCCGCCGCCAGCCGCAGCCGCTCGAGGTCGGGGAAGTGCTCGGCACCGAACTTGGCGACGAGCGCTTCGAGCGAGGCGATGCTCTGTTTACGCAGTACCTGTTGCCAGGACTCCATGCGTCAGATCCTTGAGGTAGATCACCAGGTCGTCGCCGGGGGCGTAGTAGCCCGGGAGCCGGGCCGCCTGGGTGTAGCCGCGCCGCTCGTAAAACGCGCGGGTGGGCGCGTACGCGGCACGGGACGACGTCTCGACGACGATCAGGCGTCCGTCTTCCGCCGTCAGTGTGGCCTCGACGGCGCGCAGGAGCTGGGTCCCGATGCCCGCTCCCTGACGCGCCGCGTCGACGACGATCCAGTAGAGATCGAAGGTGCCGGTGGTCGCCGGCGTGGGCCCCCAGCAAGCGTATCCGACGAGTGCGTCGTCCGTATACGCGCCGACGAAGCGGTAGTCGTCGTCTCCGGCGAGCGCCTCGTCGAGTAGCTCCACCGCGATGGCGACCTCGTCCGGCCGAAACAGGCCGGTGGCCGCCGTGAGTCGCTCAAGCGGTCCGCGTTGCGCGCGGCCGACGGGACGGAGCGAGCAGCTCACGCGCCGCCTTGGCGCCCTGCGCTTCGCGGAGTGCCACCTCGGCGATCCGGCGCACCAGCTCCGCGTAGTCCCAGCCGGCGGCCTTCGCCATGCGCGACAGGCCGGCGTCGTCGTTCAGGTCGGGATTGGGGTTGACCTCGAGCACCCAGGGCCGTCCCGCGTCGTCGAGCCGGAGGTCGATGCGCCCGTAGCCCTTTCCCTGCATCGTGCGCCAGGAGAGGTCGGCGATCCGGACGAGCCGATCGGCGAGCTTCTGCGGGACGGCCGCGGGGCAGACGGGCACGCTCCCCAGATCGTCCGGGGACCCGATTTCCCATTTCCCCGCGTAGGTGAGGATCGGCCACGCGCCCTCGGGCATGCGGCTGAAGTCGATCTCCGCGATCGGCAGCACCCGGTTTCCGACGAACCCCACGTTGAACTCGCGGCCGCCGACGTACTCCTGGACGAGCACCTCGTCGAACTGCTCGGTCATCGCCGCCACCCGGGCGCGCAGCGTCTTGCGGTCGCTGACCACGGACCCGCGGTCCACCCCGGCGCTCGCGTCCTCGGCCGCCGGCTTGACGATGGCCGGCAACGGGAACGCGTCGTCGATCTTCCCCTGTGCCACCGTCCAGCGGGGGATGGGAAGCCCGGCCTGCTGCAGCAGGGAGTTGGCGATCGGCTTGCGCCGGCACGCGGCGAGCGTCCAGAGGCTCGCACCGGTGACCGGGATGCCCGCAAACTCGAGCGTCCCGACGACGTGTTCCTCCCACTCGCTCTTGCCGTGCACACCCTCGCACAGGTTGAAGACGAGGTCCGCCCGTCGCGCCGTCTGGAACCAGCGCATGTCGTGGCGGACCGGAATCTTGCGGATCTTGTGCCCCTTCGTCCCGAAGATCGTGCCGATCTCGTCCACGGCTTTCATGACGCCGCGGATGTCCTCGGGTGTCCAGTCGGCGGCCCCGGGGTCGAACAGGATCGCGATCTTCACGCCGGCACCGCCGCCGCCCGCGCTGGGGGCACGGCATGCCTTGCCCCTGGCTCCCGGCCGGTGATCCGACGCCACGCGAGGCGGACGACCTCCTGAATCAGCTCATCGTACGCGAACCCTGCCGCGCGAGCGGCCTTGGGGAAACACGAATTCATGGCCGGATCGGGAATGACGCCCGGCAACGGATTGAGCTCCAGGACGTTCGGCACGCCGAACCGGTCCACGCGGAGGTCCACGCGGCACCAGTCGCGGCACCCCAGCGCGTGGTAGGCATCGAGTGCGGTGCGCTCGATCTCGCGGTACAGGTCGGCGGGGATTTGCGCCGGGCACTGGAAGATCGCGAGCGGTGCCTCCGGGCGGTCCCACACCCACTTGGCTTCATACCCGTAGACGGGCGGTGCCCCGTGCGGCAAGCTCGAGAAGTCGAACCCGATCACCGGAAGGCAATACGCCTCCGGGCCGTTTCCCAGAATCGCGACGGTGAACTCGGGGCCGGGGAGGTACGTCTCCACGAGCACCGGCTCGGCGTACCGCCCCAGCAGGAACGCGACCCGCTCGCGCAGGGCCGCCGTGTCCGCGCACAGGTTCGTCCCGAACACGCCTTTTCCCGACCCTTCGGCCACCGGCTTCACGAAGACGGGGTAGGGCAGCGGCAAGCGCGCGACGTCCGCGATGGTCTCCATACAGGTGAACGGAGCCGTGGGCACGCCCCGATAGGCGAGCGTCTCCTTGGTGCGGCCCTTGTGAAGCGACAACGCGAGCGTGAGCGGGTCCGAGCCCGTGTACGGAATGTTCACGTACTCGCAGATCGCCGGGACCAGCGCCTCGCGGCTCTGGCCATGGAGCCCTTCGGCCATGTTGAAGACGAGATCGGGGCGGGCGCGGACCAGCTTCTGGGGAAGGGATTGATCGGCTTTGAGTCGGATGACGCTACCGAAGCGACTGAGAGCCTGCGCCACCGCAGCGATGGTGGATGGGTCGTCCCACTCGGCGAACGCGTCGCTGCTACTGTCGGAGTCCGCGTCGGGCGCGGGATCGGGTTTTTCGTTGTAGGCGAGACCGATTCGCATGAGGTCTCGGGTTACCTCCCACAAAAAAGGCCGCTCGTGCGGTCTGTGAATCAAAACGCGTTGTCGAGTAGACAATACGACACACCGAAGCGATGCGCAATAGGGAATTGAGAATTTTTTTCGCGCGCCGACGCGTCAGACTTTGTGATACGCGACCCGCGCGGCGTCGTGCTTGTCGTCGGCGACGTAGATCTCGAAGTCGGAGAACAACGCGGGCGCTTCGCGCTGCAGGACGCGGAGGCACGCGATCGCCATCCGCCGGATCTCGAGCTCCGCGCCTTCACTCGTCCGCAGCTCGAGCATCGTGCGCCACGCACGCGCGTTCCCCGAGACGACGATCTTCACCTCCGTGGCGTTCGGGAGAACGCTGCGCGCCGCTTCGCGCGCCAGCTTGCGGCGGTGAATCTTGTCCGCGACCCACGCGTAGCGTTGCGTCAGTGCCTCAACGGCCCGCACGTACGCGGCCTGGGCGTCGGCCATCTCGCGCTCCCACTCGGCCTCGAGCGCCGGATCGCCCAGCATCGCGGGCGGCAGCACGAACGCGGCGTGGGACTCGTCCACGTAGCGCTGCGACAGCTGTGAGTATCCGAACCCGGCGCGGTGCCGCACCAGCTCGTGCGAGCACGATCGCGAGATGCCCTCGATCAAGAGCACGTACACGGCGTGCTCCAGCACCGAGCCGTGGCCCTGCTTCTTGATGTTCTCGAGGTATTCGGCCGTTGATCTGCTGGCTGGATTGTGCTGGCTCATGTAGCAGATCCGTCCCGCAAACTCGGCGAGCCGCTCACCGGCGGAGGCGTCGCCCTGCCATTGCACACGCAGGTGCTCCGGCTCGAGGAACTCGGGGCGGGCGATCAGGCTGACGCGCGGGGCGCGGAACACTTCCATGAGGCAGGTGCTGGGTGTCGGGTGTCGGGTGTCGGGTGTCGGGTGTCGGGTGTCAGGTGTCGGGTGTCAGGTGTCAGGCCTCGCCAGCTCGTACTTCGGAGTGGCCCAGCCTGCGGTCCGCTCGACCTCGCGCAGCCTCGCCGCGATGTCGTCGGGAATCGCTGCCGTCGCCGGACCCACCTTTAAATCGGCCAAGGGCGTCCAATCGGGCGCGGGGATTATAACACCGGGGTTGAGGATCCCGCGCGGGTCGTACGTCTCCTTCACGTCGCGGAACAACGCCATCACAGCGGGTCCGTAAAACCGCTCGAGCAGGCCCGCACGCAGGCGTCCGACCCCGTGCTCCCCGCTCGGTGTCCCCCCCAGGTGTTGCAGCAGGTCGGCGGCGTCGCCGTACAGCCCCGCGAGGGCGTCCCGCCACCCGGTGCTCGTGACATCGGGGAGCGCGTTGACGTGCACGTGACCATCGCCGGCGTGCCCGAAGATCGCCACAGGAACGCCGCGCCGCGCCGCCGCCGCGCGGACTCCGGCGATATACCGCCCCAGAGCCTCCAGCGGCACGCAGCCGTCTTCGATCAGCTGGAGGGAGCGCTGCGTGGCCGGAAGCCGGGCGAGTGCCGGGCTCGCCAGCTTGCGAACCGTCCACAGCGTCTCGAGGCCCGCGCGGTCCACGGCCGTCGCCACGTGGATCGTCTGGTCGTTCAACCCGCGCACGGCGTCGCCGACGACACCGCGCGCGGCCGCCGCCGTCTCCCGCTCGAACTCGATCAGCAGCAGCCCTTCGAGCCCCTCGGGGAGCGCGGTGCCGGCCTCCCGCACGAAGTCGAGCAGCGTTCGATCGAGCAGCTCGACAGCGGACGGGTTCAACGCCACGAGGTAGGGGACGGCTGCGGCGAGCCGCTCCAAGTCCCCGAACCCCAGGGCGGCGCCGGCCACATCGCTGGGGATCGGCTCGAGCCGCCACTGCACGGCAGTCACCAGAGCAAGCGTCCCCTCCGACCCGATCAGAAGGTCGAGCTCGTCGCCGGAGCGCGCGTACCGATCGAGCGCATAGCCCGCCGAGCTCTTGCGCGTCTTCGGGAATCGCGCCTCCACGAGCTTCTGCTGGTCCGCCGACAGGGCGAACCTCTCCCATCTCCCCTCTCCCCGCTTGATGCGCCGCGCTTCCCCGTCAGCGCCGATTATCTCTATCGCGTCCACCCAGCGCCGCACGCTGCCACATCGGACGGAGCGTGGGCCCGCGGCGTTCGTGGCGATCATGCCCCCGGAGGTGGCGAACGCGCCGGAGGACGGATCGGGGGGGAGCCGGAGCCCGAAGGGACGGGCGGCGGCCGTCACATCGGCCCACGTGACCGACGCGCCGGCCCACAGCGAGCGCCCGGGCCAGTCGGGTGCCATCCAACGGAACCCCTGGCTCAGGTCGACCACGATGTCGCGCCCCACGCTCCCGCCCGCCATCCCGCTGCCGGCCCCCCGTGGCACGAGCGCCCTGCCGGTCGCTGCGGCCCAACGGACCAGCTCCTGCAGCTTTTCCACGCCCTGTGGGACGGCAACGGCCTTCGGGACGATCCGATAGATCCCGGCGCCCTCCGAGTATGCGGCTCGGCTGCGAATATCGGTCAGGAGAGCAGGCTGAGGCTGCGTCAACCCGGGTGCGTAGTGCGTGGTACGTGGTCTGTCACGTGCACGGAAGTTACCACGCACCACCCACCACGCACCATTCACGCTTGACACCACCAGCGGCGCGGGTGATGCTTGACCCGCGTATGACCGCCAACGCAGCTGCGCCCCCGCCCCGCGCCCAGCTCATCCACATCGAGACCGACCGCCGACTCGGCCACGAGTGGGACGAGTGGGACGGTCGGCCGCTTCCCCGCGGCGGCGACTTCTCCGCCCCGCCGGGACTCTTCTTCCGCTTTGCGGCGCTGACCCTGGGTCTCGGGATGGCGGCGGGGGCCGCGGTCCTCTTTCTGCTCGCGCCGCGTCTCGGTTCCGTGTGGTTGCTGCTACCGCGCGCCCTCTGGCCCGCCTTGGGGGCGGTAGCCGCCGCGAGCTGGCTCTGGTTCGGAGTGCTGATCCTTTCCTTCTATGGAGGAGCGGTCTGGCTCCCCGAGCGCTCGCTCGAGCGAGGACCGTACCTCGCCCTCATGAACCTCACGTCGCAGGTCGCGCGGGCGTTCGGCAAGCGCGATTGGGTGGAGCACGCGGCGATCGACGTGTATAACGCGCTCGTGGAGCGGCGCGGGCGTACCGTCGGCAAGGGGGAGCTGCTGGTGCTCATTCCCCGTTGTCTGTCGAAGCAGGCGCTCGACGGCGTGCTGGCGATCGCGGGACGCTACGAGGTGCCCGTGTTCGTCGCTACCCGGGGGCAGCTCGCGCGGCGTGTGATCAGGGAACGCCGCCCGCGCGCCGTGGTCGCGGTCGCGTGCGAGCGCGACATGATGACCGGGCTCCGGGACGTGGCGGGCCGGCTGCCCGTCCTCGGGCTCACCATGCGCCTCCCCAACGGTCCGTGCCGCGATGCGATGCTCGATCTCGACGTCATGGAGCGGTGGGTGAAGACCTGGGTCGGAGCCTAGCGCGTCGGCTCCTGGGCTGCCTTCGGTACTCCGAATCGCTTTTTCAGTCCGTCCACGAACTGCTGCGCCAGCTTGTAGCCAGCGTGGTCCTTGTCCACGATCGCCTCGAGAGCGCGCTCCCCGCGCGACGGATCGTAGCGCGGGCGGTACATCGGCTCGACGGTGAGCCGGGTCTGGCCCGGGACCCAGGGGTCGGCCCAGAAACGGATCTTCACCGTTTGGGCGAGGCTCGCGATCTCGTGCTCGTGATGGCGGCTGCGGCGGGCCTGCGTGTCATACCAGGCCGTCTCCACGTAGCCGTCCCGCAGGTTGGAGTGCGCCACTTCGAGGCTTTCGGCGGGCACCAGGCTATCGAGTATCGCCGTCACCCGGTCCGGCCGCGCATCGAGGATCACGACCAGAGCCTGCGGGTCAGGGAAAAATGGAGGACGGGTGGTGACGGGGGTGCAGGCGGCGAGGAGAAGGCAAACGCGGAACGCGGAAGTGGGAACGCGGAACAGCAAGGTTAGGTCGTGCGCAGCGAGGCACACCCTTCTGTTCCGCGTTCCGCGTTCCGCGTTCCGCATTAGTGTTTGTGCTCCGGCGTCCCCGGCGCGTGCGTGTGCGCCGGCGGTTTCGTTGAATCGGCCTGCTCATGCTCGTCTGCGTCGGCCTCTCCAGCCGCGTGATGGTGGCCCGCCTCGCGGTTCTCGAGCTCGACCTTGAGCGTCGCCGAAGGGACGCCTGCGGCGTGCTCGAACGCGAGCTTTCCGCCGATCGTGGCCGTGTACAGGAGGCCGACGAAGCCCAACACGCTCAGCCCGCGTAGCACCAGGTCCTCGATGGGAGCCAGCTGGAAGCGGCGGTAGAGCTTCCACACCAGCACGACGGTGAAAATCCCCATGGTGATGAGTGCCTGCCGCTCGTGCTGCTCCATGAGCTCGTGAATGGCTTCGCCGTGCTCGATGACGTCTTCCGCTTTCAGGCCGGCGAGCACCGCCACCCACCCGCCGACCACACCGGCCCACAGGGTCCAGAGTGCCGCCGCCTTGAGCGAGGCGCGCTTGGTGAGCCAGCCACCGATCTCGAACAGCACCGTTACGAACAGCAGCGCCGCGGGGAGGTCGTTCACCGCGGCGTGGAACCGGGGCCAGTCGTAGCCGAACATGCGGGTCCTTGGATGGGGGGGGACGGGGACCAGGGAGTGGGGGCAAGTCAGACGCCGAGGGCCACGACCTTCGGCGGATCGACGGAGTAGTCGTAGAACCCCTTGCCGCTCTTGCGGCCGTTCATCCCCGCCAGGACCATCCGTTTGAGCAGGGGCGGGGGCGCGTACCGCGACTCGCGGTATTCGGTGAACATGATTTCCGCGATTTTGTAGGTGGTGTCCAGGCCGACGAGGTCGAGCAGCGTGAGGGGACCCATCGGATAACCGCAACCGAGCTGCATCGCCTTGTCGATGTCGGGGACGCTTCCCACGCCGCGCTCGACCGCGCGGATGGCGTCGAGCAGGTAGGGGACGAGCAGCAGGTTCACGAGAAACCCGGAGGTGTCCTTGGCGGCCACGGGATCCTTGCCGAGCGATCTCGCGAACGCGAACGCGCGGCCCAGCGTCTCCTCCGAAGTCGTCACCGTCCGGACGACCTCGACGAGGGGCATGAGCGGCACGGGGTTGAAGAAGTGCAGGCCCACGAAGCGGTCGCCGCGCTTGGTCGCCGCCGCCATCGCCGCGATCGTGAGGCTCGACGTGTTCGAAGCGAAGATGGTCGCCGGACCGCACAGCCCGTCGAGCTCCTTCCAGAGGGTATTCTTGAGGTCGAGGTCCTCGGTGACGGCTTCGACGACGATGTCGCGGTCCTTCAGGTCCGGGGTCGTGGTCGTGAAGCGCAGGCGCTTGAGCGTCGCGTCGCGATCTGCCGGCGCGAGCTTGCCTTTTTCGACGAACTTCGCGAGCGACTTCTCGATCCCGGCGCGCGCCTTGTCCCAGACCTGTTGGGACACGTCCCGCACCAGCGTGTCGTATCCCGCCGTCGCGGCCACTTGCGCGATCCCGCTTCCCATGAGCCCGCAGCCCAGCACCCCCACTCGTTTGATGTCGGTCATGTCTCGCTCAGGTGGTCGATCGTCCGGCGGATCTCGTTCGCAATACGCTCGAACGCGCCTGCCTTGGGGCTCGGCAGGGCGTGCTCCGGCTTGATCTCCCCGCGCTCGAGCCGATCGAGCACCTGCTCCAGCCCGGTCTGGATCTGCTCGTGCTGGTGACGGTGGCTGCGGAGCACCGCCACGGCTGCGGGCCCGAGCACCACGAGCGGCAGCCACGGGAACGGCGCGAGCACGCCCATCGCCACCAGTGCGGCCGTCGCCGCACCTCCCGCGCCGAGCAGCACACCGGCACCGGTGACCCGCTCCCGCCGGATGTTGCGTACGTCGGCGAGTAGCTGCACATGGCAGAAGCCGGCCTCGAGCGGGACGACCTGGCTGGCAATCTCGGTTGCTCGCGCCAGGGCGAAGCGCCGGCCCCCCGAGCCCAGTGCCCGCTGAATCGACGCGAAGGCGCCGACCTTCGGCTCCCAGGTGGTGCGATCGGCGTAGCGGCGCTTCACCTGCAGCAGCTCTTCTCCCTGCATCCAGGAGCCGAGCGCGCGGTCCACCGTCGGAGCGTCCCCGGCGACCACGCGCTGGGCCAACAGCCGTCGGGGACCTACGAGCCAGCGCGCCAGGCCCCCCCCTTCCGGGCTCTCCGGCGATCGCGTCCGCTCCTCGAGCAACGCCTGCCGCAGGTAGCGGTCGGGGATGCCGACGTCCTGGCCGAGCGCCAGCAGCTCGGCCTCGGTGAGCCCTTCGCCGATGTCGTGGGATCCGGCTTGCAGCTCGGCGGCGCGCTGGATGATCCGCTCGAGCACCTCGCGCTGGATCAGCTCGCCTGCCATCGCTACGCCCCGGCCTTGCTCTTCTTCAGCTCGGCTGGGAGTGTCTCGCCCGAGGTCGTCTCGGGGAGCGCCGGTGTCACGGGCTTCCGGGACACCGCGTCGAGGAATCCCTTGAACAGGTCGATGGGGATCGGGAAGAACGTCGTCGAGTTGTTCTCGGAGGAGATCTCGGTCACCGTTTGCAGATAGCGCAGCTGGATGGCCGCCGGCTCCGCGCCGATGATCCGGGCGGCTTGGGCGAGCTTTTCTGAGGCTTGCAGCTCGCCTTCGGCGTTGATGACCTTGGCGCGCCGCTCGCGCTCCGCCTCGGCCTGCCGCGCCATCGCGCGCTTCATTTCGGGCGGCAGGTCCACGTCCTTCACTTCGACGGCGGATACCTCGATGCCCCAGTCCTCGGCGCGCTTGTCGATGATGTTCTTCAGGATGTTGTTGATCTTCTCGCGATTCATCAGCAGCTCGTCCAGCTCGGTTTCGCCCAGCACCGAGCGCAGCGTGGTCTGCGCGAGCTGGCTCGTCGCGTACAGGAAGTTCTCGACGCCGATGACCGCCTTCACCGGATCGTTCACCCGCATGTAGAGAACGGCGTTCACCTTGATCGAGATGTTGTCGCGGGTGATCACGTCCTGCGGCGGGACGTCCATCGCCACGACGCGCAACGACACAGTCTGAACCTTCGTGAGCAGCGGTGGCAGAAACCTCAGCCCGGGGCCTTTCGCACCCCACGATCGGCCGAGGACGAACAGCACGCCGCGTTCGTATTCCTTGAAAACGCGGAGTCCGGAGAGGACGTACAAGAAGACGATCGCGAGGGCCGCGGTCAGGACGACGTCCATGTATTTGCCCTTAACCCGGGAAGGCTTCCACGATCACCGCCGCGCCCTGGCCGCCGCCGATGCAGGCGGAGCCAAGCCCGAACCGTTGCTTGGCGCGACGCAGCGCGTGAAGCAAGTGGATCGTGACGCGTGTGCCCGTGGCGGCGAGGGGATGCCCGATGGCGATCGCGCCGCCGTGCACGTTGGTCTTGTTGCGGTCCAATCCGAGCTCCTTCTCTACGGCGAGATACTGCGGCGCGAACGCTTCGTTCACCTCGACGAGATCCATCTGCTCGAGTTTCATCCCGGCCTTCTGGAGCGCCTTGCGCGCCGCCGGCGCGGGTCCAATGCCCATGTAGCGCGGCTCGACGCCGGCCACCGCCCACGCCACCAGCCGGCCAAGGGGCTTCAGGCCGTGCGCCTTGGCGTAGTCGGCGCTCGCGATCACGGTGGCGGCCGCTCCGTCCACGATGCCTGACGCGTTCCCCGCGGTAACGAGGCCGTCCTTCTTGAAGTACGGCTTGAGCGAGAGCAGCACGTCGAGTGTGGTGCTGGGTCGCATGTGCTCGTCAGCGCGGTATTCGACCGGCTCACCCTTCTTTCCCTTCACTGTCACGGGCACCACCTCGTCCTGAAATACGCACGCGTCCCAAGCCTGCTTCGCGCGCTGCTGCGACGCGAGCGCCACCTCGTCGACCTCTTTGCGGGTGAGCTTGTACTTTTCGGCGAGCCCCTCGGCGGTCTCGGCCATCGATAAGCCGCACTGCGGGTCCTTCAGCGCTTCCCACAGGAGGTCCTCGAGGGGCGCGGGCCCGAGGCGCAGCCCCCAGCGCGCGCCCCGCACGACGTGCGGGGCCTGGCTCATCGACTCCGTGCCACCCGCGAGCACCGCTAGCGCCTCGCCCAGCATGATGAGCTGGGCACCCTGCGTGATCGCCTCGAACCCGGACCCACACAGCCGGTTGACCGTCACGGCGGGGACCTCGATCGGGAGCCCTGCTTTGAGGCCGATGTGGCGGGCGCAGTAGATCGCGTCGGCCGACGTCTGGAGGGCGTTGCCGAACACCGCATGGCCGATCTCCGGCGCGGGAACACCGGCGCGCTCGAGCGCGTGCCTGGCGGCGACGGCGCCCAGCTCGATGGCGGACAGGTCTTTCAGGGTGCCGCCGAAGGTGCCGAAGCCGGTGCGGACGCCCGAGAGGAATACGACGTCTGTATTGGAACCTTGGGTCTTCATGGGGGAAGCTCCGCGTCAGTCACGGAATATCAGGGGGATCGGGGGGGCGCGGTAGGGCGGAACCTCGTTGTACCGTTGATGCAGAGGTTGTTTCCGTCGGGGTCGCGGCTGAGAGCCGCGGCTCGGCCCGTGCCGCTAAAACGGCTTACTCAGGCCCGTTTACGGGCAGACGCCGAGCCGCGAGTCTCACTCGCGCGCGCGACGACGACGCCACATCCAGAGCACATATGCCGGCACACCGGTCGCCACGATACCCAGCCCGATCAGTGCCTGCACCGGACGCGCGACGATGGTGTTCACGACGATGGCGGCAGCGGCGGCGATGAACAGCGCCGGAGTCACTGGGTAGCCGGGCACGCGAAACGGGCGCGGGGCCTCCGGGCGGCGCCGACGCAGTACGAACACGCTGGCGGCGGCGAGGGCCGCGAAGATCCAGCTCGCGAAAACCACGTAGGTGAACAGCTGCTCGAAGGTGCCGCTCAGGGCGAGCACTGACGCCCAGACCGCGCTCGCCGCGACGGCCAGCGCCGGGGTGCCGAACCGGGGATGCACCTCGGCGAGCGACCGGAAGAACACCTCGTCCCGCGCCATGGCGAAGTACATCCGCGGGCCCGTAAGCGCGAGCCCGTTGGCGGCGCTGAAGATCGAGACGAGGATGACCAGCGTAACGACAGTCGCCGGCCCGGGGCCGAACAAGGCCCGCACGACATCCGCTGCGATCTGGTCGGACCGCGTAACGCCCGGGGCGCCAACCGCCGCGACGTATCCCACATTCGCCGTCAGATAGATGGCCACGAGCGCCGCGGTCCCGAGACCGATTCCGCGTGCGAAGGTGCGCTGCGGGTCCGCCGCCTCGCCCGCCGAGTTCGTCACGTTCTGCCAGCCTTCGTAGGCCCAGAGCACGCCCAGCAGGCCCACGCCCGCGGCGGAGAGCCGTGAGAGCGTGAGGGGCGTGGTGAACGCGCGCGTATCGGAGCGGTGAAAGCCGTCGCCCAGCGCAAACCCCGCGACGGCGAGCGCGAGAATCGCTCCCACCTTGAGCGCGGTACTCCAGTTCTGGACGGACGCGGCATGACGCACGCCCCGGATGTTCACGGCCGTGACCGCCGCGATCATCCCGACCGACGCGAGCGTGTGGGTGACGGTCGTGAGGGGGAGGAGCTCACGCAGATAGTTTGCGAACGCCACGGCGAGCGTTGCCGTCGAGCCGGTATTGATCGCGAGGAACAAGGTCCAGCCGAGCAGGAACGCGGGCAGGCGGCCGAATGCTTCGCGCACGTAGACGTAGCTGCCCCCCGCGTCGGGGAGCATGGCCCCCAGCTCACCGAACGTGACCGCCCCGAGCAGCGCGAGCACGCTCCCGACCAAGACGAGGTCGCGGAGCGTCAGAACGCGAACCAGGTCCCGCGTCGTCGGGGCCTCGTCAGAGCTCGCGGGCAAGGGCCTTCGCGACCTGGCTCGTCGTCGCCTTGCCGCCGATATCGGGCGTACGCACACCGGCGGCGAGCGTCTGCTTCACCGCGCCCTCGAGGTCGCGGGCCGCCTCCGGATGACCCAGCTGCTCGAACATCAGAGCGCCCGTGAGCACCGCGGCCATCGGGTTCGCGATGCCCTTGCCCGCGAGCGGCGGAGCCGAGCCGTGCACCGGCTCGAACAGTCCCGCCCGGCCCGGATGAAGATTCGCGCTGGCGGCGAGCCCGAGCCCGCCGACCAGGCCCGCCCCCAAGTCCGAGAGGATATCGCCGTACAGGTTGTTGGTGACGATGACCTGAAACCGCTCGGGCTCGCGCACCAGCTCCATCGCGAGCGCGTCCACGTAGCGGTGCTCGGCGTCGATGCCGGTGAACTCGGCGGCGACGCGCCTGAAGGTCTCCTGCCAGATGCGGTGCGCTGGCACGGCGTTCGCCTTGTCGCTCATGGTCACCCTGGTCTTGCCGTGCGTTCTGGCCCATTGGAAGGCCGCGCGGATGATCCGATCGACGCCTCGCGCGGTGTTGATCTCCTCGGCGATATACGTCTCCCCCTCAGTGCGGCCCTTCCCGGTGTAGACTCCCTCCGTGTTCTCCCGGAAGATCGTGAAGTCGATCATCTTGCCAGACCGCAGCGGGGTCAGGTCGGGATGCAGCAAACGCACCGGCCGGAAGTTGATGTAGAGGTCCAGCTTGAACCGCAGACCGAGCAGGATGTCACGGGCGTGTTCGTTACCCGGCACTCTGGGATCGCCGATCGCGCCGAGGAAGACGGCGTCGACGTCGTCTCGGAGGTAACGGAATGCGTGCTCGGGGAGCGTCTCCTTCGTCTTCAGGTAATGATCCGCTCCGTAGGGGAGCCGCTCCCAGCCGAGCGCGACGCCGTGCTGGGTGGCGGCGCGGTCGAGCACCGGGATGGCCGCCTCGATGACCTCCGGGCCGATCCCGTCTCCGGCGATCACCGCGATCTTGTGGTCGTGCTTCACTCGAAACCGGTCGCTCGGCCGCAGCTCACGCAATAGCGCCAGCCGACGTCCACCTCGCCGCCACAGGCGGGGCAGCGGAGCTCGCCCGAGGGCGGCTGGCCACATTGCGGGCAGAAGTTGACCTTGCGGCTGCCCGGGAGCGTCTCGCCGCAGTAGGGGCACTGACGCGGCGACTCGCTCTGCTCCGCGAGCTCGAACGCGGCGCCCGCGAGCGGGGCTTTCTCCGCCTGCTCTCCTTCTGCTTCCTCCCGCTCGGCAGCGTCGCTCGATTCCGGGGGAGGAGCGAGAGGAGCGGGCGACGGCGGCGCATACGCCCGATCCCCCCGCAGCGAACGCTCGGCGGCCAGGCGATTGAGACTCAGGATCGCGTCGGGGAAGTGCCGGAACAGGCCGGCGTCGGGATTGGATTCGCCCGCTTCCCGCCGCAGCGCGTCCTGCACTTCGGCGGGCTCGAGCGATGCGTACCCCCGCTCGCCCGCGAGCAGCCGGAGCACCGCCATCTCGTAGTCCTGGTGCGTGGCGACCTTCAAGACCGAGCGGTTCGAGCGGTACGGCACCAATCGCTCGTAGACCTCCGCCGCGGGGAACGGCACGGCGAGCCGGCCGGGCGCGTCGGCGGCCAGCACGCTCACCAACCGCTCGAACAGCCGGTCGAGGTCGTCGGCCATTACCCGTGTCTCGTCCCCCGTCCCTCGTCCCTCATTTCACGACCACCACGCCCGTCATGAACGGATGCGGTGTGCAGTGATACGTGTACGTTCCCGCCTTGTCGAACCGGTGGATGTACGAGCCATTCGGGGGAATCACGGGCGATCCGGGCTCGGTGCGGTCGAACGTCACGGTGTGCTCGACCGGGTCGCGGTTGGTCCAGCGCACGGCCTGCCCGACGGAAATGGTGACCGTGTCCTTGCCATACTTCACCGCGGCCATGTCGACCTCCGCCGCCACGGTGGCTCCCACCGCTCCGAGCGCGACGGGTTTGGGGGAGCCATGGAACCAGGGACTGAAGCGCTTCAAGTGGAGCGGGATGGTGAACTCGAACCCGTAGATGATCTCGTTCGACCCGGTGGGCGCGTACCCCACCGACGCGCCTTGGATGCTCACGCTCGTCGCGTTGCTGGCCTGAAGCGAGAACGTATGGGGAGATCCCGGAATCAGGAAATTGATCGCCGCGCTCCAGGCCGCCCGCTGTTCGACCGGAGCCACGAATGAGCCGAGGTCGGCGGTCACGGCGATGTAGCGTGTCAGGCGAGCGACGACGCCGCCCGCGACGGCCATTTGCTGCTTCTCCGGCGTTCCGAGCGCACGACTGATGCCCCGAACGGCGCCCTGGAGGGTGAGCGCTCCCCGAGTCCAGTCCACCGCGAGCTCGCCGTCGACGCTCTTCGCCAGAAAGTTGTACGCGGGGGTGAGCGCGACGGCGAACCCGTCCTTGCCTTCCGCGCCGATCGCGCCCCACCGCACGTAGATCTCGGTCTCGTTGGTCGTCTCCGCACCTGCGCCCGTTCCGACCAGCGACTTGGTCGCGAATCGGCCGCCGAGCGCGATCTGGTGTCCGAATCCCGCCGCGAGGGTGAAGCTCGGATAGTTGACCACGGTGTGCGACGGCGCCGGGGAGACGTAGAAGCGATGGAGGAAATTGAACTGCACCACGCCGCCGTCGGGCACCCACACACCGCCCATGTTGGGCGCCCGGTACAGGAGCGATTGCGCGCCGACCGGCGCGGCAGCGACGAATGTGAGCAGAATGAACGGAGCACGCTTCACGGCGCACCTCCTTTGCAGAGACCCTCGGCCTGGACAATTCGCAATCCGCAATGTCTACCGCCACTCCCGCACCCAGCGATCATACAGCACGGGGACGACCCCGCCTTGCTGCAGCACTTCGATACCGGACGGATCGCGGTACGCCTTGCGGTAAAAGGCGTGGGTCACGCCCGAATTGATGATCAGCTTCGCGCACATTACGCAGGGTGAGGCGCTCACGAACACGACCTTGTCGCGCACCGCTCCCGGCGCTTTGACCAGCGCGTTCATCTCCGAGTGAATGCAGCCACAGCTCCCCGGTACGGCCGAATCGCACTTATTCGGGAGGCCGCGCGCATTGCCGTTGTACCCGATCGCGAGGACGTTCTCGAGCACCTGGTCCGTCACCACCGTACCCACCTGAAGCCGCACGCAGGTTGAGCGCTTCGCGAGCTCCTCGGCCATGCGCATGTACACCTCATACAAGGGAATCCGCTCGACCGGCGGAGCCGTGGCGCCGTCGGGGAGCACGTTCAAGAAGTGCGTGTTGCCGGTCACGCCGTCCTTATAGACGCTCATACAGCTCCGCATCGGGATCGTAGTTCTGATAGTGCCCACGCGCCCGCCCCGCCGCGAGCCAGGCGTCGAACGCCGACGGCACCAGACCGTTGGAGCGCTCTTGACGCTCGGCGGCCTGCACGGCGAGGTCGTTCGCGTACTCGTTCTTCGCGTGGCCCGCGTGCCCTTCGATCCAGCGCCACGAGACGTCGTGCGCCGCCGCGGCCTGGACGAGCTTCTGCCACAGCTCCAGGTTCTCGAGCGCCCCGCCCTTGCGTTTCCAGCCGCGGGCTTGCCACCCCTCCACCCACTCGCTCATTCCCTTCACGAGGTATTGCGAGTCGGAAACGTACGTGACGCGGCCGCGCTTCCACTGCCGGCGAATCCACTCCAAGGTAGCGATCGCGCCTGCCAGGGCCATCCGGTTGTTCGTCGTTTGCGGAGAGGACTCGTAGAAGTCCCATCGCGCGACGCTGTCTCCCGCGGGCGCCTCGATCAGCGCGGCGTTGCCGCCGGGACTCGGTTTGGAGCTGTCGTTTCCGAGGCAGCTCTCGTCGGCGTGGACCAGTACGAGGGGTGCCTGCTCCACGCCGCGCGCACGGGGCATGTCAGGGCTGGATGACCACCGGGAGATCGGTGTGCTGCAGGATTTCCTCCGCGTGGGATATCACCACGGCACTGGGCCGGCCCGCGACCTGACTCATGTGCGCGCCGGCGAACAGCGAGTCGCAGCGGGTTTGCTTGATCACTCGGGCCACGACCTCGCCCGGCTTCCCGGGCTCGACGTGCGTCACGAACGGCACTCGCTGCATCGACAGGGCCGCCTCGGCAACGCCCACCACCTTGAGTCCCGCCTCGCGGTCCGCGTTCGCGTGGATGATATGGACCGTCCCCCCGGTCACCGTCGCGAACTGCATGGCCAGCTCGAGCGCCCGGCGGCTCGTGTCCCGGCCGTCGAACGCCACGGCGATCGCCTGCATCGGCGAGGGCTGGCCGGCGCACACCACCACGCACCGCTCCGCGATGCGGATGAGGGACGTCACGGTGGGGCCGAGCGCGGCGCCTTTGGTGGTCACGCCGCGGCGCCCCACGAACACCGCGTCCACGGTCTTGGCGAGCTCCGCGAGCTCCACGTCCGCGTCCCCGGTCAGCGCGGTCACCTCGACCTGGAGGTCGGCCGCCAGGACACGCTCGCGCGCTCGGTCGAGCATCGCAGCGGTGTCCGGGACTGTCGCGCCCCGTTCGCGGACGTACGCGACGATGATCGTGCTGCCGAACCGCTTGCCGAGCACCACCGCCTGCTCGAACGCTGCATCGGCCCGCGGACTGCCGTCGAGTCCCACCAGCAGGCGCGTGAACATGGCTAGGGCAGGACGGCGAACGACTCGAGCTCGCGCAACGGGAACGCCAGCAGCTCGCCCGTCATCGGCAGCCGTCCTTCGAGGGCTTCCTCGCGCGTCACCGTCTCGAGCCGCTCGGCGACGACCACGTATTCCGTGCCGCGCCGGCGCAGGGCCACCCTGCGGCGCTCCCGCACCGCCCGCTCCAGCGCGTCCAGGGCCTCGGGGGTGAGGCTCCGGAATTCCGGGATGGCCTTCAGCGGAGGCCTCGTCATGTGACCGTGATCCGCCCGGGCGTGCCCGCGACCACGCGGCCGATGAGCGCCGCCGCGGGGGTGGCCTCGCGCCCCAGGGCGGCCATGAGCGCGTCCGCCCGCTCCGGCGCGACGGCGATCAGGAGCCCGCCGGACGTCTGCGCATCCGCGAGCAAAACCCGCGTCGTCGCGTTCACGCCGGGGGCGAAGGTGACCGTGTCGGCCACATTGTCGGCGTTGCGCTGGGTGCCTCCCGGTATGGCTCCGCGCTCCACGGCGTCGCGTGCGCCCCCGAGGAGCGGCACGGCGGCCGCGCGCAGCTCCGCCGCGGCGGCGCTCGCCTCGAGCAGCGTACGCAGGTGGCCGAGCAGGCCAAAGCCCGTGACGTCCGTCGCGGCGTGCACCCCGACCTCCGACATGGCGCGGGCAGCGCCGGCGTTGAGGGTTGTCATCGCGGCGACCGCGGGCGCGAGGTCGGCCTCGCTCAGGAGATCGCGCTTCAACGCCGTCGTCAGCGCCCCCGTGCCGATCGGCTTCGTCAGCACCAGCGCATCGCCGGCGCGCGCGCCCGCGTTGGTCACGATGCGATCCGGGTGCACCTCGCCGATCACCGCCATCCCGTACTTGGGCTCGGGATCGTCCACGGAGTGCCCGCCCAGGAGGAACGCGCCCGCTGCTCGCGTCGTGTCGGCCCCCCCGCGCAGCACCTCGCCCAGCAGATCGAACGGGAGCCCCTCGCGGGGCCACCCGACGAGGTTGAGCGCGAACAGGGGCGTCGCGCCCATGGCGTAGATGTCCGAAAACGCGTTGGTCGCGGCGATGCGCCCGAAGTTGTACGCGTCGTCCACGATGGGCGTGAAGAAATCCACCGACGCCACGATCGCGCGATCCGGTGTCAGGCGGAACACCGCGGCATCGTCGCGGCTCGAAGCGTCGACCAGGATCCGGGGATCCGTCGCGACCGGCACGTGGCGCAAGACCTGCGCCAACTCGGGAGCCCCGAGTTTGCAGGCTCAGCCCGCGCCGTGTGAGTAGCGCGTCAGCCGGATGGCAGTCATGGGCGCCGTGGACATACGGTCTACCGAAGATACCCTAACTGAGTCTCCAGGCGAGAATGGCGCCGGCGACGAGGTAGCGCGCCACGTCGCGTGTCGCGCGAGCGAGCGGCGTCCCGCCGATCACCGTGCCGGGGCCTGGCTGCTGCGCCAGCGCGACCGTGAGTCCCAGGAGCGAGAAGAGGAGCCACCATCCTCCGTGCCCGAGCGAGTCGAACCACAGTGACGCGAACAACGTGACGGCGGCAGCCTCGAGCGAGCGCCACAAGGCCATCTTCCGCCATTCGTCGGGAGCCTCGGTGGGACTGAGCTTCGCCAAGCCCGCGCCGAGTCCGCCGACCGCAGCAAACACCACCGCCACGGGCACCCAGGCCAGGAACAGGCGCGTCAGCGTCACCGCGGCGCGCGGCGCTCCGGCGGGAGATAGCCCGGCCCGCGCAACCCGCGCCCGGGGCGCGCGGCAGTGAGCTTGCCGTGGTCGAGCACTTTTTGACCGTTCACGAACACGTACGCGAACCCGACCGACTGCTGATGCGGCTGCTCGAAGGTGGCCTTGTCGGCCACAGTCGCCGCATCGAACACGGTGATGTCGGCCGCCATCCCGCGCCGCAACAGTCCGCGGTCGAAAAGGCCCACGCGCTGCGCCGCTAGCGACGTCATCTTGCGCACCGCGAACTCGAGCGGGAAGAGTTTGAGGTCGCGGCTGTAGTGGCCGAGGATCCGGGCGAACGTGCCGTAGGCGCGCGGGTGCGCCGACTGGGTCCCGAATGGTCCGTCGGGCGCCACGCCTCCGAAGTCGGTGTTCACGGCCACCCACCAGGTCTTCATCGCGGCCTGCACGTCAGGCTCGTCCATCACGGCATACACCGCGTCGGTGCGATGACCGCCTTCGGCGAGGACGATGTCGAACAGCGTCTCGACCGGGTCGCGGTGGCGCGCCGCCGCGATCTCGGCGACGGTCTTTCCCTGCAGGTAGCGCAGTGAGTCCCGAAAGGTCCCGGTGATGAGCACGCCTGCTCCACCGCCCGCCTCGTGATAGAAGCTTTCCATATCCCGGGGATTGAGCATTTCGTCGCGGAGCCGTGCCCGCGTGGCGGGATTCCGCAGCCGGGCGAGCAACGAATCCCACCCGCCGCTTTCCGCCCACGTGGGAATCGAGGCGTCGAGCGCGGTCGCCGCACGCGTGTAGGGATACTGGTCCGCCGTCACATCGAGCCCGGCCGCGCGCGCCGAATCGATGCGCGCGAGCACGCGCCCCATGCGCCCCCAGCTCTGGCGGCCCGAAACCTTCAGGTGAGAAATCTCCGCCGGGATGTCCGCCTCGCGCGCGATGCGGAACACCTCATCCAGCGCATCGTCGATCCGGACGCCCTCGTTGCGCATGTGTGAGGCGTAGCTGCCACCGCGCCGCCGCGCCGCTATCGCGAGCGCGATGATCTCCTCCGTCTTGGAGTAGCTCGCGGGGGCGTACTCGAGCGCCGTCCACACACCGAGCGCCCCCTGCTGCATGAGCGTGTCGACGATCGCGGCCATGTGCGCGAGCTCCGCGGGCGTCGGCTGCCGGTCGTCCTTCCCAACGACCGCCATCCGAACCTGCGTCGCGCCCACGAACGTCGCGATGTTGAGCGTGGAACCCTGCTTGGCGAGCTGCGCGAAATAACCGTCCAGGTCGCGCCAGTCCTCGCGATAATGCCACTTCTTCATCGCGTCCGAGTCGTCCTGCGCGAGCCGGTCCGTGAGCGGTGCGACAGACCCGCCTTCGCCGGTCACTTCGGTGGTGACGCCCTGCGTGATCTTGCTGAGCACGCGATTGTCGATCAGGACGTTGATTTCCGACTGGCCCATCATGTCGATGAAGCCGGGAGCCACCACCAGGCCGCGCACGTCGACGGTCTCGCGGGCGGCGGCGCCGCTCAGGAAGCCGACCCCGGCGATGCGGTCGCCCCGGATCGCGACGTCCCCCCGGTAGCGCGGGTTTCCGCTGCCGTCGATGATCCAGCCGCCCTTGAGCACGAGGTCGTATGGACCACCGGTCCCCTGTCCCGCGTCCCCCCTCCCCTTCCCGCACGCTACGACTCCGAGCAGCGCGACAAGCGCCATCCTCATTTTGCCCATGTTCTCCTCAACGAATCAGGATACAGGATCCGGCCCCGGACCATGACCCAGGCGATGCGTCGCGTGTTCCCGATCCCCGCGGCCGGGTTACCGTCCAGCACCACGAGATCCGCCACCTTCCCCGCCGCCACCCACCCCAGCGAATCGGCGCGCAACAGCTCGGCTCCCTTGCGGGTGGCGGCGGTGATCGCTTCGATCGGTGTGAGCCCCGCGGCGACGAGCAGGCTCATCTCTTCGTGCAGCGAGAGGCCGGGCACGAGCAGCTGGTTGGCCGCGTCGGACCCCGCGGCGATGCCGCCGCCGGCACGGGCGAACTCGCGCACGAACTGGTCCTGTCGCCGGCGCGAGCGCCGAAACGCCTGGAGCTCCGTGGTACGCCATCCGCTCCGGCGCAACAGTCCGGCGACGTCGCGCACGGTGGCGGCGCCGGCGGGCACGTCTTCCATGCCCGGACGCGACAGCAAGGTCGGATTGTCGAGCCGCGAGAGCATCTCGTGCACCACCAGGGTGGGCACGATTGCGACGCGGGTCGCCGCCAGCGCGCGCGCCGTGCGAGCGACCGCACCGGAGTCGAGCGAGGCCCAACCCATTTCCTCGGTGGTCCAGCCGCGCAGGAATTGGTCATGCGCCCTGGCATACGGACCGGGGTTACCACTCGCGGTGGCGACGACCCCGGCCATGTGCTCGAGTGAGGCGACGCCCGCCCGGGCGGCAGTGAGCGCGTCGATCTTTCCGAGATGCGCCGCCACGGGCAGGCGGAGCGTGTTCGCCTCGTCCATGAGTGGCGGCAGCAGGTCGGGCGTGACCTTCGTGTATATCTTGACGAGCTCCGCCCCGGCCACGGCACGTTGGTCGACCGCGCGGCGGATCTCGGTGCCCGTCCGCACGGCGGTGGCCGTCGGGTACGTGGGTGGTGTGCCGTCGATCATGGCGCCGGCGGTCAGGACACGCGGGCCGAGCACCGAGCCCAGATCGAAATCATTCTTGATCGCGATGGCGGAGTCGGTGCTGGCCGCGCCGAGGTCACGGACGGTCGTGACACCCCACGCGAGATAGCGCTGCGCCGCCCAGCGCTCGACGTGCGCGTGCGAGTCAATCAACCCCGGGATGATCGTCTTCCCGATCAGGTTCACGACCTGCGCGCCGCGCGGCACCCGCACCTCGTTCACCCGGGCGACGGCCTGCACATGCCGATCCTTGACGATGACCAGAGCGTCCTGCACCGGCGCGCCGCCCGATCCATCGATGAGCGTCGCACCCTCGAGCGCGATGACGTCGCCGCCGGAGGACCCACACCCGACGAGCACAGCGAGCAGCAGGAGGCCGAACGGGGAGCGGGCTGCGGGATGGGTCACTTCGGGTCGGGGGACGTATGGTCGTGGAGAATGAGCCAGCGGTCTCCGCGCTTCTGCAGCACGAGGGTGAAGGGTCCGCTCGCCGTGACCGAGTCCCCGCGGCGCAGCTCGAACCGAGCGGTACACAGCGCCAGATCAGGCGTCAGCGGTCGTACGCGGACTTCGGTGAAGGCGAGGGAATCGCGGTGCTGGCCGGGCGCAAAGTAAGTCTTCTGATAGCGGTCGTACAGCGCCTGCCAACCGTATTGTACGTGGCCGCGCGTAACGTAGCTCGTGAGCGAATCTTTCGCGTAGTCGTTCATGAAACCCGACAGGTCGCCGTGGTTCCAGTCGGCGGCGCTCCGCTCGAGCAGCGTGGAGATTTCAGCCTGCGGATTTCCCGGCGCGACCTTCGGGGCCGTGCAGGCGACGAGTAGCATGAAAGTCGAACGCCACCAGCGGCCCCGGTGTCGCATGCGGATCGTACCAGATCTCCTACACGGGGACGGAAACGTGCCGCGGGAGCGCCTCGAGGAGATGGCCGATAGCCATCCAAAGAGGCGCTCCCGCGCGATGACCTCGAGCTGTGCTAGCGGCGACGCTTTCTCGACGCCTTCTTCCGCGTACCCCCCCGCTTCGCTTTGGCCTTGGGCCGCTTCTTCGCGGCCTTTTTCTTCGCCTTCGGTCTCGACGCCTTCCGCCTCTTTGCCGGCTTCGGCCGCGGCGCCGACATCGGCTCGTCCCTCATGGGTGCAGGAGCGGGAGGCGTGGGCGGTGCCGGCGGATACATCGGCTCCATCATGCCGGAGCCCGTCCAGCTGCTCTCCGAAAAATCGGTTGACGCGAGCATCGGATGGTCTCTCCTCGCTGTTGGTCGGTGGCCGTGGCCTATAGCTTACCTTGCGAATGCTGCCACGCAAGTGGACTTGCACCCCACTCGGCGGCCGCGAGTCGTTCCGTCCATTCCGTGACAAGTTAGCTTGACAACGGCACTTACGAGCGCTTACGTTCGGCGCCACTATGATGGCTCGGAGCGTCCGTCTCCTCGCAGTCGCCGCCTTCCCGGGCGCACTCCTCGCGCAGAATGTCGCCGAAGTGCAGGTGGCCCCACCGTCGGTCACGATGAAGGTCGGTGAGCGCAGCGGGCTGCTCGCCACGGCGTTCGACCGCGTCGGCAACGTCATCCCCACCGTGCGCATCGCCTGGTCGTCCAACAACGTGGCCGTTGCCAAGGTGGACAACAGCGGTACCGTGACCGGCGTGGGTGGCGGCGTCGCCATCATCGAGGCGCACGCGGGGACGCGGAAAGGGCAGGCCGCGGTCCAGGTGGTGGGCCCGCCGGGTGCCTCCGCCGCGGCAGGGGGCGCGCCCGCAGCGGGCGCGGCGGCCGCTAGCCGGGCGTCGGCCGACGCCGGAGGAGCGGATCCCCTCACCGGGCAGCCCGCCGGAAGCGGACCGGCAACAGTGTTGCGGATTGAACCACCGACGGTGTACCTCCTCCCATCCGAGAACACCCGGGTCTCTCCCCGCGCGCTGAAGGACGACGGAACGGCCGCGGCCCCAGTCGCCGTGACCTGGAAATCGCTGCGCCCGGACATCGCGAGCGTGGACCAGAACGGCGTAGTCGTCGCACTCGCTCCGGGTCAGGGAACCGTACAGGTCACGAGTGCGACCGGCGTCACGGCCACGGCGCCGGTCGTCGTGCAGGCGAGCGAGATCGCGGTGCAGGAGTCGGTCCCGCTCGTGCTGTCCCCCGGGGACCTGGACACGCTGCACGTGACGGTGCCGGCGCAGAACGCGCGCCTCGTGAATCCGCTCGCGCTCCAGTGGTCGGCGGCGGAGCCCGGCGTCGCCCGGGTGAGCTTCACCGGCGTCGTCACGGCGGTTGCCCCTGGCCGCACCACGCTCACTGTCTCAGGCCTGTTGCAGTCCAAAAGCGTCGACGTCGTGGTGCACAAGACGGTCGAGGCGCTGACGGTCTCTCCCACATCGAAAACCGAGTTGCCGCTGCCGATCCAGGGCACCGCGAAGTTCCAGGTGCAGGCGCTCGCGGCCGACAAGAGCCCGGTGCCGGAGGCGCCGTTCCGCTGGAGCGTAGCCGATACCTCGCTGGCGACGTTCGATCCATCCTCGGGCGTGCTCACGGGGAAGCGAGCGGGGAAGACGACGGTGACGGTGAAGGGCCCGGGCTCCGGTCTCGTCGTGACCTGGCAGGTGCGGGTGATCGCGGCGAATCTCAAGCTTTCGGCGGCGCGAGTCGGATCGGGGCTTGGCCGGCGCTACGCTCTGAAGGCGAGCTTCGCGGACGAGACCGGCGCGGTGATCGGGCCGGCGACGGGGGTCTCGTGGACATCCGACAACCCCGCGGTCGCGACCGTGTCCGAGGACGGCACGGTCTCGACGGCGTCGTACGGTCACACACACATCGTCGCCACGGCGCCCGGGGGCCGGCGTGCGGTAGCCGAGGTGTTCGTCCAGGGTGAGATCGTGGTGGCGAGCTCGCGCACGGGCCGCTTCCAGTTGTATGCGGCGGAGCGCGCCAACCTGGCGCAGGTCCGGAAGGTCATGGATGACACGGCGGTCGCCACCGAGCCCGCGTTCTCACCGGATGGCTCGCGCCTCGCGTTCACGTCGACCCGCGACGGCCAGCCCGAGATTTACGTCATGGACGCCGACGGAGCTAACGTTTCCCGGCTCACGAACTCTCCGGGACCGGACGGCGATGCGTCGTTCACCGCGGACGGCCTTTCCGTGGTGTTCCACGCCCAGCGTACCGGACACCGGCAGATTTTCCTGCAGTCGATCACCAGCTCGGACGCAGTGCGGCTGACGCAGGAGCCTGCCGACAACTCGCAGCCGACCGAGTCCCCCGACGGCGAGACCATCGCCTTCGTCTCGAACCGTGAGGGTAACAGTCACATTTGGCTGATGTCGAAGGACGGGTCGAACCAGCATGCCTTCACTCGGGGCCCGCAGAGCAAGGAGTCGGCGCCGCATTTTCTGCGGGACGGTTCCCTTGCCTACCTCGTGGAGCAGAAACAGAGCGGCCGCACGGTGACCCAGGTCGTCAAAGCGGATGTCGCCACTGGAAAAGCGACGCCCATCTCGGGCACGGATCTCGTGATCGCCGACTTCACGGTCTCAGCGGCTGGTGATTTGCTCGGCCTAGTCGTCGCCGTGCAGAAGAACACGTTCAGGGTCTACGTCCAGCCGGTCGCCGTAGGAGGAGCGGCGGGAATGGGCGCGCCGGTGGCGATCCCGACGACCGGCGCCGAGCAGATGGTGTCTCCGGCCTTCATGCCGTAACGGGCGCCGCCATGCGCGCCTGGGTGATCCGCGGGACCGGCGGCGTGGAACATCTCGAGCTCGCCGAGGTCCCGGATCCCGGTCCCCTGCGCGCGCGCGAGGTGCGCGTTGCGCTCCGCGCCGCCGCGCTCAATCACCTCGATCTCTTCGTGCTGCAGGGGCTCCCCCACGAGTATCGGTTCCCTCACGTCGTCGGCGCGGATGGGGCCGGCGTGGTGGACGCCGTCGGGCCCGAGGTCCAGACCGTCCGGCCCGGCGACCATGTGATGATCAATCCGGGCATCCCGGATTACACCTGCGACTACTGCCGCGCCGGCGAGCACTCCCTGTGTCGTAACTACGGCATTCTCGGGGAGCACCTCCCCGGGACCATCGCCCCATACGTCGTCGTCCCCGAGCAGAACCTCGCCATCATTCCGACACTGCCGACATCGCTCAGGTGGGCCGAAGCGGCGGCCTTCTCCTTGGTTACGCTCACGGCCTGGCGCATGGTGGTCACCCGCGCGCAGCTCGCCGCGGGAGAAACGGTGCTGATCTGGGGGATCGGTGGCGGCGTAGCGCTCGCGGCGCTGCGGATCGCCAAGCTCAAAGGCGCGCGGGTTATCGTCACTTCATCGAGCGATGCAAAGCTTGCGGAAGCCCGCCGCCACGGCGCGGACGCGACTCTCAATCACCGGACGCAGAAGGTGTCGCAGGAGGTCCGCGCGCTGACGGAACAGCGCGGGGCCAACGTGGTCATCGACGATGTCGGGGAGGCGACGTGGGACGAGTCGCTGCGGAGCCTGGGGCGAGGCGGCCGCCTCGTGACCTGCGGCCACGATGGGCAACGCCGCCGAGTACGAAGCGATTGTGCGCCTGCTCGCCACCGGTGAGCTGCGGCCGATCGTCGATCGAGTGTTCCCGTTCAACGAAGCGCGGGGGGCGTTCGAGCGGCTCGCGCGGGGAGAGCAGCTCGGGAAAATCGTGGTGGAGATCGCACCGTGAGGCAGCGGGGCGCCGGGGCGCGGCGACGCCATCAGAAACGCGCTTCGCTTCGCTGACCCCGCTTCGCTCGACGCGCTCGGGACGGCGCCCGCCGGCGCTCCGGTTGGCTCACGATGGCACGACGCCGTCAACCGATCATCAACGCAGTTCCGTAAAAGTGACTCGCCGTGTGCCGTTTTAACGTGCGTTGCCGCGTTGCCTTTCACTGTCTAAGTGATTATTTTTTAGGAACTTAGGCCGCTTGGCGGCATTCCCGGACACCCGACACCCGACACCTGACACCCGCTCCTCCATGACCGCACCCAACGCCCGCGAACGGATCGTCCCGCGCCTCATCGAAGACGAGCTGAAGGAGTCGTTCCTCGACTATTCGATGAGCGTCATCGTGCAGCGCGCGCTGCCGGACGTGCGCGATGGGCTCAAGCCCGTGCACCGCCGCATCCTGTACGCCATGAACGAGCTGGGGCTCGTCCCCGGTCGCCCCTACAAGAAGAGCGCGACCGTCGTGGGCGACGTGCTCGGCAAGTATCACCCGCACGGCGACGTCGCGCTGTACGACTCGCTGGTGCGCATGGTGCAGTCCTTCTCGCTGCGCTATCCGCTGGTGGACGGTCAGGGGAACTTCGGTTCGGTGGACGGGGATCCCCCGGCCGCCTACCGCTACACCGAAGCCCGCCTGACGCGCATCGCGATGACGATGCTCGATGACATCGACAAGAACACCGTCGATTTCGTCCCCAACTTCGACGACCGGCTGCAGGAGCCCACGGTGCTCCCGGCCCGGCTGCCCAACCTCATCGTCAACGGCACGTCC
>QHUS01000095.1 GCA_003222035.1 Gemmatimonadota bacterium | reverse complement strand
GAAGCGCGCTGAGACTGGGTCGCCCCCATCGTCTAACGGTTAGGACACCACTCTTTCAAGGTGGGAACAGGGGTTCGATTCCCCTTGGGGGCAGGGGCGAAAAAAAGGCGTCGAGTAAGCACGTCGCGGCCGGACTTCGTCGAGGTCGCGGCTACGAGTTAGGGCCGATAGCTCAACTGGCAGAGCAACTGACTCTTAATCAGTAGGTTCTCGGTTCGATTCCGAGTCGGCCCACTCTCTCCTCACGCTCGAGCCATCGCGCGAGCTCTTCCGCCACTATCGCGACACCGAAGCGCCACTTAGAGCATTCCTCTAGCTCTCACAGCCCTCTTTCGGTCCTTGACAGGTGACGAAATGAGTCTAGTTTGGTGACGTAACAGTCCCTAAGGCGAGCCCATTGACTGCGACCCGTGGCACACCGAGCCGCAAAGCGTCCAGGCGCGTCGCCTCTACTCGTGCCCACGCTCTCCACCCGTTGTTGCTGTCCCTTGTTTGGACCCGTCACGTCACCATCTTGCGCGCGGTCTGAAGCAATGGATGCAGGTTCTCCCACTCCTTCGACCCCACTCGGCGAGCGCCGCGGCGGCTGGGATCGGCGCACCGGCCGCGAACCGCGCTGGGTGCCCGGCCGCAGGGCGTCGGACCGGCGGGATCCGGGAGAGCGAGGGGTGCCCGAGGCCGAGTTCCACGCTCACCCGCTCAGCCGGTTGTTTCCTTACGCGCCCTTCAACGTCCGCGAGGCAGCGGACCGTGTGGCCGCGATCGAGGGCCATCGTCGGGACCTCGCCTCCCGCCTCGGCCGCGACGTCGGCCTTCCGGTTGCGGCCCTCGACTACCTGCAGAATATCACTGGTGAACTCCTGGCGCCTCGAATCGTGGAGGACAAAGTGCTCGACGCCCTCGAGCACCGCTCGATCACGGATCCGCTCACTGGGCTGTTCAACCGGTATCACTTCGACGCGACCCTCACACGGGAAGTCGCGCGCTGCCTGCGCTACGGGACTCGTCTGTCGCTGTTGTTGATGGACGTCGACCAGATGAAGGCCGTGAACGACGGCTGGGGTCATCAGGTTGGAGATCGACTGCTCAGCCGGGTGGCGGGCGCGATGCGGCAGAGCCTGCGCAGTTCGGACGTCGTCTCCCGGTATGGGGGAGACGAGTTCGCCATCATCCTGCCGGACGCTGACGGCCAAGCAGGCCGGCTCGTGGCCGAGCGCATTTGCTCGGAGGTGAAAGCGGCGGGGCCCGTCGAGGCGGGCGGTCCGGAGCCGGGTGTGATGGCGCAGAGCACGGTGAGCGGAGGCGTGGCTGAGCTCCCGCCGGCCGCGACCATGGCGTCGGGAGATCTTCTCATCGTGGCGGCGGATCAGGCGCTGTACCTGGCAAAGCGCCGTGGAGGCAACTGTGTGGCCGGTGGAGCAGCGGACAGCCGATGAAGGCGATCGTTAGTGCGCCTTCTTGGCGTCCGCGGTCGTGGGGGTGGGGGCGTGGTCATCGGCGCGTCTCGCGGTCGCGGGGATAGTGAAGTAGAACGTCGCCCCTTGGTTCGGCTTGCCGTCGGCCCAGATGCGGCCACCGTGACGTTGCACGATCCGCTGGGCCAAGGCCAGGCCGACGCCGCTTCCCTCGAATTCGTCGGCACGATGCAGCCGCTGAAACACCCCAAAGAGCTTTTCCGCAAACCGCATGTCGAACCCCACACCGTTGTCGCGGATGTAACAGACGACTTCGCCTTCGCGCAATTCCGTGCCGATCGCCACGCGCCGATTGGGGCGACCGCGGCTGAACTTGAAGGCGTTGCCGACGAGATTCGCGAACACCATCCGCAGTAGCGCGGGATCGCCGGTGACGAGCGGCAGCGGCGCGACGACGACCTCGACCCCCCGGTGCTCCTCCGGCTGTTGCAGCTCGTCGAGCACGTGCCGCACGACCGTCGTCAGGTCGACTTCGACGCGCGTCATCGCTTGGCGTCCCAGGCGCGAGAACTTGAGGAGCGCGTCGATCAGCTCGCCGCCCTGCGCCGCGCTGTCGCGGATCACCCTTAGGTGGCGCAGTCCCTCCTCATCGAGCCGCCCGGCCTGCTCGCGGAGCAGCAGCTCGGCGTAGCCGCTGATCGCCCGCAGCGGCGCCCGCAAATCGTGCGACACCGAGTAGCTGAACTTCTCGAGCTCGGCGTTCGCCTGGGCGAGTGATTCCTCGTCGCGGCGGCGCCGCGTGAGATCGCGCGTGACCTTGGCGAAGCCGAGCAGCGCGCCGTGCGCATCGCGCACGGGCGCGATCACCACGTTGGCCCAGAACCGCGAGCCGTCCTTCCGGATCCGCCAGCCCTCGTCTTCGTGACGCCCTTCCGCCAAGGCCTGCTGCAGCTCCCACGCCGGCTTCCCCTGCGCGGCATCGTCAGATGGATAGAACTGCGAAAAGTGTTGACCGATGATGGCCTCGGCGCGATAGCCGATGATCCGCTCGGCTCCCGGAGTCCAGCTCATCACGCGACCGTCGGGGTCGAGCATGAAGATCGCATAGTCCTTCACCGCGTCCACCAGCAGCCGGAACCGCTCCTCGCTCTCGCGCAGCGCCTGCTGCGCCTGGCGCTGGGCGGTCATGTCGCGTGTCACCTTGGCGAACCCGATCACGGCGCCGCCCGCGTCCCGCAGGGCGGTCATGATCGCGTCTGCCCAGAAGCGCGACCCGTCCTTCCGCACGCGCCAGCCCTCGTCCTCCGCCCGGCCTTCCCGGGCCGCGATGGCGAGGAGGCGCGCGGGCCTTCCGGCCGCCACCGCTTCGGGCGGAAAGAACGTGGCGTACGGTCGTCCGATGATCTCCTCCGGCCGATATCCCTTGAGGCGCTGGGCCCCTGGGTTCCAGGTAGCGACCCGGCCCCCCCCATCGAGCATATAAATGGCGAAGTCCTCGATGCCATCGACCAACCGTCGGAAGGTGTCGGGCGTTTCCAGCGCAGTGTGGTGGGCGGGCTCCCCGCGCGAGATCAGCATGATGACAAGTATGACACGGCGTACATTCCCCGCAAGCTCACGTCACACCCGTACCCGTCGCGCCGGCGCGACATGGACCGCTACCGAGGAGGACGACCGTGCAGGTGCGCGAGCATGTCTCGCTTGCGACATTCACCACTCTTGGTCTCGGCGGCCGGGCTCGGCTCTTTGTGGAGTGTGCCACCGAGGAGCAGGTGCGCGCGGCGCTGTCCCTCGCCGCCGAGCGGCGTCTCCCGGTGTACGTGCTGGGCGGCGGCAGCAATGTCGTGTTCCCCGACGCGGGGTTCCCCGGTCTCGTCGCGCGTATCACCATCGGCGGGATCGAGTTTCGGGACGGCCCGAACCCAGAAGTGACCGCCGGCGCCGGAATCGATTGGGACACGCTCGTGCAGGGGACCGTCGAGCGCGGCTGGACCGGTGTCGAGTGCCTGTCGGGCATCCCGGGCACCGTCGGCGGCACGCCCATCCAGAACGTCGGCGCGTACGGCCAGGAAATCGCCGACACGCTCGTGAGCGTCGAGTGTCTCGATCGCGCGACGCTCCAACGGCGCACCTTCACGGGACCGGAATGTGCGTTCGCCTACCGCGCCAGCCGCTTCAAGCGGGGCGATCGGGAGCGCTTCGTCGTCCTCGAGGTCACCCTGCGCCTGGCACGGGGCGCGCGACCGCGCATCCGCTACCCGGAGCTCGAGCGCGCCGTGGCCGGCCTGGCAGGGTTCGAGCGCGCCGCGCCGGCCGACGCCGTTCGGCTCGTGCGCCAAGCAGTCCTCGCGCTCCGGCGCGCGAAGTCCATGGTGCTCGATCCCGCGGATCCCAACACGCGGTCGGTCGGCTCGTTCTTCACGAATCCCGTGCTGTCGGCCGCCGCGTTCGCCGACCTCCAGGCGCGCTGGCCTGCACCGATCCCGTCGTTCCCCGCCGCCGGCGGGATGAAAGTGCCGGCCGGTTGGCTGGTCGAGCAGGCCGGGTTTTCCAAAGGGTTCCGGCGCGGCGGTGCGGGGATCTCGACCCGGCATGCGCTGGCGCTGGTGAATCTCGGGGGGACGAGCGCGGAGCTGCTGGCCCTAGCGGAGACGGTGCAGGTGGGCGTGGAGTCGCGGTTCGGAGTCCGGCTCGAGTACGAGCCGGAGGTTGTTGCGTGACGTGCCGAGCCGCGGCTCTCAGCCGCGCCTTACGGCCGCCCCGTGAGTCCGAGTCCGAGCTGCGCGAAGGTGACTGTCGCCGGGTTGATCGCCTGCGCGCCGTTGAACTTCACGCTGCCGAACCAGACGCCCCACCCCACGTTGAAGAACGGCGCGAAAAAGAGACGTCGCCCAACCGCGAACTCGTACCCCAATCCCATCTGAGGCCCGAAGCCCGTCGACGTGATCGCGTCGGTTCCGTCCTCGGCGCGGTGCGTCACGAACCCGAGACCGCCCTTCAGGTACAACGGCGTCCTGCGGCGGCCCGGATACCAGTAGGCGGCGGCGCCCAGCGAGGCCAGCGTTTGGCGCACGCCGTCTGTGTTCCGTTGCCATGCCGCGCCCTCGCCGGCGATGACGACGTGACGGCTTAGCGACCCGCCGAGCCGCAGATGGGCGGACAGGCCGGGTTGTTGCTGGCCCTTACAGATGGTGCAGGAGACCTGTGCCCACCCCTCGCCGATACCGAGGGCGTACCAAAACCCGCCGCGCGCCGGCGCCTGCTGGGCGGATGCGACGTGGGCGAACGCAAGCGCCGCCACCTGCCCGAGGAGCACCGCGACGCGGAGCATGGTGGCCATTGCTAAAAGGCTGCGCCCCGTGGCGAGGTGACAGGTGTCACAGCCGGGGGCCCGTGTGCGGGCAATGCTGGGCTCAGGCGTATGAAGCTCCTTCTGAGCCTGCTCCCCTTGCTCGTGCTTGCCTGTCGCGGCGACACCCCGGTCGTGCCGGGCGGTGGGACGCCCGTAGGTAACGCGCAGTCCTACGGCCTCTGGACACCCGGTCCGCGCGACGACTGCACCGCTGCGATCCACAACAGCTACTCGGTGGTCGGCCCCGACGGGAAGCTCTACCCGACCTGGCACCCACCGGTTGATCCGGTCACGGGATGCTCCTTCGGGCACGACCACGGACGCGATCCGCGCGGCTCCGCGCTGTATGCTGCCGTCGGACCGATCCCGTTCGGCTATGCGAACGAGCAGCTGGACGTCTACGACCCGGCCAACCCCCGGCACGAAGACCACTTCGGGCACAAGATCGAGTGGGAGAACAACGTGCTCATGCACTTCGGGAGCGCTGCGGCCGACCAGCTATTCGAGATTCGGTGCGACGTCCTGACGAAGCTGCACCAGGGCACCCACTCGAAGGACGCTTTCACAAACAACCTGCACGAGCTGGCGTATCACATCCGCTGCACGGACGGCACCGAGCTCCACATCACGATCCTCGCTGCTATCGGCGATCCAGGGCAGTTCACCCGTTCGTGCGACGGCTCGACGGAGGTGGTCGTCGGTGCCGCGACGCCGGCCAACTCACCCGCCGGCGGCGGCCGGCGCCTGATCCCCGACCGCACATGCGTGGACCAGTTCATCCTGGTTCCGCCAGGGCAGCGGTCGAACTTCGGCGCGCTGCACGAGAGCTGGCAGATCTCGAACAGCATCCGTCGCGAGGACGGCCATCGGCTCGCCTCGTTCGATCCCTACTTCCAGGTGTTCCAGCCGAGCCGGTTTCACGATCCGGCGCAGCCGGGGCTCGTGGGACGCCCCATCGACGTGTGCTACGAGGTGACGTCGGTGGGGAACCGCGCGCAGGGAGGGCCGTGTGACCGCTCGACGAGCGGCGGGACGGTTACGGGAGTGACGTTCGACGATCCGGCGTCCGAGTTCGACGGCGTCGACCGCGTCGTGGACGTCAACTCGAACGAGGTGGACAACCCTGACGGTCCCCAGGTGTGGTATACGGATCCCTTTGGCAAGCACGGGCGAACACAGCCGTTCCCCGGCTCCATTCGCCAGTTCATCGCGCGCATCGACAATACGCGGGGCGGCCTCCGGGCAGCGGGGCCGACGCTGGGGGGCACCCGTGACTACGGCGGGCCGCGGGTGCACGCGCCGAACTGAGCCTACTGCTTCGCCGCCACCTTCCCGATCGCGCTGATCAGGTCGTTGAAGTCGTAGGGTTTCATCACGGCGGGCTGGCCGCACTCGTCGAGAAAGCGGCGCGTTTCGTCGCGCGCCCGGTCCCCGGTCACGAACACGAAGCGCTCCGCGAGCAGCGGGCGCTGTTCACGCAGCTGCTCGTACAGGGCACGCCCGCCGAGCCGGGGCATCTGCAGGTCGGTCACGACCGCGTCGAAGCGGTCGCTCGCGGGGCCGAGCCGCTCGATGGCCTCGAGACCGTTCTCGACGGCGACGACCTCGTGGCCCTCGCGCTCGAGCAGCAGGCGCATCGCCTGCCGATTCACCGCGTCGTCGTCCACCACCAGGATGCGCAGCTTGGGGAGCGCCGGAGTCTCCGGCGTCGCGCGCGCCAGCGGTGCCAACACGCTCTTGGAGAGGGTGACCACGACCTCGGCCCCGCCGGCGGCGCGCGGCCGCAGGCGCAGCGTGCCCCCCGACGACTGGGCCAGTGCGCGCGCCAGCGCGAATTCGATCTCGCCCCCGCCCGCGCTCTGCGTGAAGCGGAACGGCGTGACCAACCGTGCCTCGGCCTCGATGGACAACGGTTGCCCCGAATCCCACCAGGAGATCGCGAGCGAGGGCCCCGCCTCCACTACCGCAATCCGCAGCTCGCGCGGCGGCTGACTGTCGCGCAGGCGACGCAGCGCGAAGTCGAGGAGCTTCATCAGCATCTCCGTGAGCTGCGCCATCGGACACGCCACCATCGGGAGGTCGGCCGGGATGGACCGCATCAGCTTCACGCCCAGCTCTTTGAGCGTCCCTTCCCGCTCGGCGAGCACCCCGTTCAGGACGATGGAGCAGTCCGATGGCTCCGCCGCGCCGATCGGGTGCTGCGCCAGCTCCAGAAAGTGCTGCGTGATCTCGGCGGCGCGCCGCACTTCACCGTGCAGCATCATGAGTGCCCGGGCGCGCTCGGGGTCGAGCGGACTGCCATGCAGCAGGTCGGCGAGGGCGCCGATCGCCGCGAGGCGGTTGTTGAGGGCATTGAGGACGTTAGCCGAGCCCTCGTCGAGCACGACGTGCTGCACCTCGGGGGGCGCGAAGCGCTGAGGAGGTATGGGCGGTGGCATCACGACCGGCGCCGACGTACTCCGCTGGGACGCGCGGTGGCGGCCGATGAACACGCCAATGAAGGCTCCGATCAGCCCGCCAAACCCGAACGCCACCCACAGTTCCATGAGGCACCAATCTAGTGCGCGCCTGTACGATGCGCTGCATGGGCGGGCACTGCACGCGTGACGCGGCTCACGGGACCGGCGCCGTTGACCCTCCTGTGCCCCGCCTCTACCTTACCCTCGCCTGCCCTGGTGGTGGAACTGGTAGACACACTGTCTTGAGGGGGCAGCGCCGCAAGGCGTCCCGGTTCGAATCCGGGCCAGGGCACTCCTCGCAACCCGCGCGTTAACAGAGTCTGGACAGGCCGACCCTGTCACGCGCGCCCGTCCCAGCGCAATATCCCACGACACCCTTCCGGGGATGCCGATGCGCTGCTCGATCACCCTCGCAGTGATGGTGGCCGCCGGGGCACCCGTGCTCCAGGCGCAAGGCAAGTTTCCACCCGATTCCTTCACGAACCTGAAGGTGCTGCCCAAAACCATCGGTAAACAGGAATTGCTGGCCACGATGCGGGGTTTCGCCCTGGGACTGGGTGTGCGGTGCACCTATTGTCACGTCGGGCGGGAGGGAGCGCCGCTCGATTCCGTCAAATTCGCCGCGGACGACAAGCGCACCAAGCGCGTGGCGCGGGTGATGATGGATATGGTGAAGCACATCAACGAGGAGCATCTCGCGGATGTACCCGAGCGTCCCGAGCCGCACGTGGTCGTGAAGTGCGAGACGTGTCATCGTGGGGTGGCGCGGCCGCGGCTCCTGGCGGACGAGATCGTGCTCTATCTCGCCGATTCCGGACTCGCGGCAGCGGTCCGGCGGTATCGCGATCTCCGGGGGCGCTACTACGGCAGCGAGGCGTACGATTTCCGCGAGCTGCCGCTCGTGGAGCTGGCGCGCACCGAGGCCCGCGCGGGGCGGAGTGACAATGCGATCGGCCTGCTACAGCTCTCCGCCGAGTTCTTCCCCAATTCCGGCATGACACCGGCGGCGCGGGGCGACGTCTATCTGGAGAAGGGCGATACGGCGCGCGCGTTGGCGAGCTACCGCGAGGCCCTCGCCAAGGATTCGACCATGGGGATGGCCCGCGCCCGGATCCAGCAGCTCAACGCTCGGCCCCGGCCAGGTCCCTGACCGTGGCGGCGAGCGTGCGCACCTTCGCCGGATCCGCCGCTCCCCCCGCGTCAGCCTCCAATCGCGTCCCCAGGCTCGTCAGCGCATCGCGCCGCGCGGGTCCAGACAGCTTTTCGGCGGCAGCGAGGTCCCGTTGCAGCGCGGCCACCGAGTCGGGAGCTACGCCGCTCGAGCGAGCCAGCTGGTCCAGGTACGCGCGCGCGACCACGATGCTCGCTGGCCACACCAGCTTGGGCTGATCCTGCGAGTTGAAGTAGTCGAGGTGCACGAGCTTCGCCGCGTCGATCTCGTTCTGTGACAGCAACCCGCTCGGCCGCAGTTCGAAGATGTCGAGACCGCGGGCGATCTCCGAGCTGACGATGACACCGTTGTACCAATACGCCGACCACGATCCTCCGTCGGCCATCTTGGTTCCGTCGATCGGTCCGCGATCGAAGAACGCGATCTCCCTCGGATGAGCTGGATCGGTCCAGTCGAAGACCGAAATGCCCCCCTGGTACCACGCCTGGACCATGACGTCGCGGCCCGGGATCGGGATCAACGATCCGTTGTGGGCAACACAGTTCTCGAACTCGGTCTGCGGCGCCGACATCTTGTAGTAGCTCTGGAACGTCATCTTGTTGCCGGCCAGCGTGAAGATCGCGTCCGCCCCCCACTCGTGCTTGTCCGTGGCCCGGCATTTGGGCTGCCCACCGCCGCCCCACTCGTCGGAAAAGAGCAACTTGGTCCCGTTGTTGTTGAACGTGGCCGAGTGCCAGTAGGAGAAATTCGAGTCGGCCACGGCGTCCCTGCGCGTGGGGTGGGCCACGTCGCGGATGTCGAGCAGGAGCCCGTACCCACCGCACGCGCCGGCCGCGAGCCCGATGGCCGGATAGACGGTGATGTCGTGGCACTGGTTCGGTCCGGGCGTCACCCCATTTACTGGCCCGGTCCCCGGAGTGGGGGCCATCATCGCATCCATCATTTTCCGAATGGCTTCCCGTACACCCGCGCTGTCCGCGGCGGTCGGCGTGCGTCCAGCGGTGCCGCCACGCGCCTTGACCACGCTGTCGAGCATCGGATTGGTCCAATCGGCAGGCAGGAGGAATTCCATCTCCCCCATCGTTGCCGTAAACCCGCCTTTGGCGCGCCAGTCGGCCGCTGCCTTGGCCGAGGCGGCGATGTCCTCAGGCGTCTCGCCGTGCCGGGGCGGCGCGGTGAGGCCGCTGAAGATGCGCGGCGAGGTCACGATCGCCGCCTGTTCGGGGTGGGCGAGCGGCACCTTGATGACCTCGATGCGGAAGAGCGCCGTGTTCGGGTTCGAGTCCGGCGCCGCCGCCACGCAGCCGGGGAGCTCGCTGGGCGAGCGCACCGGCGCCGACCCCGACACATAGACGTAGACATTGTCCCGGTCGGTCGGATCGATCACCACGGTATGGGTGTGCGAGCCACGACAGGTCTGGACGTTCGCGATGTACTTGGGATTGGCGATGTCTGCGATGTCGAAGATCCGGATGCCGCGGAGCCGGGCGGTACTGACCGAATCGTGCACGCCCCGGGAGCCGCAATCGAGCCGCCCGCCCATGCCCTCGCCCGATACGAACAGCAGGTTCTTGTACACGGACACGTCGCTCTGCGACGCCGGACAGACGTACCCGACCTTCAAGCTTGGCTTGGCCGGGTTCGAGATGTCCCAGACCTGGAAGCCGTTGTAGTTCCCCTGAATCACGTATTGGCCAGTGAAGGCGAGGTCCGAGTTGGTGACGCCGGCGAACTTCTCGGGCGGCGGGGTCTCCGAGACCACGCGCAGGTTCCAGGTTGCTTCCCCGGCGTTGAACAGTCCGGGCTTGAGGCCGACCCGCGGGTCGGGGTTGGGGGCGACCGTCGACATGTTCGCGCCGCCCGACGATGCGCACGCCGCGAGGGAGCACACTCCGATGGTGAGTCCTAAGGACCTTGCAAGTCTCATGGCGTCAGTCTCCGTTACTGGCCGGTGGTCTGGAACAGGAGCGCGGCGAGCATCTTCTGCATCCGGGCGATTTCGGTCGTCTGATCGGCGAACACATCGGAGGCGAACCGGAAGACCTTCTCTTGCTCTCCCGCGCCCTGCCCGAACAGCTCGTTGACCATGGTGATCGCGCCCTTGTGATGCTGGATCATGAAGGTCAGGAACAACCGGTCGAATTCCCGTCCCCTGGCGTGGTCGAGCTGCGCCAGCTGTTCGCCCGTGAGCATCCCGGGCATCATCGTCGCGGGATCCATCTCCGGCATCATGCGGTGCGAGGCGTTGGGGTCGGGTACCGGCTCGTGCCGGTCGCGGAGCCAGCGCCGCATGAGCGCGATCTCGTCGCCCTGACCCACGACGATCCGCTGGCACAGGGTAATGAGGGAGGGACTCGCCTCGTGGGTGGGCGCCCAGCCGGCGATCAGCACGGCTTGCGCGTGGTGGTGGATCATGCCCGTCATGAAGCGCGTGTCCGCCGCGGTGTAGTCGCGGCGGCTCGAGTCGGGCGCGGCCTGGGCGGCGGCCGTGGCGCACCCGGCACCGGCCAGCACAGCCGCTGCCAGGATCGTCGCGAAACGCCCGACCGGTCGCGTCATGGGGCAGGGAAAGTGCGTCGTCCGGTTTTCCAGCGGAAGTAGCCGCGGGACTCCTTGACGAACGTCGTTCCGAACGGTTACGTATTCCGGAGTTCGCATCCCCGCTGGGAGCGGTCCGCCATCTGCGGCGGGCTGAGGCGTTGCCCAACCGGCCCCCCAGCGGCGGTACCGCAACCAATGGGCGCAGGCAGGTTCGGTCGATGGCTCCCGCTGACCCGCATGATCTGATCGCGGAAATCCGTGCCCTCAAAGCCGAGCGGCACGCCGCGATTCTCGCGCATAACTACCAGCGGCCGGAAATCCAGGACCTGGCCGATGTCCTGGCCGACTCGCTGCAGATGGCCCGGCGCGCCACTGAGCTCGACGCGCCGCTGCTCGTCATTTGCGGCGTGCACTTCATGGCGGAGACCGCGGCGATCGCGAATCCCGGGAAACGCGTGTTGATCCCCGATCCTGACGCCGGGTGCTCGCTCGCCGCCACGATTCAAGCCGCCGACGTGCGCGCCTGGCGCACCGAGCATCCGGACGGCCTCGTCGTGGCCTACGTCAACACGTCGGCAGACGTCAAGGCCGAGGCGGACTACTGCTGCACCTCGGGAAACGCCGTGGCCGTCGTCACCGCGCTGCCGCCGGGTGTGCCGGTCCTGTTCCTGCCGGATTTCTTCCTCGGGCAATACGTCAAGCGGGTCACCGGTCGTGACATCGATCTGTGGCTGGGGGAATGTCACGTCCACGCGGCGCTGACGCGTGAGACCCTCGAGCAGCGCCGCACCCAGTTCCCCGACGCCGAGTTCCTGGTGCATCCCGAATGCGGGTGCGTCACCAGCGCGATGTATTACGCCGAGGCCGAAGGGGACGTGGCGGCGGGCCGGATGGGGATCGTGTCGACCGAGCAGATGATGCGGCGCGCCCGCAGCTCGAACGCCCGGCAGTTCGTCGTCGCGACCGAGACCGGCGTGCTGCACCGTCTGCGGCGGGAGAACCCCGGAAAGGAATTCATCGCGGCGGCAGAGTCCGCGGAGTGTCGCTACATGAAGATGATCACACTCGAGAACCTGCGGGATTCGCTGCGCGACCTGAAATACGAAGTCTCCGTCCCGCCCGAAACCGCGGCGCGAGCGCGCCGCGCCGTCGAACGGATGCTGACGATTGGCTGATCCGCTCGGCCTCGACGAGGTGCGGCGAGCGCTGGCAGAAGACCGGGCCTGCGACGACGTCACCACACGCCTGCTCGGCACCCCGGGTGAGCGGATCGCGACCTCCCGATTCGTGGCTGAAGGGCGGTTCGTCGTTGCGGGCCTGCCACTCGCGGCGCTCGTGTTTCGCGAGCTCGATCCGGGCGCCGCGGTGACGCCGCTGCTGGCGGAGGGTGCCTGGGCGGTCGCGGGAGCCATGCTGGCAACCGTCCGGGCCAGCGCCCGGGCTCTCCTCGCGGGCGAGCGGGTGGCGTTGAATTTCCTGCAGCGCCTGTGCGGCATCGCCACCGAAACCCGCCGCGCGGTGGAGGCGGTCGCCGGCACTGGCGCGCGCATCACGCACACCCGCAAGACGACTCCGGGGTTACGCGCGCTCGAGTGCTACGCGGTGCGCGCCGGGGGCGGAGTGGAGAACCGGACCTCCCTCGCCGACGCGGTCATGTGGAAGGACAACCATTGGGCGCTGCTCGAGGCGCGCGGCCCGAGGCTCGCCAACCTGCTGCGCAACGCTCCACCAGGGCTGTCCGTGGTGGTGGAAATCGAGACCGACGAGCAGCTCGAAGAAGCGCTAGCGGCGGGCGCACAACATCTGATGGCCGACAACCAGCCGCCCGAGCGCATCGCGGTGTGGCGGCGCCGGACCGGTCCGCGCGTGACGATCCAGGCATCGGGGGGGATCACGGCCGACCGTGCCCGAGACTATGCCCGGGCCGGCGCCGACCTGATTGCGATCGGAGCTCTTACGCACTCCGTCACGGCGGCGCCGATCCGCTGCGACGTCGCATTCGCACCGTAGCCACCACGGCCATCACGAGGGTCAGCGCTGCACTCACGGCTGCCGTCACGCGCAGTCCCTGAGAAAACGCCGCACGGGCGGCGTCCAGCAACTCGACCCGCATGTTGTTGGGCAGCGCGCTGGCGACGGCGAGCGCGCCCCCGAGCGTGCCCCGCGCGGCCTCGATCGCCTCCGGGGAGAGCGTGCGGGGCACCGCATCCGTCATGGCCCCGCGATACAAGGCGGCGCCGAGGCTGCCCAGCATCGCGATCCCCAGCGCTCCTCCCAGCTCGGAGCTGGTCTCGGAGATCCCCGCTGCCGCGCCCGCTCGCTCGGGCGGCGCCGTCGCGATGATCGTGTCGTTCGTGAGCGTGAACACGGGGGCGAGACTCAGCGAGAAGATCACGCTCGCGGTCACGATCACCGGCAGGCCCGATGTCCCATCCACCTGCGTGAGCACCAGGAAGCCCGCGGCCGAGATCGCTAGGCCCGCGGCGATCAGCGCGCTCGGGGTGAAGCGGCGCACGAGGAGCGGCGTCAGCATGGAGCCCACAATGAAGCCCGCGGACCACGGCAGCGTCCACAAACCAGCCTCGAGTGGTGAGAGCCCCAGTACGAGCTGCAGGTACTGCGCGATGAAGACGTAGCAGCCGAAAATGACGAAGGTCGCGAGCAGGTACGTCACCAACGCTTCGTGGAACGCGGGGATCCGGAACAGGCCAAGATCGATCAGCGGATCCGCCAGCCTGCGCTGCCGACGCGCGAATGCGACGCCCGCGACCACTCCCACGACGATCGCGAGGGCGGGACGCCACCCCTGGCCGCGTTCGACGACCTGCTTGAGACCGTAGATGACCGCCAGGACGGAGACGAGCGACAGGCCGGCGCTCGGCAAGTCCAGCCGGCCGGCCGCGGGATCGCGGAACTCCGGCAGCAGGATCGGCGCAAGCACGAGCAGGAGCACCATCACGGGGACCGCGATCAGGAACACGGAGCCCCACCAGAAGTGCTGCAGCAGGACGCCGCCCACGAGCGGTCCGATCGCGCCTCCCACGGAATAGCTCGTGATCCAGACGCCGACGGCCATGGTCCGTTGCCGCGGATCGTGAAACATGTTGCGGAGCAGGGACAGGGTCGACGGCGCGATCGTCGCGCCCGCGAGGCCGAGCAGCGCCCGGGTCGCGATCAGCATGGATGTAGTGGTCGAGAACGCTGCCACGACCGACGCGCCGCCGAACGCCACGGCACCGATCAGCAGCAGCCGCCGGCGGCCGATCCGGTCGCCGAGCGTGCCCATCGTGATCAGCGCACCGGCGACCAGGAACCCGTAGATATCCACGATCCAGAGGAGCTCGGTGGCGGTCGGTCGCAGGTCCGCGCTCAGAGCCGGCACCGCGAGGTTCAACACCGTCAGGTCCATGGCGTACAGCATGCACGGCAAGGCCAGCACGGCGAGCCCGATCCATTCCCGCCGGCCCGCCCGCGAGGGGGCGGCCCCGAGGGGGGAAGGGGGCGGGGGAGGGGGAGGGGGAGCGGGAATGGACACGTGGGGTCGCCAATCTTACCGGGGGTATGAGAGGGCGCGCTACCGGTCCGTGTCGGTCGGGTGTCGAATCGCGGTCGTCTCATTCGACGTATGGGAGAGGCTGCGAGCGCCTCGACAATCGACTAGAATCTCCGGACGCTAAAACAAGGAGTGACCATGAGCGGGGTTCGCGTACTGGTGGGCACGCGTAAGGGTGCATTCGTGCTGACGTCGGACGGCAAACGCACCGGGTGGAATGTCAGCGGCCCGCACTTCGCAGGTTGGGAGATTTATCACCTGAAAGGGTCGCCCGCGGACCCGGATCGCCTGTACGCGTCCCAGTCGAGCGGCTGGTTCGGCCAGGTCATGCAGCGCTCGTGCGACGGGGGCAAGACGTGGGAGACGCCGGGCGGCGTGTTGGACAAGACCCCGGAAGGCTTCCCCAAGGGCGAGAGCAACAAGTTCGTCTACGACGTGTCGCCGGAAACGGGCAAGCCGCTCACCACGCATCAGTGGTACGACGGCACCCAGCACCCCTGGGAGTTCAAGCGCGTGTGGCATCTCGAGCCCTCGCATACCGACCCGGACGCGGTCTACGCGGGGGTGGAGGACGCCGCGCTGTTTCGCACGAGCGACGGCGGCAAGACGTGGATGGAGCTCGCCGGGCTGCGTGGCCACGGCACGGGACCGAAGTGGCAGCCGGGGGCCGGCGGCATGTGCCTGCACTCGATCCTGCTCGATCCCCGCAATCCCAAACGGATCTTCGTCGCCATTTCGGCGGCGGGCGCTTTCCGCTCGGACGATGCCGGCAAGACGTGGAAACCGATCAACCGCGGCCTGCGGTCTCAGTACATCCCGGATCCCACCGCCGAAATCGGCCACTGCGTACATCGTATCGCGCTGCACCCATCGCGGCCGAACGTGCTGTTCATGCAGAAGCACTGGGACGTGATGCGCTCCGACGACGCCGGCGACACGTGGCGCGAGATCAGCGGGAATCTGCCGACCGACTTCGGATTCGTGATCGACGTACACGCGCACGAGCCGGAGACCATCTACGTGCTCCCCATCAAGAGCGACTCCGAGCATTACGTGCCTGACGGAAAGCTGCGCGTGTACCGCAGCCGCTCCGGCGGGAACGAGTGGGAGCCGTTGACGAAGGGATTACCGCAACGCGACTGCTACGTGAACGTGCTGCGCGATGCGATGGCCGTGGACTCGCTGGACCCGTGCGGTGTGTACTTCGGCACGACCGGCGGGCAGGTGTACGCGTCGGCCGATGCCGGCGACAGCTGGGCGCCCATCGTTCGCGATCTCCCGGCCGTCCTGTCGGTCGAGGTCCAGGCCCTGCCGTGATCCGCCTGGTGCTGCCCCCTCATCTGCGCATGCTGGCCCGGGTCCACGGCGAGGTGGAGCTCGATATCCGGGGCCCGGTGACGCGGGCGGCGGTGTTGGACGCACTGGAAGCCAGCTATCCCATGCTGCGCGGGACGATCCGCGACCACGTCACCGAACGGCGCCGCCCGTTCCTGCGATTCTTCGCCTGCCAGCGGGATCTGACGCACGAGCCCGCCGACGCGCCGCTGCCCGATGCCGTGGCGACCGGCGTGGAGCCATTTCTCGTGATCGGGGCGATCGCCGGCGGATGAGAACATGTCGATTGGGTGAGTGCGAGGTTCGTGCGCGGGTATTTCTCGCCCCGTGATCGTTCATCTGGTGGACGGCACCTACGAGCTGTTCCGCCATTTCTACGGGCTGCGCCGGGCCAAGCGCGACCGCGATCCACCGTTTGGCGCCGTGGCGGGGGTGCTGCACACGGTGCTCAAGATGATCGAGGACGGCGCGACGCATGTCGGCGTGGCGACCGATCACGTCATCGAATCGTTTCGCAACGCGCTCTGGCCCGGATACAAGACGGGGGAGGGCATCGAGCCCGCGCTGGCGGCGCAATTCCAGCCGCTTGAGGACGGCCTCGCGGCCATGGGGGTGGTCGTGTGGCCGATGATCGAGCTCGAGGCCGACGATGCGCTCGCGTCCGCGGCGCACGTGGCCGCGATGGATGATCGGGTCGAGAAGGTCTGTATCTGGGCGAACGACAAAGACCTCGCGCAGTGCGTGCGAGGAGACCGCGTGGTACAGGTCGATCGCCGTGCGGGCGCGATCCGGGGTGCGGACGGCGTGCGGGAGAAGTTCGGCGTCGACCCCTCACTGATTCCGGACTTTCTCGCCCTAGTCGGCGACGCTCAGGATGGGTATCCTGGGATCGCCGGGATCGGCAAGGCGACGGCCGCCCGCCTCCTGAACGAACACGGTCGCATCGAGGATTTCCCTCCCACCGTGCTGGGGGCGAACCAGGAGGCGGCCCTGCTCTTCAAGCAGCTCGCAACGCTCCGAACCGATGCAGACCTGTTCGCCGACGTGGACGCGCTCGAGTGGCACGGGCCTACGCCGGCGTTCGCCGCGTGGGCAGACCGCGTGGGCGATGCGCGCGTACTGCAGCGTTCCATGAAGGCGTCATCGCTCGACGCATGACCACGACCGTCCGTCCCGCAAAGCAACTCGACCGCTCCATCGTCGAGGGCCCGCTGTCCCGGGCCGTCTGGATGCTCGCCTGGCCCACCGTGTTGCAGAACCTCATCGGCGGGCTCCAAGGCATCGTCGATCACGCGCTGGTGGGCCACCTCGTGGGCTACGCGGGCAATGCGGCCATCGGCGTGGCGATTCAGATCTTCATCGTCGTCATCGCATTCATCATGTCGGTGTTCAGCGGGATGGGCGTCCTCGTCGCGCGGTTCGCCGGCGCGAACGAGCCCGAGAAGGTCAATCGCACCGTCTATCAGGCGGCGCTCGCGGCACTGGCGCTCTGGGCACTGGTGCTCGCCCCGCTCGGTTGGATCCTGGCGCCCTCGCTCCTCGGGGCGGTGCACGCCGCGCCCGCGGTGCAGGCGCAGGCGCTGCCGTTCCTGCGAATCATGTTCGTCGGCAGCGTCGGGATGCTGCTGTTCTTCATGGTGAGCGGGGCCCTGCGGGCGGCGGGCGACGCGCGCACGCCGTTACGCCTCGGCGTGCTGCTCACCGTCCTCAACATCGCGTGCAACATCGTGTTCATCACCGGCGTCGGACCCGCGCCGCGCCTCGGGACCGCGGGCGCGGCCGTGGGCACGACGGTGGCGGGTCTCACCGTAAGTGGCATCGCCGGCTACCTCCTCCTGTCGGGGCGCCTCGCGGTGCGGTGGCACCGCGGGATGGACTGGCGACCCGACTGGGGAATCATTCGGGCGTTGTTCCGCTTTGGCCTGCCCACCGGGGTTCAAGGGATCGCCATGAACGTCGCGGGGCTCCTGCTGCTGCGCTTCATCGGCTCGCTCGGGCAGAGCGCCCAGGCGCAGGCCGCCTACGCGGTCGGCTACACGGAGTTGTTCTCGTTCATCACGTGGACGTCCGTCGGGTTGATGTCGGCGGGCGCCACGGTGGCCGGTCAGAACCTCGGTGCGCAGCGCCCCGACCGGACGGTGCATGGTGTGCGCGTCGCGGCGGGGATCGGGCTCGGCCTCGCGGCCACGATCGGGCTGCTGTTTCTCACGATCCCGCGGGCCCTGCTCGGATTGTTCGGGATGACCGACCCGGTCGTCGTGACCATCGGCGTGCAGCTGCTCCGCTTTCTCTCCGTGTCGGGGCTGTTCGTCACCGTGGCGCTCGCGTACACGGGGGGTCTCCAGGGCACGGGCGACACCCGCTCACCGCTCTACATCTCCATTGCGTCCCAGATCATCGTGCCCCTGGGTCTGTGCAGCGTCATTCAGGCGACGCGCGAGCTCCAGCCCGCGGACATCTGGACGGCGATCCTGCTCGGTCACATCACGCGTTGTGCCCTCAGCGTCTGGCGGTTCCGGCAAGGGAAGTGGCGCGGCATCCTGGTGGAGGTGGAAGCGCGCGTACCCTCCGCAAGGACATGACCTTCAGCGCGCTGCCGTTTCGGTCGAGCCTCACGGCCTACGAGCAGCAGGCCGACGACCTGCTCGCCGCCTGGCGAGCAGCCGATCCGGAGGCCCTCCGGGTGTTCAGGGAGCACCACCCCCGCTTCCTCGACGAGCGCATTCCCTGGCTGCCCAGGCGGCTGTCGGACGCCGAGGTCCGGGCCGTCAGGCTCGACCGATCCGATGCCCGGCTCGCTACCGCTCGCTGCTACAGCTTCGACAGCTGGCCGCACCTGGTCGAGTGGGTCGAAGCCGTCGGCCGGCCGGGTTCGACGGTCGCGACATTCGAATCGGCGGTGCAGGCCGTGATCGCGGGCGACGAGCCCACCCTGGAGCAGCTGCTGCAGGAGCATCCGGAGCTGGTACGCGCCCGCTCGACGCTGGTGACGCACCACGATCCGCCGGTGCATAGGGCCACGCTGGTTCACTACCTCGCTGCCAATGGCGTCGAGGACTGGCGCCAGCAGACGCCGAAGAATGCGGTGCGTCTCGCACGGCAACTACTCGATGCGGGCGCCGACCCGGATGCGCTGGCCGGGATGTACGGCGGCCAACACGCGACCATGAGCATGCTGGTGTCGAGCTCTCATCCCGCGACCGCCGGGGTGCAAGTTGCGCTGGTCGACACGCTGGTGGACTACGGTGCGGCGGTCGAGGCGCGTGGGGTGGGCGAGTGGACTTCGCCGCTCTCGACTGCACTCGCGTTCGGGTATCGCGACGCCGCAGAAGCCCTCGTGCGCCGTGGTGCTCGGGTGGACAACGTCGCGACGGCTGCGGGACTGGGGCGACTCGAGCTAGTCCGCGCATTGCTCCCCACGTCCGCCAGCGTCGATCGCCACCGGGCACTGGCGCTCGCCGCGCAGCACGGACACGTCGGGATCGTCCAATTGCTGCTCGATGCCGGTGAGGACCCGAACCGCTACAACCCGAAGGGCAATCACGCCCACTCCACCCCGCTGCACCAGGCTGTCTGGTCCCGCCAGGAGGAGGTCGTCCACCTGCTCGTCGAGCGAGGAGCGCGCCTGGACATCAAGGACACGATTTGGGAGAGCACGCCGTTGGGCTGGGCTGAATACGGCGGACGCACCGAGATCGCAACCTATCTTCGCGGGCAGGGCGAGGCGACATGATCAGCGCCGCCTTGCCCCCGGGCCGCCGCCGCTTAGGTTCAAGCGTAATGGACACTCCAATCGGTGCTGTCTCCCGGCGCTGTTGTCGCGTGCCGCCTGGTGAAGGAGCGCAGCCGATGTGTGTCCGGGTACAGATGACGTAGGATTCCGGCGGGCCTTCCCGGCCCCACAGTTTCACCCTGCGGCCGCGACTCTCTTCAAGGGTCGCGGCATTTTTTATTTGGAGGATCTATGAGTGTCATCGACGACGTACTGCGCGCCAACTCGGGCTACGCCCGCGCCTTTACCCTGGGTCACCTCCCCATGCCACCGGCCCGCAAGCTCGCCGTCGTCGCGTGCATGGACGCGCGGCTCACCGTGGAGCAGGTGCTCGGCCTCAAGACCGGGGACGCGCACATCATCCGCAACGCTGGCGGCATTGTGACAGAGGATGCGCTCCGATCCCTGTTGATCTCGCACTACCTGCTCGGGACCGAGGAGTGGGTCATCATCAACCACACCGATTGCGGCATGCTGACGTTCAAGGACGAAGACCTGGTGACGCGGCTCCGCGCGGAGCGGGGGACCACGGCCGTGTCGCCGGCGCACTTTCACGCGTTCGGCGATCTGGAGGAGAACGTGCGCCAGCAGATCCAGAAGATCGAGTCGCACCCCTGGGTCCCGAGCGGGATTCCGCTGCGCGGGTTCATCTATGACGTCACGACCGGCGTGTTGAACGAGGTCGGGGTCGGGAGCGCGGTGTCGTAAGCCCCATGCGGAGTCCGCAACGGCCAGCGCCTTGCTCGCCGGCGCTGGCCGTTCGCTTGCTGCCCGGGAAATATCTGACTAATGTCAGGTAATGGACCAGGTCGCCCAGATCCGGAGCTTCAATCGAACCGTGACCCATCAAGTCGGGGCCCTGGAGGGTCGGTTCCTCGGGCGGGACCGCTCGCTCGGGGCCTCGCGGGTGCTCTGCGAGATTGGTCCCAACGGCATCGAGGTGCGGCGCCTGCGCGCCCGCCTGGATCTCGACTCCGGATACCTGAGCCGGCTGCTGCGAGGCCTGGAGGCCGAGGGTCTGATCCGCACGAGCCAATCCTCGGGCGACGCTCGCGTGCGCGTCGTCACGCCCACGACCGCCGGCAAGAAGGAAGTGGCGGTCTTGAATCGGCTCTCCGACGAGGCGGCACGGTCGCTGCTCGAGCGACTCACGGAGCCCCAACGCGTCGCCCTTGCGTCCGCCATGGGGTCGGTGGAGCGCCTGCTCCGCGCGAGCGCCGTGCGGCTGCAGGTGGAGCGTCCCACGAGTCGCGCCGCCCAGTACTGCCTGACGCGCTATTTCGAAGAGCTGGCCGCGCGCTTCGACGCCGGCTTCGATCCGGCGCGCGGCATTTCCGCGACCGCCGACGAGCTCACGCCGCCGCGGGGGTACTTCGTGCTCGCCACGCTGCATGGGGATCCGGTCGGGTGCGGGGCCCTCAAGTGCCACGCGCACTTCGGTGAAATCAAGCGGATGTGGGTGGCCGACTCCTCCCGCGGCCTGGGCATTGGAAAGCGGATCCTGCAGCGTCTCGAGGACCTGGCGCGCAAGCGGCGCATCCCGCTGCTGCGCCTCGAGACCAACAAGGCCCTGACCGAGGCCCAGGCGCTGTACCAGGCGAGCGGGTACCGGGAAGTGCGTCCCTTCAACAACGAGCCGTACGCACATCACTGGTTCGAAAAGGCCCTCACGGCCGCCCGGCCCTCTGTCAGGAGCTCATCGCTTTCGGCCGTGTGAGCCGGATCACGCTCTCGGCCGAGCCGTCCACATAACGTTGCCCGACTCCTTAGCGCCCTGCCCCCATCACGCGGAGGAGTTATGAGACGGCTCTCGCTGCTCGTGTTGCTCGTGGTTGTATCCGCTTCAGCCGGTATCGCCGTAGCCTGCAACATCACCGACCCGACCGTGACTCTGCAGTGCGCCGCGCCAGACACGGCGAGCTACATCAGCATCAACGGGTCCACCGACACCGTAAGAGCGATTAACGGACGGCGGTCTCGACACTCGCGCTGTCGTTGCCCGGCGTGGGGTCTGGCTCGGCACCACCGACGGTCACCCGGTTGCGGATCGGTCCGGTCCGGTTCGGGCGCACGGTGAACGGTACGCTCCAGCGTTCGCCGCTCGCGAGACGGGCGACCGTGCACGAGACGTATCCGTCTTTGAAGAAGCAGCTGTACGGCACGCCCGGCGGGCTCACCTGGCCGATGGCGCCGAACGTCACCGCACTCGACAGGAGCACTGAGGTCCCGACGTCACTGGCAACGGCCGGTCCGTGATTCGTCACCGTGATCGTGTAAGTGAGGTCTTGTCCGACCCGCACGGAGTTCGGCGCGGCTGACATGGTGACGCCGAGGTCGGCGGGCGGGAGCGAGACGGTTCGCGTCTTGGCCGCCGAGGTGAACGCGGTGCGGACGACCGCCGGCGACAGCGCGTTCCTCATGAACTTGCGCGGCTCGCCGCTGCCGTCCGCCGGGACCGTCCACAAGTCCGGAGCGACCTCGTACAGCACGCGCTGATTGTCCAGCCACTCCACCTGGTCGTCGATGCTGCGCGTCTCGGCGAGCGGCGTCTCGGTCATGGTCGCGAGATCGAGGACGTGGAACCGCCACACGGGCCCGCCCAGAGCGCTGCCGACCCGCTTCTTGAATGCCAGCCGAGTCCCGTCCGGCGACAGAGACGGACATTCCACGTTGGCCCGGACGACGCGCATTGCGCGGGCGGCGACTTCACCCTCGACGAGGTAGGTCTGTCCCCCCGTCCGCAGTGTGGCATAGAAGCGGTTGCCGTCCGGGGCAAACGTCACGCCCCAGAAGTTGAAATCGACCGACTTGAACGGCTGCCCGTTGCGCGAGACCGTGAACTGCTCCAGGTCGCCGAGCTCAGCGCCGCTGGTCAGGTCGAGCAACATGGTTTTGGTCGAAAAGGAGGCGGCGGCGTACGAGTGCCCAGCGACGAAGACGGTGATGGCCCCGTAACGGCCGTCGGGCGACACACGCGTCCGGCTGGGCAGACCGCTCAGCGACATCTTGTGGCTGAGTGCGAACTCGGCCCCGAACGTGTAGACGTCGTATGTCGAGAAAAAGCCTGCGTGTCCGGTCACGCAGAGCCCCCGTCCGGCCGCGAAGTGAAGGCGTTGGCATCGCAGCGGCACGATGGTCCGGGGCTGATCCGGCGACTCGGTCGGCACGAGCGCAACCTGTTCCCAGCCCTGGCCCAGGCCCGTGTTGCGGAACATTACCATGGGGCCGGATCGGCCGATGAGCGTCCGCGCCGCTGCGGCGTCCTCGACCGCCACGGGCCCGCCGCCGTCCCCGGGGCGAGTGCCCGACCGGGTACGCAGCGCAGCCCACGCCGTGTACGCGGCTCCGCCGGCGACGCAGGCCGTCGCCAACAGCGCGAACGCGACGCGCCGCCGATCACGACCTGGTGCGTGCGACACCGGGCGTACCGTCCTCTCTCGCGCGCAGGCAGAATACGGCCAGTACCAACGCAGCGGCAAGTCCGACCAGGGAGAGCGTGACTGCGACATCGACGCCCTGCCACGTCCACAGCGCGCCGAACGCAACCGAGGCCGCGAGCCGCCCCAGGCTCGTGCCCGTCGTGATCAGAGCCATGCCACTGGCCCGGATCTCAGGGGGCAGCGCGGCGCCCGCCAAGGCCATGAGCACGCCGTCCGTGGCAGCGTAGTATGCACCGAGCAGTACCAGAGCTCCGATCATCCGCAGCGCGGCCGCCATCCCCGTCTCGCCCGCTCCTGCGGGCACGAGCAGCGACGCGTAGACCACGAGCAGGAGCGCGTGTCCGCCGAGGAACACCCGCACGCGGCCGACGCGATCCGCCAACCTGCCGGCCGGCACGGCCATGAGCATGAAGATCGTGGCCGTCGCCACGTAGAGGAGCGGGA
>QHUS01000047.1 GCA_003222035.1 Gemmatimonadota bacterium | reverse complement strand
GTGATGAAGGGCTCGGGGCCGACCGCTCCGGGCAATCCGCGGGACAGCACCAGCAACATCGGTACAGGCGAGGCCTCCGGGCTGCCCCAGCTCGAGGGCAAGCTCAACTTGGCCAAACGGTCCGCGAAGTTGAGCTGGAGCGTTTACGTGGTCGGTCATATCGACTGGAAAGACACAACCGGCACGGGCGTCACGGGATCCGACATGACCGGGAACGCGTTCGAGGCGGGCGGCAGTGTCGCCCCGGGGCATTTCACCGTCCACGGGAACTTCTACTACGGCAAGGCGATCGGACAGCAGTTCGGACACATCACGCAGTCCGCGCCTGCGCAGGGCGACATCCGCGGCTGGGGTGCCTGGGCCCAAGCGGGTTACGACTTTACTCCGCACTGGAGCTTGTGGGCTCACTACGGGTTGGACCAGCCGGACCTGCAGCGGTTCACGCAGGACCACCCCACGGCCGCGCTCCTCCGCCAGGCGAGTCACGTGGGCGACGCGTTGCTGCGGTTCCGGGCGGGCCGCTACGCACTGGGACTTGAATACTACCGCTCGGTGACCCAGTGGAACACCGGAGTGACGAGCGCCGACCAGTACGCGCTCAGCGTGCTGTACACGTTCTGAGAGGTGCCAGGTTTCGGGTGTCAGGTGATACGGGCCTGACACCCGGCACCTGACACCTGACACCGCTCCCTTGAGCCATTGGAGGGCTTTTCAATGACCAAGCGTAAGAGTATCGATCGGCGCAAGTTCGTCACGACGACCGGGACGGCCGTCGCCGCCGCCGCCCTCGGCCCCACCATCCGGATCAAGCGCCCACAGAAGACCCTCAAGATCCTCCAGTGGAGCCATTTCGTCCCGTCGTACGACGTCTGGTTCGATAAGTACGCCAAGGACTGGGGAACCGCCAAAGGGGTCGACGTCACCGTCGACCACATCGCGCTCGCTGACCTCGGGACGCGGGCCAACGCCGAGGTCGCGGCGCAGCAAGGACACGACCTGTTTCAGTTCCTGTCGCCCCCGGGGGCATTCGAGCCCCAGGTGCTCGACATGGCGGACGTGGTGAAGCAAGCCGAAGGGCAGAATGGGCCGATCCTCGACCTGTGCAAGCGCAGCACCTACAACCCGGTGACGCGCAAGTGGTTCGGGTTCAGCGACAACTATGTCCCGGACCCCGGCGACTACTTGAAGAGCATCTGGACGGAGATCGGCATGCCGGACGGACCGGTCGGCTGGGAGGATCTCGTCAAGGCCGCTCCCCAGATCAAGAGCAAGCATCCGGAGATCCAAATTCCGATCGGGATCGGCATGTCACAGGAGCTCGACTCCAACATGGCTGCCCGGGCCATGCTATGGTCGTTCGACGGCTCCGTGCAGGACAAGGACGAGAACGTCGTGCTCAAGTCCGATCAGGCGCTCGAGGCGTTGGAGTTCGGCGTGCGGCTCTTCAAGGCCGGCATGACCCCCGCGGTAATGAGCTGGAACGCGGCGTCGAACAACCAGGCGCTCAACGCCCGCCAGACCGGCTACATCCTCAACTCCATCTCCGCCTACCGCACCGCGCAGGACAACAAGCTTCCCGTGGCGGACGACATCTTCTTCGTGCCGGCGCTCAAGGGCCCGCGCGGGACGCGCTGGGCGAGCGAGCACGTGATGGGGATCTACGTGATCTGGAAATTCGCCCAGAGCCCGGACGTCGCGAAGCAGTTCCTCATCGACCTGGTCGGCCATTATCGCGACGCCGTCCTGGGAAGCAAGCTGTACAACTTCCCGTCGTTCCCCGGCTCCGTCGCCGACCCGGGGACGCCGCTAGCCCAGAAGGCCGCATCCGCGAGCAAATGGCTCGAGCAGGTGACGGCAAACGACCCGTTCGGCTCGACCCCGCCGTCCAAGCTCAAGCCGATCAGCACGGCCCTCGACTGGGCGACGAACATCGGACATCCGGGACCCGCCAACCCCGCGGAGAGCGAGGTGTTCGACACCTTCGTCCTGCCCACCATGTTCGCCAACGCGGCCACGGGGCGCATGACCGCGAAGGACGCCCTGGCCGACGCCCACCAGCAGGTGAAGAAGATCTTCGAGAAGTGGCGCGGCAAGGGCCTGGTCGCGGGGGGTTCGCGCGACCGATCATAAGAGGAATGAGCAGCACCGCGATCCCAACCAGCCGCACGGCGATCCGCACCGCGCCGGTCGCCACGCGCCTGCCCTGGTATGTCGCCGCGGCGGTCGTCGCGGCGACGAGCGCGAAGGTGGGCGTGATCTGGGACATCTCCTGGCATCGCTCGATCGGCCGCGACACGTTCTGGACCCCGGCCCACATGGCGATCTACCTGGGGGGCGTGCTCGCGGGCCTGGCGTGCGGCTGGCTGGTGCTGCGGACAACGTTCACCCCCGCGCCGGAACAGCGCGACACGAGCGTGGCGTTCTGGGGCTTCCGCGGCCCGCTCGGCGCCTGGGTGTGCATCTGGGGCGCGTTCGCGATGATCACGTCGGCGCCGTTCGACAACTGGTGGCACAACGCCTACGGCCTCGACGTGAAGGTGCTCTCCCCACCCCACGTCATTCTGGCGCTCGGGATCTGGGCCCTTCAGCTGGGCGCCCTGTTCCTGGTGTTGGCACTGCAAAACCGCAACGCTCCCGGCGAGGGACCGCGGTCCTACAGTCTGTTTGCCGCGTACATGATCGCCATTCTGCTCCAGAACGTATCGACAATCGGGATCGAGCAGATCGGCTTCGCCAACCTCGCCCATAACGCGTTGTACTATCAGGTGGCCGCCGGCGGCGTCCCGTTGCTGCTCGTGGCGGCGGGTCGCGGCATCCGGCTCCGCTGGCCCGCCACGACCGCCGCGGCCTGCTACATGGCGTTCTCCCTGGCGATGATCTGGATCCTCCAGCTCGCGCCCGCGACGCCAAAGCTCGCTCCCGTGTTCACCCCGGTCACGCACCTGATCCCCCCGCCGTTTCCGCTGCTGCTCATCGTGCCGGCGCTGGCGATCGACGTCTCGATGCGCAGTGTCGGCCGAGATCGCGATTGGCGGCTGTCGCTGCTCCTCGGCGTCTCATTCCTCGCGACATTTTTCGTCACCCAGTGGTTCTTCACCGAGTTTCTGCTGGGCCCCCATGCCCGCAACTATTTCTTCGGCGTGGATCAATGGGACTACTCGAGCCGGCTCGGGCCCTGGCGCTACCGCTTCTGGCGCGCCGACACGAATCCGGTGACGCCGATGACGGTCGCGATCGCGGCACTCATCGCCGTCGTGTCCGCCCGCCTCGGACTGTGGTGGGGGAGCTGGATGGCCCGGCTGCGGCGATGACGCGTCGCGCAGTCCCATTCGCCGCGCTCGCCGCCATTGCCCTGATCACGTCCGCCCATGTCGGGAGTCCCGACACGTATTTCGAGGGCGCGGCCGGCCCCTATGCCGTGCGAGTGATCGTCCGCAGTCCCGGTGTGGTGCCGGGGCTCGCGCAAATCACCGTTCGCCTCCTGTCGCCCCGGGACGCCCGACGCGTGCTCGTCCTGCCGATCTACTGGGACCCGCGTACCGCGGCGCCGCCGCCTCCCGACGTGGCCCAGCGGGTCCCCGGAGACTCCACCCTGTACAGCGCGGCTCTGTGGTTGATGACCGGTGGCTCGTACGGCGTGCAGGTCACGGTCGAGGGCGCGGCGGGTTCGGGAACCGCGCTCGTGCCGGTCATAGCCGTCGCCACCCGCCGCCTCGCGCTCGACCGCCCCCTGGGCCTCGCGCTGCTCGCGCTCGGCGCATTCCTGTTCGTGGGCGCCGTCACCCTGATCGGGGCGGCCGTGCGGGAGAGCGGGCTCGAGCCCGGTGCCGAGCCCGACCGGAGACACACGCTCCGCTCCCGAGCGGCGATGGGTGTCGCGACCGTGGTGCTCGCCCTCGCCCTGCTCGGCGGCCGGGCGTGGTGGAACCGCGTGGATGCCGCCTACCGTACCGGCCTCTACGAGCCGTTCCACGCCACCGCGACGGTCCGCACCGCCGGCGACGGGCGGGTGCTGCGGCTCGCCATCGACGACACCTTGTGGACCAATCCCAAACGACAATGGACGCCGCTCGTCCCGGACCACGGGCACCTGATGCATCTGTTTCTAGTGCGCGACTCGACGCTGGACGCCTTCGCTCACCTCCATCCCCTCCCGGTCGACTCGGTGACCTTCGAAGCCGCCCTGCCGCCGCTCGTCCCGGGGCACTACCGGGTGTACGCCGACATCGTGCACGAGAGCGGGTTCGCCCAGACGCTCGTGGCGACGGTTGACGTCGGCGGCCAGGCGCGCTCCTGGCGTCCGACCGATCCGGACGATGCATGGCTACGGACGGGGGAGGAGGGACGGGGGACGGGTCTCTCGCAGACGCTCGCCGACGGGTCCATCATGACCTGGGAGCGCGGCGCTGCGCCGATCGTGGTCGATCAGGACGCGCCGCTGCGCTTCAGCGTAACCGACCCGGCGGGCAAGCCGGCTACGCTCGAGCCCTACATGGGGATGGCCGGTCACCTGATGCTCACCCGCGACGACGGCGCGGTGTTCGTGCATCTCCACCCGGCGGGCACAGTCTCGCTCGCGGCGCTCGAGACGTTCGCACTCCGGCAGCCGGGGGACACGATCAGGGGGCGGCTCGCTGCGAGGCTGACGGAGATGGAAAAGGCGGCCGGGACCGGGGAGCAGGGAGCAGTATCGCACCGCAACGTACTGCCCCCTGCTCCCAGCTCCCTCTCGTTCCCCTATGCCTTTCCCAAGACGGGGCACTACCACATCTGGGTCCAGGTCAAGCGAAGCGGCCGCATCCTGACGGGCGTGTTCGACGCCCTGGTGCAGCCGGCCAGTTAGCGGACCGTAAGCGGCACCGGATGCAGCACGCTGCCATCCGGACTCTTCGCCGCGATGTCGAGCGAATCGAGATCCCACATCACAATCGTGACCACATCCGGGGCCTGGGTAAACGTGCGGAGGTCCATCGGCGATAGACCGCGCTCCTTGACGGCGCGCCCGGCGGAATCGGCGCGATAGGGATGCGTGTGGAAGGTGCCCACCAGGTCCGGCACCCCTTCGCAGTCACCCGCCACCGCGAACTGCAGCTGCTTCAGATTCCGCGCGTGAACCAGTCGGCGGACGAATAGCGTGTCGCCCGCGACGTCTCCGGAGAGACAGCCGAGGTACTCTCGTTGCGTCGGCTTCCCGGTGCCCAACAACTGGGTCAGCGTGTTCTGATCGGCGAGCTCGTCCCAGTGCCGGTTGTTTTCGACCCAGAGCGCGCTCATCAGACCTCGAAGGTCGGGAGACACCACGACGACATGAAATGACGGGGTCCCCAGGATGACGACGAACGCGAGCAACCCACCGCAGCGCGCCCTCATCTCTTCTTCCTCGCATACATCCCGATCAACTGCGCGGTGGCGAGTGTGTGGCCCTGCATCGCGGCTTCGACGTCCTTCTTCAGAGCGCCCGACTTGACTGGCAACGCGGCGTCGAGGGCGTAGAGCTTGAAGAAGTAGCGGTGCGCGGGACCCGGTGGGGGACATGGGCCCGCGTAGCCCGGACGCCGAAAGTCGTTTCGCCCCTGACGCGCGCCGCCCAGGTCGAGCGACTCGACCTTGGCGACGTTCTCGGGGAGCTCGGACGTACTGGCCGGCAGGTTGTAGAGCACCCAGTGAACCCAGGTGCCGGCGGGAGCGTCCGGATCATCGCAGATCAAGGCGAACGTCTGTGTCCCGGCGGGCGCATCGCGCCATGCGAGCGGCGGCGAGACGTCGTCGCCGTCGCAGGTGTGCCGCACCGGGATCGCGGAGCCCTCGCCGAACGCGGGGCAGGTGAGTGCGAAGGCCATGCCACCTGGAACATAAAAGCCAAACCCGGGGCACGAAGGGCTCCCCGGGGTTGACCGGTCGGGCGAAGTGGGCCGTCGAACACTCCGGCCGCGACCTGGGTTCGCATGGCAACGTTAGGGGGCGGCCCAGGCGGACGGGTGGTGGTCGGGTGGGGAGCCTGTCAGAAAACGGTGAAGGGCGGCATTCCCCGGGTCGGCGGGCTTAGCTTGAAACTCCCACGAAACGGGTGCATTTCTCTCCGAGCGTCATGAGGTCCTTGTCCGGTTCGCCGCGTCCGCGCGCGCTGTTCGTCGCCGCCTTGCTGCTGCTCACGCTCGTCCTCGCGGGTGCGCTCGCGGTCCAGGCTCACCGCACATTCCTGGACCATCAGGCCACGGCCGAGCGCGTGCTGCGGGACAACGCGCACCTCGCCGCCGCGCGGTTCGCGCAGCGGGTGAGCAGAGAGCTTTACTACATGGCCTTCTGGCCGGCGGTGGACGCGCTCACCCGCGCGAAGGCGGGCACGCCTGGCGCACCCCTGCCCAGCCCCGCTGCACTCGCAGTCGGACTCGACTCGGTGGCCGCTCATTTCGTCAAGCAAGCGCGTTACACGTTTCGCTACGATTTGAAGACCAAACGGCTGGAGACGGCCGGCGCCGCGCCATCGAAGGCAGCGGGCCGCTGGCTCGCCGACACACTTCCTGCGCATATGCAAGCCATGTACGACCCCAAAGAACACCTCGCCGCAATCGTGCGCACGGTGGACGGCGTGCAGCGCGCGGTGGTCTACACGGTCGTCAAGAACAAAACGGGCGGGCCGGGAATCGTGGTCGGGGTCGATAACGATCCCGCGGCGTTTGGTCCTTACTATACGATGGATGAAGACAAGTTTCCGCTCCTGCCCCGCCCGCTCACCGGCGGGGTGATCTACGACTCGCTCGGCTCGGCGATCGTGACCGATGCCGACGGGATCGAGTTGTATCGCTCGCCGGTGCAGTACGAGCCGACCTTTGCCGCCCACGACACCGTCGAGGCGATCATGGGCGGGATGCTCGTGCAGGTGGCGCTGCGCCCCGACATGGCGCCGAAGCTGATTATCGGCGGGATGCCACGCGACCAGCGGCCGCGCTTGTTCGCGCTCCTGGCGCTCACGGCCGGCCTGGTCGTGATAGCCCTGATCCAGCTGCGGCGCGAACACGAGCTGTCGCGGCTGCGCGCGGACTTCGTGTCGGGCGTCTCGCACGAGCTGCGCACGCCTCTCGCCCAGATCCGCATGTTCTCGGAGACGTTGCTGCTGGGACGCGTGCGGTCCGACGACGAGCGGGTGCGGTCCCTCGAGATCATCGATCAGGAGGCACGGCGGCTGACGCACCTGGTCGAAAACCTGCTCCACTTCTCGCGGTCGGAGCGGCGTCTCACGCGGCTCGCACCCGCTCCGGCGCCCCTCGCGCGGCTGGTGAGTGAAGCCGCCGAAGCCTTTGCGCCCCTCGCGGCAGCCCGGGGCGTCTTCCTGCGCACCGCGCTCGCCGACGGGATCGTTGCCCCGGTGGACGCCGACGCGCTGCGTCAAATGCTCCTCAATCTGCTCGACAACGCGGTGAAGTATGGTCCCCCGGGCCAGACCGTGACGCTCGGACTAGCCGTCGCCGACAGGCGGGCGCGGATCTCGGTGGACGATCAGGGGTCGGGCGTTCCGGCCGCCGACCGGGAGCGCGTGTGGGATCGGTTCTGGCGCCTCGAGCGCGATCGCGGCTCCGCCGTGGCGGGCACAGGCATCGGTCTCTCCGTGGTGCGGGAGCTGGTGGCGCTGCATGGCGGCCGCGCCTGGGTCGAGGATGCACCCGCCTCGGACAGCCGTGGCCGGGGCTGCCGCTTCGTCATCGAGCTCCCCCTCGAGCCGCTGGGCCACGCCGCGACGGACACCGGCCCGCTCCACGCCGACGCCGGAGCGCCGGCATGACGCGCGTTCTCGTCGTGGAAGACAACGCCGATCTCGCGTTCGGCCTCCGCAACAACCTCGAGATTGAGGGCTACGAGGTGCTCGTCGTCGAGGACGGCACGCAGGGGCTCGCCCGTGCCCGCGACGCGGCGCCCGATCTCATCATTCTCGACCTGATGCTTCCGGGCCTCGACGGCTACCGGGTGCTCCGGGCGTTGCGGGACGAAGGACGCCGCATGCCGATCCTCATCCTCACGGCCCGCGGCGAGGAGGCCGACAAGGTGCGCGGCTTGCGCCTCGGCGCGGACGATTACGTCACGAAGCCGTTCGGCGTGCTCGAGCTCCTGGCCCGGGTGGAGGCCCTGCTCCGCCGCAGTGCGCCGCCGGGCGACGGGGCCGGGCCGCCCGAGCACTTCGGACCGGTCGAAGTGATCCCCGCGTCCCGCACGGTGCTCCGAAACGGGCAGCCCGTCCCGCTGACGCCGAAGGAGTTCGACCTGTTGGTCGCGCTGCTGCGGCGCGACGGTGCCGTGGTCACCCGCATGGAGCTCCTCACCGAGGTGTGGGGGTACAGCGCCGCTGTGTTGAGCCGCACCGTGGATACCCACGTCGCCGAGCTGCGCCGCAAACTCGAAACCGATCCCGCGGTGCCGCATCACATCCTCACCGTTCGCAAAGCAGGGTACCGCCTGGAGAAGTCGGCGGGGGGGGGGGCGCGTTGACCCCGCACGTGATTTGCACGCTGCTCACGCTCGCTGCCGCGGACTCCCAGCGCACCGGGCGCGAGGTGCTGGTCGCGATGCACGACCGCTACGTCGGGAAATGGTATCGCACCGTGACCTTCATCCAGAAGAACACCGCGACGGCTCCCGACGGGCAGGCCCGGCACTCGACCTGGAGAGAGTACGCCGCCCTGCCCGGCCGGTTGCGCATCGAATTCGAGCCCGTCGACTCGGGCGGCGGCGTGCTGTTCGTGCGCGACTCGCAGTTCGCCTTCAGCGGCGGGCGGCTGACCAGCGCGAAGGCGTTCGTGCACCCGCTGATGGTCCTGGGGTTCGACGTGTACTTCGATCCGCCCGAGCAGACCGCGGTGAAGCTGGAGCGGCTCGGGTACGACCTCGGGACGGTTCACGAGGATACGCTCGATGGCAGGCCCGTCTTCGTCGTGGGCGCAAAGGCCGGTGACCGGCGCACGCGCCAGTTCTGGGTCGACCAGGAACGGCTCGTGTTCGTCCGTTTGCTCGAGCCGGGGCAGCGCGACACGGCGAGCACGGGCGACATCCGGTTCAACCAGTACCGGCCCGTCGGCGCGGCATGGCTGGCGGCCGAGGTGGCCTTCCTGGTGGACGGCCGGCAACGCTGGCTCGAGCAGTACACCGAGATCAAGACCGACCGCGTGCTCACCGACTCCCTGTTCGACCCGCGTCGCTGGCCGGCGAGAAGCAACTGAGCGCCTAAGGCCCCAATCAGCGGGGCGTATCAGCGATCGAAGACCGTCCAGATCCGATTGCCGAGATCGAGTGGCGCGCTGGTCAGGTTGCTGAGGATGGCCACCACCACTCGTGAATCGCGGTCGACGCCGAAGGCCGCCGTCCCGCCGACGGAGCCGCCGCCGTGGAACACACGACGGTGCTTCAAGCTGTCGCTCGCAAGGAACCAGCCGATCCCGTAGTCTGTGGCCTCGCCGCTGGTCGTCCGCTGCGACGTGAACAGCAGCTCCAGGGTCTCCGGCTTGAGGAATCCGGGCTGCAAGAGGGCCGAGCCGAACTTCACCAAGTCCTCTGCCGTCGACACGAACCCCCCACCCGCCCATTTGTAGCTGTTGTCGACCCGCGGCGAGAGCGTGAACCGTCCGGTGGTGTCACGGTCATAGAACTGCGTTCGGTGCGGTATGAGACTATCGACCCGGTCGGGCGCGGTTCGCGTCATGCCGAGCGGTCGGAAGACGTGGTCGCTGATGTAGCGAAGAAACGTCTCTCCCGACGCACCCTCGACCACGGCCGAAATCAGGTTCCAGCCGTAGCTCGAGTAGGAGAACTTCGTCCCCGGTGGGAACAGGAGTGAATCGTCCTCGAAGATCGACAGGCCCTCGACGACGGTGTCGAAGTGACGGTTCAGCCGGAACTCGTCCCCGCGATAATGCCGGATTCCCGCGAGGTGGCCCGCCAGCTCGCGCGTCGTGATGGGGTACGGTTTCGTGGGAAACGCGGGCACGTACCTCTGGACCGGCGCATCGAGATCGAGCTTGCCCTGCTCGTAGAGGAGCGCCACGGCCGCCGCCGTCAACGGTTTCGATACGCTCCCGATTCGGAACTGGGACTCGGGGCTAACGGGCGTGCGCCGCTCCATGTCGGCGTATCCGAACCCCTCGGACCACACGAGGCGACCGTCAACCGCCACAGCCACCTGCACTCCCGGCACGTTGGGCGCGAGCTGCTCACACACGACGGTGCGTGCCTGCGCCACGGCCGCCGCGTACGCCGCGGGGACGCTGTGGGCGCGACGCGAGACGCAAGGAGCGCCGGCGTGCCCGAGCGGGGCAGCCGCGAGGCCCAGACACGGGACGAGGGCGAGTAGCAAAAACGGGCGGCGCATGGTAGTCAAACATGGACGCGCCGCCCCGTCCCCGGCAACCGCCGGGCGGTCGTACGACCGATGCGTTCACGCCAGGAACATGGTAGTGTTCTCCCCCATGGCGGACACCAAGACTCCGGTGAAGTACAAACTGGGCTTGGTCCAGATGACCATGTCGTCCGACCCGGACGCCAACCTGCAACGAGCGATCGCGAAGGTGGCGGAGGCGGCCGGCGCGGGCGCGCAGGTCGTGTGCCTCCCGGAGCTCTTTCGATCGCAATACTTCGCGCAACGCGAGGATCCCGGGCTGTTCGACCTGGCCGAACCCGTGCCGGGGCCGAGCACGGAGGCGCTCGGGAAGGCCGCGAAGCGGGCCGGGGTCGTGGTGATCGCCCCCGTCTTCGAGCGCCGCGCCGCCGGTCTGTACCACAACAGCGCGGCGGTGATCGACGTCGACGGCCGCGTCGTCGGGCTCTACCGGAAGATGCACATCCCCGACGATCCGGCGTACTACGAAAAGTTCTACTTTACGCCCGGCGACCTCGGGTTCCGCGCGTTCGACACCCATGTGGGGCGGATCGGGACGCTCGTCTGCTGGGACCAGTGGTATCCCGAGGCGGCGCGCCTCACCGCCTTGCAAGGGGCCAACGTACTGTTCTATCCGACAGCGATCGGCTGGCACCCGAAGGAGAAGGCGACCCACGGGGCGGAGCAGCTCGACGCCTGGCGCACCGTCCAGCGCGGTCATGCGATCGCGAACGGTTGCTACGTCGCCGCCGTGAATCGGGTGGGACACGAGCGCCCCGCGGGCACGGACGGGGACGGCATCGAGTTCTGGGGCTCGTCGTTCCTCGCCGATCCGTTCGGCGCGATCGTCGCCGAGGCACCCCGTGACCGCGAGACGATCCTGGTGGGGGAAGTCGACCTGGCGCGCATCGAAGAAGTCCGCCGTGGCTGGCCGTTTCTGCGCGACCGACGGATCGACGCTTACGCCGGCATCGGCAGCCGCTTCCTCGACGATCAGCGGTAGTGCCTCGGTCCGACACCCCGGCGGCCCTCGGCTTCCGTATGCCCGCCGAATGGGAGCCGCACCACGCCACGTGGATCGGCTGGCCGCACAACGCCAGCGATTGGCCCGGCAAGTTTGGCCCGATCCCGTGGGTGTACGGCGAAATCGTGCGCGCGCTCGTCCCAAGCGAGATCGTCCGCATCCTGGTCAACACGGCGGTGCACGAGCGCCAGGCGCGACGGCTGCTCGCGCACGTCGGCGTAGCCTCCACGCAGGTCGAGTTCTTCCGGTTCCCGACGAACCGCGGGTGGACCCGCGACTTCGGCCCGATTTTCGTACGACGTACCAAGCCGCGCCCTGAAGTCGCGATTGCGCGGTTTCGCTTCAACGCGTGGGCCAAGTATCCCGACTGGAAGAAGGACGATGGGATTGCCCCCCGGGTGGCAGCGCGACTCAAGCTGCGGGTGTTTCCAGCCCGAAGCGGCACCGGAGACGTGGTGCTCGAGGGCGGGAGCATCGACCTCAACGGACACGGAACGCTCCTGACCACGGAAGAATGCTTGCTCGATCCGAAGGTCCAGGTCCGGAATCCCGGCCTCGGGCGCACCGACCTCGAAGCGGTCTTCCGCGAGCAGCTCGGCGTGACGCATGTGTTGTGGCTCGGCAAGGGGATCGCGGGGGACGATACCCACGGTCATGTCGACGACGTGTGTCGCTTCGTCAATCCAAAGACCGTGGTGCTGTGCCGCGAGACGGACGTGCGCGACGTGAACTATCGCCCGCTCGCGGAGAACCGCGAACGGCTACAGGGCATGCGACTCGAAGACGGCACCAAGATTGACGTGATCGATCTGCCGATGCCGGCGCCCCTCTCCTTCGACGGACAACGCCTCCCCGCCAGCTACGCCAACTTCTACATCGCCAATGGGGCCGTCCTGGTGCCGACCTTCAATGACCCCAAGGACCGCGTGGCAATCGGGATTCTGGCAGAGCTGATCAAAGATCGGCCGGTGGTGGGGATACACGCGGTGGATCTGGTGTGGGGACTCGGAACGCTGCATTGTCTCACCCAACAGGAGCCGGCCGTCAGCACGACCTAGGGGGCAGTCATGGCTACAGCGACCATGCAGTTCGAAGGCCTCACTGCGATCGGCCAGATTTTCGTCCGCGCCCGCGATCTCGATCGCGCCATCCGCTTCTACCGCGACACTCTCGGCATGCCCTTTCTGTTCCAGGCGCCGCCTCAAATGGCTTTCTTCCAATGTGGCAGCGTGAGCGTCATGCTCGGCGTGCCAGAAAACCCGGAGCTGGACCATGCCGCCTCCACTATCTATTACCTCGTGCCCGACATCGCGGCTGCGCACACTACCCTCCGCAGCCGCGGCGTTGATTTTGTCGCCGAGCCGCATCTGGTGCACCGTGCGGCGGACTACGACCTCTGGCTGGCGGAATTCCACGACTCCGAAGGGAACATCCTGGCTCTGATGTCCCGCAAGCCACGCCAGTAGCCGGGTTGTGGCACGGGGCTTCCAGCCCTGGGTATCCTTCGACAGTTATCCCGGAGTTGCGCCCCGTGACTCTCCTCAGCCTGCATCGCAGGATCGCGATCCTCGGCTTGCTCGCCGCAGCGTGCCGGGGAGGCGGTCCGCACGTCGAGGTCCCGCCGCCCACCCCGGCCCCAGGGGACACCACGTGCATGCTCGCCAATGGCCGGACGGTCGCTCGCGACACCGTTTCGGTCGCCGTCTCCGATCCCGTGGCGGCCGCGCACGCTCCCCTTCCCCGGAATGAAGCCGAACGGCTGGTGTTCGGGCAATTGTACGAATCGTTGATCCGGCTCGACTGCCAGGGACGCCCCCTCCCGGGGCTGGCGAAGAGCTGGGACCAGGCGTCCGGCGATCGCTGGGCGTTCACGTTGCGTGACAACGCACGATTCTGGGACGGAGCACCGGTGACGGCGCGAGACGTCCTGGCATCCTGGCGGGGACGCGATCCAGCGCTCGCGCAGAGCGCGCTCATCGTGGACGATCACACCCTGACCGTGCCGGGTGCCGGCGTCCCGTTCCAGCGGTTCGCGGATCAGGTGCTGGCAGTGACCAAAGGCGCACCCGGTGGAGGATGGCCGATCGGGACCGGTGGTTACTGGATGACGCACAGCAATCCCGCGTCGCCGGATGAGCTGGTGGCGCAGCCGATACGCCCCACGCCCGGGCGCCCCGCGCTGAAGATCGTCATGGCCGCCCCCACGGCCTCGCGCGACGCCCTCGACGCCGGCGCGGATCTGTTGGTGACGGACGACCCCGCGACGCTCGAGTACGCGCGGACGCTCTCGGGATACGCGGACCTCCCGCTCGAGTGGGGTCGCGCGTACGTGCTGCTTGCGCCGGGCCGCGACAAGGCGCTCGCCGGGGATCTGCGCCTCGAGACGTTGCGAGAGGCGGTGCGTCAGGACGCGCGCCCCGCCGAATGGACGGGCAGCGGGCGCTACTGGTTCACTGACCTCTCGAACTGCAATCTGCCCGCCGGACGCGACACCTTGGGCGCGACCGGACGGCGGCGCCGCATCGCGTACGATCAGAGCGACCGCAGTGCCGCCGATGTCGCGGCCCGCCTCGTTGGGCTCGGCGTGCTGGGGCCCGGCGCGGTCGCCGCCGGCGTGTCGGGGGCGGCGTTCGCGTCCTCGCTCCGCGCCGGCGGCGACGCAGCGTACGTGCTCGAGCTGCCGCGCCGGGTGTACGACGCGTGCCGGGCGGCGGTGGAGCTGCCCCCGTGGGCCGCCGCCGGCACCGTGGAGCCACTACTCGACGTCCGCGCGCATGCCATCGTCCGGCGCGGCCTCCCCCGGATGGCGCTCGACTGGGACGGGACCCTCCACATCGGCCCGCCATGACGTTTCGCGCCCGTCTCCTCCTCGGATTCGGCGCCGTGGTGCTCGTTCCCCTGACCGTGTTCGGGTTGCGCATTCGCGCCGAGATGGCGAACCGACTCGCCGCCGAGTACCAGCGGCGCGTGGCGGCGCTCGTCGCCGTGATCCGGGCGGACCTGGACCAGCGGAGCGGCGACATTGCCAGCCGCCTGGCCGCCTTGCGGGAAGCGTTGGCCCGAGACAATCGCTTCCGCGGGCAGGTGGTTCAAGGTGGCGACCGAACCTACGTCCTCGACTACGCCGGCGATGCCATGCGCCTTTCCGGCCTCTCTCTGCTGCAGATCCAGGACGACGCGGGGCGGATCGTGAGCTCGGGACATTTTCGCAACGAGTACGATCGGACGGATCCTGCGCTACCGCGCCTGCTGGCCACGGCGCCCGCGGGCACCGCCCTGCTCCGGGCCCGCGGGGCGGAAGGGCCGCTCCTCGCGCTGGCGCGCGTCGACTCGGTGCGGCTGGGCAGTCGCGCGTTCACCCTGGTGGGCGGGATCGCCGTGGACTCGAGCTTCCTGGCGCACCTGACTCCCGACCCCGAGCTGAAGGTGGCCGTCGTGCTCCCGGGCGACTCGTCGGCCGCGGCTGATCCGACCACGCAGGTCGTGGACAGCCTCACCGTGCCGTTCGTGGCGGGCGGCGATTCGGCAGAGTTGCAGCCCGCGCGCATAATGGTCTCGCACTCGCTCGCATCCCTGGCGGCGCTGCGTCGGGGCGTCGCGTTTTCCTTCCTCGTCGCGGTGCTCGCCACTGCCGCGATCGCGCTCGTGCTCGCCTCCTGGCTCTCGACGCGGATCAGCCGGCCGCTGACCGCGCTCGCCGCCAAGACCGCTGACGTCGACATGGACCGGTTGGACGTGGCGTTCGAGAGCGATCGCGCGGACGAGATCGGGGCGTTGAGTCGCCTGCTCGGCGCCATGACCGAGCGACTGCGCGCCGGCGCTGCCCGCCTGCGCGAGGCCGAGCGCCGGCTCGCGATGGGCGACCTCGCCCGGCAGGTGAATCACGACGTCAAGAACGGCCTGATCCCGATCCGGAACGTTTTCCGGCACTTCGTGCAGGCCGCGCGCGAAGGCCCCGAGCCGCTGGCCGCCGCGTTCCGCGACCGCCAGGCGACGGTCGAATCGAGCATCACCTACCTCGAGAATCTCGCGAGCAACTATGCGCGCCTGTATCCGCACCCGGCCGGCGAGGCGTGCGACGTGAACGCCGTTGTGCGGGAGACGATCGGCCGCATGGGCGACACCGGCCGGGCGGAGATACGTCTCGAGTTGATGGAAGGGTTGCCGCCGGTCCGCGCCGATGTGCTCGCCCTTCGGCGCATCCTCGAGAATCTCATCGGCAATGCGATCGATAGTCTCGTGGACCGGCCCGGCAGCGTCCGCGTCTCCACCGATCGCGGCGCACCCGGCAACGGCACACCCCCGGTCCGCGTCATTGTCGCCGACACGGGCCGGGGCATGACGCAGGATGAGCTGAATCGCGCATTCGACGACTTCTACACCACCAAGCCGGGAGGGACGGGACTGGGTCTGTCCATCGTGCGGCGGCTGGTGCTCGACGCCAGCGGCTCGCTCCGCGTGGAGACGCAGCCCGGAGCAGGCAGTACGTTCATCGTCGAGCTGCCCGGGGTGAAGGCATGAACACCGTTCTGGTCGTCGACGACGTGGTCGCGATGGCCGATCAATACGCGTACGACCTGAAGCGCGTCGGCGGCTACGAAACGCTCGTCGCACACGGCGGGCAGGCGGCGCTCGACGCGTTGGAGCGCGAGGCCGTGGATTGCGTCATCCTCGACCTCGAAATGCCCGGCATGGACGGCTTCGAAGTGCTGCGCGCCATGGCGCGGCGCGGCCTGAAAGCGCCCGTGATCGTGTACACGGGTACGGGGAACTACGACCGCTGCACCGAGGCGATCCGGCTTGGCGCCCAGAGCTTCATCGACAAGGCAGAGCCGATGGAGCGCGTGGTACAGGAGGTCGAGCACGCGCTCGAACGGCAGCGCCTCGCGGCACAGCTGGCGGCACTGCGCGGTCGACTCGAGCTCGAGGCGCCACTGGTCGGTGCGAGTGGCGCGATGCAACAGCTCAAGGACGCGATCGGGCGCGTGGCGAAAATTCCGAGCCCCGTGCTGATCGTGGGCGAGAGCGGATCGGGCAAGGAGCTCGTCGCCCGGGCGCTACACCGCCTCGGCCCGCACCCTTCCGGGCCGTTTATCGCGCTCAACGCGGCGGCGCTGCCGGAGAACCTGGTGGAAGACGAGCTGTTCGGTCACGAGCGCGGCGCCTTCACCGGAGCGGGCGCCCTGCGCAAGGGCGCCTTCGAGGCTGCCGCCGGCGGAACCGTCTTTCTGGACGAGATCGGCGAGCTTCCGCTCGCCGCCCAGGCGAAGCTGCTGCGGGTGATCGAGCAACGGCAGGTCACGCGGCTCGGCGGCAACCGTACCGTGCCCGTTCTAGCGCGTGTCCTCGCCGCTACCAACCGGGATCTCGAAGCGGAGGTAAAGGCCGGACGGTTCCGCGAGGATGTCTACTACCGCCTGAACGTTCACACGCTCCGCGTGCCGCCCTTGCGCGAGCGCCGGTCCGACGTCCCCGCACTCGTCGAGCACCTGTTGGCCGCCACCTGCGCGTACTTCGGGACGCGCCCCAAGACAATCGAGCCGGCTGCGATCGAGTGTCTGATGCGGTACGATTGGACACGCAACAACGTCCGCGAGCTGCGGAACGTCGTCGAGCGGATGATCATCGCCGTGGACGGCGACACGATCGGCATCGACGACGTTCCTGGCGAGATTCGACAAGACGCGGGGCGTCGGCGAGCAGACTCGGACACGGTCCCGAGCACGTTTCATGATCTCAAGACCGAGGCCGAACGGGAGATCATCGTCACGGCGCTGGAGCATAACGACTGGCACATCACCCGGACGGCGCAGGCACTCGGCCTCGCGGATCATGCCAGCCTTCTGAAGATCATGCGGCGGCATAACATCAGCCGGGACGCCAGTCGCAAGTAACTCGCGGCTCGGCCGAGTCGCGGCTCTCAGCCGCGGACGTGTCCGTCCGAACACCTGCCCACTCGAAATCAGTGTCCTCCGCGACACGCGAGCCGGGAGCTCATCAAGTAACTCCATATCTGACAACGGATGATGGACGACTGACCGCTGGCCCTCCTCCTGCCTTACCCGGGGGCGTTACTGCCGTTCGACCAATCACAAGGAGGACTCCATGCGGAAGGCGACACTTATTCCCTGCCTCATCGCCGCGCTCGTCGCGAGCGCATGCGGTGACAAACGGCCCAAGACGGGCGATGCCAACGCGGCAGAGGTGACGACTTCGACCCCCACCAGCCCCGTCAACCCGGGTCCGGTGTCGTTCGAAAGCGCGAACACCGCTTTCACAGAGAAGCGTTACGCCGAGGCGGTGCGGCTCTTCACCACCTACACGACCGATAAGCCCGGCGACGTGTGGGGTCAGTACATGCTCGGCCTCTCCGCCTGGCGGACGGGCGACCGCGACGGCGCGGTGGATGCGTTCAAGCGGGCGCTCGCGATCGACTCGAACCACGTCAAGAGTCATCTCAACCTCAGCCGGGTGCTGGTCGAGCAGGGCAAGGCGCAGGAGGCGCTCCCCCACGTCGAAGCCACGCTCGCCATCGACTCCACGTCGGGTGAGGGATATCGGATCCTCGGTCGCGTGAAGGACGAGCTGGGAGACACAACGGGAGCGGTCGACGCGTTCAAGCGCGCGATCGTGCTGGACGAGCGTGACGTCTGGTCGATGAACAACCTGGCGTCGGCGTCGATCACCCAGCACAAGTATGCGGACGCGCTCGGCCCGCTCGCGCGGGCGATCGAGATCGACTCGACGGTCGCGACGTTCCACAACAATCTCGGGTTTGCGCTCGAGAAGGGCGGCTACATCACGCAGGCGGTCGACGAGTATCGCGCGGCGCTGGCGATCGACCCGACCTATCAGAAGGCGTCGCGCAACTTGGCCCGCGTCGAAGGTGTGCCGAAGGACTCTACGGCGGCGCCGGCGGAGTTGGGCAAGCTGTCGCGGAGCTTCTTGGAACAAGTGCAGAGCTGGCATTGATCGTCCCGTAAAGACGGGCACTCATGTAGGGGCGCAGCATGCTGCGCCCCTACATCATATTCCCCCATAGCCCTACGCGATCCCCAGGTCCCGGCCGAGGGCGAGGATATCGTCTCGGATCCCCTTTCGCTCGGCCAGCAGCCGCAGGAATGCCCACCGCCGGAACGCAAACAGCGCGAGCGCGCGCGCTCCACCAACAATGCGATCGAGCCGCTCGAAAAAGATCAGTGCCGCATACCCGGTGAGTGGCTCGATCGCCAGCGCGAGCAGCGCCGGCTCCACACCCCGCGAAAGCCACACGGCCGCTGCTACGGCCGCCCAGGTAAGAGGAAACAGCAGCATCGCGGCGAGCACCTTGATGCTGGCAAGGGACTCCTCGGCGCCCTTCGCCATGCCCGTCGCGACGAACCCCGCCGCCCGGTACGCCGGGTAGTGCGTGATTACGCCCACCAGCGCCGCCGGTAGCAGGATCAACAGCACGAGAACCGCTTTCGCGACGTATTGGAGCACACGGTCGAGCGCGAACCGACGAGGTGTCAGCTGGCGCGGGTCGAGCCCCGCCGCCGCGAGCGCCGCCTGGTAACGATCGATGCGACTCGCCAGGGCGGCGAATCGCTCCGGCCACTGCATGCGGGCGACTTCGTATCCCGCGAGCAGCCGGCGCCGCAGCATCAACTCCTCGGTCAGCGACGGGGGCGATGTCGGTACGTCGTCTGCCGCGCTGACGATGCGCTGCGCCCGATCGACCAAGGCGTGGGCTTCCCCCTCCTCGGCCTGGAGCGTGACCGCGGCCAGCGCCCGCTCGATCCGTGTCGTCAGCTCGCGCACCGGTCCGAGGGGCGGCTCCTCGCCCGGCTCGAGCCGAACCGTGTCCACCGCAAATGGGTCTCCGAAGTGCAGTAGCGCGGCGCTCCGAAAGACGCGCTTCGCGCGGTAGTACAGGCCGGCGGGGACGATCTGGATCGGCACCGCGCCCGGCAGGGCGGCCGCTGCGCCGAGCGCGATACGGGCAGCGCCGGTCTTGAGGGGCCGGAGCTTCGGATCGGAATGCGATGTGCCCTCGGGGAAGATGGCGATGGCCCCCCCGCGCGCCAGCACCGCGCGTGTCGCGTCGAACGTCTCGCGGTTCTGCGACGGGTCGGACCCGGCATCCTGACGCCGGTGCACGGGAATCGCCTCGAACGCGCGACAGAAAAACCCGATGACGGGCATGCGGAAGAGTGGCGCCTTCGCGAGAAACGAGACGCGCCGTGGCGCCAGGCACAGCATGAAGGCGGGATCAATGAGCCCGCTGGGGTGATTGAGCACGAAGATCACGGGGCCGCGCGGCGGCACCTGTTCGAGGCCGGAGACTTCGATGCGGCGAAAGAAGATGCGCAACATCAGGCCGAACAGCGCCCGGAAGAGCGCTCTCACGGGGAGGGCTCGACGCCGGCACTCCGCGCGCCGCGCCAGGCGGCGTAGGTCCAGATGATCCCGCCCACCAGCACCGCGAGCGGAATGATCAAGACGGCCTCACCAAGGGAGCGGGCATCCGAGATGACGCCGACGAGAGACGGTGACGGAACATCACCCAGGATATGGATCGTGAAGATGCTCAGCGCTACCGCCGTCGCCCGCATGTGCGGGGAGACCAGGTTGACGATGGTCGAGTTGATGGGGCCCGTGGAGGCGAACAGGCACAGTTCCGCCGCAACGATCGCCGTCCAATACACCGCGGGCCGCGGCGCCGCGAGGGCGACGAGCGTGAGCGGCGCGGCGACCAGCGTCGCCACGCCCGAGACCCAGAGGTACGCTTGCCGCGAGCGGCGGAGGAAATAATCGCCAACCCAGCCTCCGGCGTACGTCCCGAGGAATCCCGTGATCACCACAATCGCGCCGAACTGCACGGTCGCCTGCGCTTTGGGAATCCCACGAGTGCGCTCGAGGAAAGAGGGCGTCCAGAACGCCAGCGCGCCGATCGCGAACGTGTAGGCCGCATAGCCGAGGACGGTGAGGAGGTAGGGACGGTTGCGCAGCAGGGCGGCATAGGCGGCAAGGGCGGCACGGCCCAGGGTGACAGAATGGGGCCCAGGGGCGGCAGCGTCAGGATCCTGCGCGCCGCGCGGCGGATCGTACAGCCGCAGGGCGAGCGCCGCCAACACCAGTCCCGGCACGCCGGCGACGAAGAACGCCTCGCGCCACCCGAAATAGTGATCCACCAGCCCCCCAACCACGTAGCCCAGCGCCGACCCCACGGGTATGGCGGCGAAGAAGATCGCAAACACGCGACCCCGTCGCTCGCGGGGGAAGTAATCGGCCAGGAGCGCGGGCGAGATCGTGCCGTAGGCGGCCTCGCCGACTCCGACGGTGGCCCGCGCGGCGAAGAGCGACGCATAGCTTCGGGCGAAGCCCGCGAGCGCCGTCGCCACGCTCCAGATCGCGACGCCGAGCCCGAGCAGCCGCGTCCGGGACCGAGCGTCGCCGAGCGACCCGAATAGGGGCGCCGCGGCCATGTACACGATGATGAAGCCCGTCATCAGCGACCCGAGCTGCGTGTCCGAGAGCTGCAGCTCGGAGTGCTTCATGCTTTCGGCCAGCGCGGCGACGATCCACCGGTCCAGGTAGTTGAACAGGTTGATCAGCGTCAGGACGGCGAGCGCCCTCCGGGCTACAGATGCGCCTTCAACCAAGCGGTGAAGAGCCCGTACAGGTTCTCGCGCGTCGTGCCGCCGGCGATCGCGTGGGTCTTGTTGGGATAGATCCGCATGTCGAACTGCTTGTTCGCGCGCTCGAGTCGCTCCACCAACCGCACGCTGTTCTGGAAGTGCACGTTGTCGTCGCCGGTCCCGTGCACCAGCAAGAAGCTGCCCTTCAGACTGTCGGCGTACGCGAGCGGCCCGCTCTGGTCGTAGCCCGCCGCGTTTTCCTGCGGCGTGCGCATGTAGCGCTCGGTGTAGATCGTGTCGTAGAACCGCCAGTCGGTGACGGGCGCGACGGCGATCGCGGCCTTGAACACCCCCGCGCCGCGGAACATGCTGAGCGAGCTCATGTACCCGCCGTAGCTCCAGCCCCAGATGCCGATGCGATCGGGGTCCACGAAGGCTTGCCGGGAGAACCAGCGCGCCGCGGCGATTTGGTCGGCGGCTTCGTAGTGCCCGAGGCGGAGATAGGTCATCTTCATGAACTTCGCGCCGCGACCGCCGGTGCCCCGGTTGTCCACGCTGGCCACGAGGTAGCCATCCTGTGCGAGCATCTGGTGCCACAGGTAGTTCGGACCACCCCAGCTGTCGGTCACGGTCTGCGACCCCGGTCCACCGTATACGTTCATCAGGAGGGGATAGCGTCGCGTCGGTGTGAACCCTTTCGGCTTGATCAGCCAGGCGTTCAGGTCCACCCCGTCGGGCGTCCGCACGACGATGAACTCGGGGCGGTTGAAGCCGAGCGCCGCGATCTTGTCACGCAGCTTCGCGTTGTCCGCGACCGGGCGAACCAACCGGCCGTCCGCGCGCCGCAGCGTCTGCACGGGAGGGATCCCCGCGCGGGAGTAGGTATCGACGTACAGGGCGAACGTCGGGGCGAAATCGGCGCTGTGGGTTCCGGAGTCGGTCGACAGACGCGTCAGGCCCTTGCCGTCGAGCCCCACCCGAAGCACGTGCCGCTCGAGCGGTCCCGGAGTCGCACCGCTGAAATAGAGGACCCGATTCGCCTCGTCCACGCCGTACACTTCCCCCACATCCCATCCGGCCGGCGTCACGCGCCGCACCAGGGTGCCCGACCGATCGAACAGGTACACCTGGTCGTACCCTTCTCGCTCCGAGGCGAACAGGAACTGCTTGCCCCCGTCGATCCAGCGAGGCTGGTTCGCGTCGACCCACGCCGAATCGGTATCGGTCATGACGAGGCGGGACCCGCCCGTGCGCGCATCCGCGAGCAACAGATCGAGCCGGTTCTGGTGCCGGTTGAGACGGGTGAGCCACAGCGAATCGGGAGCGCCGGCGAAATCCATCGCCGCGATGTAAATGTCCTTCTCGGGGCCCAGGTCCATCCAGGTCGTTCGCCCCGTCGCGACCTCAACGGTCCCGATCTTCACCTCCGAGTTGGGCGAGCCCGCCTTGGGATAGCGGACTGGGACGAGCGCGGGATAGAGCGAGTCCTGGTCGACCAGATAGAACGGCCGGATCGCGGACTGATCGACTCGCCAGAACGCGATCCGCATGCCGTCGGGGCTCCAGCGAAAGGCGTCGCGTAGGTCGAGCTCTTCCTCGTACACCCAGTCGGAGGTGCCGTTGATGACGTTGTCGCCTCCATCCGTCGTGAGCGCTGTCTCCGTCCCGCTCGCGAGGTCGGTCACGTAGATGTTGTTGTCACGTACGAAGGCCACACGGCGCGCGTCGGGTGAGAACTTGGCGAACTGTTGATAGCCGGCCTTCGTACTGACCGGAATCAGCCGGCGGGCGGTGAAGTCCCACACGAAGAAGGTGCCCTTGGTGTTCTGTCGCCACACGCGAGCCGAGTTGGTGAAGATGAGCAGCTTCGTGCCGTCGCCCGAGAAGCGGTACTCTTCGATCGCGATCGGCTTGCGGGCACCGGACGCGGTCAGATCCGCGCCGCGCAGCACCAGCTGCCTCGCGCCGCTGAGCGCGTCGACACGGTACAGGTCCGTGCTGCCGGACGCGTCCGGCTCGACGGTCGTGTACGCCTTGCCGTCCTTCATCCATGCGAGGTCGACGAGATCGCTCGCGAAATCGGGCGAGCTCCAGATGGCGTGGACCGTCAGCGGGAGCGGCGGCGAGGGGGCGGGAACGCTTTGCGCGGCAAGTGATCCCGCGAAGACGAAGACACAGACCAGCCTCGAAACCATGATGGCCACCGGAGGTGTTCAGGATGTCCCAAACTTAGCCCCCGATGGCCATTTGGCCACGACTCCCTGATTCGGGCCGCATGACGTGTGAGGGCCCTCACGTGTGGTCACGACACGCGCGATCTTGTTGTGCATCGATTCGGCGCACCGGGTGGCCGCTATGAGACAGGAGGAGCGATGACACAGGTGAGTCAACGCGAGCGGGCGGAAGCGTTCCGCCGGCGCCACCGGGAGGGCGGCATCCTCGTCCTCCCCAATGCCTGGGACGTCGTGACGGCGCGAGTGATCGAGCGCGCGGGGTTCGACGCGATCGCGACGTCCAGCGCGGGTGTCGCCTGGGCGCTCGGCTACGCCGACGGCGAACGCATCAGCCGCGGCGAGATGCTCGCCGTGGTGCGGCGCATCGCGTCCAGCGTCCGCGTCCCAGTCACCGCCGACATGGAGGCCGGATACGGTGCGACGCCGGAGGCGGCGGCCGAGACCGCCCGCGGCGTGATCAGCGCCGGGGCCATTGGCCTGAACCTGGAAGACGGGACGAACGACGGACGCCTGTTGGACATCCACCTGCACCAGGACCGCATCCGGGCAATGCGCGAGGCGGGCGCCGCGGCGGGCGTCCCGCTGGTCATCAACGCCCGGACGGACGCCTTCGAGATCGGTAACTGGACACCGGCCGAGCGGCTCACCGTCGCCGTGCGGCGCGGCAACGCGTACCGCGCTGCCGGTGCCGACTGCCTGTTTATGCCCCATGTGAGCGATGCGGCGACCATCGAGCGGCTCGCCCGCGAGATCGAAGGGCCCGTCAACGTCATCGCGGGCCCCCCCGCCCCGCCGATCCGGGAGCTCGAGCGTCTGGGTGTGCGGCGGGCGAGCCTCGGGCCGCGCGTCGTCCAGGCGGCCCTCGGCCTGGTACGCCGCGCCGTGACGGAGTTGCGGGAGCGCGGAACCTATGATACGATGGGAGAGCTGCTCATTCCGTTCGGCGAGCTGCAGGCGTTGTTGGCGCCGACCCCTTGACGGGATTTCGAACGCAATGGTATATTTATTCTAGGACGTGAATATTTAGTCCGGTCTGGTTAACCCGTTTGGGTGGCCTCGACATGCTGCGGAACCGTACGCTGAACACCGTCGTGAACCTGAATCCGGCGACTCCCCCCGATGGGAGCGAGCGGCGGGCGTAAGCGTATAGATGACTGAAGCCAAATCCCCCGGCCCGCTCCCAACAGAGCGGGCCTTTCGTTTGTCGGGCCTGGGAGGAGACACGATGGCCGCAGTCGACCGATCGCCGTGGGCTCACCGGCGCACGCGCGACCTCGATCCCTGGCGGGAGCACGACGCCTGTGGCGTCGGCTTCGTGGCGCGCGCGTCCGGCGAGCCCTCCGCCGACATCGCCCGCCTCGCCCTGCAGGCCCTCGCCCGCGTGGCGCACCGCGGCGCCGCGGGGACCGACCGCTCCGGTGACGGCGCGGGGCTCCTCACTCAAATCCCGACACCGTTGTTCCATCGCGAAGCGGGGAGGCTCGGCGTCGTGCTGCAGCCGGGCCAACCCTTCGCGGTCGGGGCCTTCTTCCTGCCCCGCGAGTCGGATGCGCTGGCCCGCGCGACCGCCATCGTCGAGGACGTGTTGCGGGGAGAGGGTCTCCCGGTGCTTGGGTGGCGCGACGTGCCCCTGGACCAGGATGTGCTGGGCGCCGGCGCGCGCGCCTCCTGTCCCACGATCCGCCAGGCGATCGTCGCCGTGCCCGACGACGGGCGCGCCGATGACGCCGCGCGGGAGCGCGCCTTGTATCTGGCGCGCCGGACCATCGAGCGCCGGGTCGCCGCTGCCGGCTCCGGCCTGGACCCGTTCTTCGTCTGCTCGCTGTCGTGTCGCACGCTGGTGTACAAGGCGCTACTGACGGGCACGCAGCTCGGCGGCTTTTTCCCCGATCTCCAGTCACCGGACTTCGCGACAGCGCTCGCGATCTTCCACCAGCGCTACTCGACCAACACAACGTCGAGCTGGCCCCTGGCGCAGCCGTTCCGCATGCTCGCCCACAACGGTGAGATCAACACGCTGTGGGGGAACCGCAATGCCATGGCGGCACGAGAACCCGTGCTCGCCGCGCCGGTGTGGAGCGACGCCGTGGACCGCCTGACGCCCGTCATCTGGGCCGAGGGCAGCGACTCGGCCAGTCTCGACAACGCACTCGAGCTGTTGGTGCGCTCCGGACGCGATCCGGTCCATGCCCTGATGATGCTGGTCCCAGAGGCCCACGAGGGTGCAGTCGAGATGGAACCCGCGCTCCGGGGCTTTTACGAGTTCCACGAGTGTCTCGTGGAGCCGTGGGACGGACCCGCGGCCCTTGCATTCTCCGATGGCGTGTTCGTCGGCTCAGCCCTCGACCGCAACGGGCTCCGCCCCTGTCGCTACAAGGTCACCCGCGACGGCCTGGTTGTCGCCGGCTCCGAGACGGGACTGGTCGATCTGGATGCCGCAGAGGTCGTAGAGAGCGGCCGGCTCGGCCCGGGCGAGATCCTGGTTGTTGACACCCGTCGCAAGGCGATCCTCCGGAACGCCGAGGCGAAGCGCGAAGTCGCCCGACGCCGCCCCTACGGCCGCTGGGCCGCTCGAGGCATTCGTCCCCTGCGGCCGACGGCGGCCGTACCCGAGGCTCCGCCGGTGACCGATAGCGAGCGCGTCGCCCAGCAGGTCGCTTTCGGCTGGAGCTTCGAGGATCTCCGTTACGTGCTCGAGCCGATGGGCGGCACCGGGCAGGACGCCGTGTGGAGTATGGGGGACGACACCCCCATCCCGCCGCTCGCCCGCGTACCGCCAGGTCTGTACGCGTACATCCGCCAGCGCTTCGCCCAGGTCACGAATCCCGCGATCGATCCCCTGAGGGAGACGCTCGTGATGTCGCTGCGGATGCACCTCGGACGCCGCGGTTCACTCCTGGTCGACCGGCCCGACGGATTGCGGCTCGTGCGGAACGAGCACCCCGTACTGCTCCCGGAGGAGGTCGCTGCGCTCCGCAGCGGGGTGGGCGCCCAGGTCGTTACGCTCGACACCACATGGGCAGCCGCCGGAGGTCCCGATGCGCTGCGGGCGGCGCTCGACGGGCTGTGCCGGGCGGCGGGCCTGGCAGTGCACGACGGGGCGCGGATCGTGATCCTCAGCGACATCGGAGCCAACCGCGAGCGCGCGCCGGTGCCGGCGCTGTTGGCGGTCGGCGCGGTGCACCAATACCTCCTCCAGGCGGGCGTGCGCACCCGCGTGGGACTGGTCGTCGAGACCGGCGACGCCTGGGACGTGCATCATTTCGCGGCGCTCATCGGCTATGGCGCGGAAGGCGTGCACCCCTGGCTCGCGGTCGAGTCCGTGAAAGCGCACGTGGCGGAAGAGGATGCCCGGAGCCGGTTCCGCGCCGCCGCCGAGGCGGGTCTCCGCAAGATCCTCTCGAAGATGGGGATCTCGACGCTGTCGTCCTACTGCGGCGCCCAGATCTTCGAGGCGCTCGGGCTCGGTGCCGAAGTGATCGACCGCTGCTTCACCGGGACCGCGTCGACCATCGGCGGCATTGGCTTCACCGAGATCGCCGAGGATGTGTTGGCGAGGCAGCGAGCGGCGTATCCCCCGGTCGAGCCCGCCGCGGAGCCGGTGCTGCCCGACCACGGGCGGGTGCGCTATCGCCGGGACGGCGAAGATCACGGCTGGTCGCCCCAGCTGGTGCGGGCGATGCACTCCGCGGTCGCGGCGGACACGAAGCAAGCGTACGACACCTTCCGCGACCGGGTGGCAGCCCGCGTGCCGGCGAGCCCGCGGGATCTGCTCGCGTTCCGGGCCGGTACCCCAATCGCGCTCGAGGAGGTCGAGCCCGCGGAGGCGATCCGCCGCCGGTTTATCTCGACCGCGATGTCGCTCGGCGCTCTGTCGCCCGAGGCGCACCGCACGCTCGCCATCGGCATGAACCGGATGGGCGCCCGCTCGAACTCGGGCGAAGGCGGGGAAGACCCGGACACCTACGCCGCGCTCGCCAACGGCGACAGGGCGGACAACCGAATCAAGCAGGTCGCCTCTGGGCGGTTCGGCGTCACGACGCACTATCTGGTGCGCGCCGACGAGCTGGAGATCAAGATCGCGCAGGGCTCCAAGCCCGGCGAAGGCGGCCAGCTCCCCGGGCACAAGGTGACTGCGCTGATCGCGCGGTTGCGCCACTCGGTACCGGGCGTGCCGTTGATCTCGCCGCCGCCGCATCACGACATCTATTCGATCGAGGACTTGGCGCAGCTCATCCACGATCTGAAGCAGGTCAACCCGCGTGCCCGCGTAGGCGTCAAGCTCGTCGCGGAAGCCGGTGTGGGGCGGGTCGCGGCGGGGGTCGCCAAGGCGTACGCCGACTACGTGCTGGTGTCCGGTCACAATGGCGGCACGGGGGCGTCGCCGCTCTCGTCCATCAAGCACGCCGGTTCACCCTGGGAGCTCGGGCTCGCCGAAACGCAGGCGATCCTGATCGAGAACGGCCTGCGTCACCGCATCGAGGTGCGGGTGGACGGCGGCTTCCGCACGGGACGCGACGTCGTGATCGCCGCGTTGCTGGGCGCGGAAAGTTACGGGTTCGGCAGCGCGGCTCTCGTCGCGATCGGCTGCGACATGGCACGCCAGTGTCACCTCAACTCGTGTCCGACCGGGATCGCGACGCAGCGGCCCGAGCTGCGCGCCAAGTTCAAGGGGACGCCAGAGCAGGTGGTCGCGTACTTCACGTGGATCGCCGAGGACGTGCGTCGCATCCTCGCCGAGCTGGGGTGCCGCACGATGGACGAAGCGATCGGCCGGGTGGAGCTGTTGGAGCGGGTCGATCGCCCCGAGGTGCCCCGCGCGCAGATGCTCGACCTCTCCCTGCTCCTGGTGGACCCACGCGGAGGCAGCGAGGCGCCGCGGCGCCGCACGGTGGAGCGGAACGACCGGCCAGGGCCCGAGTCCCTCGACGAAGAGATCCTGCACACGCTCGCCCCCCGGCTCGACGCCGGCCGCCCGTTCGCGGGCGTCTACGACATCGGGAACCACGACCTGACGGTGGGCGCGCGCATCGCGGGCCGGATCGCCGAGCGGGTCGGCAACACGGGTCTGCCAGCGGGCACGGTCCGCCTGCGGTTCCACGGCAGCGCGGGGCAGAGCTTCGGCTCCTTCGCCCTGCCTGGTATGCATCTGGAGCTCGAGGGCGAGGCGAACGACTACGTCGGGAAGGGTCTCACAGGGGGGGAGATCGTGATCCGGCCATTCCGCGGGAGCGCCGCGCGAGCCGATGAGCAGGTGATGCTCGGCAACACGGTTCTGTACGGCGCCACCGCGGGGAAGCTGTTCGCGGCGGGACGCGCGGGGGACCGGTTCGCGGTGCGCAACTCGGGAGCAATCGCCGTGGTCGAAGGGGTTGGCGCCCACTGCTGCGAATACATGACGGCGGGCGTCGTGGTGGTGCTCGGACCGGTAGGCAGAAACTTCGCAGCCGGCATGTCGAACGGCGTCGCCTACGTGCTCGACGAGACCGAGACGTTCTCGGTGCGTTGCAACGGCGACATGGTCGCCGTCCGGCCGCTCGAGCCCGCCGACGAGGAGCCGCTGCTGGAGCTGATCCGCGAGCACTGGGGCAGGACGGGCAGCGGGAAGGCGCGCGGCGTGTTGGATTCGTGGGACCGCTATGGCCCGCTGTTCCGCAAGGTCGTCCCCCACGCGGCGCCTGCTCCCGTCGCGCCGCCCGCGGAGACGACGCCGGTGGCGGTGTAGGCGTCAGTCACGCCGCCGCAGCAGCGGCAGCTCGAGGCTGTCGCGCAGCGCCTGCCAGCTCGCCTCGATGATATTTTCGGAGCACCCCACCGTGCTCCACCGCTCGGTCCCATTGGCAGACTCGAGTAGGACGCGGGGCTTCGCCGCTGTGCCGAGGTGCTCGTCCACGATCCGCACCTTGTAGTCCACGAGCCGCACCTGCGCGAGCTCTGGGTAGTGCGGCAGCAACGCCTTGCGGACCGCGTTGTCGAGCGCGTTCACGGGCCCGGCGCCCTCAGCGGCGGTATGCATCACGTCGCCGTTCACGCGTAACTGGATCATCGCCTGCGCCGTCATGTCGCCCTCGCTGCGCCGCTCGACGATGACCGTGAAGCCGAGCAGCTCGAACGGCGGCCGATAGTCCGGTGAAGCGCGCCGTAACAGCATCTCGAACGAGCCGTCCGCCGCCTCGAACTGCAGCCCCGCGTGCTCCAGCTGTTTGATGCGCTGGAGCACCTCGGTCTCCGGGACGCCGGCCGCGAGTCCCAGCGCGTCCGCGCGCAGCCGCACGTTGTGCCGTCCCGAGAGCTCGCTCACCACGACGCGCATCTCGTTGCCGACCTGGGCCGGGTCGATGTGCTGGTAGCTCTCCGCGAGCTTTGCCACGGCCGCGACGTGGATGCCACCCTTATGCGCGAACGCGCTGGCGCCCACGTACGGGGCGTGCGGATCGGGATTAGCGTTCGCAACTGCCGCGACGTAGCGCGCGAGGTCGGTCAAATGCCGCAGCCGCTCGGGGGGCAGCACGGCGACCCCGAGCTTGAGCTGGAGGTTCGCGATCAGGGGAATCAAGTCGAGGTTGCCGCAGCGCTCCCCATAGCCGTTGATCGTCCCCTGCACGTGGTCGCACCCCGCACGCACCGCCGCCAGCGCGTTCGCCACCGCAAGCGCGCCATCGTTGTGCGGATGGATGCCAAGGGGCGTGTCGATCCGAGACCGGACGTGGCGCACGCGCTGCTCGACGACGTCGGGGAGCTCGCCACCGTTCGTGTCGCACAGCACGAGGCAGTTGGCTCCCGCCTCGGCCGCGGCGCGGAGCGTGGCAAGCGCGTAGTCCTGGTCGAGGCGATAGCCGTCGAAGAAATGCTCCGCGTCGTAGATCACCTCCCGCCCGAGGCCGCGAAAATATCCCACGCTGTCCCCGATCATCCGGAGGTTCTCGTCGCGGGTCGTCTCGAGCACCCGGTCCACGTGCAGCGTCGAGCTCTTCCCCACGAGCGTCACCACCGGCGTCTCGGCGGCCAGCAGGGCGGTAAGATTGAGGTCGTCCTCGCAGGCGCTACCCGCGCGCCGGGTCATCCCGAAGGCCGCGACCTTGGCGTGACGCAGCGGCTCCTTGCGAATCCGGCGGAAGAATTCAGCGTCCTTGGGGTTCGACCCCGGCCAGCCGCCCTCGATGTAATGGATCCCCAGGGCGTCCAGCCGTCGGGCAATTTTCACCTTATCGTCCACCGAGAGCGAAAGGCCCTCCCGCTGCGTGCCGTCCCGCAGGGTCGTGTCGTAGAGGTACAGGGTCATGGGCGCCATTCTCCCCAAAAAGCAGCGCGGCCTCTCGGGATCGAGAGGCCGCGCCGCGCATCAATCGGAGTCGAGAATCCGTCAGCCGAGTGCCGCCACGCCGCCTCTCCGGAAGAGTCGGATCGCGATGGTGCTAATCGGCAGATTCACGTGACGGAAGCTCATGCCTGGGATACTAACCCCCGGGCGGGATGCGTCAATCCCACCGCTTCGGCGCTCAGGAGCTCGCGGACCCGCACCACCTCACCGATCACCACGGTCGCCGGAGGCTCAAGACCCTCCTCCGCAATCCGGTCGGCGAGCGTCGCGAGGGTGGCGACCACCGTCCGCTGAGCCGGGAGCGTACCGCTCGCGATCACGGCGGCGGGGGTGTCGGGATCCGCGCCGTGCGCGAGCAGCCGGGCCGTGATTTCGGGCAAGGCCGAGAGTCCCATCAGCACCACCAGCGTCGGTACCCGAGCGAGCGACTCCCAATCGAGGTTGGACACGCCGTCGCATTCGTGTCCCGTGACCACCGCGAAGGCCGACGCCAGCCGCCGGTGAGTGACGGGAATCCCGGCCGCCGCAGGCACAGCGACCGCGGACGTCACGCCGGGGACGACGTGAAACGGCACGCCCGCGGCATGCAGCGCTTCGCACTCTTCGGCGCCGCGGCCGAACACGAAGGGATCGCCCCCTTTCAGCCGTACGACTGTCAGCCCGCGTCGCGCTCGGTCGACGAGCAGCGCATTGATTTCGTCCTGCGCACGGTCGCCTTTCCCTCCGTGAGGGCGTTTGCCCACGAACACACACTCCGCTCCGGGCGGCGCTTCGGCGACCAGGGATGGAGCAACGAGGCGATCGTACACCAGGACGTCGGCCGATCGCAGGATCTCGAGTCCCCGCGCCGTGATCAGGCCGGGGTCGCCGGGGCCAGCGCCGACCAAATAGACAACACCCGGCTCGCTGTCCGCGAGTGAACTCGCGGCTCGGCACTGCCGCTGAAGCGGCAACTGCAGCGCCCGTTCACGGGCAGTGCCGAGCCGCGGCTTGAGCCGCGACTCTTGAGCCCGGACTTCATCAATTAGCTCATCTATCCGCCCCCGCGCCCCTTCCATGTCGCCCCGGCGCACGAACTCGATCGCGTCCGAGTCCACGATGCGGTACCACAGTGCCGTTCGGGTACGGGCGTCCGGGACCCGAGCTGCGAGGTCGGGCCGCAGCTCCCCAAGGAGGGCGCAGAACCGGGCCTCGGCTCCCCCGATCATGTTGGCGATGCGCCGCCGCAGGCGGGCAGCGAGCGCTGGACTCTTGCCCGAGGTCGAGACCGCGACCGTGATGTCTCCCTCTCGATGAATCGCGGGCGCGATGAAGCTGCAATGCTCGACGTCGTCGACGGCATTCAGCGGGACGCCGGCTCGCTCGGCCTCGGCCCATACAGACGCGTTCACGGTACGATCGTCGGTCGCCGCGATCGCGAGCCAGGCGCCTGCAAGGTCGCCCGCTCGATACGGTCGACGCCGCAGCTCGATGCCGTTTTCGGCCGCGAGGGTCGAGAGGCCGACTGTGGTCTCTGGACTCACCACAGTGACGTGCGCGCCTGCCGCGAGCAGGCCGCGCACCTTTTGCTCGGCCACCGCGCCACCGCCGATGACCACGGCGCGACGACCCCGCAGGTTCAAGAAAACCGGGTAGAAGGTCATGGGCCGGCGGGCACCGGGGGGGGAACGCGCACCGCATCGACTCCGACGCGATGGACGAAGTCGCCGAACCGCTCGTGGTCGAGGCGTTCATCGCGATAGCGCTCGAACAGCGGTCGCACGGCGGCGACGAGCCGGTCGCGCGGCACCAGGTCCGCGTACAACGTGCCGAGTCGCGTGCCGAGCATGCTGCCGCCCACGAACACGCCGTACTTGTTCAGCGAGCGACCGACGAACGCGAGGTCGGCTGTGTAGGGGCGGGCGCATCCGTTGGGGCATCCGGTCATGCGGACCGTCAGCGCGGCATCTTCCAGACCCAGTTGCTCCAGCTCGTGCTCCAGCTGCCCGATCACGTCCGGCAGCGCACGCTCCGCTTCGGCGACGGCCAGGCCGCACGTCGGCAGCGCCGGACATGCCATAGACCATCGGCGCACGGGCGTCAATGATGCGTCCCGCGTGATCCCGTGGTCTGCGAGGATGTGCTCCACGAGCGTCACCTGCCGGTTCGGAATGTCGGTCAGGAGCACATTCTGCTGCGGCGTAAATCGCACGCCCGCGTCGACGGTCTCCACCACGCGGCGCAGCCCACTCCGGAGCCGGCGATCCTCGCCGTCCACGACGCGCCCGTTCTCGATGAACACGCCCAGGAACGAGCGCTCGTCTCCTTGCTCGTGCCACCCGAGGTGATCCTCGATGCCCGAGACCTCCACCGCCGTCGCGGGGGCGAGGGGACGTCCAAGCTCCCGTTCCACCTGATCGCGAAACCACCCGAGCCCTTGCTTGTCGAGGAGATATTTGAGCCGGGCGTGGCGCCGATCGGCGCGGTTGCCATGATCGCGCTGCACCTTGACGATCGCCTCCCCAACCTCCACAACCTCCCCCGACCTGACGAATCCCAGCGTGTCCGCGAGCCGCGGATATGTGTCGGTCTTGCCGTGCGTCCTTCCCATGCCGCCGCCCACGAGCACGTTGAACCCGACCAGGCGACCGGCGGGCGCGACCGCCAGAAAGCCCAGGTCGTTGGAATGCACGTCGCAGCAGTTGTCGTTCGGGAAAGCGAACGCGATCTTGAACTTTCGAGGCAAGTAGCGCGTCCCATAGATCGGCTCTTGCTCGCCATCACCTCCCGCCACTTTCTCCTCATCGAGCCAGATCTCGTGGTACGCCCGCGTTCGCGGCAGGAGATGGTCCGACAGGCGGCGGGCGACACGCAGCACGTCCTCCCGCAGGCCGCCGGCCAGGGGCGCGGGGCACGAGATCACATTGCGTACCACGTCGCCGCACGCCCCCAGCGTGGTGACAAGCACGTCGTTCACGGCGCGAATCGTGTTCTTGAGATCGCCCTTGAGCACACCGTGGAACTGGTTGCCCTGGCGCGTGGTCACACGCAGCGTGCCGTTGCCGTAGCGATCCGCCAGCTCGTCGATGGCCAGGTACTGCGCGCCGGTGAGCACGCCGCCCGGAATCTTGCAGCGCACCATGAACTGATGCGCCGGCTCGGCGTCCGTACCGCGCTGGGCGCGACGCCGGTCGCGATCCTCCTGCTGGTACGTCCCGTGAAACTTGAGGAGCTGCGCACCCGCCTCGGAAAAATGGCTCGTGTCCTCGGCGAGCTGCGCGTCGAGATCACCGCGCAGACCACGGCTGTCCTCCTTGACCTGTTCGACCGGGCTCAGCGGTTTGCCGGTCATACGGCAACCCCCCGCATCCCGTCGGCGAGCACTTGGCCCACCTCCGGGCGGCTGAACTCGGGCGGCGGCAGCGCGCCGCGCCGGAGCATCTCCCGCACTTTCGTGCCGGAGAGCGTGACGTGAGAATCGGCATCGTGCGGACAGGTCTTGGGCGACGCCATGCTACCGCATTGCTGGCAGTAGAACGTGTGCTCGAAGCGCACGGGGTGAATGCCGAGCTCCCCTGGCGCGAAACGGTCGAAAATGCGCTGCGCGTCGTACGAGCCGTAGTAGGTCCCGACCCCCGCGTGGTCGCGGCCCACGATGAAATGAGTGCACCCGTAATTCTTGCGTACGAGCGCGTGGAACACGGCCTCGCGCGGACCCGCGTAGCGCATCGCGGCCGGGAAGCCGGCCGGCAGCACGCGATCCGGCGGATAGTACCGCTCGAGGAGAACCCGGTAGGCTCGCCGGGTGTCCGCGCGATCGAGCGCCAGGTCCGGAAACTCGGGGGATGAGCGCCGCAGCAATTGTGAAGCCGTGCACCTGCGTGATGCGTCCGTCTGTCACCACCTGAGCCTGTGCCATCGCTCTCTCCGACCTCGTCTTTCGCCCCTCTCCACATCGTGGAGAGGAGGACCGGTGGGTGAGGCAAAAACGAAACGGGCCCGCTTCCGTTGGAAGCGGGCCCGGGATCGAGTCGCGTGTACCGGTTATCTGGTCGTCATTGCAAGCCGGTCATCACAGCGCCACAACCGCGTCCGCTCCCCGAGGGGCGAGCACACATCGCGCAACAGAGCGGACAACAGGCCTTCGTGGTGTGGCGCCGGATCATGAGTCGGTATTTACCCGGCCCGTTTCGGTGTGTCAACCGCACTAACGGGGTGGTTGACACTCTTCCGCAGCCGGGTTATCTACTCCCCATGCTGCGTACGCGTTTGCACCACCGGCATCATCATCGCCACCCGATCAGCGGGAGGCAGCCGGAGGCGTACGCAAGGTAGGTAGCCTGTAGCACCTTGAGTGCATCACCGACGCCGGCCTCCCTGGGGCCGGCGTCGTCTTGTTCTAGGGACGCCATGGCTCCGGGATCCGGCTCGGTCAACGACTCGGAGCGACACGATGTCCCGACCCATCGATTCCTCGAAGGCCTTGCGCCTCGGCCTCCCAAAAGGCCGGATGGAGCAAGGTGTGCTGACGTTGCTGGGTGACGCCGGCATCCGCATCCGCCCGGGAGCGCGCGGCTATCGGCCCGACGTATCGCTCCCGGACACCGAAGCCAAGATCCTCAAGCCTCAGAACATCGTGGAGATGCTCGCGCTCGGCAGTCGGGACCTCGGCTTCGCGGGCGCCGACTGGGTGGCCGAGCTCCAGGCGAATGTGGTCGAGTTGCTCGACACCGGACTCGACCCCGTCGAGGTGGTAGCGGCGGTCCCCGGAGCGCTGCTCGAGAACGGGCGCCTGCCCGAGCGCCACCTGGTCGTGGCTTCGGAATACGAGCGGCTGGCACAACGTTGGATCACCGAGCGGGGCCTGTCCGCTGAATTCGTGCGCTCCTACGGCGCGACCGAAGTGTTTCCACCCGAAGACGCGGACCTGATCGTGGACAACACCGCCACGGGCGCAACGCTGGAGGCGAACGACCTCGTCGTCGTGGACCGGCTGATGCGCTCCTCCACGCGTCTCTACGCCAACCCTGTAGCGCTCGCGGATCCCGATCGGCGCTGCCGCATCGACGACCTCGTCATGCTCCTCGAGTCGGTGCTCGTGGCCCGGCGCCGGGTGATGCTCGAGGTGAACGCCTCGGCCGCGTGCCTCGAGGCCGTGGTATCGGCGTTGCCGGCGATGCGCCAAGCCACCGTGGCACCGCTGTACGGCAACGGTGGCTACGCCGTGAAGGCCGCCGTGCCGCGTGAGCTGCTGCCGCAGGTGATTCCCGCCGTGAAGGCGGCGGGAGGCACCGATGTCGTCGTGTCCACCTTCTCCCAGATCGTCCCATGACAGCGACCACGCCTGTCACCGGTCCGATTTCGCGGATCGACCCCACCACGGCATACACTCGGCCGCCGGCAGCCCCGGGCCTGCTGCGCCTCGACTGTAACGAAGGAGTCCTGCCGCCTCAGGATCTATTGCGTGTGCTCGCCACCGCGGATCCCGAGCTGCTGCGCCGCTATCCGGACGTGAGCCCGCTCGAGGCCAAGCTCGCCGCGCGTGTCGGCGTGGCGGCGGAGCGCGTCATCGTCACCGCGGGCGCGGACGAAGGAATCGACCGCGCGTGCCGCGCCTTTCTCGAGCCCGGCCGCACGATCCTGGTGCCGGAGCCGAGCTTCGACATGTTCGACTGCTGCGCTGGGCTCGTAGGCGGTGAGCTGGTTCGCGTGCCCTGGCCTGACGACGCCTTCCCGATCGAGGGCTTCCTCGACCGGCTCGACGGCCGGACGGCCGTGGTCGTGGTCGTATCGCCCAACAATCCGACCGGGAGTGTCGCGACCCTGGCCGAAGTCCGTCGCCTCGCCGCCGCGGCCTCCAACGCGCTCCTGATCCTGGACCACGTCTACGTGGAATACGCAGACGAGGACCTCACCCCCGCACTGCTCGACCTGCCGAACGTCGTCGTGCTGCGGACGCTCTCCAAGGCGTGGGGGCTGGCCGGCTGCCGCATCGGCTACGCCGTAGCGAGCCCGTATGTGATCTCCGTGCTGCGCGCCGCGGGCGGGCCGTACACGGTGGCCGCGCCCTCGGTCGCTCTGGCCCTCGCTCAGCTCGCGCGGGGTGCCGGTGCGCTGCAAGACCACGTCGCGCGAGTGCGGGAGGAGCGTCGCCTGCTCAGCGAACGTCTCGCCGCGCGGGGATACGCTCCGCGGCGGTCGCAGGCCAACTTCGTGCTCGTCGAATGCGGGGCGCATGCGTCGTCTATCTCTGCGGGTCTGGCGGCCCGGGGGGTGCTGGTGCGCGACTTCCGGGGCCGCCCGGGTCTTGAGACGGCGCTGCGCATCACGCTGCCGGGCGATGTCGCCGACTTCCAGCGCCTGTGCGGCGCACTGGAGCGCACGCTCGACGCCGAGGGGGGGGAGGGACCATGACGGCGCGCACCGCGACGGTCACCCGCGCTACGCGCGAGACCTCGATCACGGCCACGCTCGTCCTCGATGGCAGCGGCAAGGCCGAGGTGAAGACCGGCCTCGGCTTCCTCGATCACATGCTCGAGTGCCTGAGCCGTCACGCCAGGTTCGACCTCTCGCTCAAATGCGAGGGCGATCTCCACGTCGACGACCACCATACCGCCGAGGACTGCGCCCTGGTCCTGGGCCAGGCACTGGACCGTGCTCTGGGGGAACGGCGCGGCGTGATCCGGTTCGGATGGGCATACGCTCCGCTGGATGAGGCGCTGGCCCGCGCCGTGGTGGACCTGTCGGGACGATCGTTCGCCGACGTGTCCCTCGGCCTCAAGCGCGAGGCGATCGGCAACATTGCATGCGAGAATATCCCCCACGTGCTGCGCTCGTTGGCGTCCGCGGGCCGGCTCACCCTGCACGTCGATGTCCTCAAGGGCGAGAACGACCACCACCGTGCCGAGGCGGCGTTCAAAGCGACGGCGCTCGCCTTGAGACAGGCGGTGGCCTGCTCGGGGTTCGACGACGTTCCCTCCACGAAGGGCACGCTGGGAGGCACGCCCGATGACTGACGTGATCATCGTGGATTCGGGAGTCGCCAACCTCGCGTCGATCACCAGCGCGTTCCGGCGCTTGGGAGCGCGCGTCGCGGTAACGGGTGAGTCGGCGGCGGTGCGCGACGCGCCGCGCATCGTGCTCCCCGGTGTCGGCGCGTTCGGCGCAGGGGTTGGGTCGCTCCGGGCTCGCGGCCTCGATAGTGTGATCGCCGCGGCCGTGATGCGTGGTACTCCGGTGCTCGGCGTCTGCCTGGGGATGCAGATGTTGTGTGAGGGGAGTGACGAGTCTCCGGGCGTCGCGGGACTGGGGCTCGTCGCCGGAACATGCCGCCTTACGTACCGCCCCCCCCGCCGGCTGGACAGCCGCCTGGAGCACGCACGGCGTACGGTTCGTCGCGGCGCTCGAGCGGGCCCGCCTGCTCGCCGTCCAGTTTCATCCCGAGCTCTCGGGAGCGTACGGTGCGGCTTTGCTCGAGCGTTGGCTTACTGGAGCGCGAGCGGGCACGTCCCCGCCGGGCAGCGTGACGCCGGGCCTGCTACCCCGCGTGGTGCCGTGCCTGGACGTCAAGGACGGCCGGGTCGTGAAGGGGATTCGCTTCCAGAATCTGCGGGACGCGGGCGACCCGGCCGCCCAGGGCGCGCGGTACGAGGCCCAGGGGGCGGACGAGCTCGTCGTGCTCGATGTTGCCGCGTCTGCCGAGGGACGGGCCACCCAGATCGACACGGTGGCGCGCGTCCGCGCCGCGATCCGGATTCCCCTCACCGTGGGTGGGGGCGTCCGGAGCGTCGACGATGCACGGCGCTTGCTCGCGGCGGGCGCGGACAAGGTGAGCGTGAATACGGCCGCGCTGCAGCGTCCCGCGCTCCTCTCCGAGCTCGCCGCCGAGTTTGGCAGCCAGTGCGTGGTCCTCGCCATCGACGCCCGCCGCGCGGGAGACCGGTGGGAGGCGCTGGCATTCGGCGGCCGCGAGTCCGCGCGGCCCGACGCGGTGGCCTGGGCGCGCGAAGGCGCGGGGCTCGGTGCCGGAGAGATTCTGCTCACGAGCTGGGACCGCGACGGCACGCGCTCCGGGCCGGACACCGAGCTGTTGCGGGTGGTGGCCGGCGCCGTCCACGTGCCGGTGGTCGCATCGGGTGGTATTGGTGAGCGAGCCCACGTCGTCGAGGCCTTCCGCGCGGGCGCGGACGCCGTGCTCGCGGCCTCGGTATTTCACGACGGCGACGACACCGTCGCGGGCATCAAGGAAGACCTGGCGCTGAACGGCATCCGGGTGCGGCCATGATCATCCCCAGCATCGACCTGATGCAGGGTCGCGCGGTGCAGCTGCGCCGGGGCCGCGACTTCGTTCTCGACGGCGGCGACCCCATGGAACGGCTCGAGCAGTTCGCCGTGGCGGGGGAGGTCGCGGTGGTCGACCTGGATGCCGCGCTCGGGCGCGGGTCCAACGAGGAGCTGATCCGGCAGATGGTGCGGCGGGCACCCTGCCGCGTGGGAGGCGGCATTCGGGATCTCGACGCCGCACGCGCCTGGCTCGACGCCGGCGCCGCGAAGATCGTGATCGGCACGGCAGCGAGCCCGGAGCTCTGCTCCGCCCTGCCCCGCGAGCGGGTCATCGCTGCCGTGGACGCGGAGCGCGGCCAGGTCGTGGTGGACGGCTGGCGGACCGCGACGGGCGTGTCGGTGCTCGATCGCGTGCGAGCGCTGGCCTCGTTCGTCGGCGGTTTTCTCTTCACTCAGGTCGAGCATGAGGGCGCGATGGGCGGGTTCGACCTCCGGGCCGTGGCGGCGGCCGTCGGCACCGCGGGCACGGCGCGACTCACGGCGGCCGGTGGGATCACCACGGCGGCGGAGATCGCCGAGCTGGACAAGATCGGCGCGGACGCGCAGGTCGGCATGGCGCTTTATACCGGGCGATTGTCCCTGGGCGACGCGGTCGCAGCGCCTCTCGCGAAGCCGCTCGCGGGCGAGGTCTGGCCCACCGTCGTGTGCGACGAGGAGGAACATGCCCTGGGCCTCGTCTGGAGCACGCGCGAGTCGCTGGCGAAGGCGGTGGCGGAGCGCAGGGGCATCTACTGGTCGCGCTCCCGCCAGGCGCTGTGGGAAAAGGGAGCAACCTCGGGAAACACCCAGCAGCTGATGCGCGTGGACCCGGACTGTGATCGCGATGCCCTGCGCTTCATTGTCCGGCAGCACGGTGCTGGGTTCTGTCACCTCGAGCGCCGATCGTGCTGGCCTGCGGATTTCGATCTCGGCGTCCTCGCGCGCATGATCGCGGAGCGCGCCGCCCGTCCCGAACCCGGATCGAGAACGGTGAAACTGCTGTCCGACCCCAGCCTGCTCGCGGCCAAGCTGCTCGAGGAGGCGGGGGAGCTAGGGCTGGCCGATGGGCGCGCGGCGGTGGTGCATGAAACCGCGGACGTGCTCTATCTGGCACTCGTCGCACTGGTACGCGGTGGTGGGACGCTGGCGGACGTGGTGGCGGAGCTGGGCCGCCGGCACGGCGCCGTGACGCGACGCCCGATGGCCGCCAAGGTGGGCGCCGCACCATGAGCGAACGCCTGTTGCCGCGGCGGGCGGTCACCGACCTGACACGGCGCCGTGGCGACCCCGTGCCGCCCGAAACGCTCGCCGAAGCGGCCGTGATCGTCGAGGCGGTACGAACGCGCGGCGAGGCGGCGCTCCGTGAGTACGCCGAGCGCTTCGGTGAAGTCCAACCCGGCGCGCCGCTCGTGTACGACCGCGGAGTTCTTTCCGAGGCACTGGCGCGCCTGCCGGAGTGCGACCGCGCCCGGCTCGAGCGGGTCGCGGAACGGATCCGGACGTTCGCGGAAGCCCAGCTGCGCGCGCTCTGTCCTGTATCGGTGTCCGTGCCCGGCGGCGTCGCAGAGCAGCGGGTGACGCCGATCGAGCGCGCCGGGTGTTACGCGCCCGGCGGGCGCTATCCCCTCCCCTCTTCGGTCCTGATGACCGCGGTAACTGCGCGCACGGCGGGCGTGGCGCACGTATGGGTCGCGAGTCCCAAGCCGGCGACCGTGACACTGGCCGCCGCGGCGGTCGCAGGCGCGGACGGCCTGCTGGCTGCGGGCGGCCCACACGCGATCGCCGCGCTCGCCTACGGCGCCGGCGGTCTTGCCCGATGCGATGTGATCGTGGGACCGGGGAATCGCTACGTGACCGCAGCGAAGCAGCTGGTCACGGGCACGGCAGCGATCGACATGCTCGCAGGTCCCTCTGAGCTCACGGTGTTAACGGACGGCACGGCCGATCCGGGTCGCGTTGCGGCCGACCTGCTCGCGCAAGCCGAGCACGATCCTGACGCGCTACCGGTACTCGTGACCACCGATCCCAAATTCGCAGAACGTGTCGAAAGGGAGCTCGAGCGCCAGCTCAGCGACCTACCGACCGCCGTGGTCGCGCGCGCGGCACTCGCGAACGGAGGCGTGATCGTCGTAGCGGACCTGGACGAGGGGATTGCGGTATGCGACGCGCTCGCGCCGGAGCATCTGCAGCTCGAGGTCCGGAATCCGATCGCCATCGCCGACAGACTCGCTCACTACGGCGCGCTGTTCGTCGGCCCTGGCGGTGCGGAAGTGCTCGGCGACTACGGCGCCGGTCCGAACCATGTCCTCCCGACGGGCGGAACGGCCCGCTATACCGGCGGGCTGTCCGTCTACACGTTCCTGCGGGTCCGCACCTGGCTTCGCATCGACGACCCGGTGGCCGCGCGCCCGCTCGTAGACGACGCCATCTGGCTCGGGCGCGCGGAAGGGCTCGAGGGACACGCGCGCGCGGCGGAGCGGCGGCTCGTGTAGCGTCCGATATACCTGGCCACGTAGTGCGCTGGCCTCGACGCTTGGATACGCCATCTCAACACTGTTGCGACAGCTCCGACTCGCGAGGCGCCGTCAGTATAAGTAAGCCACGGCCAAAGCGACGCTGACCTGGTCCTTCTTGCCGTTGAACGTCGCGAGCGTCGACCGGTCGTACCGGACCTCGGGTCGGACCAGCGCGTTGGGCCAAGCGCGGATGTTCAACGTCGCCGTCCCGCTCCCGAACTTCTGCCCGGTGTTCGGGAGAAAGCCGAACACCCCGTTGGTGCGGGCCCCATTTTGGTCGTTCACGTAATCCCCGCGCAGGGCCAGCGCCACCTCCGAGCTGAGGTCATACGTGACCCAGCCGCCCAGTGCCCACCATGTCGCATCCTGCGCCGGGTCGGGTAGAGTCGCGTTAGCCTGCTCCTTGCCGTAATCCCCCTGTACCCAAAGGGCGGCCTTGCCGAGCTTACGCCAGAACAACGCCTCGCCGCCGTACCGGTTGGCCGTGTTGATGTTCACCTCTTCGGGACCCCAGAATCCAACGAGACCGAGCGAGGTCAGGGTGTCCGGGTAGATCCCGACACGTCCCATCAGGGACTTACGCGTGTTGTTGTCGTGCACCACATCCCAGCCGTTGATCACCCGAAACTGTGCGTCCACGTGCTGGTTGAACTTTGTTTCCACGCTCAACCCGAGCGCGGTGAAGTTCTCCGCGAAGATGAACTGGTTCCCTTCAGACCAGTTCGGGTTCGAGATCGTCTCGATGACCTCGAGGCCCAAGAGCGTGGGAATCCGCCCCACCTTGAACTGCAGGCCGTTGCCGCTCGCAGTCGGGACGTTCAAGGTGACGTAGAGGTGCGGGACGTCGCCTTGTTCGCCGAGCTCGAACCCGCCCGACCTGATCAGGTTTGCGTTCTGGCCGAACAACGCCTCCGCGTGGAATCCGGCACTGAACTTCGCCGGGTCGTAGGCCTTGTCGAGCACAATGGCCAGCGCGTTGAGCATGAAGTGGTTCTGAAACCGGTCGTACAGCCGGCCCACGATCGCGGTATCCCCGCTGCTCTGATCCGAATAGGCGTACGACACTTCCGCGAAGCCGCTCAGCTTGAATCCCGCGAGGGCGCTCTCCACGTGGTTGACGGGCGCCGGCGGGGGGTCAGGCTGCTTGGCGGTCGAATCGGGCGGCGACGCAGGTGAGCTCCCCTGTGCAGCAAGCCCCCGCGGCGCGACGAGCGCGCCGAGCAGGGTGGCGGTGGCGAGGCGACTGGCGTATCGACGCATGGTGCCTTTCTCCTCGATGTCGGGGTGCTACGAGGTGGCTGCGGTCAGCGCGCGGCGCTGCACCGCGTCCGCGGTCACGGCGGTGACGGCGGCGGTATCCACCTCACCAGTACGGATTCGGATTATGCGCCCCAGCGGCTGGACGAAGATCTTGCCATCGCCCACCTGACCGGTACGCGCGGCCGTGATGATCGCTTGGATGGTCGGCTCCACGAAGGGCTCCGAGACGGCCATCTCGAGGCGGACCTTCTCCCGGAATTCCAGGACGACGGTCCGACCCCGATAGTGCTCTTGCAGCTCCTGTTCGCCACCGTGGCCGCTCACGCGACTGATCGTGATCCCGGTGACGCCGGCGCGGAACAGCGCGGCCTTGACCTCCGGCAGCCGCTCGGGGCGGACGATGGCGGTGATGAGCTTCATCAGACCGCCTCGGGCTCGAGCTGCCCCACTCCGCCCCGCGTAACCGAAGCCGTCTCGCTGAGGATGACCGCCGACGCGACCTCGGGCGTATCGGGGTAGGCCAGCGCCCCCATCTCCGGCAAGTCGAGCCCGAGCTCTTCGACCTCGGGCGCCACGCGATGGCCACCCACGACGAGGGCCGTGACCTTGTACGCCGCCAGCGCCATCACACCCACGCCAACGACGTTCGCGAGCCCGCCGATCGCCTGAGCGGCGAGCTGGCCCGGGTCGCCGTAGAACAGCCCGCGTACGGCCCCGTTGACGCCGTTCCATCCGTCCCCGTAAGTGCCGTCCGCCAGCAGGCCCAGTGCCAGGATGCCCCAGAGCCCGTTCACGCCGTGTACCGAGATGGCGCCCACCGGGTCATCGATGTGCAACCTGCCGTCGATGAAGAACACGGCCGCGCACACCAGCACGCCCGCCACGCCTCCGATCAGTACGGCCGAGGGGGCGGTAACGAACGCGCACGGCGCCGTGATGGCCACGAGCCCCGCCAGGGCGCCGTTCGCCATCATCGACGGATCGGGCTTGTCGTACTTGAGCCACATGTACAACATCGCAGTGATGCTTCCAGCCGCCCCAGCCAGCATGGTGTTGGTGGCGATCACACCGATGCGAAGATCGGATCCCGCTAAAGTCGAGCCCGCGTTGAAGCCGAACCACCCGAAGGCGAGAATGAACGTCCCGATCAACGCCATCGGGATGTTGTGGCCCGGGATCGCATTGACGGTCCCGTCGGCGTTGTACTTCCCGCGCCGAGGCCCCAGCAACGCCGCGGAGACGAACGCCATGACGCCGCCTGTCATGTGAACGACGGACGATCCGGCAAAGTCAACGTGCCCGTGACCCAGCCCGAGGTTCTTTCCGAGCATGGCGAGCCAGCCGCCCCCCCAGGTCCAGTTCGCGTAGATCGGATAGATCAGCGCGCCGACGAGTACGCTGAACACGGCGAATGCCGAGAACTTCCACCGCTCGGCCAGCGCGCCCGTCGGAATCGTGGCCGCCGTGTCCATGAAGACCATTTGGAACAAGAAGTAGGCGAACACCGGCGCGGTGTAGGCGACGCCAGTCAGGAAGAATCCCGTGCCTCCGAACAAGCCCCACGTCTTGCCCCCGATGGTCAGCGAGACTTCGTGCGCCAGCTTGTCGTAGCCCCCGAGCGTCCCAAGCGCGCCGACGCCGCCCGCCTGGAGGGCGAATCCGACCGCCCAGTAGGCCAGCATCGCGATGCCGTAGACCATGAAGTTCATGGTGATCGTGTGCGCGGCGTTTTTTGCCCGCGTGAAGCCGGTCTCCACCATCGCGAACCCGGCCTGCATGAACATCACGAGGAACCCGGCGACGAGAGTCCACACGAAGTTGATGGCGACGGTGTTGGCCGCGGACGCCGCGCTCGCGGCCTGGGCGAGCGAGTCCGCCGCTGGCACGCCTTGTCCGGCCAACACGAGGGGGCATGTGATCATCAGGAGCAGACCAAGACCAAGCGAGCGCGTCATACGATCTCCATGTGAAGATCTCAGTGAACGTATGCTGTCCATCAATTCGTGCGAAAAATGCACGAAAATGACGACAGTGCGCTACTACCCGATCGGGTAGCTCGTCATGATGTATCGCGTTCTGTGCAAAAAATGCAGAAATCAGATGACAAGACATAGTGTCGCGCCGACGACGAACAACACACCCCTGCACCCCGGACTCGTTGTGATTCAATGACTTGGGGGAGTCACCGGAGACGTTATACGGCGCCCGTGGCAATCGTCAGAACCGTTGCTCAGGGTCGCTGCTGCGCGAAGAGCCAGCGCACGAACTCGTCGGAAGCGTACGCCGCATCCCACGAGTTGTGGTTGAGTCCGAGGAGCTCGCTGTAGCGCACGTCCGCCCCCGCTGCCTTCAACCCGGCGGCAGGCTCGCGTGAGCCGTTGACGTTCACGACTTGATCGACTTCGCCGTGGAAGATCCAAATGGGAACCTTGCCGAGGCGCTGCGCCAAGTTCTTCATGACCGACGCGCTGTCGCCCGGGACCACGGGGACGGATCCGCGAAACTGGGGAAAGTCCCGCACCCACCCGCAGATTGGGACGATCGCCGCGAACAGCTCGGGATGCCGGTAGGCGACGTACCATGTGCCGTGCCCGCCCATCGACAGGCCGGTGAGATAGACGCGTCGCGGATCGACGTGGAACTCCCGCATCGTCTGCTGCAGGGCCGCAACCGCCATGTCCGCCGGCGTTCCGACCCATTGGGAATCGCGCGGCACCTGCGGAAAGACGACGATCGCGGGATAGCGTGATGCGTTCTGACGAATGGCCGCCCCCAGTCCAACGTTGGTCTGGAGCAGCCCGTCGTCGCCCCGTTCTCCCGCTCCGTGCAGGAACAGGATCGCGGGCCAGCTCGGCTGCGACGCGTAGTCGGCTGGCACGTAGATCTGGTAGCGATACGCTCTACCACCGACCGTGGCGGTGCGATCGAGGAATCCGGTTGGCACCTGCTGCAGTGATACGGCGAGCAGCAAGATGAGCATGGCCAAGCCTCCTGTTATCGGGAATTCATGAGGGCGATAGTGCCACACGGCGCGCGAACCGGCAATGCTTGACACGCTATGCGACGCCTTGGCAGCTTTCGCTCAGGACGAGCGCCCTCGAGATGAACCTGTTCCCCGGAGTCTCCTGCCCTCTCCCGCATGGCGGCCAGCCCAGGCTGGCCAGCCGAAAGCGGGCGTGCACCTCGCCGCGGTAGTCGTTCGCCAGACCCGTTCCACCACATTTGTTGCGTCCGTAGTGCGCGTCGCTCCGGAGAGGAGCCTGTGAGTCAGTCGATAGAGCCGTCAGCGCGTCGCACCCAGCCGACGGTCCTCAAGTTCGGCGGGACGTCCGTGGCGGACGCCGACGCGTTGCAGCGCCTCGCCCGCCTGGTCCGACGCGCCTACCAGAGCACGCGTACGGTCGTCATCGTCTCGGCGCTCGCCGGCGTGACGGACGCCCTGCTCACGGCGGTGGATGCCGCCGCCACGGGAACAGGCGACCCGAAGCGACCACGGCCGGAGCTCGATGCGTTGATCGAGCGGCACCAGGCAATCGCGACGCGCCTTGCGCGGCCCCAAGGTGCCGCCGGGCTCGGGATCGCGCTGGCGCGCGCCCGGGCCGAGATCGCGGAGCTGCTAAACGCTATTGCGCGGGAGCCTGAGCGCCGCCCGGCGCTCCGCGACGAAATCGCCGCGTACGGGGAGCGGCTGTCCGCGGCACTGGTCACCGCCGTCCTCGGAGCGGCGGACCTCCCAGCACGCTACGTGGACGCGCGCCGCTGCCTCCTCACCGACGCCGCCCACGGGCGGGCGACCCCACTGTTTCCGCAGACCGAGGAGCACACACGCGCCGAGCTCGCGCCCCTGCTCGATGGCGAGCTGATCCCCGTGCTGGGAGGATACATCGGAGCGACTCCCCAAGGCGTGACCACCACGCTGGGGCGCGGCGGGTCGGACTACAGCGCGGCCCTCGTCGGCGCCGCGCTCGGGGCCAGGGAGATCCAGATCTGGACCGACGTGAACGGCGTGCTCACGGCCGATCCGCGGGTCGTGGCGGACGCGCGCACCATTCCCGCGCTGTCCTACGCGGAGGCCGCCGAGCTCGCCTATTTCGGCGCCAAGGTGCTGCATCCCAGGACGTTGCAGCCCGCCACCGACCACGGCATCCCCGTGCGCATCTGTAACTCGCGGGCACCGGGAGAACCGGGGACGCTGGTGACCGCCCAAGGCGTGGGGCGGGTTGGCACCGTCACGGCGATCGCGCACAAGTCGGGCATCACGGTGCTGCAGATCACCTCGACGCGCATGCTCGGAGCGTACGGATTCCTGCGAGGTCTGTTCGAGGTGTTCGAGCGGCACCGGACCGTCGTGGACGTAGTGACGACCTCCGAAGTGAGCGTCTCCCTCACGGTGGACGATGCGGCGTCGCTCCCCCAGATCATAGCCGAGCTCCGCCCGCTCGGCTTGGTGGCGATCGAGTCAGACCGGGCGATCGTTTGCGTCGTGGGCGAAGGTCTCCGGACCACGCCCGGGATCGCGGCGCGAGTCTTTGCGACCATCTCGGACATCAACGTCTCGCTCATTTCCCAAGGGGCCTCTCGCGTGAACCTCACGTTCGTGGTGGACAACGCCCGCGCGCGCGAAGTGGTTCAGCGGCTGCATGCCGCGCTCTTCGCGCTGGAGCCTGCGGACCTCGATACCGCCGCCGCGGCGGGCGAGCGCATGCCGTGACCGACGCCGTCTCCCTCGCGTGCGAGCTCGTGAACATCGCGTCCGTGTCGGGCGACGAAGCCCAGATCGCGCGGTTCGTCGCGTCGTACCTCACGGATCTCCGCTACCACGTCGAGCTATTCGACGCCGCGCCCGGGCGTCCCAATGTGCTCGCCACGACCGATCACCCACCCCGGGTGCTGTTCTCGACCCATCTCGATACCGTGCCACCCCACATCCCCGCCCGCCGGGTGGAAGGTGTCCTCCACGGGCGCGGGGCGTGCGACGCCAAGGGAATCGCGGCGGCCCAGATCGCCGCCGCCGAACGGCTGCGCGCGGAAGGCATGACCGAGATCGGCCTGCTGTTCGTGGTGGACGAAGAGATGGGAGGCCTCGGCGCCCGGGCCGCGAATGCCCACCCGACGGCGCGGGAGTGCCGCTGGCTGATCGATGGTGAGCCGACCGACAACCGGCTGGCCGCCGCATGCAAGGGCTCGCTCCGTCTGTCGCTTTGCGCCGCCGGTGTACCCGCGCACTCGGCCTACCCGGAAGAGGGACGCTCGGCCATCGATGCGCTGCTCGACGTGTTGGCCGACGTGCGGCACTCCGCCTGGCCGTCCGATCCCGTGCTCGGCGAGACCACCGTCAACATCGGGGTGATCGCCGGCGGCACGCGGCCGAATGTGGTCGCCGCGGACGCCCATGCCGACCTGCAGATCCGTCTCGTGACCGATGCCCAGCGGGTGAAAGCCCTGCTCGAGGTCGCGGTGCGCGATCGCGCGAGAATCGACTACCTGACGGAGGTGCCGGTCCAGCGGCTCACGACGCTGCCCGGCTTCGAGACCTGCATCGTTCGCTTCACGACCGACATCCCGCATCTCACCAACTGGGGCACGCCGCTGTTGCTCGGCCCCGGATCGATCCGGGACGCGCACACGGCGCACGAGCGGATCACGGAGGCCGAGCTGGGGGCGGGCATCGACGCGTACGTGCGACTGGCGCACGCCCTCGCCGCGGCGGAGGCGGCGAGATGAAGATCGCGCTGTTGGGCCACGGGGCGATGGGACGCGTGCTCGAGGAAACCGCCCGGGCGGCGGGTCTCGAAGTCGGAGCGATTGTCACATCCGCGAATGCCGCCGACGCGTCGCGGCTGCTCCGCGGCCACACCGTGGCGATCGATTTCTCCGCCCCCGGCGGCGTGCTCGCGCACGTCGAGGCGGCCGTGGCGGCGGGAGTGCCGCTCGTGCAGGGTACTACGGGATGGCAACGCGAAGAGCCCGAGGTCCGCAAGATCGTAGACGCGCGTGGGGGTTCGCTCGTCTACGGCGCCAATTTCTCGATCGGTGTGAACCTCTTTTACCGCCTCGTGGCGAGCGCGGCACGGCTGTTCCGTCGCAGCCACGGATACGATCCGTTCATCGAAGAGGCCCACCACGCCCGCAAGCGTGACGCGCCGTCCGGCACGGCGCTGGCCCTGAGAAGCATCCTGATGCGCGAGCTCGACGTCGAGACCGTGGCGATCGCGAGCACGCGGGCAGGCAGCATTCCCGGTACGCACCGCGTCGGGTTCGATTCGGCTGCGGATCAGGTGCTGCTGGTGCACACGGCCCACTCCCGGACGGGGTTCGCCGCGGGCGCGCTGCTCGCGGCCAGCTGGATCGCCGGCGGCACGCGGCGCGGCATGCATGCCTTTTCCGACGTGCTGGACGACATACTGGAGGTCACATGACCAAGCCAGTGCAGTGGCTGGGTGGTTGCGGGACGGCGCTCGTCACGCCGTTCAATGCCGCCGGCGAGGTGCACGAAGCGCGGTATCGTGCGTTGGTCGAGCGCCAGATCGCCGCGGGCGTCCGGCTGCTCGTGCCCTGCGGCACGACCGGTGAGGCCGCCACCCTCACGCCGCCCGAACACGAGCGCGTCATCGCGCTGACCGTGGAGACGGCGCGCGGCCGTGCCAAAGTCCTCGCCGGCGCGGGAAGCAACGCCACGGCGACCACGATCGAGCGGGCCCGCGCGGCTCGCGCCGCTGGCGCGGACGCTGTGCTCGCGGTCGCCCCTTATTACAACAAGCCCACGCAGGCGGGACTCAAGGCGCACTTCCGCGCCGTCGCGGAAGCGATGCGCGACGTGCCCGTGGTCCTCTATAATGTGCCCGGTCGCACGGCATCGAACATCACGGCTGCGACCACGCTCGCCCTGGCCCGTGAAACCGACAACATCGTCGGCGTGAAGGAAGCCTCGGGCGACCTGGCGCAGATCATGGCCATCCTGCGCGATCGCCCTACGGGATTTCAGGTGTTATCCGGAGACGATGCCATCACTCTCCCGCTGATCGTGCTCGGCGCCGACGGCATCGTGTCCGTCGTCTCGAACGAAGCGCCCGAGCTCATGGTGAGGTTGACCGAAAGCGCGCTGCGGGGCGAGTGGGATGCGGCCCGGGAGGTGCACTACCGCCTGCTTCCTCTCATGGAAGCGAACTTCATCGAGTCGAGCCCTGGACCGGTGAAAGCGGCGCTCGCGTTGATGGGTCTCCTGGAGGAGCGCTTCCGCCTCCCGCTCGTCCCCGTGCAGGAGGAAACACGCGCCCGACTGCGGGTGGTACTCGGAGCGCTCGGCCTGCTGCCAGGCGCCTCGCATGTCGCTGCGTGAGCGCATCGAGGCCCTCGTCGCCCGTGAGCGCGAGGCGTTCGATGACGCCGACCGGGCCCTGTTCGCCGAGTTCCGGACCGCCCTCGCGCGGGGCGAGATCCGCGCCGCCGAGCGCACGCCGGATGGCGCGTGGTGCGTCAATGTGTGGGTGAAGCGGGGGATCCTCCTCGGGTTCCGCATGGGCGCGCTGGCGGACATGTCCGCGCATCCCAGCCTGCGATTCTTCGATAAGGACACGTATCCCGTCAGGCCCACCACGCTGGCGGACAAGATCCGCATCGTGCCCGGCGGGTCGAGCATCCGCGACGGGGCGTACGTGGCCCCCGGAGTGATCTGCATGCCGCCGATGTACGTGAACGTGGGCGCATACGTGGAAGAGGGCACGATGATCGACAGCCACGCGCTGGTCGGGTCGTGCGCGCAGATCGGCAAACGCGTCCACCTCTCGGCGGCGGCCCAGATCGGCGGCGTGCTCGAGCCGGTCGGTGCGCTCCCGGTGATCGTGGAGGACGACGCGCTCGTCGGCGGCGGCTGCGGCGTATACGAGGGCACCATCGTGCGCGAGCGTGCGGTGCTGGCTCCCGGAACCGTCCTCACCGGCTCGACGCCGGTCTATGACCTCGTGCGCGAGCAGGTCTACCGCCGGGATGGAAACCGGCCGCTCGAGATTCCGGCCGGAGCCGTGATCGTCCCCGGCGCGCGGGACGCGCAAGGGACGGCCGCCGTCCGGTGGGGGATTTCCCTGTATACGCCGGTGATCGTCAAGTATCGGGACGAGAAGACCGATGCCGCGACCGTGCTGGAGGAAATCTTGCGATGAAGCAACAACGCGTGGCTGTCCTGGGACTCGGCAAGATCGGGAATATTCTGCTGCAGGGCCTGCTCGAGGCCGGTCTGCCGCCCGGCAACGCCGTCGCTACCGTGCGGCACGCGGAGCGGGCGCAGACACTGGGGGCCAAGCGCGCGGTGTCCGTGGGCACTGACAACCGCGCGGCGGTGCACGGCGCGGACGTGGTCATCATCGCCGTCAAGCCGCAGAATGTGCGCGAACTGCTCGAAGAGATTCGCGAGGATGTGACGCCCTCACAGCTCCTCATTTCCGTGGCCGCTTCGGTCCCGACAGGCTTCATCGAAGAGCTCTTGGGGAAGCCGATTCCGGTGGTCCGGGCGATGCCCAACACGCCGAGCCAGGTGGGGGCTGGCATGACCGGAATCTGCCGGGGCAAGCACGCCACGGATGCCCATCTCGATACCGCGCGCCGGCTGTTCGATACGGTGGGCCGGACGGTGGTCGTAGACGAGAAACACATGGACGCCGTGACGGGCCTTTCGGCGAGCGGCCCCGCGTTCGTCTACATCATTCTGGAATCGCTGGCCGAAGCGGGCGTGAAGGTCGGCCTGCCGCGCGACGTGGCCACCATCCTCTCGGCGCAGACACTGCTCGGGGCCGCGAAGGTCGCGCTCGACACCGGGGATCACCCGGCGCTGCTCAAGGATGCCGTCACGACGCCGGCGGGCTGCACGATCGACGGGATTCTCGAGCTCGAAGAGGGCAAGCTGCGCGTCACGCTCATCAAGGCCGTGGTGAAGTCCACCCAGCGGGCCAAGGAGCTGATGTTCGAGAAGTAGCCCTCCAGGCGACTACCCATGCGATCTAACGGATCGTCAATCCCAACCCGGGAGACTGTGCGTGGAGCCATCAAGGGCACGCTAATCGCCCTCCTCACCGTGTGTGGTGGCGCCTGCCCGGTGCATCGGCTGCAGCAGGTACCGCTCGGGCTTTCAACATATCTCGGCAAGGCGGAGTACTTCGAAGGCGAGCCCATCTATGCCGTGTTCCGGTTGCGAAACACGTCCACGGGCGACACCGCCTGGGTCCAACCATTTGAGCTGATGCCCGATCGACTGAACGTCATACTGAAACGATCTGATACGTCGATTGTGCCGCAACAGATTCTGTGGATCGACTACGTTGCAGGTACGGAGTACCGCGGTATGCCTGTCGCTCCCGGAGGGGAGCTGTATCTGGTGGTCGTCCTCCAGGAATCTTGGGGCGTGCAAGCGAAGTCCGCTGAGAGGGTCTTCCTTCACGGCATCGTTCCCGAGCGCTACACCTTGGTTGCCCGGTTCGACCCTCAGCTGCCAGGACGACAATCGCCGGGTCAGGAAGCCGTCTTCGCGCCAGCGGTGTCATTCACTGTGCGCCCTCGGACGGGGGCAGAGGAGGTGGACTTCCATGAGGTGAGCAGCGTGATGGGCCTCGTCTGGGATCGATCGCAGCGTCCGCAGTACCTCGAGGCGCTCATCGCGCTCGCTGGTCGGCGCCTCGCGACCGACAGCATGGACCCCTACGTCGCCTACCTCCTCAATCATGGTGTCGTCATGGCTGAAGCGGCCCAGTTGCGCCTGGACAGTACGCAGAACGCCCGCGTCATGAACATGCGAATGGCGACCGCCCAGGCGCAGCGCGCCCTCCCGGCGGGCGCGTTGGTTGCAGAAGCCGCTTTCTTCGCCGCGCGCGACACTGGACTGCGGCTTTCCGAGATGCTCGGGGCCTCCCTAGCTGGGGACGTCGTGCGAGCCGCCGAGGCGAGGTATTCGAAGGCGAGGTAGTCCTACTTGTAGTCCTGGTGCGGCTCCGTGAGCAGGCGCACGCCGAGGGGCTTGTACGTGAGCACGTGGGTAAGGCGCACCTCGTCACCCGTGCGTTCCACTCGCGTCTCCACGAGCTCGAACTCTTTGGCATCGCCCAGCCCCAATTGGTTCAGCCGCTCGGCTTCTCCCTTGCACACGTCACCGGGCGTGGGCTTCGGGTTGGGGTAGGCGTCCTCGTGGTGATGACGCAGGGCGTCCCAGTGCTCGTCGCCGGCGCGCTCGACGGAGTCGCGAATGTCGTCTCGGGTGAGCGGCATACGGCGGAAGGTACCCGCCGTCAACGCACCGGCAACTCCACGTGCAGGTGATCGGATGTGCCGGTGTGGCGCCGCGTGTCGAATCCCAATCCCCACAGGTACAGCTGAACGAGGCGGTTCCGCAGGAAGCCGCGGCCCGTGGTGCGCAGGTCGGCTGCGTGCGAATAGCCGTCCGGCTGCACCAGATGCAACGACGCGTCGTTCTGGGGCAAGCCCATCGTCCGGTAATCCTCTGGCCGGCGGGCGAGGTCGGTGATCATGGCGTCGCGGTCGAACACGATGAGCGTCGAGAGCCCGACGCGCAGCAGGGGATGGAGCGAAGCGTAGTACGCGCGCACTCGGTCCGACTTGGCATTGGCGCTGGAGAGGTAGACCAGCGCGTACACGCAGTACGCTGCCACGAACGGGAGCGCCACCCGCCGGGCCACGAGGGCGAGCCGGACCTGGCCGGTGAAGCGATGCCACAGCCACGCGCCGTATGCGGTCACGACGGCCACGGAGCACGCGGTCCCACCCGCGAGGGCGAGCGCGGTGGGCCAGCCTTGATGCTCGTAGAGAAAGACAGCCACCCGAACGAGAGCAAGAAACGGCAGCAGCGCGACCAGGACTGCTTTCGCCGCGAGCCGGATGACGCGAACCGCCCAAGGGCCGAGGCGCCGGGGCTCGCGCCGGACGTCCTCGAGCGCGGTGACCATACGGTCCCACTCGCGGAGCGCGCTCGAGACGAGTCGTGGAGTGGTCACGCGCTTCCGTACGGTCGCCTTGGGCCGGGGGTTACGTCCGTGTGCAAACTCGGGCTTGTCGCTCGTCTCTCCGGGACCAGCCCTCTTGGAGTGTTCCATGCGGATCCCTATCCTGGTCGCGGCGCTCGCGACGATGGCTTGCACCACACCCCCGGAGCGCGTCGAGCGCGCCGCTGCCGACTCTCTCTCGGCACCGCAAATCCGGGCACGGTGGTATCAGCGTGCGGCGGCACCGGCACCCAGTGCAGCGCTAGAAGCGCAGGAACGAGCCGCATTCGCGAAGGCTGGCTCGGTGCCCATTCCCCGGACCAGCAGCAGCTCCGACATGGTGATCCGGAGCGGCCAGACGAGCATCGAGGTGGATTCGCTCGAGCGCGCCGTGGCCCAGGTGCGGCTCCTCGCCGGTCGCGTCGGTGGCTACGTCGCCAACACCACCATGCAGATCGGGCGCGGCCAGCTCCGGGCGGCGACCCTCGAGGTGAAGATCCCCGCCGACCGGTTCGACGATGGACTCGGCGGGCTCTCGACGCTCGGGAAGCTCGAGTCGGTGAACGTCAACGCCGAGGATGTTGGCGAAGAGTTCACCGACGTCACGGCCCGTATGACCAATGCGCGACGGCTCGAGACCCGTCTCATCGACCTGCTGGCCACGCGGACAGGAAAACTCAAGGACGTGCTCGATGTCGAGCACGAGCTGGCGCGTGTGCGTGAGGAGATCGAGCGCTACGAAGGGCGGCTGCGCTACCTCCGAGCACACGCCGCCCTGAGCACCCTGACGATCTACGTGCACGAGCCGCTGCCCGTGGTGGGGCACGCAGGCTCGAGCGTCCTCGGCGAGGCGTTCAAGCAGGCGTGGCGGAACTTCGTCGGTCTCGTGGCGGCGGTGATCCGCTCGCTCGGGATCGTGATTCCGGTGGCCGTGCTCGTCGTCGCCCTCTGGGTCAGCGCGAAACGACTTTCACTTCCCTCACTGCGATCGGCTGTCCGCTCACCAGGATCGGCGCCTGGCGCTCCTGGGCCGTCTTGTTGAATCCCGCGACCTCGGTGCGGATGAGCTCGTTGAACTTCGTGAGGTAGTCGTCCAGCGTCGCCCGCAGCTCCTTGAACCGCGCCGCCACGACTTCTGTCGGCGGCTGGGCATAGGCGAGCGACAGGCCGAAGCCCAGACTTTGCAGCCGGTCCTGGAAATGGTTCAAGTAATGGATGTCGTCCTGCCCGGCATCGCGCTGGACCTCCGAGTTGTAGAGGCTGTCCTTGAGCTCTTTGAGCTTGCGACCGAGGTCGCGTCCCTGCCGTGTAACCGGTGCGGCCGCCGTCGTGTCACCGCCCGCATTGTCGCGTAAGGCTTGCTGTGTGTTCTTGAGCTGCGTCTCGAGGCTCACGATGCGGTTCAGCATTTCGTTCAGGGCCGACATGGCGTTGCGCCATTCGAGCCCGGCATGGAGCTGCGCTGCAAACCGCGCGGGGTCGCCGGCCAGGAAGGGGTCCGGCTCCACGGTGACCGTCTTCGTTTGCGTGCGGCCTGCGGCGCTGAGCGCGACCGTGTAGGTCCCAGGAATGACGCGCGGACCGACGACCTGGCGGAACGGGTTCTCTTCGTCCTCGCCAGCCGCTGGCTTCTCGAAGTTCAACCGCGTCGGCCCCGCGTACCGCAGGTTCCAGACGTAGCGATTCACTCCCTGCTTTCCCGGCCCGCCCGAGTCCACCACGACAGTGTCGCCGCGGCTGTCGGTCACCGTCGCGACCACGCGCGCACGGCGCGACCGGCCGCCGCGGCCCGACTCACGACTCTCGTCGGACGACATTGCAGCACCCGTATCGAGGGCAACCTTGAGGTAATAGTCGACGACCGCGCCCGCCGGTGCGTTCGGGGTCGTGAAGCGCGCCGGCGCGACGCCCGGACGGCGCGGCCGCACGCGGATCTGCGCCGGCAGCGTGCCGAACACGTGGAAGTCGGAGGCCACCACTTCCGGCGTCAGCTCTTCGAGCGCCGTGATGTTATCCATGACGAACAGACCACGGCCGTGGGTCGCAATCACGAGATCGTGCTGGCGCTTGATGAACTGCACGTCGTAGACCGGCACGGTGGGGAAATCGGCCTTGAGGGGCTTCCAGCTCCCACCCGCGTCCCGCGAGTACCACAACGCGGCGTCGGTGCCAAGAACGAGAAACCCACGCAGGTTGGGATTTTCGCGCACCACGCGCGCGGGCACGTCCGCCGGGAGACCCCGTCCGATGTCGGTCCATGTCTTACCGTAGTCGCTCGTCTTGTACACGTACGGCCGGCGGTCATCGAGCTGATGACGGTCGATCGCGATGTACGCCGAGCCCGCGTCGAACGGCGAGACGCCGATTTGGTACACCCGGCCCTCGATGTCCTTTGCCAGCCCCGGGAAGTGACCCGATACGTTGCTCCACGTCTTGCCGCCGTCCCGCGTCACCTGCACCAGCCCATCGTCGGTGCCGACCCAGATCACGTTCGCGTCGCTGGGCGCCAGGTTGACGGTGAGAATCGTGCTGTACGACTCGGCGCCCGAGATGTCGTAGTTGATCTGGCCGCCGCTCGTCACCTGTTTGGACTTGTCGTCTCGGGTGAGATCGGGGCTGATGGTCGTCCAGTGCTCGCCGCCGTCCGTGCTCTTGAAGACGACGTTCGCGCCCATGTAGACCGTATTCGCGTCGGTCGGCGACACGGCGATGGGCGACGTCCAGTTGAACCGATACTTCAGGTTGGCCGGCTTCATCTCCGTGACCCCGGAGAGGTACGGCCGAATCGAGCGGGTCACGCCCGTCTTGAGATCCACGCGCGTGATGTTGCCGTTCTGGGAATCCACATAAAGAATCGACGAGTCGCTCGGCGCCGGCACCGCGTACTCCCCGTCCCCGCCGGTCACGGTGAACCACTCGGAGCCGTTCAATCCCTGACCTCCCGCACCGCCCCCACCTCCGCCTCCCCCGCCTCCGATGCCGCTCGACGGCCCGCACCACGCGTTGTTGTCCTGCAAGCCACCGCACAACGTGTAGGGCGTGTTGTTGTCCGCGGCGACCATGTAGAACTGGCCGATCGGCAGATTGTTCAGGAACCGCCAGCTCTGCGCGCCGTTCTCCGTGACGTACACACCCCCGTCGTTCCCCTGGATCATGCGGTCGGGGTTTTGTGGGTCGATCCACAGAGCGTGATGGTCCACGTGCACGCCGCGATCGATCGGCGTGGTGGTCTTGCCACCGTCGTCGGACCGGAGCAACAGATAGGACGAGAAGAACAACTTCCGGTCATCCACCGGCGAGACGTGCATCAGCGAGAAGTAGAACGGCCGGGCGGACAAGCCGTGGAAGTCGGAGACCTTGGACCAGTGATCGCCCTGGTCCTTTGAGTCCCACAGCATCCCCTGCTTCGTCTCGATCAGGGCGTACACATGGGACGGGTTGGTCGGGCCGACGGCCAGGGCGATACGGCCGAGCGGGCTCGCAGGCAGGCCCTGCTTGAGCCGCTCCCAGGTGAGGCCGCCGTCGGTGGAGCGGTAGATTCCGCTGCCAGCGCCGCCCGATTGGAGCTCCCAGGGGTAACGCACGAACTGCCACAGACCCGCGAACAGCACGCGTGGGTTGCCCGGGACCATGATCAGGTCCGCCACGCCGGTCGTGTCGTTCACGAAGAGTACTTTCTGCCACGTCTTACCGCCGTCCGCCGTCCGGAACACGCCGCGTTCGGCGTTGGGCGCCCACACGTGTCCGAGCGCGGCCACGAAGACGACGTCGGGATTTGCAGGATCGATCACGATGCGGGTGATTTGTCCGACATCCCCGAGGCCCATGAACCGCCAGCTCTTGCCGGCGTCGGGCGACATGAACACACCGCGGCCGTCCACCACATCGTTCCGCGGATTCCCCTCACCGGTGCCCACCCACACGACGTTCGGATTCGACGGCGCGAGCGCGATGGCGCCGATCGACGCGGTCGGCTGATCCTTGAAGACCGCCTCCCATGAGTCCCCACCGTCCGTCGTCTTCCAGACCCCACCCCCTCCCGCGCCGATGTAGTACACGTCGCGGTCGCCCGGAACGCCGACCACGGCCGCGACACGCCCGCCGGCCACCGCGGGGCCGAGGTTGCGGAACTTCACGTTGTTCAGGGAGTCCGCGCCGACCGACGAGAGCGTCGGGGGAGGTGTAGCTGGTTTCGCGGGCTTGCGATGCTGTGCGGCGACCGGGAGGACGAGCGCGATACAGAGCGCACTCCACAAACTGGCTTGACGGAGAGCCATGCGGGGCATCGGACCAACTCCTTCGGTGGACGGCTCGAGAGAGAAGGGAAACTTCTCCTGCTCACATCTCAGTACGAGCGCGCGATTGCTGTCGTTGGGTCTTGCGGCCTGATCTACGGGCGCGCCCGGTGCGCGTCAAGCGTGTAGAATTGGCTGTCATGAGAGCTCCGCTCGCGTTCGTCAGCGTCGTGGCGTGGGCTGTTGCGGCCACGCCACACCTCCCGGCACAGGACCTCGCGCGATCCCGCCAGACCGCCATCGTCACCGCCGCCACCCGCCTCGCCCCCGCAGTCGTAAGCGTCAACGTCCTGCGGCGCCAACGGCGGTTGCCTCAGGATCCGTTCGACCTCTTCTTCACGCCTCGCGGCTCGGAACAGGTGGTGGAGGGGTACGGGTCGGGGTTCATCATCTCGCCCGACGGAGTGGTGATCACCAACCAGCACGTCACCCAGGGGGCGGAGCAGATCGTGGTCACAACGCGTGACGGGCGCGACTTCCCCGCGACGATCCAGGGGGAGGACCCGCTCACCGATATCGCGGTGCTCAAGGTGGATGGCTCGAACCTCCCGACCGCTCCGCTGGGGAAAAGCACCGACCTGATGATCGGGGAATGGGTAGTCGCCGTCGGCAACCCGTTCGCCTACCTGCTCGGCAACTCGGAGCCTACCGTCACCGCGGGCGTGGTGAGCGCCGTCGGCCGCAACTTGCTTCCGTCCGAGGGCCAGTCCGGGATCTATGTGGGCATGATCCAGACCGACGCCGCGATCAATCCCGGCAACTCCGGAGGACCGCTGGCGAACGCCCTGGGCGAGGTGGTGGGCGTCAACAGCTCGATCTTCACGAGCTCGGGCGGTTCGGTGGGGATCGGCTTCGCGATCCCGATCGAGCGTGCGCTGCGAGTGGCCGACGAGCTGCGCCGTTTCGGGAAGGTGCGGCGCGCCTGGGTGGGTCTCGACGTCGCGGGTGCCGAGGACCTGCGCGGCTGGAAGCAGGCGGGCGGCCTGCGGGTGACCCAGGTAGCCGTGGGGGGGCCCGCGGGGCGGGCCGGGCTCGTAACCGGCGACGTACTCATCAGCGCGCTCGGTCGGCGGTTGCGCACCTTTCTGGACTGGGAGGCCGTGATGCTCGACACTGGCCCGGGCGACACGCTCGTCGTCAGCTATCGCCACGCCGGGGGCACTCGGAGCGTGCGGCTCGCCGTCACGGACTTCCCGACCACGCTGGCCGAAAAAGTCGCGGTGCTCGGCGGCATGAAGGTGGTCACCGTGACTGGGAGTGTGCGCGCCGAGCGGAACATCCAGAGCGATCACGGCGCCCTGATCTACGACCTTCCCGACGAGATGGAAGACGCCACCGGCCTCCGATCCGGGGACGTGATCTTGCAGATCAACCGCGTGCGAATATCGACCGCGGAGGACCTGGGTCGCGCCTTCAGCGCGACGGCGGGGGCCGGAGCGGTAACGGTCTGGTTCGAGCGGGCGGGGCGGCTCGGGCGAACCGCGTTCTACGTGAGATAGCCACGGCGACCTGGCGACCGCGCGTATTGCGGGACATAGTGAAGCGGAACGATCACATCGGAGACCGCCATGACCGACTCGATCCGCAAGGTGAGCTACTACTACACCACCATCTCCGACAAGCCCGGGGAAGGCGCCCGGCTGCTCGCGACCCTGAGGAGCGCCGGCGTGAACCTGCTCGCGTTCCACGCGTTCCCGAGCGCGCGCAAGGCTCAGGTGGATTTCGTGCCATCCGATGCCGTGTCGTTCACGGCCGCCGCGAAGGACGCCAAGATCAAGTTGTCGAAGCCGAAAACGGCGTTCCTCATTGACGGCGACGATCGGGTCGGCGCGCTGGCGGGCGTTCTCGCACGGCTCGGCGCGGCGAAGATCAACGTCACGGCGGTGACGGGCGTGACCGCCGGAATGGGGCGGTACGGCGCTATCCTGTGGGTGAAGCAGGCGGCGGTGAGCAAGGCGGCTGCGGCGCTTGGAGCGATGTAGACGTCCAAGAGAAACGTCGCGCGAAGACGTCGCGCACAGACGTCACGCGACGACGTAGTACGACGACGTAGCGCAATGACGTCAGCGAGCCGCCCCGCGACTCAAGGCGTCCGGACCGAATTTCTCGCGCACCTCATCGATCATCCGGGAGATGATCCGGTCGCGCTCGGTTTCGAGCGTGGCATCCGGGGATGACGACTCGAGGAGGAAGAGCTGGCCGTCGCCGCCCGCCGACACGAATTGCGAGAGTGCGACGCCCAGCAGGCGCGCCGGCATCCGCCGGGCCGCGCGGAGCCGCGCCAGCAGCTCGCGGGCCACGGCGTACACCACCCGGTCCGACTCGACGGCCGAACGTAGCGTGCGGCTGGCCTGCCGGGTGGTGAAGTCCGCGTCGCGCAACTTCACGGTCACCGTGCGGGCCAGCAGGCCCGCGTCACGAACATCGGCGCTCGCCCGATCGGCCAGGCTCAACAGCCGGGCAGCGAGGGCGGCGTCGTCGTCCAGATCGGTCGCGAACGTCTCGTCGCGGCTGACCGACTTGGCTTCCCGCACGGCGTGCACCGGCGCCCGATCGATGCCGCGTGCCCGGTCATACAGCCACGTCCCTTCCCGCTCCCCCAGCCACCGGACCAGTGCATCCCGGTCGTGCCGCACGACGTCGCGTACGGTGCGCAGGCCGAACCGCGACAGGCGCTCCTGAAATTTAGGGCCGACGAACGGGATATCGGCGAGCGCGAACTGCAGCATGAAGTCGGCTTCCGCTCCGGGCGGCACGACGTGCACCCCATCTGCGGAGCAACCGGGGACGGGCTTCGCGACCCCGGCGGCAAGCTTGGCGATCAGCTTCGAGGTGCCGCCGCCGATCGACAACGAGAGCGCGGTCTCGTTCCTCACGTCCTCACGCATGCGGCGCGCCGTCACGGCGAGCGGCTCGCCGCCATACAGCTGCTCGGTGCCCGAGAGATCGAGATAGAACTCGTCGCTCGATGCCTGCTCCACCACGGGCGTGAAGCGCCGCAGCACCGCTCCGATTTCGCGGCTCTTGTGCGCGCACGTCTCCCACGGCACGGGTACGACCAGCGCGTCCCGACATAATCGCAGCGCTCGCGCCATCGGCATCGCCGAGCGCACGCCATAGGCGCGTGCCTCGTACGACGCGGACATCACCACCCCGCGCCGCTCCGCCGAGCCGCCGACGATGAGCAGGCGCGCCTTACCGGCGCCCTGCGGATCCGCGAGGCGCGCCACGGCCACGTAGAACGCATCGGCATCGGCGAGGAGGATTCGACGGGCCGTCACGGGCGGGGCGCGTTACGTGTCCGGAGGATTTCCTGCACCACCTGCCGCCGCTGCGCAAGATCGAGCAGGGTCAGCTGGTACACCACGTCGCTCGCCCCGTTGGGCGCGCCGTCGTAGCGCCCACCCGCCGCCACCGGTCCGATCTCGTGCTCGCCCGCACGGACGAGCCGCAGCTCGTCCACGCGGAGCAGCGGGTAGCGCACCACGCGGGCATCGTTTCGGAACACGATCGTGTCGTGCTGCAGCCGCTCGAGCCGCAGGTTCCATACGATCGTGCCGTCCTTGAGCGTGATCTGCCAGATATCGCTCGTGCCTTGCGTCGGCAGCGAGGGGTCGCGGGGAGGATGATCGTGGAACACCTGCGCGAGGATTTTCCGGCGTTCGGCGAGCGTGTACAGCGTCAATCGGTACACCGCATCCCCCACCCCCCCGAGGGCGTCACCGAAGGTACCGGGCTCATTGGTGCGATGCTCCGACTTCCGCACCAGCCGTAGCTCGTCCACGGCGCCGATGGGAAAGCGATAGGTCGAGTCACTGTGCCGCACGACCAGCGTGTCCCTCGCCAGCCGCACGAGCTGCAGATCCCAGAGGATGGCCCCGTTGTTCCGTGTGAGCTGCCAGCGGTCGTCCTGCTGGGCCGCCGCGAATCGTGCCGCGAGAAGCGCGACACTCGCGAGCACCAGCGCCCTCATCGGGCTTCTTTGGGGGCTTTCGTGGTCTCGGGAGCCTTCTTCTTCCGTTTCTTGCGGCGGGCATTGCCGTACGTGCCACGGAAAATCTTGCCGCGCCTGGTGCGAGTATCTCCTTTGCCCATGAACCGTCCTCCGTTGTCCGTGATGCGTGGTTACTGTCCGCCCAGCTTGACCATGCGCTTGAATTGGTCGGCTGACGCCGGCATCACCGAGAGGCGTCCCATTCGCACCAACCCCAGATCGGCGAACGCGCGGTCCTTCTTAATTTCGGCGAGCGGTACCGGCCGCGGCAGTCTCCCAATTGCCTTCAGGTCCACGACCGCGAGCTTAGGGTCCTTCTGCTTGGGATCGGGATAGGCTTCCGACGCGACTTCGGCGATCCCGACCACCGCTTTCTCGTCCCCCGTGTGATAGACCAGGACCCGGTCGCCGGGGTTCATCTGTCGCAGGTGCTTGAGCGCGAGGTTGTTCTTGACGCCGTCCCAGACGGCGGTTTTCTGGCGCGCGAGATCGTCGTAGCTGTACGTAGACGGCTCGGTTTTTACAATCCAGTGGCTGGGCATAAAGCAGGTCGGTGGACGTTAGAGGAGGTTAGGGGAGGTTTGGGAAGTTGGTAAGGGTCGGAGCAACCTCCCCGAGCCTCCCCAACCTCTAGCTAAGCCCATCAGCCCACTCGACAATGGTGCTCACAACCTCCCCCATCACTTCCCCCTCGCTCCGACCCGACTTCGTGAGCACGCGAAACGAGTGGTCTCCGCCCTCCACGAGGTGCAGCGTCGCACGCTCGCCGAGCCCCTTCACGAGCGGCTGCAGCAGCTTGAGAGCGGCGAAGTCGTCCCGGGTGCCTTGAAGAAACAGCATCGGGACTTGCACGTGGGCCAGGTGCTCGGCCCGCTTGTCGTCCGGCCGTCCCGGCGGATGCAAGGGGAAGCCCAGGAACACGAGGCCGCGCACGCCCGGGAGTGGCTCCTCCGCCTGCGCCGTCGAGGTCATCCGGCCACCGAACGACTTGCCGCCCGCCACGAGCGGCAGATCCGGCGCGATGCGGGCCGCTTCCGCCACGGCCGCCCGCACCGTCGCCGCCGCGACGGCCGGGGGATCGGGCCGCCGTGAGCGCCGCTCCATATATGGGAATTGATATCGCAGCGTGGCGATCCCCTGCTCGGCGAGCCGTTGCGAGATCGATTCCAGGAACGGGTGCCGCATCCCCGCTCCCGCGCCATGTGCCAGCACGTAGAGCAGCCGGGCGTCCTTCGGCCGGAGCAAGAGCCCCGAGACTTCACCGACACGTAGCTCAGCCGAGGCGATCATTGAGCTGTTCGAGGGCATTCACCAGATCGGGCTGCAGGTCGAGCACCGGCCGCAGGGGATCGTCAGCGAGCTTCTTCATCCGGACCGGCGCGGTCTTGATGGTGAATTTCCTGATGTCCAGCTTCGGCGTGACCTCGCTCCAGGCGAGCGGCATGGACACCGGGGCGCCCGGAAGGGGACGCGCACTGAACGGCGCGACCAGGAGCCGCCCGTGGCCGTTCTGGACATAGTCGAGATACACACGGGCCCCGCGCCTCTCGACCTGGCGCGTAATCGTCGCGATGTCGGGGAGCTCGGCGGCGATCACCCGCGCCAGTAACCCGCCGAGGGTCCGGGCCTGCTCGTAGGTGCACTGCCGGCCGAGGGGCAGCAGGACGTGCAGGCCCGTCGAGCCGCTGGTCTTGATGAAACACGGCAGGCCGATGTCGTCGCACAGAGACTTGGTGGCGCGCGCGATCGTCACGACGTGCTGGAACGGCGCCTCCTTGGGATCGAGATCGAGGATGCACCAGTCGGGCTGCTCCAGCGACGAGATCCGGCTGCCCCAGATGTGCAGCGGAATCGAGGCCATGTTGGCGATGTACAGGAGCGACTCGAGGTTGTCGCACACGAAGTAGCTGATCTCGCGCTGCGTGTCCTCGCTCCAGATTCGCTCCAGCTGCATCCACTCGGGGACAAAGCTCGGCGCGTCCTTCTGAAAGAACGACTTGCCGCCGATGCCGTCTGGATACCGCGTGAGCACCACCGGCCGGTCCTTCAGGTAGGGCAGGAGCCACGGGGAGACGGCGCGGTAGTACTCGATGAGATCGCCTTTGGTGTAGCCCTCCTCAGGCCAGAAGATCTTGTCGAGGTTGGAGAACTTCACCTCGCGGGGAGAGGGGACGAGGGACGGGGGACGGGTCGCTTCATCCGAATCCACCCGTCCCTCCTCTCCCGTCCCCCGTCCCCGTACCGCGATCTCAGATACAGGTTTGTCGTCTCGGAATCGAACGAACACCGGCTGCCGCAGTAGTCCCTCGTTCGTCCACTCCTTGTAGCGGACCTCGGCGACCAGCGTCGGCTCGACCCAGGTGTGACCGTCGGCGCCCCCCGGCACGGGGCCCGTGAACGCCGGCGTCGGGCGGACGCCGCGCTCCAGCATCGCGGTGACTTCCTTCAGCTCCGTCTCGGTGAAGCCACTCCCGGCGCGCCCGGCGTAGACGAGCTTTCCGTCCTCGTAGGCACCGAGGTCGAGCGCGCCGAATCCCGAGCGCGAACCCTTGGGCCGCGTGAACCCCACGACGACGAACTCGTCCACCCGGTCGGCGCGTACCTTCAGCCAGTTGGGCGAGCGACCGGCGCGGTAGGTGGAGTCCGCCTTTTTCGCGACGATGCCTTCGAGACCGAGCTTCACGACCTGCTCGTACAGCGCTTCGCCATCCTTCTCGAAGTGCTCGATGTACTTGATCGGGCCCACGCGGGGGACGATCTGCTCGAGGAGCGCCTTGCGTTTCTCGAGGGGAAGCGGCCGTACGTCGTACCCCTCGAACGCGAGCAGGTCGAACACGTACAGCACCCCCGGTGAGTCGACCGCGGCGCGGCGCACGTCGAGGGCGCGGTTCACCCGGGCCCGGTTCTGCAGGCGCTGGAAGCTCGGGCGGCCCGCTTCGTCCGGAACCACCAGCTCGCCGTCCAGGATGAACCCTTCGTACGGTAGCGCGGCGAGGGCGCGCGCGATCTCCGGGAACCCGGCGGCGATGTCGTGTCCGTTGCGTGTGATGAGTCGCGCCTCTCCACCCCCTCCTTCCCGCCCCGCCCGCACGCGGTAGCCGTCGAGTTTGAGCTCGAACAGCCATCCGGCCTTCGAGAACGGCTGCTCGCGCGTCTCGGCGAGCATCGGACCGGCCTCGTCGAGCGTAACGGCCCGGCGCGGTGCCTTGAGCCGCTGGAGCTCCTTCACCACCGGGGCCGCGCGGTCCTTTCCCGCTTTCAGCTCCTCGACGGTGAGCCCGGAGAGGACCGATTCCGGCGGAAGCGGAGGAGAGCTGTCCGTGGTGACGAAGCTGTCCTTCTCTTTGATGAGCAGCCATTCCTTCTCGCCCTTCTTGAGCTTCACGAGGGTCCACTTGCCCTTGAGCTTGTAGCCGTGCAGCTCGAAGAGGAGCTTCCCTTTTTTCATCCCCTCGTCGGGGTCCTCGAGGGGCACCCAGCGCCCGCGGTCCCACACGATCACCGCGCCGGCGCCGTAGTTGCCATCCGGGATCACCCCTTCGAAGTCACCGTACTCGAGGGGATGGTCCTCGACGTGGACCGCCAGCCGCTTGTCGGCGCGATTGGGCGAGGGTCCCTTCGGCACCGCCCACGACGTGAGGACGCCGTTCATCTCGAGGCGAAGATCCCAGTGGAGCCGCCGGGCGGCGTGCATGTGCACCACGAAGAGGCCCCCCGGAGCGGGGGCGGGGGCGGGGGGGCGGGCGCCGGGCTCCGGTGTGCGGTCGAGCGAGCGTTTCGCGCGATACTTGCCGAGGGGATCGGGTTGGGGCTTCCGTTTTACGCCCATGGGAGTGAAATCTTAACCCACTATGAGCGCACATCCCATCGGGTCGGCGACCCTCTCGTTCGGGCTGGTTTCCGTGCCGGTCAAGATGTTCTCGACCGGCGAGGCCTCAGCGGCCATCTCCTTCAACTGGCTCCATAAGAAGGACGGGTCCCGGCTCAAACAGCAGTACGTCTGCGCCAAGGACGGCGCAAAAGTCGAGAAGGACGAGATGGTGAAAGGCTACGAGTTCTCGAAGGGGCAGTACGTGATCTTCACCCCAGAAGAGCTCAAGTCCCTGGAGGAGAAGTCCACCAACGCGATCGAGGTCGCGGAGTTCGTTCCCGCCAAGCAGGTCGACCGGGTATTCGTCGAGAAGTCGTACTTCCTCGGACCCGACAAGGGCGGCGAACGGGCATATCGGCTGCTCACGGAGGCCCTGAAGCAGACCGGGCGCGTCGCGGTGGGTCAGTACGCGGCGCGGGGCAAGCAGTACGTCGTGTCGGTCAGACCGGAGCAGGACGGCCTGGTCATGGAGCAGCTGCGCTATGCCAACGAGGTGCGCCGCATCGACGACGTGCCCATCCCCAAAGTCGACGTGAAGAAGCCCGAGCTGACGCTGGCCGTGCAGCTGGTGGAGCAGGCCTCGTCGGAGGCGTTCAAGCCCGAGAACTACGAAGACAACGTCCGCAAGCGGGTCCTCGAGCAGATCCAGCGCAAGGTGGAGGGCAAGGAGATCACCGAGGAGCCGGCCGAAGCGCCGAAGACGCAGATCATCGACCTGATGGAGGCGCTGAAGGCGAGCCTCAAGACCAAGGGCGGAGCAGGCGGAAGCGAGCGGAAGCCCGCGAAGCGGGTCGAGCAGAAGCCCGGTGCGAAGGTCGCCGCCGCGCCCGCCGCCAAGCGGAAAGTCGGAGGTGCGCGAGGCTAGCCATCCGGCATGAAGGGATACACCTCCCGAGACGTCGCCAGGCTGTTGGGACTGACCGTCGCGCAGGTGCGGGGATTCGCGCGCGACGGTTTTTTGTCGCCCTCTACTGCACGCGGTCGGCGGACCCTGCAGTTCTCATTTCAGGACTTGGTCGTACTTCGAACCGCCAAAGCCCTCGTCGGCGCCCGCATCCCCCCCCGCCGCATCCGCCGCGCCCTCAAGAAGCTGCGACAACAGCTGCCGCGCGGGCGCTCGCTCGCGGAGTTGCACATCGCGGCGGAAGGCGACCGGATCGTGGTGCGCGACGGCTCCACGGCGTGGAATCCCGAGTCGGAGCAGACGCACCTCGATTTCGCGGTGTCGGAGCTGGCGACGCGAGCGGCGCCGATCGCGCGGCGGGCCGCTCAGGCGGCGCGGGCCGCTGAAGGCGAGTTGGATGCGGAGGACTGGTACGAGCTGGGACTCGAGCTCGAGGCGGTGGACCCCGACGAGGCGCGGGACGCGTATCGGCGCGCCCTCGAGCTCGAGGCACATCACGCCGACGCCCACGTCAACCTCGGCAGGCTGCTGCACGAGGAGGGCCTGGTAGAGGAAGCCGAGCGACATTACCGGCTGGCACTGCGTGAGGATCCGGAGCACGCCACTGCCGCGTTCGATCTGGGAATCGCGCTCGAGGATCTGGGTCGTCCGAAGGATGCGATCGAAGCGTACCGCACGGCGCTCGCGACCGATCCTCGGCTGGCGGATGCGCACTACAACGTGGCCCGGCTGTACGAGCGGGTCGGGAAGAAGGCCGCCGCCTTACGGCATTTGTCGATCTATCGCCGGCTCACGCGGGAGGGATGATGGAGCTGCTCGCCCCGCGGCTTGCGGCGTACCTGGATGAACTGGTACCGCCGCGGCCCGCACGCCTGGCCGAACTCGAGGTGGAGGCCCGGCGCACCGATTTCCCCATCATCGGGCCCGCCACCGGCCAGCTCTGCTACCTGCTCGCGCGGCTCAGCGGTGCACGGCGGGTGTTCGAGCTGGGCTCCGGGTTCGGTTATTCGACGGCGTGGTTCGCCCGCGCAGTAAAGGAGAACGGCGGCGGGACGGTGCACCATGTCGTATGGGACGCGGATCTGTCCCGCCGGGCTCGCGAGAACCTCAGCGCCCTCGGCCTGGCCGATGTCGTGCAGTTCCACGTTGGAGAGGCCGTAGCCGCGCTCGAGGGCGTCAACGGGTCCTTCGATCTCGTCTTCAACGACATCGACAAGCAAGACTATCCCAAGGCCCTGGACGTCATCGTGACGAAGCTCAAGCCGGGCGGCCTCCTGTTGGCAGACAACCTGCTGTGGGGGGGACGGATCTTCAACAAGCGCGACCGGAGTCGGGCCACGCGGGGGATCCGAGAGTTCACGCGCCGCGTGCAGGCGGACCCACGATGGACCAGCACGGTGATCCCGATCCGTGACGGGCTGCTCGTGGCCCACCGGAGGTAAAGGCTCATGGCTCCCGCTACGAAGGTCCTCGTCATCGATGACGACCAGACGTTCACCACCATGGCGACGTCGCTGCTCCGCACCGCGGGCTACAAGCCCCTGGTCGCATTCGACGCGATGCAGGGGTTCATGTTCGCCCAACGGGAGCAACCCGCGCTCATTCTGCTCGATTTGAGCATGCCCGCGGGCGGGGGTATGCAGCTGCTCGACAAGCTGCAGCATTCGTCCAAGACACAGAACGTCCCGGTGATCATCGTGACCGGCACCGGCGGGCCGGCGGTCGAGGCCGATGCGAAGGCCAAGGGGGCGGCAGCGGTGATGCGGAAGCCGGTGGACTCCAAGGCGTTGGTCGACCTGGTGAAGCAGGTGCTCGGCTAGGCTCGTCCGGCCGCTCCCAAGCCGGTGCCGGACCCCGGCCCATAACGGAGTTCAGCCGGTGAGCATCCCGGCGAACTCCTGCGCCAGCTTGGGACCGATCCCCGATTCTTCGTGCTTGAAGAAGATGAAGGCGTCGGCCCAAGCCTGCCCCAGCTCCCGTACTCTCCCCGCCCACTCTTCCAGGTCTGGCTGCTTGTAGCCCTCGTCGCGGAGTCGCATGTAGCCGAAGTCCGCCGTGGCGACGAGGGGGGTGTGTTTCTCCTCGGTGTCCGCGACGCACAGCGCGGCATTCGCCACGCGCAGCGCCTGATATACCTCGTCGGTGAACCACGACTCGTGCCGGAACTCCCAGGCACACCGCAGGTCCGCCGGAAACTGGGTGAGGAGATCGTTCATCCGGTCCAGGTCCTTCTTGAAGTTCGGCGGAAGCTGAAACAGGATCGGACCGAGCTTCGGCCCCAGCTTGCGCGCCGTCTCGAGAAAGAAGCGGAGCGGGTCGTCCACGTCCCGGAGCCGCGCGATGTGAGTGATGCGCTGCGGCGCCTTGAGGACGAACGTGAAGGCGGCCGGTGTAGCAGCATCCCAGCCCGCCACGGTCTTGGCATTCGGCATCCGATAGAACGTGTAGTTGACCTCGACAGTCCCGAGGCGCTGGGCGTAGTACTCGAGCATCTGCGACTCCGGCAGCTTCGGCGGGTAGAACGACCCCTTCCACTCCGGGAAGTTGTACCCCGAGGTGCCGACACGAACGTTCATGCGACCCACACGGTCTTCACGTTCACGAACTCCCGCAAGCCGTACTCCGACAGCTCGCGGCCGTAGCCCGAACGCTTCACGCCCCCGAAGGGGAGACGCGGATCCGACTTGACGAGCCCGTTGACGAACACGCTTCCTACGTCGATGTCGCGGGCGATGCGCTCGCCACGCGCCGGATCCGCCGTCCAGACCGAGGCGCCGAGCCCATAGGCGGAGGCGTTGGCGATGCGGATCGCCTCGACCTCGTCCCGTACCCGGATCACCGCCGCCACGGGGCCGAAGGTCTCCTCGTCGAACGCAGGGCTCCCGGGCTGCACTGCGTCCAGGACGGTCGGTGGATAGAAGGCGCCCGGCCCGTCCGGGACCCGTCCGCCCAGGACGATCCGGGCGCCCCGCTGGACCGACGACTCCACCTGGCGCTGGAGATTGTCGCGCAGGTCGCGGCGCGCCTGGGGGCCGATCTGGGTACCGGCGTCGAGCGGATCGCCCACCCGATACGCCCGCATCGCCTCGGTGAAGAGCTCGAGGAACTCGTCGGCGACCCGCTCGACGACGATGAACCGCTTCGCGGCGATGCAGCTCTGGCCGCTGTTCTGTAGGCGTGCCTCGGCGGCGACGGTCGCAGCGCGGGACACGACCGCATCCTCGAGCACGATGAATGGGTCACTGCCACCCAGCTCGAGCACGGTCTTCTTCAGGTGGTGGGCAGCCTGCTCCCCTACGACGCTGCCGGCCCGATCCGAGCCCGTGAGGGTGACGGCACGCACGCGGGGGTCGACGATCACGCGCGCCGCCCCCTCGTTCTGCAGCAGCACCGACTGAAACAGCCCCTCGGGCAGACCGGCATCCTTCCACAAGCGCTCGATCTCCACAGCGCAGCGCGGCACGTTGGGCGCGTGCTTCAGCACGCAGGCGTTTCCGGCCGCGAGCGCCGGCACGGCGAAACGGAACACCTGCCAGAACGGGAAATTCCACGGCATGATCGCGAGCACGACTCCGATGGCATCGAACCGGATGTAGCTCCGCGAGGCATCCGTCTGCCGCGGCACTTCGGCCAACATCGCGGACGCGTGCTCCGCGTAATAGTCACACGCCCATGCGCACTTCTCGGCCTCGGCCGCACCTTGCTCGAGGGGCTTCCCCATCTCGAGGGCCATGAACCGCGCGTAGCTCTCCTTCCGGTCCCGCAGCAGCCGCGCCGCCGCGCTCAGGGGCGCGACGCGCTGCGCGACCGGCCGCCGGCTCCAGTCGCGCCATTCCGTATCCGCGCGCGCGAGGATCCGATCGACCTGTGGCGGCGCCGTCTCCTCGAAACGCTCCAGCACCGTGCCCGTCGCGGGGTTGATCGACTGCAGGCTCACTTGATGACCTCCGGCCGATCGCGCGCTCGATCGACGGTGCATACGAAGCCGAGCGGCTCATCCCCCGTCGCGCGGAACTGGTGCGCCACGCCGGGCGACACGTAGACGCAATCGAACGGCGCGATGTCGAAGGCGCGCTCACCGAGCGTCACGCGGCCCCTGCCCCGAATCACGACCACGGCGTGCGGATGCTGGTGCCGCTCGAAGGTCGAATAGCCGCCCGGTTGGATCTCGAAGTATCGGGTGACGAAGCTGAACGGCTCCTCGCCCGCGCCCTCGCCCAGCAGGGTCTGGCGGGTCACGTCGCGATAGGGCACGTCGCCAGTCTTGTACTCCCGCATTGGGACACCGGCCCACCGGAATGCGCTGAACTTGAGGACCTTCGATGGATCATCCATGTGCATGTGCCTTTACCGCGCCGACCAGCCGCTGTGCCGCCGCGGCCGGGTCGGATTCCGCGTACAGGCTGCTGCCGAGGAGAAAGATCGTGTCCGGGCCGTACCGCTCGATCCAGTGCGGCACGCGCGCGGCGTCGATCCCACCTGCGGGCACCGGGAACGCGGGTGCCACGGGGCCGAGCGGGCGGCGCAGCCGCGCGTTGATCGCGTCGCAAACGCTCTCCGAGAACGTAAACCGCCCTCCCACGTTGGGATAGATCACGGCGTCGCTCCCCACGAGCCGAAACAGGTCGCCCAACAGCACGGCGGGGGCGATCCCGTGGTGCGGGTGAAAGAACGCACCGGCGAGCGACGGATGTGACATGATCGCGAGACCCGCGTCGTCCCCGGCGGCGAGGGCGCGCACGGCGCCAAGACCCGCCGGAAGCGCGTTCACCACGACGCCACGGCAGCCCGCCCGGCGCGCCAGCACCGCCCGCTCGGACATCTCGAGGGGAGCGCTGGTGACGTTGGGGAAGTACAAGGCGCGCCCGCCCGTTTCGCGGTTGGCCGCGGCCACCGCCTCCTGACAGCGCGCGACGCGCTCGCGAAACGGCGCGGACGGCTGGTCCGACAGGCTGTGGTCGTCCTTGATGATGTCGATCCCGGCGCGCGCGAACCCACGGGCGACGCCGGCGAGCTGCACCGGCGAAAGCCCCAGCGGCTTGAGCGCCGCGCAGAGGAGCGGCCGGTCGTGCACGCCCGCGAGCTCGCGCACACCCCGGATGCCGAAGCGCGGGCCGCCCAGCGCCGTGAGCAGGTCAGGCGGCCATTCGATGTCGGCGATCAGGATCCCGGATTTGAGCGAGATGTTGCCGAATAGCAGGTTCAGGAGCTGCGGGATGTCACCGCACACTGTCGCCGGATCGAACGAGATGACGGCGCGAGAACGGCCACGCCCCAGCGACACGACCGATTCGACGTGGCCGGCGATGCGCTCCCCCACGTCCGGAGACACCGACGCCGCCGGCAGCTCGACCGTCTGCTCGAAGGCAATGTCGCGCGCCCGCACCGCCGCTACGCGGCTCGAGCAGGCGAGATGGTATGTCACGCGCAGGCGCATGGTGATCGCGGTCACGTGGTCATGAGTCTCGGAGCGCCGCAAAGCGCCCGACTCTGCGAGAGCGGGGGCGCGGCGTGTTTGCTCCACCCGATCCTCCTATCCTTATAGCACCGGCCGACTTGTCTCGCACGTCCGGCACGGGCACGCTGCTTGCGACCCCCCTCCCGCAGGGGCCGCAGGGCGCGGCCGACCAGGAGCGATGCATGACACACCCATGGCAACCCGGCGATCCGGGGAACGACGAGCTCGAGCGGCTGTTCGCGGCAGAGCGCGAAGCCTGGCGCGGCGACCGCCACGCGAGCGACGAGCCGTGGTGGGGCGACGAGCACGATCAAGCCTGGCGTGGCCAGGAGCACTTCGCCGAGTGGCCGGAGGCGTCGGCGGGCCCCGAATACTGGATGTACAAGCGCGCCGCGGAAGAGTAGACCGCGCCCCTAAGCGCGCTCTCAGCCCCGCTCCGAAGCCCGGCCCGTCCCAACTCGGACGAGCCGGGCCTGCTGTTTTGATACCGCCTTGCGCGCGCCCCCGATCTCGGCGTATGGTCACCGCTCTGCCGTCCCTGACCGTGACCCCTTCGCGACAACCTTGGGGGTGAGCCGTGAGTTGGACTGTGCTGGCGGTGGTCGTTTCGCTCGTCCCGGGTGGCGACAGCCTTTCGGGTCGTGTGCTGGATGCGGACGGCCGTGCCATCGCGGGTGCGACCGTCGTCGTGGTCGAGCTGCATCGAGTCGCGGCGACCGCAGCGGACGGCGGCTTTCGCCTGACGGACATTCCGGCCGGCAGCTACACGGTGACGGTGCGTGGTCTCGGATTCACGCCCGTCGCGCGACAGGTGACGGTGGCGAGGGGGGGGACGACCGCGCTGCTTGTGACTCTCGAGCGCAACCCCGTGTGGGTCGAGCCGGTCACGGTGACGGCGACGCGTGCTCCACACGACGTTTTGTCCTCCCCGCTTCCCACCGAAGCACTCTCCGAGGACCGGCTGCGGCAAGCGCAGAGTGTGTCGCTGGCGCACGCGCTCGCCGATCTGCCGGGAATCAACGCGCTCACGACAGGGGAGCAGATCGGCAAGCCGGTCATCCGCGGGCTGGCGGGCCCGCGCGTGCTCGTGCTCTCGGATGGCAGCCGCCTCGAGGACTACTCCTGGAGCGACGAAGACGGTCCGTCGGTCGACGCCCGGCTCGCCCAGCGGCTCGAGGTGATCCGGGGTCCCGCCAGCGTGCTGTACGGCTCGGACGCGCTGGGCGGCGTCGTCAACGTGATTCCCGAAGAGCTCCCCGACGCGAGCGACGGCCCGAGAGCGGTGCGCACCGGCTTTGAGATCGCGGGCGCCTCGAACAACGCCGAGTTCCAGGGCGGCGCCCGTGTAGAGGGGGCGAGCGGCGCATGGGGTTGGCGGGTGTCGGGGATCGGGCGGGTGGGGAGTAACCTTCACACCCCCGCGGGCGAGCTCGAGAACACCGGATTCAGCGCGCTGTCGGGTGAGGCTGTGGCCGGCGCGCGCGGTGCGCGCGGCAGCACGACGCTGCGCTACACGCGCTACGGCGGCGAGTTCAAGCTGCTCGAGGCCGAGGGTCCCGAGACCGGCGAGGAGGGCGGACCCGAGCGCAAGCTGTCCGACGATCGCGTGCAGCTCGCCGGCAACTATCTCCTGGGAGGGCTGCGGCTCGAGACCAAGGCGCAGTGGCAACGTCATTCGCTCATCGAAGTGGCCGACACGGGCACGAGTGCGGGCGGCACGCCGCTCGAAGGAACGGCGTTCGACCTGCTGCTCAACACCCTCACCGTCGACGTCCTGGCTCACCACACGGCCGGGCCGCGCGCGCGCGGAACGGTCGGCGCGTCGGGCTTCTACCAGACCAACGACACTCGCGGGCCGATCCCGCTGGTGCCGGACGCGCGCACGGGATCGGGCGCAGTGTTTGCGTTCGAAGAGGCCGCATTCGGCCGCATGAGCGTGCTCGCCGGGGGACGCGTCGACCTCCGGCACCTCACGGCCGACCCGAACGCGACGCTCGGCCTGTCGCAGGAGACGCGCGACTACACCACCGTCTCGGGCAACGCCGGCGTGGTGTACCGGCCCGCGGCCACCATGGCGCTGACCGCCAACGTGGGTCACGCTTGGCGGGCGCCCACGCTGTTCGAGCTGTTCTCCAATGGGCCGCACCTCGGAGAGGCGCGCTACGAGATCGGTGATGCCAACCTCGAGCCGGAAACGGGCACGAATGTGGACCTCGCCGCCCGCTGGCAGAGCTCGCGGGTTCGCGCCGAGCTCGCCGCGTATCGCAACGCCGTGGCGCGGTTCATCTACATCACGCCGACCGACTCGCTCGTGTTCCTCACGCCCACTGACTCCCTGCCCGTGTATCGCTATCGGCAGGCCGACGCGCTCCTGCTGGGTGGCGAAGCCACCGTGGATGTCCAGGTCGCTGCCCCGCTCACGCTGCACGCGCGCGCCGATGCCATCCGGGCGACGAATCAGGAAACCAACGAGCCCCTGCCCTTAATTCCTCCCGCGCGGGGCGCGCTGGGCGCCGACTTGCACAGCGCTCGCGCCTACGCCGGAGTCGAGGTCGAGGGCTTCACCCGGCAGACACGCCTCAATCCGTTGGACGTCCCGACCGACGGCTACGCGTTGCTCAATCTCTCGGCCGGATACGTGGGACCGTGCCTCGGCCGAACCTGTCATGTGGATATCGCGGTCCGAAACGCGACCAACGTCAGCTACCGAAGTTTCCTCAGCCGCTACAAGGCGTTCGCGCTCGATCCCGGCCGGAACCTCGTCATCCGGGCGTCGCTGGGAGAATGAGACGAGTTACACTCGTCGCCGCCAGCACGGTGACGCTCGCGGCCGTGGGGGCTTCGCGGGCTGTGGCGCAGGCGTTTCGCCAGAAGGACTTCGACGCGTACGTGGCACGCGGTCTCCAGGTACTTCGGACGCCAGGGGCGAGCATCGCGGTGGTGAAAGACGGCCGGGTGCTGTTCGCCAAAGGCTATGGCGTGCGCACGCTGGGCGACACGGCGCGCGTGGACCCACACACGCTGTTCCAGATCGCCTCGAACACCAAGGCCTTCACCACCGCGGCGCTCGCCATCCTCGCCGACGAGGGCAAGCTCGCCTGGGACGACCCGGTGACCAGGTTCCTGCCGGGGTTCCAGTTGTACGACTCGTATGTGACGCGCGAGTTCACGGTGCGTGACTTGGTGACGCACCGCAGCGGGCTCGGCCTGGGTGCCGGGGACCTGCTGTGGTTTCATTCGAATTACAGTCGTGCCGAGATCGCCGCCCGGATCCGCTTCGCCAAACCGGTCTCGAGCTTTCGCAGTCAGTACGCGTACGACAATGTGCTGTACATCGTCGCGGGTGAGATCGTCCCGGCCGTCGCCGGTCAGAGCTGGGACGACTTCGTGCGCGATCGCATCTTCAAGCCTCTGGAGATGACCGAGTCCGGTACGACGACGGCGTTCTTCACCTCGAGCCGCAACGCCGCCGCACCGCACGCGGTGGAAGACGGCAAGCTCCAGGCCGTGCCGGTCGATTCGGTCGACAACATCGCCCCGGCCGGCGGGATCGCGTCGAACGTAACGGACCTCGCGAAGTGGCTCATCTGCCGCCTCGACTCGGGCCGCTACGCGGGAGGGAGCCGCTTGTTCAGCGAGCGTCAGGCACGCGAGATGTGGTCGGGACAGACGATCCTTCCGATATCGGACCCGCCACCACCACTGGCGGCACTGCGGCCGAGCTTCGCGGAGTACGGTCTCGGGTGGCGGCTCCGAGACTATCGGGGCCGGGAGATCGTGTCGCACACGGGCGGGCTCGCGGGGATGACCTCACAGATCACGCTTGTGCCCTCCGACAAGCTCGGCATCGTGATCCTCACGAACTCGGAGGCCAACCTGATGGCGGCCCTCACCTACCGGCTGCTCGACGATCTGCTCGGCGCCCCGCCCCCTCCTCGGCCGCGCACGGATTGGGTGGCGGCCTTCGACCAGAGCGCGCAGCTGGAACGGGCGAGCGCGGACTCGTCGCTACGGGTCGCGCGCGCCGCACGGGATTCGTCCTCGCACCCCTCCCTGCCGCTCGCCCGTTACACGGGCACGTATCGCGACGCGATGCTCGGAGACGGGGTGATCACGCTCGAGAACGACCGGCTGGTGCTCCGATTCGCCCGCTCCCCGGCGTTCGTGGGCGACCTCGAGCACTGGCACTACGACACGTTCATCGCGCGCTGGCGCACAAAGCATTTGGAAGACGCGTACGTGACGTTCGGCCTCAACCCGGACGGGTCCATCGACCGGTTCCAAATGGCCGCCGTCTCGCCGCTCGCCGACTTCAGCTTCGACTATCAGGATCTCCTGTTCCGTCCCGTCCCGGGAAGCGGGAATACGCGATGACGGCGTCGCAACGCGGGGTTCCGGATCTCGACCCGCGCGACTTCCGCGACCTGTTGCGGTACGCCGCGGACGTCGCCATGCGTCACTGGGAGCGCTTGCCGGACGGCGCGGCGTACGTACGGCCGCCGGACGCGCTGGTGGCGGCCGTCCGCGCGCAACCACTGCCAGCGCGCGGCATGTCGTCCCGGGAGATTCTCGACCGCATCGAGCGGGACTTCGTCCCCTATCGGCTCGGGGTTGGTCAGCGCCGCTGGTGGGGATTCATCAACTCTCCGCCGCATCCGGTGGGCATCGCCGCGGACCTGATCGCCACGACGCTCAAGAACAACTGCGCCGGGACGAGCCAGATCGCGGTCACGGTCGAACTGACGGTGATGGATTGGCTGGCCCGGCTGGTGGGCCTGCCGGCGGGATCGAACGGGCTGCTCGTGAGCGGCGGATCCATGGCGAACCTGGTGGCGCTCGCGGCGTGTCGCGAAGCGAAGCTTCCCGGCACCCGGCGACGCGGGCTCCGGTCCGCGACCGGGCAGCCGACCGTCTATGCATCCACCGAGGCCCATTCCTGCATCGTCCGGGCCGTCGAGCTGCTCGGCCTGGGCACCGAGGCCCTGCGACTGGTCCCCGTCGACGGCGAGTATCGCATGGACGTGAGGGCTCTGCGAGAGACGGTGGCGGCGGATCGGGCGGCCGGGCTCGAGCCGATCTGTATCGTCGCCAGCGCGGGGACGGTGAACACCGGCGTGGTGGACCCCCTGAACGCCGCGGCGGACGTGGCACGGGAATACGGCTGCTGGTTCCATGTAGACGGCGCGTATGGCGCGGTCGGCGCGGCGCTCCCGGAGCTCGCCGGGCTGTATCGCGGCATCGAGCGGGCCGATTCCGTGGCCCTCGATCCTCACAAGTGGCTGTACGTGCCGTACGAAGCGGGCGCTACCCTGGTCCGCGACCCCGCCACCCTGCGGGCCATGTTCGCGCACCGAGCCGAGTACCTCGCACTCGAGCAGGACTCCTACCTCGAGGGTCCGGTCTGGATCTCGGATCTGGGCCCGCAGCTCACCCGCGAGTTCCGGGCTCTCAAGGTGTGGGCGGTGATGCAGGCAGTTGGCCTCGAGGGCTACCGCGAGCTGTGGCGCAGCGACATCGCGGTGGCGCGGGAGGTGGCACGCCGGGCGCGCGAGCACCCGAAGCTCGAGGTGGTGGCAGCGACGGACTTGAGCTGTTTCTGTGTGCGCTACATGCCGCGGGGAGGGGATGTCAACGCCTTCAACCGCACGCTGCTCGACCACACCCACCGCGACGGACGCATGTTCATCTCAGGGACGACACTCGGCGGCAAGTTCGCCCTCCGCGGGTGCGTCACGAACTACCGGTCCGGGCTGGAGGACGCGCAGATTTGCATCGACACGATCGTCGAGCTGGGGGAGCGCCTCGAGCGGGAGAGTCCATGATGACGGACCTGTGGCACCGATCCTGGCCCTGGTACGTGACCGGTCCGCTGGTGGGGCTGATCGCCGTCAGCCTGCTGGCGATCGGCAGCAAGCAGCTCGGCGTCTCGAGTAACCTGCGACACCTGTGTGCCATGCTCGCGCCAGGGAAGGTCTCTTACTTCGGTTACGACTGGCGCCGCGAGGGACTGTGGAATCTCGTCTTCATTCTGGGCGTTGTCGTGGGTGGGTTCGTCGGCGGCGTGTTGCTCGCGAACCCGCATCCGGTCGCGATCACTCCCGCTGCCGTAACCTCGCTCGCGAAGCTCGGGATTCGGGACTTCTCGGGTCTCGTCCCGCACGAGCTGTTCACCTGGCACATGCTGCTCACGCCGCGCGGCCTCATCATGTTCGTGGGCGGTGGGTTCCTGATCGGGTTCGGCACCGCCTATGCCGGCGGGTGCACGTCGGGACACGGAATCACGGGACTCGCCGGCCTGCAGCTCGCATCGTTGGTGACCGTCATCGCATTCTTCGCCGCCGGGGCCGCGGCGAGCTTCGTCGTGCTGCCCCTTCTCGTCCCACGATGAGCGCGACGTCGCCCCATCGCGAGCGCTGGCTCGGCGCCTACCTCGCGCTGGGCGTGTTGTTCGGAATCGTGCTGACCAAGGGCGAGCTCGTCTCCTGGTTTCGCATCGAGGAGGCGCTCCGCTTCAAGGGGGCGTATCTGTACGAGGTGTTCGCGTCCGCGCTCGCGGTTGCGGCGCCCGGGTTCGCGCTGCTCAAACGCCGCGGGACGGTGCTCCCGCCCAAAGCACTCGGCCGCGGCGTGCGTTACGCGGCGGGCGGCGCGGCGTTCGGTCTCGGCTGGGGCATCGTGGGCGCCTGCCCCGGGCCATTGTTCGCGCTGGTCGGGGCGGGTGTCGGCGTGATGGCGGTGACGATCGTCGCCGCGCTGGCGGGAACGTGGACGTACGGCTACCTCCGGCCGCGGCTGCCGCACTAAGACGGCCGCGACTCATCACGGCGGCGGTCGTCCTGATCGCCGCCGTGCTGCTGCTCGCACACCGGATTCCACCCGTTCCCACGTGGTTCTACGTCCTCGCGTGGTACCCCACTCTCGTCATCCTCGATGAGGTGGTTCAGGTCCTGGGCGGCGAGTCGCTCACCGCCAGTCCGCGCGACCTGGCGCTCATGCTGTGGACCTCGGTCGTCATCTGGCTGCTGTTCGAAGCGATCAACCTTCGGCTGCAGAACTGGTACTATGTGTTCCTGCCCGCCGGCCGTCTCGAACGGTGGGCCGGAATCACGATCTCGATCGCGACTGTCGTTCCAGCGGTGCTCCTGCCGGAGCGCGTGCTCGATCGACTCGGCGTGTGGCGCGACCTCCAGGCCCGCCCGCTGCCCCTCGAGCCGCGGCACCTGGCTGTGGCGTGGTGGTCGGGCGCGGCGCTGCTCGCCGCCGTGGTACTATTCCCCCGCTATCTGTTCCCCCTCACCTGGGGCGCCGTCTGGCTCATCGCCGAGCCGCTCCTGTACCGCCGCGACCCACGGCACTCGTTGTTTGCGGACCTCGCGCGCGGCAGCTGCGGTCGCATCGCGCGGCTGCTTGCAGCCGGTCTCGTGGCCGGCATCCTGTGGGAAACGTTCAACGCGGTGGCCCAGGGGCGCTGGATCTACACGGTCCCGTTTCTCGAGGAGCTGAAGCTCTTCGAAATGCCGCTCCTGGGGTTCCTCGGCTTCCCCTTCTTCGCACTCGAGGTGTGGTCGCTGTATCACCTCATGGCGCCTCTCGCCACGCCGCGCACGCTGCTCGCATCCTTGGGATTTGCCGTACTGGTGCTCGTAGGGATCGATCACTGGACGGTGAGCTCCACCACACCCGCACTGCGCGATCTGCCCGGCGTGACGAGCGCGCTGGTTTCCCACTTGGAGCGGGCGGGCTGGAACGACTTGTTCCGGGTCGCGGACACCCCGGTGGCAGAGCTGGCCTATCGCGCCAACCTGAGCCCCGACGACGCCCTCGCCGCGCAGCGCGCGGCCCGCCTGGTGACGCTCCGGGGCATCGGGACTGCGCACGCGGCGGCGTTGATCGGCAGTGGGGTCCGCAGTGTGGACGATCTCGCCCGCGCAAACCCGGACTCGGTATATCGAAAGCTGAGAGGCGGGAACAATGCCACGCACCCAACGCTCGCCGAAGTCAGAGTATGGGTGCGCGCCGCGGAGCGAGAGGCGCGGGTCGGCGGCTAAGAGCCGCGCACGAACGCCCCTCCCCCCCCGGCCCTGCTCGCCACTGGCCGTATGGGGCCCGACCCCGCCCCGGTTCGCGTGATGGCCGTAGCGATCTCGTCGAGATCCGCCGCGGTCAGCTCGAGCGTCGCACCGCGGATCCACCCGTCAACCTGCGCCGGCGTTCGCGCACCGACGATCGCTCCCGTCACCCCCGGCCACGCGAGTGCCCACGCAATGGCCACCGCCGAAACCGTACTGCCGTGACGCCGGGCGATCGGCCGCAGCGCGTCGCGGAGCGCCAGGTTGCGGCTGAGCTTCGGCTCCTGAAACTCCGCGCTGCGGCGCCGCCAATCGTCCTTGGCGAGCGCGGCGACCCTCGCGGCGCTGAAGCCGTCCGTCAAGATGCCGGACTGCATCGGGCTGTACGCGATCACCCCGGTGGCGTGCTCGTGGCACCACGGAATCTCGCGTTCGGCGGCTTCGCGCCGGATGAGGGAGAAGGGTGGCTGTAATGAGTCGACGTGACGAATCGCTTCGCACCGCTCGACGAGCGGCACGTCAAAGTTAGACACGCCCGCTGCGCGCACCTTCCCCTGCTGGACCAGGCGCGTCATCGCCGCCCACGAGTCCTCCACTGGCGTCCCGACCTCGTCGGGCCAGTGGAATTGGTAGAGATCGATCCGCTCGACGCCGAGCCGCCGCAGCGAGGCCTCGCATTCCTTCCGGATCGACTCGGGCCGCAGAATTCGGTTCGCCTCGGCCATGCGGTCGCGGTCGTCCCATACGAGACCGCACTTCGTGAACACGAGGGGTCGCTCTGCCGGCCCCACCTGCCGCAGCAGGCGTCCTACCACCTCTTCCGAGTGGCCGAGCCCATACACCGCCGCGGTGTCGATCCAGTTGATCCCCAGGTCGAGCGCATGCCGCATGGCGGCGAGCGAGTCGGCGTCGTCCTGCGGGCCCCATCCGAACGCCCAGCCGCCACCGCCGATGGCCCAGGCCCCGAACCCGACGGTCGTGATATCGATCCCGCTCGTGCCGAGCGGACGCGTTGGCAGCGTCATACGCAAAGCTCCTCGTGAATGCGGTCTATGGTATCAACAGGACCTTCCCCGTCGTGTGCCGCCCTTCGAGCAGCCGGTGCGCCTCCGCCGCCTGCGCGAGTGGCAGCTCGCGCTCGATGCGCACCTTCAACGTTCCGCTCGTGATCCAGCCGAGCACGTCGCCGGCGCGCTGGACGAGCTCGGCGCGAGTGGCGATGTAGTCCCCCAGCGTCGGCCGCGTGAGGAACAGCGAGCCCTTCGCGTTCAACACCTGAGGGTCGAACGGTCCCACCGGGCCGCTCGATTGGCCGAACAGGGCCATGAGCCCGCGCCGCTTCAGGCAGTTGAGCCCTTTCTCGAACGTGGTCTTGCCGACGGAGTCGTACACGACGTCCACGCCGGTCCCATTCGTGAGCCGCTTGACCTCGGCCTCGAAGTCCTGCTCTGTGTAGAGGATCACCTCGGCGGCGCCGGCGTCGTGGGCGAGCGCAGCCTTCTCGCGTGTGGACACCGTGCCGAAGACGCGTGCGCCCTGCAACTTGGCGATCTGACACAATAGCAATCCGACGCCGCCGGCGGCCGCGTGCACGAGGCAACTGTCTCCGGACTTCAAGGAATAAGTCGTCTTGGCGAGGTAATGCGCCGTCATCCCCTGCAGCGTGGCCGCAGCGGCCTGTTTCGTGGTCACGCCGTCCGGGAGGGCGACCAGCCGATCGGCCGGCACCACCGCGTACTCGGCATACGCGCCCATTACGTTCGTGTAGGCGACGCGGGCGCCAACGGTAAGGTCCGTGACGCCCGCGCCCAGCGCGGCCACGACTCCGGCGCCCTCCTGTCCCGGCGTGAACGGCGTCGCTACGGGGTACCGGCCGGTACGCTGGTATACGTCGATGAAGTTGACCCCGGCGGCTTCGATCTTCACGAGCGCTTGGCCGGGGCGGGGCGCGGGCCGCTCGACGTCTTCGTAACGCAGGGCGTCGGGGCCGCCGGGCGCGTGCACGCGAATTGCTTTCACGATCGTGCCATCCTTGAGCTTCCCGTCTCCGTTGAGGTTAACGTATGCAAATCGCATTCGCAGGGCTCGGCAACATGGGCCTGGCAATGGCTCGGCTGTTGTTGCAGGCCGGCCATAGGCTCACCGTCTACAACCGCACGCGCTCCCGTGCCGACCAGCTCAAGGACCTGAAGCCCGTCGTAGCGGAAACGCCGGCTGCCGCCGCGCGGGGCGCGGACGTGCTGATCACGATGCTCGCGGATGACGACTCCCTCGAGGCCGTGATGCTCGGGCCTGAGGGCGCGGCCGCGGTCCTTCCCGCCGGGGCGATCCACATCTCGATGAGCACGATCAGCCCGGCGTTGGCCGCCCGGCTCGCCGAGCGGCATCGCGCGGCGGGACAGGTGTACGTCGCCGCGCCCGTATTTGGGCGCCCGGAAGCGGCGGCGGCGAAGCAGCTGTGGATCGTCGCCGCGGGGCCGGCGGACGCGCTGACACGCTGCCGCCCGGTGCTCGACGCGCTGGGACAGGGAGTGATTGTCGTGGGCGACGACCCGCCGCACGCCAACGTCATCAAGCTCGCGGGCAACTTCCTGCTCGCCGCGGCCATCGAAGCGATGGGCGAGGCGTTCGCGCTCGGCCGCAAGTACGGCATCGCGCCGGCGGACCTCCTGGACATCGTGAACGGCCGGCTCATTCGCTCACCGATCTACGAGAATTACGGGAAGCTGATCGCCGAAGAGCGCTATGAACCGGCAGGGTTCAAACTGAAGTATGGATTGAAGGACATCCGGCTGGCGCTCGGCGCCGCGGAGCAAGTCGCCGCCCCGATGCCGCTGGCGAGCCTGATACGCGATCGCTACCTCGCAGGGATCGCGCGGGGCTGGGGTGACGTGGACTGGGCCGCGTTGGCCCGGATCGCTGCCGTGGACGCGGGGTTGTGAGGGCGACGCTCACCCCCCCGCGATCGCCGGGATCACAGTCACCTCGTCGCCGTCCCGCACGGGTGCGGCGAACCCGCCGCGGAAGCGCACGTCCTCATCGTTCAGGTAGAAGTTGACGAACGGGTAGGGCTTGCCGTCCTTGTCCCGAAGTCGGGGCGCGAGGCCCGGGTAGCGGGTGGCCACATCGGCCACCGCTTCGCCGAGCGTGCGACCCGTCGCCTCGATCGTGCGGGCGCCGCCCGCGTGGGCAGCGAGCACCGATGGCAGGTTCACCGTGATGGCCATGTCCGTTTCTCCAGTTCGAGTAGCTCCCGCAGCCGTGGCGCGATGACCGGGGCTTCGGGAACCGCGTGCTGCACGGCCTCGAGCGTCTTCAACCCGTGACCCGTGATGCAGAGCACGACTTCGTCGTCGGGACGGAGCCGGCCCGCGCGCGCCAGCGCTAGCGCGCCGGCTGTCGTAACGCCGCCTGCCGTCTCGCTGAACACGCCCACGTCCTCCGCCAGTATCCGGATTCCTTCGACGAGATCCGGGTCGCTCACCGCGACTCCCCACCCGCCGGTCTCCCGCATCGCGCGCGCGGCGAAGGTCCCGTCCGCGGGATTCCCGATCGCGAGCGAGCGACAGATCGTGTTTGGCACCTCGGGCTCGATCGGGCCCGCCCCGCGCTCCACCAGGTGTACGATCGGCGCGCACCCGGCCGCCTGCGCACCATAGAGCCGTGGGAGGTCGCCGTGCACCAGCCCCGCTTCGAGAAACTCACCGAACCCCTTCCGCAGCTTCGTAACGAGCGAGCCTCCCGCCATCGGCGCCACGACCGCCGTGGGCAACCGCCAGCCCAGCTGCTCCGCGATCTCATACGCGACGGTTTTCGAACCCTCGCCGTAGTAGCTCCGGAGATTGACGTTCACGATGCCCCACCCGAAGCGGTCCGCAACCTGGGCGCAGAGGCGGTTCACGTCATCGTAGGTCCCGCGCACGCGCACGAGGCGGGCACCGTACACGCTCGTCCCGATCACTTTCCCCGCTTCGAGGTCCTCGGGGACGAAGATCCATGCCCCCCCTTTCAGGCCGGCACGGGCGGCGTGCGCCGCGACCGCGTTGGCGAGGTTGCCCGTGGACGCGCAACCGATGGTGTCTAGGCCGAACGCGGCTGCCGCGTTGATGGCGGCGGCCACAACCCGGTCCTTGAAGGACAAGGACGGGTGGGACACCGTGTCGTTCTTTACCCACACCCGCGCCACGCCGAATCGCCGCGCCAGCGCCGGCGCCTCCACGAGCGGCGTGCACCCCGTGTCGAGCGACCACACCGGGTCGCCGTCGAAAGGGAGCCATTCGTGGTAGCGCCACATGGAGGGCGGGCGGAGCCCGATGGTCATTTGGTCGGGCAATGGGCGTCCCGGATCGTACAGGGGTTCGAGCGGGCCCAGGCATTGCTCGCAGATGGCGATCGGCGCGGGCGCGCGCTCGGCGCCGCAGGCCCGGCAACGGAGTGGTCGAGCTGTCAGCGGGGGTGAAACGATGGCAGACGGTGTGGCAAGCATTCGCTTTTTAGCACCTTGTTTAACGTGGCGGCAATACGCGCCAAATCACCACGAATCGTCGATTGTCAACCGTAAGTATAGAAGCGGAACCGGCCAGGTCAACCACCCCTTAGGGTTGGGTGGGGGGGGACGTCAGCCGGTCCAACGGAGTGTCTCGGGAATCGGAGGTGTCGCGCCCGGCTGCGAGCAGACGTAGGAGGCGACCGCGTTGGCGTGGCGGCTCACCTCGTCGAGCGGGCGCCCGGCGAGAATGCCGATGAGCAGGGCAGCGGTGAACGCGTCTCCCGCGCCGACGGTGTCCGCGACGACGGTCGGTGGCGCGGTGGACTCGCATACCCGATCTGGCGTGACGAGCACCGAGCCACACGCTCCGCGGGTCAGCGCCGCCAGTTTCAGCTCGTACCGGTCGCACAGTGCCCGGAGCTGGTCCGCGGGCGGCGCCGTGGCCAGGCCGCACAGTCTTGCCACGACGGGCAATTCCTCATCGTTCAGTTTCACCGCGTTCGCCAGCTGCAGGGATGTCGTCAGCACGCCGGCATCGTAGTAGGACTGCCGCAGGTTGACGTCGAAGAGCCGCCACACGGTGTCGCGCGTGGCCGCGAGGGCCCTCCGGATCGTGGCGCGCGAGACAGGAGACCGTTGGGCAAGCGAGCCGAAGGCGATCGCGTTTGCCCGCTCCGCCACTTGCTGCACCGCCCTCGACCACGGCATGTAGTCCCACGCGCTTTGCGACGCGATGTCGTAGACGGGGTGCCCTGAGGCATCCAGGCTGACGCGTACAAAGCCCGTGGGATGGTCAGGGAGCTCGGCTACGGCGCCGCGCTGTACGCCGGCGGAGTCGAGCAGGACTAGTGCGGCCGCCCCGCGCTCATCGCGCCCCACGGCACTGATCAGCCACGCCTCGGCGCCGAGCGCGGCGGCGTGCAGTGCCACGTTGGCTGGCGCGCCGCCGAAGTGATCGCCGTCCGGGAGCACGTCCCAGAGCGCTTCGCCCAAGCCCGCGACGACGGGCCGTGCCATCAGGCGGCCAGTCCGAGGCGCCGCTGGATCTCCTCGAGCGGCACGCCCTTGGTTTCCGGCACCATTGTCAGGACCCAGACGAGCTGCAGCCCCATCATACCGCAGAAGAAGAGGAAAATGGTGCCCGGCTGGAACGCGCCGACCATGAGGGGGAAGACGGTCGTGAGCAGCGCCGCAAAGACCCAGTGCGTCGCGCTGCCGAGCGACTGCCCCGCGGCGCGATAGCGGTTGGGGAAAATCTCCGAGATCAGCACCCAGATGACGGTGCCTTGTCCAATGGCGTGCGCCGCGATGAAGGCAAAGATGCAGACCGGGACGATCGACTCGTGGCCCGTGTAGAACGCCCAGGAGCAGCTGCCCAGCGACAGCAGGTAGCCGATCGAACCGACGATGAGCAGCGTGCGGCGGCCGAGCCGGTCGATGAGCCCCAGCCCGACGAATGTGAAGATCAAGTTCGTCACGCCGATCCCGACCGACCGAAGCAGCGCCGCCTGCTCTCCGAGGCCGGTCAGGGCGAAGATGCGCGGGGCGAAATACAGGATGGCATTGATCCCGGAGAGCTGATTGAAGAACGCTACGAGGAACGCGAGCGCGATCGGCACGCGCAGCCGCCAGGTCCAGAACCCCGCGTGTGCCTCCCGCTCGGCGCTCGCGGCGAGGATGGCGTTGGCGGCGGCCTCGAGCTGGTCGGAAGCGGCGCCGGGCATCACGAGCGACAGCACCCGGAGCGCTGTGGGGCGATCGCCTGTACGGGTGAGCAGCCAGCGGGGGCTCTCGGGGAGACCGAGGCACATCAGGGTGTAGGCGAGCGACGGCACCGCCGCCACACCGAGCATCCAACGCCAGGCGTTCGTTGCGACCCCCGCTAGGAGCGCGTTCGACAGGAACGCGATCACGATGCCGAGCACGATGTTGAACTGAAACATGGCGGCGAGTCGCCCGCGCTGCGCGGCAGGCGCGATCTCCGAGATGTAGAGCGGCGCCGCCACGGTGCTCACCCCTATGCCGATGCCACCGACGAACCGCGCCACGATGAAGGAGCCCACGTTCGGTGCCAGGGCAGACCCGATGGCCGACGTGAGGAACAGGACGCCGATCGCGATGAGGGTGGGGCGGCGACCGAATCGGTCGGCGGGCCACGAGCCGACGAGGGAGCCCGTCACCGTGCCATAGAGCGCGGCGCCCATGGCGATCCCGTGCATTCCGACGCTCAGTCCCCACAGGCGCTGGATCGTCTGCTCGGCGCCGGAAATGACGACGGTGTCGAAGCCGAACAGGAAGCCCGCGAGCGCGGAGGTCAGCGACCAGTAGAACAGGCGGCCGCCCAAACGCGCGCGGCGAGCACTCACACCTAATCCGCCGCGACCGGCTCGAGCTTCTCCACGAATCGCCGGATCGCGGCGAGGGCCCGGTCGAGCTCGGCCGGGTCGGTCGCGTAACACATCCGCAGGTGACCTTCCCCTCCCGGCCCGAACGCCGTGCCGGCGAGCACGGCGACGTGCTGCTCCGCGAGCAGCCGCTCGGCAAACGACCGGCCGGCGAGCCCGGTCCGCTCAAGGACGCCGCTGATATCGGGGAAACAGTAGAAGGCGCCTGCGGGGGAAGCGGTCGTGATCCCCGCGATCGCGTTCAAGCCGGCCACGAGCCGGTCGCGCTTCGTCTTGAGACCCGTCACCATTCGGGCGACGGCGTCCTGGGGCCCCGTGAGCGCCGCAATCCCGGCATACTGCACGAAGGTAGCGGTGCACGAGACGTTGTTGATGAGCAGCGTGGTCATGGGATCCGCGAGCGGCCTTGGCACCACGGCGTAGCCGAGGCGCCACCCGGTCATCGAGTAGCCCTTCGAGAACCCGTCCACGATCACCGTACGATCGGTCATGCCCGGGAGCGCGGCGATGCTGTCACGACGTCCGTCGTAACGGATCTGCCCGTACACCTCGTCCGAGATGACCCACAGATCATGGCGTTGCGCCAGCCCCGCCAGGGCCGCGAGCTCCTCCGGCGTGGCTACGCCACCCGTCGGATTGTGCGGCAGGTTGAGGATGAGCCCGCGCGTGCGCGGAGTGATCCGCTCGGCGATCGCCGCCACATGAGGCGCGAACTGCCGGGTCTCATCCAGCGGATAGTAGACCGGCCGGCCACCGGCGAACCGCACCACGGACTCGTAGATCGGGAAGCCGGGATCGGGGCATAGGACCTCGTCGGCCGGCGCAATGAGCGCGAGCGCCGCGCTGAACAGCGCCGGCTTGGCCCCGGGGGTGACCAGGACGTTCTCGGCCGTCGCCTGCACGCCGCGCAGCGCGAGCGAGCGCGCGATCGCATCCCGCAGCTCGGGGACGCCTGCCGCGAGGGCGTAGCGGGTGAGGCCGTCTCGCAATGCGCGCACGCCCGCCTCCACCACGTGTGGCGGCGTCGGCATGTCGGGCTCCCCGATCTCCAGGTGCACGACGCGATGCCCCGCGGCCTCGAGCTGCTTGGCGGCGGCGAGGACGACGTACGCCTGTTCGGTTCCGAGCGTGTCGAGCCGTCCGGCCCAGTGCATAGATGATCCTGTCGGTGATAACGAAACCCCGGAGCGAGCCCCGGGGTCGGCAGTGCCGTGCAATTTACGCGCGCCAGCGTCCCTCCGCCCTACCCGATCGGGCAGGGATACGGGCGATGCTACTTGGCGCGCTCCAGGTACACACCCTCCCGCGGATCGACGCGCACCTTCTCGCCTTCGGAGATGAATTCCGGGACCTGGATGGTCACGCCGTTCGAGAGCTTCGCGGGCTTGGTGCTCGCGGTCTTGGTAGCGCCTCGCATGACGGGTGACGTCTGTACGACGTCGAGCTCCACGACCGACGGGAGCTCGATGCCCACCGGACGGCCGTTGAGCCATTCCACCTGAATGTGCATTTCCGGCTGCAGCCAGTCGGCATGGTCGCCGGCAGCTTCGGCGTCGAGGGTATGCTGCTCGTACGTGGTCGTGTCCATCAGGTGCACGCCGCCGTGATCGCGGTACAGCACCTGGAATTCCTTGGTCTCGAGCGGCGCTTCGTCCACGAAGTCGGTGGCCGACAGGCGCGTGTCGAACGTGTTTCCCGTGACCAGGTTCCGCAGGCGCACCTGCACGAAGGCGCGCAGGTTGCCCGGCGTGCGGTGGGTGAAGTCCATCACGCGGCACGGCTGCCCGTCGAGGATGATGACGTGCCCGCGGCGAATGTCTGTGGCTTTCATAAGAGCGCTCCGAGAGGCGGGAAGATAAACCGGATCGGAGCGGAATCAACGGGGCGCGGTCAGCGACAGCGGCCGGGTGAGGTCTCCCGCCTTGTCGCGATGCCACCAGGCGTGGCTCGCGGCACGCTCTGCCGGCGTCGTAAAGCGGTACCGGTACAGGACCAGCCGCACGTAACGCGGCCGTTCCCCCCGAAAGGGCTCCTCCGCGAACAGGGACACCACCTCGGGACTTCCTTCGAGCAGGCGTCGTAGCAGGGGCTCGAGCCAGTCGCGGGAGCCGTCGGGGTCGAGGGCCGCGAACCACATCTGCCAGTCGAGACGCGGCATGTGCGGTGCCATGAACGGCGGGCGGCGAGCGGGATCGTCCGGCTTCCAGCGGAACCGATACTCTCGCCAATGTGTCGTGTCGGCGCCTCCTTCGATCGCGATCTCGTAACGCTCTGTGGTCATGACCCGAAACAATCCGTACCCGTTCACGGAGCGGAGCGGCGCCACGGCCCGGAGCAGAGGGTTGTCGAGCGTGCCTCGACTTCGGGGAAGCGTCTGCACGATCTCGCGCGCGAACGCCAGCGCGGCGAGTATCGCGAGCAGCGGCGCCGTCCAGAGGATGGTCCGCCGCTTCCAGAGGGGCTCTGGATCCCCCTCGGCGAGGCGCAGCGGGATACAACGGCGCAGCACCGCGTCGTCGAGTAGCGCAACGCACAGCACCACTGCCAGCAGATTGAAGAATCCGTAGTTCCCCGTGAGCGCGATTCCCACCTGGCCGAGCACCAGGAGCGCGCAGGCGGCGTGGCGCGCGCGTCTGCCGCCCCACCGCTCCGGCACGAAGATGAGCCACGGGACCAAGAGCTCGATCGCCAGCAGGATGAACAGCATCCCGCGGTGGGTCCACGACGGCAGCCATTGGGCGTACCACGCCGTCCACGGCGGAAGCGGCTGGGTCCAGAAGTGGTAGTCGAGGGCCGTGAGCCGACGCCAGGTGGGATCGCCGCTCGCGAGCTTCGTGATACCGGAAAGGAACATCAGCCGGAAGAGCAGTCCCCACACGAGCCACCGCATCGCGACGGAGGGCGCCGGTTCGCGCACCAGGCTCGGGCGCGCCTGTGTGGGCGCGTACAACACGGCGAGCAGACCGGTTTCGAGGAGCAGGGCGTCCCACTGGAACCAAAGGAACACCTGGCCCACCACCGAGACCGACAGATACCAGACCCAGAGCAGTAGCAGGACGGGCGCCTGGGCTACGCCTGCCACGAGCAGTACGGCCAGGAGCGCGCCCGTCCAGCAGAGCGTGAGCAGCGCCCCGTCGCCCGCCCCCAGCCAGCAGAGGGTGGGAAACAGCCGATAGGCGTCGCCGCCGAAGGTCGCGTGGGCCCGGTTCAGGAAGTCGCCGGCGGGCATGATGCCGTTAGCTCCGACGAGGCCCGTGATTTGCAGCGCAAGTGAAACAAAGGCGACGAGGTAGACGGCGCCGAGGAGGCGGAGGAACACCCAGCGCGAGAGGACGTAGGTAGGGCGTTCCGCGCTCGTGGCCCAAGGCTCGGTGATGCCTGACGTTGTGGCCTCGCCGTTGGTACAGTAGATAATATTGGCGAACCGTGCCCAGCCTTCCGGTGTAGCACTGACCCAACAACGCCGTTGTCGGCGCTCGATACCATGTGACCTACGTCACGCCAGTCACTGCAGGAGGTCTTGACCGATGACCCGCATTAGCCGTCGCCTTACGTACGCAGCGTGGCTGCCAATCGCGCTCCTCGTCGCCGCCGGGTGCAAACAGGGACCCTCGCCCGAGGTGCAGGCTCGCATCGACAGCCTGTCGCAGGCGTCGTCCCAACGCGACCGTTTGTTGCAGGAAGTTGCGGAGAACACTCGCCTCGTCAGCGAGATCAGCCGTGAGCTTGCCAGGGTGAACATCCCGGCCCGGCAACTGAAAGTGTCGGGCGAATCGCCCTTGCGCGCGTCGCGTGACACGCTCATCCAGAAGATCCATTATATGGCGACCCGGGTGAAGGACCTCGAGCCCCGGCTGAAGGAGAGTGAGCAGCGGATCAAGGATCTCACGAACGTCTCCGACAGCCTGCGCAACGAGCTCGCGTCGACCATGCAGAACCTGCAGGGTGTGATCGCGGATCAGAAGGAGCAGATCGACGCCCTCACGCTCCAGGTCGAAACGCTCACCGCCGAGAACACGGCCCTGCGAGACACGCTGGAGAACATGTCCACGATCTCCAACACGGTCTATTACGTGGTGGGCACGAAGGAGGAGCTCGAGCAGAAGGGCGTCATCCAGGAGGAAGGCGGCGCGCGGTTCCTGTTCGTGTTATGGAAGAGCGGGAAGACGCTGGTGCCGGCCCGGAACCTCGATCCCAGCGTATTTACCGTCGCCGACCGCCGGCAATTCACCGAGCTACCGCTGCCCGCATCCGACAAGGAGTACCGGATCGTGTCGCGTCAGGATACCAGTGCGCTGGAGACGCCTCCGGACCACGACGGAAAGCTCAGCGGGCACAACGTCCGGATCGCGGACGCCGCGCGCTTCTGGTCTAATTCGAAGTATCTTATCATAGTCGAGGGCTGAGCGACGCTTCCGACGAGGGGCCGGCTCCGTGAGCCCGGACCGGCCCCACGTGTAACAGGTCCGATTCAGTTTTGTGGCGGATGCGCTCGGCCCGAACGCACCGGGGGGCGCGCGGGACCCGCCTTCCCGGCGGTTGCCGGGGTGCGGGACTTGCGTCACCGGACGGACCGCAAGCCGTACGAACTGGACTCGAAGGGGGGCTCATGCACGGACTGATCAGACGATATCGGGTGCGGCTGGGCACGGTGGAGCAGGCCGCCCACTACGCGGACAAGGGCTTCATCCCCATCCTCCGCGACATCCCGGGATTCGTTTCGTGCCACCTGCTGGACGCCGGGAACGACATCCTCACCTGCATGGCGCTGTTCGAGACGGAGCAAGGCGCTGCCGAGGCGGTACGCGCGTCGCGCGAGTGGTTCCGTGACGAATGGTCGTCGTTCCGCCCGGTCCCGCCCGAAGTGACCTTCGGAGAGGTCCTGGCTCGCGCGACGGCGGATCGCCGCGCGGAGGACCGCCGGCAGATGGCGCTGATCGGCGCCGCGACGTGGACGGGCGTCGAGCGGCGCCAGGGCAGCGACCGTCGGGTCGAGGCGCCGAGCTTGGCCGCGGTGGGCTGACCTTCGCCGTCTAGCGGTGGCGTCGCAGTGAACGGGGGAGGGGGGCGGGCCGCCCTGCTGGGGCGCGGCTCGCCCCCCGTGCGTTCTGTCCTACGGTAAAGGCAGCGTACAGGTCGTCTAGCAGCGCCGCGCCCCGGGTCAAACGTGAAGGTCCGCAACCCCCGTTCCCTTCCCCCTTCCCTCTTCCCGATTCCCTCGGTTTCTTCGCTTTCCATGTCCCTGACCCGTCGCGTCCTGCTGCGCGCCTCCCGCAGCACCTGGCTCGCCCGGCAGCTGTCCCGTCGGGCCTTCTTCCGGCGAGCGGTGCGGCGCTTTCTGCCGGGTGAGGACCTGAATGCCGCCCTGACGGCCGCAGCCGAGCTCTCCGGGGCCGGCCTCGGGAGCGTGGTGACGCAGCTGGGCGAGCAGGTCACCAATCGCGGCGAGGCCGCGGCCGTCCGCGATCACTATCTGCGAGTGCTCGGGGAGGTTCGGGCGCGCGGGCTACCGACGGAGATCTCCGTCAAGCTCACGCACCTGGGGCTCGACGTGAATCCCAAGGCGTGCCTGCAGGACCTGCTCGCCCTCGCCGCCCGGGCCGCCGAGGCGGGGTCGTTCCTGTGGATCGACATGGAGGAATCGCGCTACGTAGACGTCACCCTGGAGCTGTTCGAGGCCGTGCGTGCCGCCCACGCCGGCGTGGGCGTCTGCCTGCAAGCGTACCTGCGCCGCACACCCGCGGACCTGGAGGCGCTGCTCCCGCTCGCGCCCGCGATCCGGCTCGTGAAGGGCGCGTACAACGAGCCTCCGGCCGTCGCCTACCCGAAGAAGGCCGACGTGGATGCCGCGTACGTGACGCTCGCCGGTCGCCTGCTGGAGCGCGCCGCTCGCGGCGAAGCGCGCCCGGTCCTGGGCACGCACGATCTCCCGCTGCTGGGGCGCCTGCGCGAGCGCGCGTTGGCGGTCGGCGCCGTGCCCGGAGCCTACGAAGTACACATGCTGTATGGCATCCGTACAGCGGAGCAGCGGGCCCTCGCCGCCGAAGGCGTACCGGTGCGGGTGCTGATCAGCTACGGCACACATTGGTTCCCGTGGTACATGCGGCGTCTGGCGGAGCGGCCGGCGAACGTGTGGTTTGTGTTAAGGAACGTCATCTAGGCTCGTGCGTAGGCTCATAGGGCGTCTTGAGCCCGCTCAGTCGTCCCGCGACCTTTCTCACATGACGACCCGAACCGCTCCCCTCCCCGTCCCTGCCGAGCTCGACCGTTGGCGCCGCGACACTCCTGGATGCCGCGACCGGATTCATTTGAACAACGCGGGCGCGGCCCTGATGCCCCAGGTTGTGCTGCAGGCGCTCACTCAGCATCTCGAGCGCGAGGCGGCGATCGGCGGCTATGAGGCGGAAGACGAGGCGGAACCTCAGGTGCGCGAGGCGTACGAGCTGCTGGGACGCCTCGTCGGCACGGCAGCACGGAACATCGCGATCGTCGAGAATGCGACGGTCGCGTTCAACCAGGCTGTCTCCGCGTTCGACTTCCATCCGGGCGATCGCATCGTCACGACGCGAGCCGACTATCCTTCGAACCAGTTGACGTACCTGTCCCTGGCGCAGCGCCTGGGCGTCGAGACCGTACGCGCGGACGATCTCCCCGAGGGCGGCGTCGATCCCGCCAGCGTGCGCCGCCTCGCCAGTCACCCCCGCACGCGCCTGGTCGCGCTCAGCTGGGTGCCGACAAACTCCGGGCTGGTGCAGGACGCGCAGGGGGTGGGCGCAGTGTGTGCGGAGCTCGGCGTGCCCTATCTGATCGACGGGTGTCAGGCCGTCGGCCAGCTGGCGGTCGACGTCACCAGCCTGCATTGCGACTTCCTCGCCGGAACGGGGCGGAAATTCCTGCGGGGGCCGCGCGGCATCGGGTTCCTCTACGTGTCCGACCGCATGCTCGAGCAGGGATCCTTCCCTCTGTTCGTCGACATGCGGGGCGCGGACTGGACCGACCCTGATGCGTTTCGACTGGCGGACGGCGCGCGCCGCTTCGAGAACTGGGAATTCGCCTATGCGCTGCTCGCAGGCCTGGGGGCGGCGGTGCGATACGCCCTGGCCGTCGGGGCCGCCGGTCGCAACCGCGCCCGGCAGCTCGCGGGTGATCTGCGGCCCAAGCTCGCCGGGCTACCGGGCGTGCGCGTGCTCGACCGCGGCCGGGAGCAGTGCGCCATCGTGACCATCGCGGTCGCCAACCGCGATGCGGCCGAGCTGAAGCTGCGCCTCCGGCAGCGGGGCATCAACACGAGCTCGGCGGACCGGAAGTCCGGGGTGCTCGACATGGACGACAAGCGCGCCACGACGGTGCTGCGCTTCTCACCGCACTATTACAACACCGAGGACGAGCTCGACACCGCCGTCGGGGTGCTGGCCGAGCAGATCCGCCCATGAGCGTCGCGCGACCCGGCAAGATCATCGGCATCGGACGCAACTATCGAGACCATGCCGCGGAGCTCGGCAACACCGTGCCGGCGAAGCCGCTGCTGTTCTTGAAGCCCGCCAGCGCCGTGATCGCCGACGGAGCGACGATCGTGCTTCCGCCGGAGTCGCGTCAGGTGGAGTTCGAGGGCGAGATCGGCGTCGTGATCGGGCGGCCGATCCGTCGGGCGACCGAAGAGCAAGCGAGCGGCGCGATCGCGGGGATCACCTGTGTCAACGACGTGACGGCCCGCGATCTGCAACGGAGCGAAGAGCAATGGACCCGCGCCAAGGGGTTCGACACGTTCTGCCCCATGGGCCCTCGGCTGGTACCGGTAGACCCGCGCCGGCTCGCTACACTCGAGGTTTTCTGTCGGGTGAACGGGAAAGAGCGACAGCACGGCCACGCGCGGGACATGGTGTTCACCATCCTGACCCTGGTGTCGTTCGCGTCGCACGTGATGACCCTCGAGCCCGGCGACCTGATCGCGACGGGAACGCCGGCGGGCGTGGGACCGCTCGCGGACGGCGACGTGGTCGAGGTCGAAATCCCCGGGGTGGGCATACTTCGCAACCCGGTCGTGGCCGAGGCGCGATGATTCGCGGGCCCACGCTCGCACCGCTGTTGTGGTTCCCCGCCGCCGCGCTGGCGGCGCAGCGCCCGAGCCAGCACGCTTCGGTGACCCAGCAGATCGGCTCCACGCAGGTGACGATCGTCTACAACCGGCCGAGCGCGCGGGGACGAACGCTCTTCGGCAAGGATGGCGTGGTGGCGTGGGGCCGCGTCTGGTGCCCCGGTGCCGACGCGGCGAGTACGATCGCCGTGAGCACGGACGTGACGATCGGAGGACAGCCGCTCGCCGCGGGAAAGTACAGCATCTGGGCGATTCCCGGCCCCGACGAGTGGACGTTGATCTTCAGCCGGGCGGCGGACGTGTTCCACGTCCCCTACCCCGGCGAAAGTAAGGATGCGCTTCGGTTGAAAGTGAAGCCGCAAGCGGGGCCCTTCATGGAGTCGCTCGCGTATTACTTCCCCGCAGTGGACGGAGACCGGGCACTGCTCAACCTGCACTGGGGCGAGACCGTCGTGCAGGTCCCGCTCGCGGCGCGCTAGCGGTCAACGACCTCCGCCGCCGTCCGCGCCGCTGATCTGCTCGAAGCGCGCGCGCACCCGGCCGGCCTGGCGCTCACTTTCGTCGAACCGCTTCTGGGCGTTTGCCAGGTGGGCGCCGACGGTTTGGAACGCGGTCCAGAACGCATCGAACTGCTGGTGCAGGCCGCCCAGCTGCTCCTGGATCTCGCGTGCCCGCTGCTCGACTCGCAGCCCCTTGAGCCCGTGGAGAATCACCAGCAGGTAGGCGTAAAAGGTGTGCGGCGAGACGGGAATCACCCGGCGACGCAGCGCATGGCCCAGGACGCTCTTGGTGTCGCCCGGATCCTCGGCGCGCAGCACGGCCTCGTAGTACACGTTCTCGGCCGGGATGTACATCAGGGCGAAATCAAACGTGCCTTCGTCGGGCCGGATGTACTTGTCCGCGATCTCATCGATCCGCTCTTTGAGCGACCGCGCGAAGCTGCGCCGCTCGCGCTCGGCTTCCTCGCCGGTCGCCGTGAGGAGACGACGGCACGCCTCGAGCGGGAATTTCGCGTCCACCGGCACCAGCCGGTCGCCGATGCGGAGCGCCGCGTCCACGCGCTCGCCCGAGCGGAAGCCGTGCTGCATCTCGTAGTGGGACGCGGGGAGGATCTGTCGCAAGAGCTCTTCCAGCCACACCTCGCCGATCGTGCCACGGAGCTTCGGCACCTGGAGCAGTTGCTGCACCTCGGTGACGGCGCTTCCCATGGACTCGAGGCGTTTCGTGGCCTCGCCGAGCGCACCGAGCCGCTCGCGCAGGTCGTGCAGCACGCGCGTCTGGTCGGCGTTGCCGCGCACGAGCAGCAGGACAAGGAGTCCGACGAGGGTGAGCAGGGCGATCGCGACTGCCGGCGACACCCTGCTAAGCTAACATCGAGGGGCGATAGGGTTGGATCCGTTCGCCGGCCGCTCCGCGCCCCTGCGCGAGGGCCGTGTTCGCATGCTCCAGCAGCCGGTCTGGCGTGAGCGGCGTCCGGTGCAAATCGGCGACTGCCTCGTACCCCGCCTGAACGAGGAGGGGCGGCAGGCCGCCGGGCCGCGGACCGGTCACTTCGAGCGCGGTCGACAGCCGCAGGGCCATGAGCGCTGCACCGTCGGGGGTGGTAGAGGGCGCGAGCACGCCGAACTCGTTTCGCCCCAGACGGCCGATCGAGTCCGAGGCCCGACCTCGGGCCATCAGCACCTCGCCGGCGTACGTGATCGCGGCGGGCGGCGCCGCCAGGCCCCTTTCCCTGGTCTTTCCCTTCCCTGAGCCACGCGGCCCGGTTGATTCCAGCTCGACCGCGAGCACAATGCAGGCGAGCGGTGCGTGCCGCCGGAACGCGTCCGACACGAGCTCGCGTGCGCGCAGCTCCAGCCCGCGCTTGGTGTACAGGCCGGTCGCGGGGTCCACGGCCCCCCCCTCGAGCGCGCGATCGGTCTCGATCTTGACCCGGGCGAGCGCGTCGAGCTTCAACATCAACTCTTCCGCCTGGAGCGCCAGGCTCATGTAGTCGAGTGCGCCGGCCTCGATCGCGGCCAACCGCTGCTGCTTGGTCGCGGGCGTCGACGTAATCATGAGAATCGGCGTGTGCCACGACACATTGCGACTCTGGCGGAGCGCGCGACACACCGAGACGCTGTCCAAATCCGTCAGGTTGGCATCCATCAGGATGACATCCGGCCGCGCGCCGGCTGCCCGGTCGAGCAGCTCCCGGCCACTCGCGACGGACACCACGCCATAGCCCAGGGGCTCGAGCGTGCTGTCGAGCGCCTCGTTGAGCCACGAGCCGGTGTTCGCGATAAGCACGATAGGCGGACGGGCGAACGGCGCGCGGGGTGGCAACGATTGTGCTCGCGAAGAGTGGTGGATGGAATTGTGCGGAGCGCCCGCGGCCGCAACACCCGGGGAATCCCTAAAAGCATCCGGGAGAACACCCGGGTCTAGGGCGTGATCAAACCCTCGCGGATCGCGTAGCGGACCAGCCCGGCCACGTCGTGGACGTCGAGCTTCTTCATGACGCGGGCCCGGTGGAACTCGGCGGTTTTGGGAGTGATGGCGAGCAGCGCGGCGACCTGCTTGGTCGACTTGCCTTCGGCAACGAGCTGCACGACCTGGCGCTCTCGCGAGGTGAGCCGGCTGCCCTCGTCCGCGACGGCAGCCCGACAGGCCTCCACCACGGCTTTGGAGACGCCGGCCCCGACGTAGAACCCGCCGCGCGACACTTGCTCGATCGCCTGGATCAGATCTTCCGCGGCCTGGGTCTTGAGCACGACCCCCCGCACGCCGGCCCGGACGGCTTCCGTGACGAGACGCTCCTGCTCGAGTGCCGTGAGCAGGACGACCTGCGTCTCGGGACAGGCGTCCACGATCTGGCGCGCGGCGTCGATGCCGTTCAGAAGGGGCATCATGATATCGAGCACCGCAACGTTGGGCGCGAGCTCGCGCGCGAGCGCCGCTGCCGCCCGGCCGTCCGCCGCTTCCGCCACCACGTCGATGCCGTGCCGCTCGAGCAACGCGCGCACGCCCTGCCGCAACACCACGTGATCGTCGGCCAGTACCACGCGTAGCGCCATCGTCCCTCCCCCTCCCCCTACCCAACCCGGGGCTCCTGTATATCGACCGAGCGGGCCCCCCGTCAAGGCCCAGGGGGCCGTCCGTGATTAATCTTCAGCCCATGGCACCCGACCCGGTCCCGCTTTCCAAATCGCGGTACCTGAACGGGCTGCAGTGCCACAAGCAGCTCTGGTGGCGAGTGCACGAACCCGACGCGCCAGAGCTGGCGCTCACGCCCGGGCAGCAGAATCTGTTCGCACAAGGCCGGGACGTCGGCGCGCGGGCACGGGACTACGTTCCCGGGGGTGAGCTCATCGACCTGCCATCCCATGAATACGACAACAAGGTCGCCGCGACGCGGGAGGCCCTGACGCGCGACGTCCCCGCGCTCTACGAGGCCTGGTTCCTGGCCGACGATACCTACGTGGGCGTGGACATCCTGGAGCGGACGTCCCGCGGCTACAAGGTGATCGAGGTGAAGGCCTCGAACTCGCGCAAACCGGAGCATCTGCCCGACGTGGCGGTGCAAGTGCACGTGGCCCGCCGAGCGGGGCTGCGGGTCGAGCAGGCCGAGGTGATGCACTTGAACGGCGCATGCCGTCATCCCGACCTGTCGAATCTGTTCGTGCGGGAGGACGTGACGCCGCTGGTCGAAACCGCGCTGATCGGTGTGGGGGACCAGTTGGCGGCGCAACGCCAGATGCTCGCCGGCCCGCTGCCGGAGGTCGCCATCGGTGAGCATTGCACCAAACCGCACGACTGCCCCTTCATCTCGCGCTGCTGGCCCAAGCTTCCGGATCACCACGTGAGCAGCCTGTACCGGATCGATCGCAGGCGCGCCGTCGAGCTCGAAGCCAACGGCTACGCCACGATCTACGATCTGCCCACGGACCTCGAGTTGTCGGCCGTCCACGCACGCCAGGTGAAAGCCATCCAGACCGGGCAGATGGTAGTGGAACCCTCACTCAAGGGCGCGCTGGCGCCGTTCGTGTCTCCCCTGGCCTATCTCGATTTCGAGACTGTGAGTCTAGCGATCCCCCGGTGGCCGGGGTGCCGGCCGTGGCAGCAGGTGCCGGTGCAATTCAGCGTCCACCTGGAAGAGCCGGGCAAGGGCCTCTCCCACCGTCAGTGGATCGCCGACGGGCCGGACGATCCGCGACCCGCGCTGGCGGAGGCCCTGGTCGAGGCGTGCGCCGGGGCGCGGAAAGTGGTGGCGTACTACGCGAGCTTCGAGCGCGAGTGCGTCAAACAGCTGCGGGAGGCGGTCCCCAGCCTAGCCAAGGATCTCGAGCGCATTGAGCGACGGCTCGTGGATCTCCTGCCGACGATCCGGAACCACGTGTACCACCCGGACTTCGGCGGCGCGTTCAGCATCAAGCGGACGCTTCCGGCGCTGGTGCCCGGGCTGTCGTATTCGGATCTCAAGGTCCAGGACGGCGAGGTCGCCACGGTCGAGCTGCAGCGGCTGATGCTCGAGGGCGCAAACACGCGAGCCGTCGAGCGGGTGGCACTGCGGGAGGACTTGTTGCGCTACTGTGAGCGCGATACGTGGGCGATGGTAAAGCTGCTCGAAACACTGCGAAGCTTGGCGGTGGATCAGCTGGAGCTATTCTAGTCGCGCCGCTGCTTGGCATGTCGCTTGCTGCCGTTACCGCCGAGAGGAGGACCGATGCGTGCCGTCTCCCTGCTTGTGCTCGGAAGCATCCTGATCCCCGCAGCCGCCCTCGCCCAGCGCACCCAGAAGCCGGTGTTGCACGGACGCCACTGGCTCGCTATCACCGGCAAGCCGCTCGCTGCCACGGCAGGCGCGATGATGTTCCAGAAGGGCGGCAACGCCGTCGACGCCGCCTGCGCGATGCTCGGCGCGGTCACCACGATGTGGGACGTGCTGTCGTGGGGCGGCGAGACCCAGGCGTTGATCTACGATCCGCGCCACAAGAAGGTCATCGCCCTCAACGCCCTCGGCGTCGCTCCCACCGGCGCCACCGTGGAGTTTTACCAGCAAAAAGGCATGCGTTACCCGCCCGAGTATGGGCCGCTCGCCGCCGTCACCCCAGGCACTCCCGGGGGCCTGCTCACGATGCTCGCCGAGTACGGCACGTTGAGCCTGCGCGAGGTTCTCGCCCCCGCACTCCAGATGGCGGACGGGTACCCGATCGAAGCGGAGACGGCGAACTCGATCGAGCGACACAAGGATCTCATCAAGCAGTGGAGGTACTCCCCTGCGGTATTCCTGACGCATCCTGGCGAACCGCGCGAGGCGCCCGTCGCAGGCGAGATCTTCCGCCAACCCGATCTGGCGGTGACGCTCCGCAAGCTCGTAGACGCGGAACAGCAGGCACTCCGAGCAGGCAAGAGCCGCCGCGACGCGATTTACGCCGCCTACGATCGGTTTTACAAGGGCGACATCGCGCAGGAGTTGGTACGGGCGGTGCGCGAAGAGGGCGGATTGCTCGCGCTCGCCGATCTTGCCCAATGGAAGGTGAAGATCGAAGAGCCCAAGATGACCACGTACAGAGGGATCGAGGTCTATAAGCTCGACCGCTGGACGCAGGGGCCGGCGCTGCTGCAGACCTTGAACATCCTCGAGGGGCTGGATCTCAAGGCGATGGGCTACAACAGCCCGCGCTACATCCACACGCTGTACCAGGCGATGAGCCTGGCGTTCGCCGACCGCGACTTCTATTACGGCGATCCCGCGTTCCCGCCGGACGAGCCGATCGAAGGGCTCCTCTCGAAGGCCTACGCGCGTGAGCGCGCCAAGGGGATCAACTGGGAACGGAACGATCCGCGTGTGAAGCCGGGGGATCCGTACCCCTTCATGGGGAAGACGAACCCGTACGAACGGCTGCTCGAGCACTGGCCGGAGCACGCGCCCGCCACCACGTCCGAGGGCGCGCCCCGCGGCTTCTCACAAGGCACGACGTCCATCGAGGCGGCGGACGAGCAGGGATGGGTGGTTTCGGTCACGCCGTCGGGCGGGTGGATCCCGGCGGTGATCGCGGGGCGGACGGGCGTGGGTCTGAGCCAACGCGCGCAGAGTTTCGTGCTCGACGAATCAGAGAATCCGTTCAACGTGATCGCACCGGGGAAGCGGCCGCGCGTCACGCTGACCCCGAGCCTCGCGCTCAAGGACGGCCGGCCCTTCCTCTCGTTCGCCGTCCAAGGGGGCGACACGCAGGATCAGAATCTGCTGCAGTTCTTCCTGAACATTGTGGAGTTTGGAATGAACGTGCAGCAGGCCGTCGAGGCGGCGAACATCACGAGCTACCAGATGCACAGCTCGTTCGGCGACCACGAGTCACGCCCGGGGGCGATGACCGTGAATTCGTCAACGCCAGCTACGGTGCGCGCCGAGCTCCAGCGAATGGGCTACACGCTCGATTTCGCCGACCGCACGTCAGGCCCGATCAACGCCATCTTCTTTGACCAGGTGCACGGCACGTTCTGGGGCGGATCGTCGAATCACGGAGACGACTACGGAGTGGTGTGGTAGCCTATGGCATCATCGGCAGCACGATGTGTGACGCCAGCCCCGGCGCGCAGTACACCCGCTGGGTCGCTTTGACGTAGCTCCCCGCCTTCGCCTGATAGATGCTGGGCACGAACGTCTGCGGGTTGCGGTCGATGAGCGGGAACCACGTCGACTGTACCTGGACCATGAGCCGGTGCCCCTTGAGAAACACATGGTCGCGGTCGCGCAGCGGAATCTTCCATTCGATCGGCGTGTTGGGTGCGAGGGCCCGGGGGCGCTCGTAGCTCGTGTTGTAGCGGCCCCGGCGGACCTCCATGGCGATCGGCAGCTGGTACCCGTTCACCGAGCGTGCGAACGCGCCGGGCTTGGGACCGGCGTCCGGATCCCACGCGCTTGGCTGGGCGTCCTCGGGGTACACGTCGATGAGCTTGACGATGAAGTCGGCGTCGGTGCCCGACGTCGCGGCGAACAGGTCAGCCGCCACCTCCCCGGTGATCGTGAGATCGTGGTCCAAGGGCGCGCTCACGAAGGTGAGGACGTCGGGCCGCCCGTCCACGAACCGCTGGTCCGCCACCTCCCACGTGCGCCAGTCACCGCCCGGATACGTGGGTGAGATCGGACGCTGCCGGTACGGCACCGGGGTCGCCGGATCCGAGACGTACTCGCGATAGGCCCTCGGGGCGCCGCGCGGCGCCGCGAACGACAGCGTGCCATCGGCGTGGAGATACAGGTTCGTGGCCTTGGCCTCCTTGGGTGGCCATACCGCGTAGGTCCGCCACCGGTTCGTCCCCGACTGGAACGTGGTCGCCTTCCACGCCGGCTTCGCGCCGCGCCCCTGCAGGTAGTAGCGGAAGAACGGTGCCTCGATCGTCTCGCGGAACTCGCGCGCTGTCTCGTGCCCCCCGAACGAAATCAAGCCGATGCTGTCGCCTTTCGGCGCGCGCCACTGCCCGTGATACCACGGGCCCGCGACCATGAAGTTGGTGTTGTCGGGATCGTGCTCCTGGGCGTGACGGAAGATCTGCCACGGCCCCCAGGGATCTTCCTGATCCCAGAACCCAGCGACGTTCAGGTTCGGCACCGTCGATGCGTGCAGCTGGCTGACCCATGCCTCCTTCTGCCAGAACTCGTCGTAGTCCGGATGGGCCACGACGTCGTTCCAGTAGGGAATCGATCCGTGGAGGTATTTCGCGTTGATGTTCGATAGCGGACCGAGCTCCAGGTACCACGAGTACGTGTCGTACGTCTCGAACGCGAAATGGGTGTTCTTGAACTTGTCGGCCTGCTCGAGCACGGCGTACTCGAATGCGTAGCTCTCGCGCAGCGCCCCGTAGCGGTGGTCGTCGTCGTTCATCCACTGATCGACAGGAGCGGCCTGCTCGCTCATCGCCTTCAGCGCGGGGTGCGGATGCAGCAACGCCAGCGCGGTGGTCAGACCGTCGTACGACACGCCAGACATGCCGACGTTGCCGTTGTTCGGCACATGCTTGACGAGCCAGTCGATGCTGTCGTACGCGTCAGTGGTCTCATTGGTGGAGGTCGAATCTTTGAGATCGACCTGGGACGTCAATTTGAAGACTCCCTCCGATTTGAAGCGGCCGCGCAGGTTCTGGATCACGAAGATGTAGCCGTCCTGCGCCAGCTCCTTGATGCTGGCCGGCATCTGCCGGGGCGGCTCATCGGGCACGCCGTACGGCGTGCGGCGAAACAGGATCGGCAGGGGTGCTGTCCGATCGACCGGCGTCAGGATCACCGTCTGCAGGCGCACGCCGTCGCGGACCGGGATCATGACTTCTTCGAGCTTGAACAGCGGTTGCGGCGGCGATTGCTGCGCGTGCAGATCGACGGCAAGGAGCAGAACGGCAACAGCCCAGAGACGCCGGGGCATCGATCCTCCTAGGGGACAGCGGGCTCGATCGCGATCCTCGCCTCACCGACCTTCACCGGCCACCGCAGCGTGAGCGACGTCCCCTGCACCGTATCGTCGAGCCCACGCTCGGACTTGGACACCGTCGCGATGGGGAACGACCACACCTCGGCGTCCGGCACGCAGGCCGGTTCGAGGAGATGGGCCAGGGAAAGCTCGGGCGCGAACAGCGCGCTCGGCGGAAACGCGTCTCGATCCCAACGATACGTCACGCTGAATCCGCCGCGCGCGTCGAAGTGCATCCGCTTCTCCAGCGAGCGGCCCCCCCCTCTTCCCCGGCACGTGACGTCGACGGAGTCGCCCGTGGCCTCCACGTCGGCTTGGAGGGGCGACCCCGCCCACGAGGCCAGCGGCTCGTACTCGGTGCGCTCATAGGCGTCCAGGGCGAGGTCGCCCGGCACCACGCGATCGACGAACAGCGCTCTGGGGTCGCGATCGACGGGAGGGAGGCGAGTGAGACGGATGCCCTTCTCGATGTCGTGAATGCTCGGCGCACCGTCTCCGGTACCGGCCTCTGCCCCGTGATGAGCGTGCGGAAGCTCATGATAGGCTTCCCGCCGGCGGGTCAATACGTCCGCGTAATTGAGTCCCGTCCGAAACACGGAGTACTCCTCGATCGCGCCGCCGCGGTGCGGACTCACGAGCGCGGAGAAATCGGCGGAGTGAATCCAGATTTCCTCGAATCCGTCGCCATCCAGGTCGAGGCGCTCGACTTGAAGCGGCTCGCCCCGCCGCAGCTCCGTCTCGGCCAGCGCGAGGTTGCGCCAGATCGCGTGGCGGAGGTGGGGGAGGTAGAGGCCGCCGAACACGCCGTGCCAGTAGGCGTCGTTGCACTGCGCCCGCGCGATCGCCTGCCGCGCCTCGACGGGATTGCCGCGGCTGCGGCACAGGGCGGAGAGGGCCATCATTTTCTTGTGCATGCGGTTCGCTTCGGGGTAGCGCACGAAGAAGTTGCGCCAATGCGCCCCGCGGAGCAGCGCCCCGTCGGGACCGGCGACTCGCTCCGCGCCCAGGTCGTGCTCGAGCCGGGCCAGCCTCGCGGCGGCCTGCGGTGGCAGCGACCAGGTTTCCATCTCGCGGTATGAGGCCGTCGGGAGATACGCGAGTCCGCCGCTCGGCACCTCGTCGAGAGCCGCGGATAGCGTCGTGAGGCGGACCTCGCCGTTCGCGAGCACCTTCCCCATGGCGTCCAGAAAATGAGCGAGCCACCCCCGGTCGTAGACCCACTCCTTCGTCCCGGGCCAGCCGCCGAACTTCTCGCCATCGTCCGCCAGAACGGCGAGCCGGGCGCCGTGCTTCCGGAGGTCCCGCAGGTAGCCCACCGTGTCGGCCGGCGGCTTGAACGGGATGAGGTAGCGCAGCCGCTCGTCGATCGGGAAGATGGCGACCCGCCGGCCGTCGCTCTCGGTCCAGAAGGGGGAGTGGAGTCGGTCGCGAGTGAAGCCCGAGACCAGGAAATGACGATCGTCCACGAGCGCGAACCGGACGCCCGCCAGGGCAAGATCGGCCGCCAGCTCGGGCTCCCAAACCCGCTCCGTCAACCAGAGCCCGCTCGCCGTTACTCCGAAACGCCGCCGGATCGTCTGCCGCATCCGCTCGATCTGCTCGAGACGGTCCTCCCGGGGCAGAGACACGAGCACCGGCTCATAGAACCCCGCCAGCAGCAGCTCCACGCGGCCGTCACTCGCGAGCCCGCCGATCAGGTCCAGCAGCTTTGCTTCGTGCGCCTCAAGCCACTCGAGCAGCGGCCCGGAAAGGTGGACGGCGATGGGGAAGAACCCGTGCTCGGACAATCGCTCGAGGAACGGGCGGTACACGTCGCGCACGTGTTGCTCGAACACGTGATCGAAGTTCCCAACCGGCTGGTGGAAGTGGACCCCGAACACGAAGCGAATCGGCTCCAGCTAGTGGCCCTCCTCCTTGGCGAAGCCCAATCGCCAGGCCAAGGACGCGAGTTGGGCCGCACGCTCGGGAGGTGCGGCGGTGCGGATGCGGTAGAACCTGGTCTGCACGTCGAACGGGATCGGGCCTCCGCCCTCTCGCTCGAGGCGGTCCACGAGGTCGGTGACGGCCGCGAGCGCGCGCGCGGACTGGTCGTGCTCGAGCGCGGTGATCGCGCTCAGCAACTCTCGGGCTGCCGCAGGCCGCGTCGCACGATTCACGTAGAGATCGCGGCCGGTTCCCGCAGCCGGGTCGTTGCTCTCCGCCCGAGCCAGTCGCTCGAGCAGTCCCGCCTCGAGCCGCGGCGCGTCTGCGCCCGTCAGCTCGATCGCGCGGGCCGCGTACTTGAGCACCTGGACCGACTCGAGGCCCGCGATGTCGTCGAAGAACCAGCCGCACGAGGTGAACATCCGCAGCGCGTTCCGCTCGAGCTCGAGCAGCTCGCCGGCGCGTCCCGGTGGACCCGCATCCCGCGGGTGGTGGGCATCGCGCGCGGCCCACGGGTCCGCGAAACACGCGGCCCCCTCGCGCTCGAAGCGCGCGTGCAGTTCGCCCGCCAGCCAGTCGAGCGCCTGGCGCAGCGGTGCGCGCCAGCGCTGCTGCGTCGGGCGCTCGGCCATGCGGCAGCCGCACTCCGCGCGCCAGCGCTCCACCCCGTGAGTGCAACTCCACGAAGAGGGCGCGACGAGCTTCACCTCCCGATCCGGCGGCCGCCGCGCCAGGACCGCGGCGAAGTTCTCCACCCGCACGTTCGGACGGCTCCCGAGCTCGCCGAGCAACCACGCGAGCGCGATCTCGCCGAAGCGATGATGATGACCGTAGGTCTCGCCGTCCGTCGCCACCCCCACGAGGCTTCTCTTCCCCGGTGCCGTGAGGCGTTCAGCCCACTGCTTCGCATCCGTGAGTAGCGGTCCAAAGGCCACGTCGTGCGAGAGCGGACCGTCATAGACGAACAGCGCGATCGACCGGCCGCCCAGGGTCCGGTAGAGGCACGGCGACCCGTCCGCGGGCGCTTCCTTCACCTGATGGGGCGCGAGGATCGTGAAACGAATCCCCTCGGCGGCGAGCACGTCGAGCGTTTCGGGGTCGACCGCGGTCTCGGGTAACCACATGCCTTCGGGCTCGCGCCCGAAGCGGCGCCGGAAATCCGTGATCCCCCAACGTACCTCCGTGACCTTGTCCCGCCGCGACGCGAGCGGCAGGATGGCGTGGTGGTACGGCATGGCGATCGCGTTGCCGTGCCCGGCATGCCGCTCGCGGCTCACGCGGTCGGCCTGGAGCACGGCCGCATAGGTGTCCGGTGCCTTCCGCTCGAGCCATTCCAACAGCGTCGGTCCGAAGTCGAAACTGATTCCCTCGAGCGTGTTCAGGATCTGCGCGATGCGACCGTCGGGCGCATGCACGCGCGCGGCGACGACAGCGCGATAGCACTCGTGCTCGATGCGCTCGTTCCAGTCGTGGAACGGCGCTGCCGACGCCTCGACGGGGATCTGGTCGAGCCAAGGATCTTCCCGCGGCGGCTGGTAGAAATGCCCGTGGATGACGATCGACCGGACGCTCAAACCCGCAGCACCTCGGCGACGCTGGCCAGGACGTCGGGGAACAGGTCGTCGCGGCGAGCCAGATCGTCCACCAGGCGCTCCACGTCGGCCCCATCGGCCAATCCCGTGATGAGCCGCTCGGCATCGTCGCAATGAAGCTTGAAGCGCCGCTCGGCGTAATCCGGGACGGCCCCGGTGGAGATCATGAACTGCCAGTCGGAGGCCTGCGCGAGCAGCAGCTCGCGGGCCGCCTGGGCGAGCACGGGACGGGTACGCGCCGATTTGAGCGCCGCGGGCGCCGCCTTCCAGAACTTGGTCTCGAGCGCTCGCAGCCTGGACCAGGTCCACGCGGTGCGATCGTTGAGCCACATCGAGTGGTCGCCGTTCACACCCCACGACCCCTCCGCCAGTTGCAGCCCGACGCGCGGGGGATGGTCCATCACGTGCCGCGACGCGGGCGTCGGCCGGACGCCGGGATGGTGGCGTAGCTCACGGTACACGGCGGCGAGAAAGTCCACACCCTCGAACCACCAGTGACCAAACAGCTCGGTGTCGAACGGTGCGACCACGACCTGAGGCCGAGTCGCACCCGCGCCGCCTTCCGCGGCAATGCCCGCGACCAGGTGTGCGAAATGACGCGCGTGATCACCCACCCGGCGCAACGCGGCGGCGGGGTCGTACGCGCCCTTCCCGCCGAGGTCGACGTTGGCGCCCGTCACGCGCCACAGCTTGAGGCCGCCGGGCCAGCGGATCTTGTGAAACTCGAGGTACGACCCATCCCCCGGATACCCGAGATGCCGGCTCCAGACCTGCATCGACGAGCGGGGATCGCGCACCAGGGCGGCTACGGGTCGTCTGGATCGGGCCTGCGTGACCCGGTACGCCTGATATGGAGACCGCACGATCGGGCCCTCGGGCTTGGCCGGCATTTCTGGTCGATCGGCATCGAACCGCTCGGCCCCCAACGGCGCTTCCCCGTAGCTCCCGAGCGCGTCGCCCGCCTGGGCGAGGTGGGCATCGGTGAAGAAGTACCGAAAGCCGGCCGCGCCGAGGTGCTCCTCGATGCCGGGACGCGGTCCCGCCCGCGGCCGGTAGGCGCATTCGGGGACCCAGCAGCCCGCGGGGTCGCGTCCGAACAGGCGCCGATGCTCGCTGCGGCCCACGGCCAGCTGCAAGCGAATGCTCTCGTCGCGTGCCAGGAGCGGGAGATACCCGTGCGTCGCCGCCGAGCCGATGATCTCGAGACGCCCTTCGTCTTGGAGCCGGCGGAACGCGCTCACGATGTCGCAGTCGATCGAGTGAAACAAGTTGCGGAGGCGGGCGAACCGTGCCTTCCAGAACTCGACCAAAGGCAGGAGCGCCGTGTCCCCCGTCTCCGCGAGTCCTGCGGGAGCCTCTGCGCACGCTGTCGCGCGCTGATCGAAGAACGCTTCCAGCTCAGTGGTGAAGCTGGGATTTGCCAGCTGGTTCGCCAGCACCGGCGTGAACCCGATGGTCAGCGGAGCGGGAACGCGCTGCGCGTCGAGCGCCTGCAGGACCTCGAGCAGAGGGAGATACGTATCGAGCGCGGCTTCGCACAGCCAGTCACTGCCGTGCGGCCAGCGCCCGTGATGCAGCACGTACGGCAGATGGCTGTGCAGCGTGAGGACGAAGTCCATCTCTCCCGCGGTCAGGCGGCGGCCGAGTGGAGACTGAGGGCCCGCCGGTAGACGTCCAGGTAGCGGAGCGTGGAGCCCTCCCACCCGAACGGCAGGGCCATGACCTGCCGCATGAGCGCCTTCCACGCGGCGCGGTCGCGATAGAGACTCAGTGCCCGCAGCACCGCCTGCTCGAGCGCCGCCGGTGCGTACTCGTCGAACATGATGCCCGTCTCGCCGTCGGTGATGCTGTCGAGCAGGCCACCGACGCGGCGGGCGACGGGGACGGTACCGTAGCGCTGCGCCCGCATCTGCGTGAGCCCGCACGGCTCGTACAAGGACGGCATCAGGAGGAGGTCGGCGCCCGACAGCAGCTTGTGCTCGAGGTGATCGGTAAAGGCGAACTCGACCGCGACCCGCTCCGGGTTCGCCGCCGCGAGCTCCGTAAGGGCCGCGTGGTAGCGGTGCTCTCCGGCGCCCAGGAAGACAAACTGCGCGTCGGTCAGGCCCATCAGGTCGGCACCGAGTACCAGGTCCAACCCCTTTTGCGACACGAGGCGCGCGCTCATCCCGAACAGGGGCGTTTGGGCGCGCTGCGGCAGCCCGTAGGCGCGCTGCATGGCCGCCTTGCAGCGCCGCTTGCCGGGCAGATCGTCGGCGCTGTAGTTCGCCGGGACGTGTTGATCGGTGGCCGGGTTCCACGCCTCCGCGTCGATCCCATTGAGGATGCCCACGAGCCGGTCCCCGAGACCGATGAACGTGTCGTGCAGTCCGAAGCCACCATCCGCGGTGAGCAGCTCTTGCGCGTGCCGCGGGCTCACGGTCACAGCCATGTCGGAAAACGCCAATCCGCCCTTGAGGGCGTTCATGCGGCCGTACCACTCGAAGTGGCCGGCGTCGTACAAGTCGGGCGCCAGGCCGAGCGTCCCCATGGTTTCGGGAGCAAAGTGGCCCTGGAATCCGGCGTTGTGGACGGACAGCACCGCACCCAGGCGACCATGGAACGCGTCACCCGCGAAGGCCGTGCGCAGGTAGACCGGCGCCAGGGCCGCGTGCCAGTCGTGCGCGTGCACGACGTTGGTCGCCGGCGCGATCTGTGGCAGGACCGTCAGGGCCGCCTTGCAGAAAAACGCGAATCGCAGTGCGTTGTCGGGATAGTCACCGGTATCGTCGCCGTAGATCCCCGCGCGGTCGAAGAAGTCCGGGTGCTCGATGAAGAAGACCTGAGGCACGCCCTCGGCGTTGTCGTCCTGCGCGCGGTATAGCCACGCGGTTTCGGTCCGAGCACCCAGTGTCACGGTGAAGGGCCGACCTGCCCGCTCGAGGGTTTGAGTCGTCTCGCGTACCTGCCGGTACAACGGGAGGATCACCGCGGTCGGCATGCCCACGGCCGCCTGGCAGCGCGCCAGGCCGCTCACCGCTTCGCCCAAGCCGCCGGTCCTGGCGAACGGCCATAACTCGGCAGTGAGGTGTACGACGCCCACCGGGGCTTCGACGCGCGTCGGTGTGCGAGGCGCGACGACGGGCGCGCCCGATCTCCGGGGGACAGTACTCCCGGCTCTGGTCGCCTTCGACTGTCGAACGGCCGTGTGCTACTCCCTTCCTTCAAGCGCCCGGGGGATCATCCGCCGGGAGCTGCCCCCGGATCGCCGGCACGTAGTGCTCGGTCACGTACTCCCGCAACATGCGCCGCGCCGTGAAGTGCTGGCCCGCTGCGCGCAGCGCGTGCTTCATTGTCTCCGTCCAGCCGAGCGGGACGTCGCGCGCGTCCCGCGTGTAGAACAGCGGCACCACTTCGTCTTCGAGCAGACGATAGAGCCGTTCGGCGTCGGCAGCGTCGCCCTCGGCGCCCGCGGTGGCCGCGGTGGCCGCCGGGATGGCCCAGCCGTTCCGCCCATCGTATCCCTCGGCCCACCATCCGTCCAGGGTGCTGAGCTGCGGGACCGCGTTCAAGGCAGCCTTCATACCACTCGTACCGGACGCCTCCAGGGGCGCCCGCGGGAGGTTGAGCCAGAGGTCGACGCCCTGCACCAGGCTGTGCGCGACGTGCATGTCGTAGTCTTCGATGAAGGCGATCCGGCCCTCGAAGCGTGCCTCGCGGGTTTGCGCGTAGACGCGCTGGAGAATCTGCTTCCCGGGCTCGTCGCCCGGGTGCGCCTTGCCGGCAAAGACGATCTGCACCGGACGCCACGGGTTGACGAGCAGGCGTTGCAGCCGGTCGGGATCCTGGAAGATGAGGTCGGCTCGCTTGTACGTCGCGAACCGGCGGCCGAAGCCGATCGTCAAGGCGCCGTTATCGAGTAGCGTCCCCGCACCCACCAGGTGCAAGGCCTCTTTCCACTGGTCCGCCCAGCGTCGCCGCGCCTGTTCCCGGATGCTCCGCATGAGATGGGACTTGAGCTCGTTGTGCACCGCCCAGAGCGCGACGTCATCCAGCTTGAGGAGCCGGGCCCACACCGCCGGGTCGTCCACCCGCTGCCACCAATCGGCACCCAGATGCGACTCGAGCAGGGCCACCATGGAGTTCGCCATCCAGGTTGCGACGTGAGCGCCGTTGGTGACGTACTTGATGGGCACCGCCTCGGCTGCCCGGCCCGGCCAAAGCGGTGCCCAGATGCGGCGGGACTCCTCGGCGTGGCGACGCGACACCGCGTTCACCCGGGCCGAGAGCCGGATCGCCGCGACCGACATGTGAAAACGGTCGTGGTCGAGAGCCGGATGATGGCCGAGACGGAACAGCTCGTCCCGATTCACCCCCATTTCCTGCCATACTGGACCCGCGCACTGCGCGACCTGGTCGGGGCTGAAGGTATCGTGCCCCGCCGGCACCGGCGTGTGGGTCGTGAAAATGCTGGTGGCGCGCACCTGACGGACCGCTTCAGCGAATGGGGTTCCACCCATCACGAGCTCGCGCACCCGTTCGACCAGCATGAAGGCCGCGTGCCCTTCGTTCGAATGCCAGGCCGCGGGGTGGTAACCCAGGGCACGCAACACCCGCACGCCTCCCACTCCCAGAATCCACTCCTGGCGCAGCCGCAGATCGGGCCCGCCGGCGTAGAGTCGGTGGCACAGCGGGCGATCAGCCGGGTCGTTCTGCTCGTGGTCGGTGTCCAACAGGAAAATCGGCACGCGGCCCACCATGATGCGCCAGGCCCCGATGCTCACGGTACGACCGAACATGCGCACCGTGGCGAGGCAGGGATCGCCGTGCGGCCCCCGCACCTGCTCCAGTGGCGTCGCGGCGAGATCGAAGCGTTCCTCCGCATCTTCCTGCCACCCGTCGAGACGAAGCCGTTGATCGGAGTACCCCTTGGTGTAAAACAGGCCGACGCCGACGAGCGGGACGCCCAGGTCCGACGCCGACTTACAGTGGTCTCCGGCGAGTACCCCGAGCCCCCCCGAGTAGATGGGCACCGACGCGTGCAGCCCGAATTCGGCGCAGAAGTATGCGATGACTCGCGGCGCCAGGTCCGGATACGACGTCTCGAACCATGTGTCGTGGGTGGCGGCCACAAAGCCGTTCCACTCGACGAGGGCGTCGTAGCGCTTCAGGAAGGCGGGATCCTGCGCGCAACCCGCCAGCCGCGCCGGATCCACGCGGCGCAGGAGCTCGATCGGGTTGTGACGGGTGAGGTGCCAGAGTGCCTCGTCCACTTCGCGAAATAACGCGCGGGCGTCGCGGCTCCAGCTCCATGAAAGGTTGGTCGCGACGGCGGCGAGGCCGCTGATCCGTTCGGGGAGTGGCGGCTGACCGGTTTCGGTTGGACTCATGCCGTCTGCAAGCTAAGGCAGCCCGGGCAGGCCAGGGAAGCGCCTCACGCCTTGCTCTGTTGAACCGCGGCAAAATCCTCCGGCGTATCCACATCGGCCAGCAGCGCCACAGGCCGGTCCACGTACATCGCCTCGTGGCTGTGCGCCTTGACCACGGTCTTGCCGCATCCCTCCCCCGTCCATGCGAGCAACTCCGGAAAGAGCGCCCTTCGGAACAGCAGGGGCGGCGCGGTGACATCGCCGTAGCGCGACACCACCAGCGGGGCGTCGGTCCCGCGTGCGGCCGCCACGAGCATCGTCAGTGTCTCCTGGGTCACTCGCACCATGTCGCCCAGCATGACCACGGCCGCGCCCACGTCCTCGCCGAGGGCGTCGAGCCCCCGATGCAGTGAGCCGCTCGTGGGACCCGTGAAGTCGGAATTGACGGCGAACACCACCGGGAGATCCTGCAACTCCACGCGGATTCGTTCGGGCTCGTGGCCGATCACGACCACAACCGGCGAGAGCCCGGCCGAGAGCGCCCGTTGCACGGCGCGCCGAATGAGCGACTCCCCCTCGAGCTCGAGGAGCATCTTGTTCTTACCCATGCGGCTGGACGCGCCGGCGGCAAGGATCACTCCACCGACCCGGAGGGTCTCAGTCGGTCGAGGCATGGATCGCGGCCCGGCGCTCGCGCAGGGACCGGGCGCGACGACCCGAACGCGCCGCGAGGATCTCCGCGATCACGGCGAGCGCCACCTGCTCCGCCCCGTCGGTTCCGATGTCGAGGCCCACCGGACCGTACACTCGCGCTTCGTCGACCGGGCTTCCCTCAGCCGCGAGGTTCCGGAGAATCCGCTCGGTCCGCTGCCGCGGCCCCAGCACTCCGATGTAGGCCGCCGCCGTCTTGAGCAGGACCCGGAGATACGCCTGGTCGTCCGCGAAGTTGTGGTTCATCACCACCGCGTAACACTCGGCGTCGAGGGGGAGCGCTTCCGCGAGCTCGTCGCCCGTGCTCGTCACCAACGCCGCTGCCGCGGGGAACCGCTCGGCTGTGAGGTAGCCCGGCCGCCGATCGACCACCACCACGCGGAAGCCCACGTCCGACGCGAAGCGTACCAGGGGCCGCGCATCGTCGCCGGCGCCCAGCACGATCAGCTGAGGAGGAGGAGTGAGTACATCGATGAACACGGAGCGACCCGCGATCTCGTGAATCCCGGATTCGCCGGTCTCGAGCAGCTCTCGCGCTTTGGCCGTCGCCCGGGTGTTCAGGTCCTTCGAACCCAGGTCGCCTTCGGCACCGTCGCCCGTCACGACCAGCCGTTTCACGTTTCCCGTGTCCCGTTTCCCGTCGACCGTGCTGCAAACGGCAAAGGCCGTCCGCCCATCGAGTAGCTCTCGTTCCTTCGGTCGGGGCCCCGCGACCTCGACGTAGACGTCGACCTGCCCCTCGCACCCGACCCCCAGGTCCCAAGCGGCAATCTCGTCCGCGCTGGAACAGTAGCTCCGAAGCTGCGGTTGACCGGTGCGGATCACTTCCAAGGCCACCTCGCGCACATCCTGCTCGAGGCACCCCCCGCTCACGTTCCCGGCCGTGCTGCCGTGTTCGGCCACGACGAGCTTCGCTCCTTCGTGCCGATAGGCGGAGCCTCGCACCCGCACGACGGTCGCGAGCGCCGCGCGCTTCCCTGCGGTCGCGGCCCCGGCCAGGAAATCGAGGACCTCTCTGGTCTCAAGCCATTGCTTCATGGTCGGATAACACCCGTGCCAACGCTTCCAATGAAGCTACACTTGCACACGGCAGGAATTCATCCACGTGGGGCAGCGACGCGAGCAAACCCTGCGTCGCCGGCTCGAATCCGGGCCGGCCGGCGAGGGGGTCGAGCCAGATCAGCCGATGACACGAGCGGGAGAGCATCGCCATCTCGCGCCCCAGCACCCCGGGGTCGTCTCTCTCCCAGCCGTCCGACACGATGATCACGACGGCGGCGCTCCGAATGGTACGCCGCACCCAGCGCCGGTTGAGCTCGCGCAAGCTCGCACCGATGCGGGTCCCGCCGCTCCAGTCCACTACCTTCCCCGCCACTCGCTGGAGCGCCGCATCCGGATCTCGCACTCGCAACTCGCGCGTGATGCGGGTGAGCCGGGTTCCGAAGACGAACACTTCCACCGGCGCTCCCGACCGTGCGAGGGCATGGGCGAAGCGAAGCAGGAACCGGCTATAGCGCTCCATCGAGCCGGAGATGTCGCATATCAACGCGATGGGGCGTTTCCGGGTCCGGCGTTGCCAGAAGCGGCAGACGACGGCTTCGCCGCCCGCGCCGAGGGACTGTCGGAGCATCGGGCGGGCGGCGAGGCGCGCCCCACGACGTGCGACTCGGCGCCGGCGCGACGGTCGCAGGGGCAATCGCGGCTTGAGCGCCACGAGCATCGCCGCCGCCTCGCGCGCCTCGGCGGGCGTCAACTCCGCGAAGTCCGCGGTACGAAGCTGCTCTCGCCCGCTCGCTCCCACGCGTGTCGTACCCTCCCCAATCTCTCGAACCTCGCCAACCTCCTCCACCTCCGGTCCCAGGCTGACGTCGGCGCGCGGGCCTTCCTGTTGCCGCAAACGCGGCAGGTCACCCGAGGGACGGCCCATCGCGGTGCTGCGGCGCCAGAACAGATCGAAGGCCGCGTCGTACAGGGCGCGCTCTTCCCGCCGCCGCACGAACACCGTTCGTCCCGCCGCCTTCACGTCGCCGCGGCGATCGAAGCCGAGGAGGGCGAGCACGTCGGCGAAGCGGCGGGTTTGATCCGCATCGACGGACAGACCGGCGCGTCTGAGCGCCCGCCCGAACAGCACCACGTTGCCGATTAGGGCGTTGCCGGAAACGGCGTTCCCGGAGGTCATCGGGGTGCCGCCCTCATTTCATCGATCACCTTCGCTGCCCCGCCGCCCTTCATCACGGCCATGTCCTCCTGATACTTGAGCAGCGCTCCCAGCGTGCGCTCGACCTGCTCGGCCTCGAGTCGCCTGGCACCAAGCACCTCCAGCGCCGCCGCCCAATCGATTGTCTCCGCGATTCCCGGGACCTTGGTGAGGTCCGCGGCGCGCAGGCGCTGCACGAACGCGACCACTTCGGCGGCAAGCGTTTGGGGCAGGTCCGGCCGCCGCGCGCCGAGGATCGCGAGCTCACGCTCCGAGCTGGGATAGTCGATCCAATGATACAGGCAGCGTCGCTTGAGCGCGTCGTGCACCTCGCGCGTGCGGTTGCTCGTGATGATCACGTGTGGCGGTCGGTCGGCTCGGATCGTCCCGACCTCTGGGATCGTAATCGCGAAGTCGGCCAAGACCTCGAGGAGATAGGCCTCGAACTCCTCGTCCGCCCGGTCGACCTCGTCGATCAGGAGGACGGGCGGCTCGGGCCGCGAGTTCTCGAGCGCGCGCAGGAGCGGCCGCCGGATCAGAAACTCCTCGGAGAAGATGTCCTTCGCAGCCGCCTGCTTCGCCTCGCCCCGCGCCTCGAGCAGCCGGATCTCGAGCATCTGGCGGGGATAGTCCCACTCGTAGACGGCGGTGTTGACGTCGAGCCCCTCGTAACATTGCAGTCGGATCAGCTCGGTTTTCAGGACGGCGGCAAGGGTTCGGCCGACTTCCGTCTTCCCCACCCCGGCTTCGCCCTCGAGCAGCAGCGGGCGGTCGAGCGCCAGGGACAGGTACACGGCGGTCGCGAGGTCGCGATCGGCCACGTAGCGCTCTGCGGCGAACGCGGATTGGACGGAATCGATTGATTCGAACCGGCGCCGCTCCATCACTGCAATTTACTTGGAACTCTCTCCGACGCGCGCCGCGAACTCGTCCCAGAACGCCTCGGTGAGCTTCTTGGCGGTGCCTTTCAGGAGCCGGGCGCCTACACTTGCGACGGTGCCGCGCACCTCGGAGGTGGCGCTCCACTTGAGCCGGGAACGATCGGGGGGAACGGGCTCGATCTCGAGGGCGGTGCTCACCTCCAGGCCCGAACCCGGTGCCTTGCCATGCGCCGTCATCTTCAAGCTCTTGGGTGGCTTCACGTCGGACAGCTCGACGTCGAGCTGAAATCTCACTTTCACCGCGCCCACGCCGAACCCCGAGACGACCTTGAAGTGGCGGTCGTCAATCGCCTGGACTGACTCCACGCCGGGAGCCACGGAGGCAACGAACTCGTGGTCCAACAGACGTTTCCAGACGACGTCCGGTGGAGCCGTGATCTCGGGCGCACCGGAGAACTCGAGTCGCACTACTTGGCCCGCGCGAGCGCTTCCGTAAGCGCACGCCGCGCAGCGACGGCGGCGATGTGCTTTCGGTAGTCCGCGTTCGCGTGAATGTCGTCGTTCGCTTCGACCCCCGCCACGGCCAGACTTGTGACCTGGGCGATCAGGTCGGACCCGCCCTGCGTCCCGACGAGCTTCGCCGCCGCCGGCGCCAGGAACGGCGCATCGGCCAGCCCGGTGAAGGCGAGATCGGCGCGCGTGATCATGCCCTTGGCGACCGCGATCAGCACGGCGGCGCCCGCCAGCGCGTAGCCCGACGCCGCCTGCTCGAAGCTCGCGTAGGCCGTTCCCGCGCCCTTGGGGGGCGCGGGCAGCTGGATCTCGACCAGCAACTCGTTCGGCTTGAGCGCCGTGGTGAACGGTCCCTTGAAGAATTTCCTGGCAGGCACGGAGCGCTTTCCGCCCTTGGATTGCAGCGCGAATGTCGCGTCGAGGACGAGCATGACGGGAGGCATGTCGGCGGCGGGATCGGCGTGCGCCAGCGAGCCGCCGATCGTCCCCTTGTTCCTCACCGCCGGGTCGCCGATGACGCTCGCGACCTCCGCGAGCACCGGGAGTTTCGACTTCACCGTGGACGACGACTCGATCTCCCAGTGGGTCGTCATGGCGCCGATCGCGAGCGCCTTGCCGTCCGCCTTGATGCCCGAAAGCCCCGGCACCTTCTGGAGGTCGATCAGGTGCTTGGGCTGGGCGAGCCGGAGCTTCATCATCGGGATCAGGCTGTGGCCGCCCGCGACGATCTTGGCGTCGTCCTTCAGCTTGCCGAGGAGCCCGAGCGCTTCCTTGACGTTCTTCGGCGCGTGGTAGTCGAACGCTGCGGGATACATGCGCGCCTCCTATCGCTTGGCCTTGGGGGCTTGGATCGCTCTCCACACCCGCTCGGATGTCAGCGGCATTGCCTCGATGTGGTCGACGCCGAGCGGCGCCAGCGCATCGACGACGGCGTTCACCACCGTCGGCGTCGCCGCGATCGTGCCGGTCTCGCCGGCCCCCTTGACGCCCATGGGGTTCACGGGAGTCGGGGTGACCGTGCGGTCGGTCTCGTACAGCGGCAGCATATCGGCCTTGGGCAGCGCGTAGTCCATCATGCTGCCCGTCACGAGCTGGCCGGAGCCCTCGT
>QHUS01000094.1 GCA_003222035.1 Gemmatimonadota bacterium | reverse complement strand
CGTCCAGGTCGAGCAGCGGCACGCAGCCGGTCACGCCGCTGGCACAGCTGATCGTGCCCGCGTCGATCGCCACCGCCCCGCTCTGGAGATGGTAATCCCCGCTCATGTTGCCGGTATAGTTCACAAAGAGGGCGCTGAATTGGGCGGCCGTCAACGTGAGGGTACCGGACTGGGTTCCTCCGCAGCAAAGGTCCAGATTCGCTGTGGAGTTATTGTAGACGATGTTGTTGTTGTAGACGTTGTGAGGACCGGCGGTCGGGTATTCGTAAATCCCCCGGCCGTTGTTGACCGCAATGTTGTTGTTCACGGTCGTGTAATCGTCCGACGTGATGCCGCCGTCGGCGGCGATTTGAATGCCGTATTTGCAGTTGGCCACCACGTTATTCGAGACGATCGAGCGCGTGGCGCCGTGGTAGTGGGTGATGCACGCGGCGGACACCCGGGTGACGATGTTGTTCATGATGACGCTACTTGGGCCGCCTGTGTAGATGCCGTGAATGAGGTTCGAGCCGGTGCCCATGGCGATGTTGTCGACCACGTTGCCGATGATTTGAATGCCGGTCTTGCTGTAGCTGCAGCAGTCCCCGAGGATGCCGGCGTAGCCGCCGGTGCCCGGCAGGTCGTGGACGCGGTTGCCGATCACCTTGTCGTAATTGCCGTTGACGCCGATGCCTTCGGAGCAGTTGCCGGTGACATCGAAGTTGATGATCTGGACATAGTCGCCGCTGTTCCAAATGGGGTCGCACCCCGAGCCATAAACCTTCGCTCCCCATTTCGTGTCCGAGACGTAGGAGATGGGCGCGGCGGCGGTCCCGCTCTTGGTCACCTTATTGCCGGAGTAGCTCCACGTGTAGTTGCCGGAAGCGAAATGGGCGTTGTCGCCCGGGCTCATGAGTTGGGAAACGCGCGCCATGGTGTAGCAGGGAGCGGTGGCGGTGCAGGGATTGCCATCCGAGCCCGACGGCGCGACGTAGTAATTCGTGCCAGTGCCCAACGTGTAAAGCGGCGTCGAGGTGCTTCCGAGAATCACGGTCACCGCGGCGCTCCCGGTGTGCACCCCGCTCGTCGCCGTGATCGTCGCCGTGCCGACCACGAGCCCCGTCACCAGCCCGGTGCCGCTCACCGGTGCCAGGGCCGGGGCGCTGGACGCCCAGGTGACCGACCGGCCCCTGAGCACGTTGCCGCTCGCATCTTTGAGCGTGGCCGTGAGCTGCACCGTGCCCCCGCCCGACACGGTGGTCGCCG
>QHUS01000093.1 GCA_003222035.1 Gemmatimonadota bacterium | reverse complement strand
TGGGGGTGGCGTCGAACTGGGCTTCAAAGCCGCCGGCTCGCGACGGGATGGAGTTGTTGCGCCAGGTCCCCGCGCTGGTCAAGCAGCTCGGGGCGGTGCTGGTCGTCGTGCCGGGGATCGCGACTTCCGTAATGCTGTTCCAGGTGCTGGTGCTGTTCCCATGGCCCACGATGCGGACGTAGCGGCCGGACGTCGTCGGGAACGCGTAGCGCTCGAGCTGGAGGGTCTGCCCGCTGCTCTGGCCGGAGAAGACCTTGGTCCAGGTGACGGTGTCCAGCGACACCTGGATGTCGAAGGACGCGATGCGGGTGTTGCCCAGGTACCAGGCGATGTCGACGTGATCGACGGTCGCGAGCGCGCCGAGGCCGAACCGGATCCACTGGCCGTCGCCCTGCGCGGACCAGCGGGTGGCGAGGTTGTTGTCGAACGTATTCTGCGGGAGGTTGCCGTCATTCCCGCTCGCCACGACCGACGCCACCGGGAGCGCGGGGAGGGCCGTGCCGAGGATCCCGACTTCCGTAATGCTGTTCCAGGTGCTGGTGCTGTTGCCGTGGCCCACGATGCGGACGTAGCGGCCGGACGTCGTCGGGAAGGCGTAGCTCTCGAGCTGCAGTGTCTGCCCGCTGCTCTGGCCGGCGAAGACCTTGGTCCAGGTGACGGCGTCCAGCGACACTTGGATGTCGAAGGACGCGGTGCGGGTGTCGCCCAGATACCACGCGATGTCGAGGTGATCGATGGCCGCGAGCGCGCCGAGGTCGTAGCGGATCCACTGGCCGTCGCCCTGCGCCGACCAGCGGGTGGCGAGGCTCTTGTCGAGGGTGTTCTGCGGGACGTTGCCGTCATTTGCGCTCGCCACGACCGAGGCCGCGGTGAGCGGGGTGAGATCGGCAGCGACGATGGATGGTCTGGGAGAGCTGTAAGGCGGCTTGGGATCGGTGAGATCGCGCTGGCACGCCAGCGCCAGGACGACGCTGACGGCGAGCGTGGCTTTCAACCGGGCCAGCCGCTGGGATAGCTTGAACCTGAAGTTCATACTCGGGCGCTCCTTCTATTAGGAGAAGGGTGGAGAAGGGCCGTCAATGCCACTCGTAGGCGCCGATGTCGACGGCCGTGCCGACGGGCCGGGCGACGCCGTCCCAGTCGAGCAGCGGCACGCAGCTGGTCACGCCGGCGGCACAACTGAGCGTGCCCGCATCGATCGCCACCGCGCCGCTCCGGAGATGGTAATCCCCGCTCATGTTGCCGGTGTAGTTCACGAAGAGGGCGTTGAACTGCGCACTCGTGAGCGTCAGGGTGCCCGACTCCGTGCCACAGATGAGGGCGACGTTGGGCGCGTTATTGTAGACGATGTTGTTGTTGTAGACGTTGTGGCAGCCCACCGAGGGGTATTCATAAATGCCCCGACCGGGCGTATTCACGACGATGTTGTTGCTCACGGTCGTGTAATCATCCGTCGTCAAGCTGCCCTCGGCGGATATCAAAATGCCATAGACGCCGCAGTTGGCCGCCACGTTGTTGGAGATGATTTCACGGGTAGTGCCGTGGTACAAGTGAATGCAGGCGGCGGAAGCGCGGGTCACGATATTGTTCATGACGACGCCATTCGGCCCGCCGAGGTAGATGCCGTGAATGAGATTGGTGCCGCCCAAGGGGCCGATGTTGTCGACCACGTTGCCGATGATTTGAATGCCCGTCCGGTTGTAGTAGCAACAGTCCCCGATAATGCCCCCGGCGCCGCCGCTGGCGGCGGGCAAGTCATGCACGCGGGTGCCGATCACCTTGCTGTAATTCCCGTTCGTGATGATGCCTTCGGGCCCGACGCCGCTGACATCGAAGTTGATGATCTGGACGTAATCGCCGTCATTAAAGATGGGGGCGGAGCTGGTGCCATAGATCTTCGCGCCCCATTTCGTGTCCGAGACGTAGGAGATGGGAGCGGCGGCCGTCCCGCCCTTGGCCACCTTATTCCCGGAGTAGCTCCACGTGTAGTTGCCCGAGGCGAAGTGAGCGTTGTCGCCCGGGCTCATCAGTTGGGAGACGCGCGCCATGGTGTAGCAGGGGGCCGCGGCGGTGCAGGGATTCGCATCCGAGCCCGACGGCGCGACGTAGTAGTTGGCGCCATTGCCCAAGGTGTAGAGCGGCGTCGCGGGGCTTGCGAGCGTCACGGTCACCGCGCTGCTGCCGCTTTGTCCCCCGCTCGTCGCCGTGATCGTCGCCGTGCCGACCACGAGGCCGGTCACGAGGCCGCTCGCGGAAACCGTCGCGACCGCGCCGTTGCTCGTCGTCCACGTCACCGTGCCGCTGGTGGGGAGGCCATTCGCGTCCTTGAGGATGGCCGTGAGCTGCGCGGTCGTCGCGACTTGCACGCTCACCGCTGCCGGGCTCACGGTCACCGTGGCCACCGGGGCGGGCGGGGGCGGCGTCCAGGCCGAGACAGCGGGGTTACAGACCGCTGCACTGCCCACTTTGGCGTACAGCCCCAGATTGTTCAGCACGCTCACCGTCGCCTGCTCCGCGCGGAAGGCGAAGCCGCTGCCCAGCAGCCGTTCGCTGGCGCCGGCGGGCGTCACATAGATGTCGTAGGTGCGCGCCGGGAGGTTCACGTCCAGGCGGAAGTGGTAGGTCGTGCCCGCGGTGTAGGGGATGGCGGTCGCGGCGGCATAGTCGCCCCCATTGCGGGCGTCGATCGTGCCGGTGGGGTTGAAGCGCACGATCGTGGCCAGATTGGGGTAATCCGCAGCGGGGCCGTTGGCGAGGCCCACCACGCCGTCCATGTTCACGGTGCTGGGGGTCGCGTCGAACTGGACTTCAAAGCCGCCGGCTTGCGACGGGATCGCCACGTTCTGCCACGCCCCAGCGCTGGTCACGCAGTTCGCGGCGGTGATGGTGAGCGCCGCCGTGCCGCTCTGCCCTTCGCTTGTGGCCGTGATCGTCGCCGGCCCGCCGGCCACGCCGGTCGCCAGCCCGCTGCCGCTCACTATCGCGACGGCGGTGTTGCTGCTCGCCCACGTCACAGTCCGACCGGTGAGCGTATTCCCAGCCGCGTCCTTGGTCACGGCGGTGAATTGCTGAGTGGCGCCGACCAGGAGACTCGCGGACGCCGGACTCACCGTCACCGATGCTACGGGAACGTTCGTGACCGTGACGGCGGCAGTGCTGCTCTTCGTTTCGCTCGTCGCCGTGATCGTCGCCGAGCCCGCGGCCATCCCGCTGACCACGCCACTGCTGCTCACGGTGGCGACGGCGATGTTGCTGCTTGCCCACGTGACGACGCGTCCGGTGAGTGTGTTGCCCGCCGCGTCTTTGGTCACGGCGCTGAATTGCCGGGTGGCGCCCACCGGGAGACTTGCCGTCGTCGGGCTCACTGTCACCGACGCCACGGGGATAGTGGTTATCGAGACGGCCGCAGTATCGGTCAGCGTCCCACCGCTGCTCTGAGTGGCTGCCACGTGGTAGGGTCCCGCAGTCTGCCCTGCCGTATAGAGCCCGGCGGCAGTAATGGTGCCGCCGCTGGCGCCGTACACCACGTTTACCGAGGTACTGTCGCCGTTCTTTCGCCTCCCGTAGGCGGCGTACTGCAGCGTTCCGCCGACGAGCACGGAGGCGGTCACTGGAGTGAGAATGACGTTTGTCAGCGGACCTCTGTTCTTGACCGTCGAGCTACCAGAGGTCGTCGTGTTGGTAGGGCTTGCGGCGGCTGGCGCCGTTGCCGCCACCGGTGCGGTTGCCGTCACTTGATACGTGCCGTCGATGGTGTCTGCGGCGTACAGACCGCCGCTCGTGATCGTTCCTCCCGACGCGCTCCAACTCACGACGACGGCGACGCTGTCGCCGGCCTGCGTGCGACCGTACGCGAGAAACTGTTGCGTCTGGTAGGGATCGAGCGTGACGCTCGTGGGTGACGTGACCACTTGCACCACCGGGTCGCCCGGCGTCGGCTGAGTGAGACCGACTGGGCGTTCGCACGCCGCGAGCAGCCCGAGCCCCGCGACGGCCATTGCCCCACTCCTGGCGCAACCACGCATATCCGCTCCTGCGTGAGGTTCGGCGGCTCGACTGGCATGGCACGCAGGGCGTGCGGTAGCCTCGGAGCTTTGCGTCGCCGGCTTTCACCGGGTTTGCCTTTGTCGCCCCCTCGAGGAGGGGACAGGAATCCTTTAGGACCTGCGTTGGGCGAGCGCCGACAAAAAACCGCCAGCAGGTCGCGAAAATTCTCGAGTCGCTGGCGGCCGGGCTGACGTGGCGACCTTGGGTCGCGGTAGTCCCCTAAAGCTCTGCGTCACCGCCTTTCGGCGGCTTTGCTCTGAGCAGCGTCTTGTCCCTGTGGCGTACGTGCAACACACGTGCCGGTTGGGCGGCACCTGAGAGGAGCAAAGGAGAGACTCAATGAGTTATGAAAACCCCAAGGTCACACAACTTCGACAGAAAACAGCTGTTTTTGTACCGCATTTCGCATTAATCATTGCATAACGCAATACAAGTGAGGTTACTGGGTCCTGCGAGTGTAGCTCAGGCCCTGATACCCGCACGCTGCGGGTGAACTGGTGTGCGCCTTGCCTTGTGGCTCCCGCGGCACCGGGGGAAAGGTCACTGTGGGGCTCTCACTATCAGAATCGTCACGACCGTGCCAACTGCGTGGGGACGACGCGGGCCGACTAGGGTGAGCGCAGCCCTCCCCACCTCGGCGCCGCGGCCCCTCGTCTCGATTGTCGTACCGTGCCGCAACGAAGCGGACCACATCCGGCGGCTGCTGGATTCGATCCTGGCGAACGAGTACCCTCGCGAGCGGCTCGAGGTGCTGATCATCGACGGCATGAGCGACGACGGCACCCGCGACGTGATTGCGGCCTACGCCGACCGCCATCCCGTGATCCAGCTGCTCGACAACCCGAAACGCACCACACCGTGCGCCCTGAACCTCGGCATCGCGCGGGCGCGCGGCGCCGTCATCATGCGTATGGACGCCCACGCCTATTACCCGCCGAACTACGTTGCCGACCTCGTCGACTGGCTCGAGCGCACCGGTGCGGAGTATATCGGCGGAGCGTGGGTGACGCTCCCGGGGGACACGACGCCGACGGCCCGCGCGATCGCGGCGGTGCTCGCGCATCCGTTCGGGATCGGCGACTCTCACTATCGTCTCGGAACGAACGAAGTCCGCGAGGTGGACAGTCTCCCGTTCGGTTGCTTCCGGCGCGAATTGTTCGAGCGGCTGGGGTTGTTTGACGAAGAGTTGGTGCGGAACCAGGACGAGGAATTCAGCTTTCGAGTGCTCCGGGCGGGCGGGCGCGTCCTACTGGTACCCGGCGTCGTCTGCTTCTACTACGCGCGGCGTTCGCTGCGCCAGCTGGGGCGCATGTTCTATCAGTACGGCCTCTTCAAGCCTCTCGTCGCGCTGAAGCTCGGAAGGATCATGACACTCCGGCAGGTCGTGCCGGCGGCGTTCGTGCTCAGCGTGCTGCTGACTATCGTCGCGGCACCATGGATCGCCGCGGCCCGGACGCTGACGGCGCTCATCCTCGGGACCTACGTCGCGTTGAACGCTGCGTGCGCGCTCGTACTCGGGTGGCGGCACGGAGCGCGCGTTGGTCTCGCTGCCGCGGGGGTCTTCGCGGTGGTGCATGTCTGCTACGGGTGTGGGTTCCTGCGGGGTATGTTGGCGCTGCTCGCGCGGGCACGGGGCCGTGCGTCTGACTTGAGCTCCACGCCACTGTCTCGTTAGGGCCGCGCGATCAAGCGCACTCTGTAGCAGCACCGCGACAGCGCGGGCACCGCGCCTCAGCACGGTCTTTGCTTCCGTCTTCCGGTATGACGTTTCCTCAGCGAGGCAATGACTCGTTTCGCGCGCAACGGGTGATGGAGCCGTCTCCGCCTGCCAGCACACCGCCTCGACCGCGGCGCAGTAGCTATCTCTCGTTCTCGCCCCCGCTCATCGGGGAGGAGGAGATCGCCGAAGTCGTCGATACCCTGCGCTCCGACTGGATCACCACCGGCCCCAAGGTCGGCGAGTTCGAGGCGGCGTTCGCGGCCAGGGTCTCGGCTCCGGCGGCCGTCGCCCTCAACTCGTGCACCGCGGCCCTGCACACCGCCCTCGCGGTGAGCGAGATCGGTCCGGGCGATGAGGTCATCACAACGCCGCTCACGTGGGCGGCGACCGTCAATGTCATCGAGCACGTGGGCGCCCGCCCGGTGCTCGTCGATGTGGAGCCGGACACGCTCACGATCGATCCCGCACGCATCGCGGCGGCGATCACGCCGCGCACCCGCGCGGTCATCCCGGTACACTATGCCGGCCATCCGGCCGACATGGCCTCGATTGACGCCCTGGCGCGCGACCACCGTCTGCTCCTGCTGGAGGATGCTGCGCACGCCCTTCCCGCCGCCTATCAGGGGCGAACCATCGGCTCAGGAGCGAATCCAGTCGCGTTCAGTTTCTACGCGACCAAGAACCTCACGACCGCCGAGGGAGGGATGCTGACCGGTGAGCCCGGCTTCGTCGCGCGCGCGCGCATCTTGAGCATGCACGGGATGACGCGGGACGCGTGGAAGCGGTACCAAAAGGGCGGGAACTGGCGCTGCGAGGTGGTCACGCCCGGGTTCAAGTACAACATGACGGACATCCAGGCCGCGCTGGGCCTGTGTCAGCTCCGGAAGCTCGCGGCACTCCAGGAGCGACGGCGCCACGTGGTCCGACTGTATGCGGAGGCATTCCAGGGCGACGACGCCTTTGAGCTGCCGGTCGAACGCCCGAACGTGGAGCACGCGTGGCATCTCTACGTGCTGCGCCTCCGGGCCGGCGCGTTGCAGATCGGACGCGATCGCGTCATTGAGGAGCTCGCCGCGCGCAACATCGGGACCGGGGTGCACTATGTCCCCGTTCATACGCACCCGTACTACCGGACCAAGTATGGATATCGCCCGGAGTCCTTTCCGGTGGCGTATGACAACTTCGAGCGGATGCTGAGCCTGCCGCTCAATCCGCGACTCAGCGATCAGGACGTGGCTGACGTGATCGACGCGGTCCTCGACGTCGTCCAGCGGTACCGGCGATGACGCGGACGAAGCGCGCGTTCGACCTGGTCGGCGCGGGCCTCGGCGTGGTGCTCCTGGCGCCACTGCTTGCGCTGCTGGCGCTCCTGGTCAAGGCCGAAGACGGCGGGCCCGTCTTGTTCAAGCAGGAGCGGGTCGGATACCGGGGCCGTCGGTTCCGCATCTGGAAGTTCCGGACGATGGTCCCGGACGCCGAGAGGCGCGGGCTGCCCCTGACGGTGGGGCGTGATCCCCGGGTGACTCGGATCGGGGCGTGGATGCGCCGACAGAAGCTGGACGAGCTGCCGCAGCTGTTCAACGTGCTGTTCGGTGACATGAGCTTGGTAGGCCCCCGACCGGACGTGCCGCGCTACGTCGCCTTGTATCGCGCCCCGGAACGTCGGGTGCTCGAGCTGGTGCCGGGCATGACCGACGAGGCGTCCATTCGCTACCTCGGCGAGAGCACATTGTTGGCCGCCTCGCCGGACCCAGAGCCGTACTACCTGGAGGTGATTGCTCCCGAGAAGATCCGGCTCAGTTTGGAGTACGCGGCGCGTGCTACGGTGTGGACTGACCTACTGATGATCATAGGGACCTTGCGCCATCTCTACTGGGCGAGGGCCGGTACCGAGCTCCCCGCCGCCCTCGGTCGGGCCGACCCGGCGGTCGACCCGAGGTCGCTGACGCGCTGAGACCGAGGTCGCAGCGGCCTCGGCCGCGACTATCCCCAGGACAAACCAGAATTGCTTTCGATAGCCCAACTCGAGCGATAGCGATCCCACCCCCAGGGTCAGGAGTAGCATGATTCCGAACCGCCGCGGGAGCCGCGGCACGGCCCGCAACGCCGTGATCGTCGCCCCGAACATCGCAAGAAATATGAGGAGTCCGACGATGCCATCCTCGACCAGAATCGACAGAGGAACGCTGTGGGATGCCCATTCAAAGTTGAGGGACGGCACGACGGCCGCTCCGAACGCTCCGGCACCCACGCCGACGAGCGGATGCTCCCGCGCCACCTCCAGGCCAGCACGCCAGATCCGACCACGGTTTCCGAAGTACCCAGACTCGATGTCGCCTTGGGTGGTTTGCAGGCGTTCCAGAGTCGCCTCCGGCACAAAGCTGAACGCCAGGACGAGCGACCCAACGACAACGGCGCACAAGGCGGCCTTCGAGCGCAGGCGCAGCCGCCCTTGGGTTGCCGGAATGATCGCGAGGGCTACGAGCATCGTGAGGAAAGCGCCGCGGGACGCAGTGAGGAGAATCGCTGTGATGGCGACCGGTACATAGAGTTGCCACAGCCACGCCACGCGCTGCTGCCGCTGCGACAGGCTCAAGTACCACGCCATCGGAAGGCCCAGCGCCAGGGTCACGCCGAGCTCGTTAGGGTCGACGCTCAGGCCGTTGAACCGCCCCGGGTACCCGGTGGCGTGTACGCCCGACAGGTAGTCGTGTACGGTGGCGACCGCGGCAACCGAGACCCCCAGCACATACGCACCGAGCAGGGCTCGGGTACGCTGGGGTGACCAGGCGATTTCCCAGATCAGCCACACCAAGAGCGCAAGCTGCAGGTAGGTCATCAGCCGCTTTTGCGTCGCCTCCGAATCGACCGACCAGAGCGTGGTTACGGCAGCCCAGAGCACGAACAAGACCACGAACACATGAAACCAGGACAGTGGCCTGACGCGGCGACGCGCGACGATGTACAGCACACCGACGGCTGACGCCACGATGCCGACGAGGCGAGGGATCGAGCCTACAACCGGCAGATCGGTGTACATGTCCCACGGTAGAACAAAGACGAAGCACCAAAGACAGGCGAACGCAGCTTTACTCAGCGGCTTGAGCACACCGGGCAGCCTCCTCTCCCTGATCTGTCAGAAAGCATATGCCATGCCTCCGCCGAGACCATGCTGCCACCGGCCACGTAGCGGCGTCGCAACACCATCGCCAGTGTGCGGGCCAGCCGGACATGGGCGGCAGTCGCTCGCGGATGTCAGCACGTTCCTTGCAGCCCGTTCAGTCCATTCGGCGCGGCCGGAGGTCAGTGATGCTGCCTGAAACCAGAGGAAACAGCCGGATCCGCCTCGGCGCCCAATGGGTCGTCGCGGCGCTGCTGTTCGCGTTCGTCGCGTCCGCGGCGGCGCAGGTGCCGGTCCCAGGCGATCCCCCGTTGCGCCCTGGTGACATGCTGCGGATAACCGTTTGGCGCCACCCCGAGCTGAGCGGCGACTTTGCGGTGGCCCCGGATAGCACCCTCGTCCACCCGCTGTACCAGACCGTGAAGGTTGCCGGAGCACCGATGACGGTGGTGCGAGCAAGGCTGCTCGGCCTTCTGGCGCCGTACGAGCAGGGCGTGGACTTCGTCATCGAGCCCCTGTTCGCGGTGACTGTGGCGGGGGAGGTGCGCCAGCCCAACCTGTATCAACTGCCACAGGGGACGACGTTCGCGCAGGCGATCGCGCGGGCGGGCGGCCCCACGGAACTGGGGCGGCTGGACGAGGTCCACGTGATCCGTAGAGACCGCACGATGGTGATTAACCTGGCCCAAGAGTATTCACGATATGAGGGGGTGCCGGTTGCTTCCGGTGACCAGGTACTCGTGGCTCGTCGCTCCAACTTCAACTTCTTGCGGGACTTCCTGTATCCGGTGGCGAGTCTCACGGCCGCGGTCGCGGCCGTCCTGGCGTACAGTCGATACCGGTGACCCGGGTGACTGAGCCGCTGCCCAGCGATTCCCGCGCCGCGTCGGGCCCGTTCGCGGAACGAGAAGAGGTGGAGGCGTCCGCGAGCACGGTCCGGCTCGAAGACCTGTTCGCGACCGTGCGTCGCCACATCTGGTTGGTCCTCGGCGTGGCGGCGGGGGTGGTGGCGGCCGCGGGAGGTGTGGCGTATGTGACGGGGTCGGTCTATCGCGCCGTTGCGGTCATTCGCCTGTCGGATCCGCGGCGGGCGTTTACCGGCGGTGTGGTGGAGGACCCGGCGTTGCTGGCGGACGGGAGGTACGCCGATCCCCTGCTATCGCAGGTGGAACTGCTCAAGAGTCGCACCGTCGCCGGTGGGGTCGTCGACAGCATGCCGATGCTGCGCGTGCTCCTGCGCAAGGCCTCGCCGAGCCTTCTGGACCGTGTACTCCGCCGGCGATTTTCGACCAGCCTCCTAGGGAGCGTCGCGGTGGCGGCCGATGCGCCAGCCGACTCAATCGAGCTTGCCTTCGACCAGGACGGCTTCGTCGTGGGGAGGCCGCCCGGGCGACGCCGCGCGCCGTACGGCACGGTCGTCGAGGTCGGTGGCGTTCGCTTCGCTGTGCTGCGGCGGCCGGATGCGGCGCGAGGGCTGCTGCGGGTAGTGAGCCGCGACGCGGCGATCAGCCAGTTGCTCACGGAGCTCCGCGTCCGGCCTCGCGTGCGCACGGACATCGTGGACGTCGCGTATGCCGCCCCGGACCCGTCCCGCGCGCAGCAGGTGGTCAACCGCGTAGTCGACGTGTTCCGAGCCGCCAGCGCCGAGGCGGCGCAGGGCCAGTCCAGATTGCGACGCGAGTTCCTTGAGGCCCAACTCAAGGTCAACGATTCAGTGGTGGCCGATGCGCAAGCCGCACTGACGGCGCTTCAGCGGCGTGCTCGATCCGACGGGTGGGGTCAGTCCTCGGGACGGGAGCAAACCGAGGTGCCGGGACTCGAACTGCAGCGCCAGCAACTGCTCGCCGAGCGCCGAACCGACGAAGACCTCCTCGCCGCCCTCCAGGATAGCAGCACCAGCCGCAAGGCCATCCAGACTGCTCTGTCGACCCCGGGGGTGGCCCCGAATCCGGCAGTGGTCCAGCTGAACACCCAGCTCTTGCACTACGAGATGGCGCGCGATTCCCTGGTGAGTCTGTCGCCAACGCACCCAGACCTGCGCCGCCTCAGCCTGCTGATTCCGCCCACCGAGGCGAAGCTGCTCCGCGCGGTGCAGGCAGGGGTGCAAGGCGCCATCGCGTCACTCGACGGACGCATCGCCGCGATCAATGACTTGCGAGCGCGCCGGGCGGGAAATCTGCAGCACGACGCGGACGAGGCCCGCCTCACCGAACGGCTCGACAATGCACGGAAAGTCGCGGATGCGCTCCGCACCGAGTACCAGAAGGCGGGGATCGCCGAGGCCGTTACGGTTGGGCAAGTCGAGATCGTCGACCACGCCACGCTCCCGACGAAACCCGCCGGCATCGGGCTCGTGGAGCAGCTCGTCCTCGGTCTGCTCGTGGGCCTGATGCTCGGCGCAGCCGGCGCCTTCGTAGCCGACCGCATGGCGAGCGCGATCGCGCGGCGAGTCCAAGTGGAGCATCTCGGTCTCTCGGTGCTGGGGGTCGTGCCGCGCTGGGGCCGGCTAGGCAATAAGAAAGGCCCCAAGAGTGCGGAAGCGACGGTCGAGGCGTTCCGCGGTATCCGGCTCAACGTCCTGAACGCGCACGGCGCCACCGGCCCAGTCGTGGTGGGTGTGACGAGCCCGGGGAGCGGCGATGGGAAGTCGTTTGTCAGCTCGAACCTGGCGCTCGCGTTCGCCTATGGGAACCATCGCACGCTGTTGATCGATGCCGACCTCCGGCGGGGAGCGCTCCACCGCACGCTGAAGCTGCCTCGCCAACCGGGCTTGATGGACCTCCTCGTCGGCCATGCCACTCCGGAGCAGGTCGTGCACCGCACCGCGTATCAGTCCCTCGACTTCGTCGCGAGCGGATCACGCCGACGCGACGCGCCCGAGCTGATAGGCTCCGCCCGGATGACCGAGTTCATGAGCGGTCTGCGGTCCCGGTACGGAGTGATCGTGGTCGACAGCCCACCGCTCGGAGCGGGCGTGGATGCCCTCTTGGTGGCTTCGCTGGCTGGAAGCTTGCTCATGGTCCTGCGGTTGGGACGGACCGACCGGGAATTGGCCGAGGCCAAGCTCGAGCTCCTGCGGGCTCAGCCGATACGCGTTTTGGGTGCGGTGCTCAATGACGTGCGGGAAGGCTCAGAGTACCACGCATACAGCTACTACCTAGATGGCTACGAGCTCGGGGACGAGCCACTCTTCGAGCCGCTCGTGAGCCGCCCAAGGGGTACGACGCCCGTCGCCGGACGCTAGCCTCAGCGGCGGCGCGGTGAGGGTGCGCCTGCGCATGGGTTAGGAGGCCTTTGGCAGGGCGAATGCGAGGAGGTTTCGTCCGGCCGCGATTACGACCAGCTGTTCGCGGTCTACCAGGAATGTCACGGGAGCGGCGTGGATTGTGCCCCCGGTCTCTACAGACCAGAGGGGCGTGCCCGTGCGTGAGTCGAGAGCAAAGAAGGTGGTCTGGTCGCCGCCGAACACGACGCCACCTTTCGTGGACAACACGCCGCCCATTCTATCGCTGCGGACCAGACGTGGCTCTCGGCGGTACTCCCATATCCTTCTTCCCGTGAATGCGTCCAGGGCACGAACGGCAGTATAGAACGATCTACCACCGACCGCCGCAGGCGGACTGGAGGCGGATGGGAAATAGACCATTCCCTGCTCCAGGACCGGGACAAACATCAGGTTCAGCGCACCATCGTAACTGGGCGACCACCAATTGGTCGCACCCACGTAGCCGGGGTAGAGGAGAGACCCTTCGCGGTTTCGGGATGCACTGGACAGCGGTTTGGGGCGTCCCTGCGGGTCGAGACCTTCGGTCCAGGTCTCCTGAGCGAACGGTGTGGCGGTGAGAAACCTCCCGGATACGCGATCCAATACGTAGTAGAAGCCGTTGCGATTCGCCCACAGAACGCGCTTCTCGGTCCCGTCGCCTGTGTGTCGATCCGCCAGGACGGGAATCTCCGTCGCATCCCAATCGTGATCGTCTCCCGGCGTGAACTGAAAGTACCAAACGAGCTCTCCAGTGGATCCACGAAGGGCCACGGCCGAGTTCGTATACAGATTATCTCCTCGTCTGGCGGCTGCGTCGTAGTCGGGCTTGGGATTCCCCACGGGCCAAATGAGAAGGTCGAGATCCGGATCGTACGAGCCGGTCAACCATGTGGGCCCACCCCCCTCGCGCCAGGAGTCGCCCTCCCACGTCTCGCTGCCTGGCTCGCCTGGTTTGGGGATCGTGACGAACCGCCATCGCTCCCTTCCAGTCTGGGCATCGTAGGCCGCTATGAAGCCTTGGCCGGTTCCCTTTATGGCCACACCGGTGACGACGAGATCGCGATAGGCCAGTGGTGCGCCGGTGATGGCGTATTGTCGCACGTCAGTCGCAACCGTCGTTTCCCACTGCAAGGCGCCCGTCGCCGCCGAAACGGCGACGAGTCGCGCGTCCATCGTTCCGAAGAATACCTTGTCGTTGAGGATTGCCACGCCGCGATTTGCCATCACGCCGTCGGTCGCGCGAACCGCGCTCGCGAGCGGGTGATCGTATGCCCATATCTGTTTGCCAGTGTTCGCTTCCAACGCCATCACTCGGCTCGGCGGTTGCGTGACGAACATGATGCCGTCCCGCACGACCGGCGAGACCTCGACGTCTCCGGGCTCGCCTTCGAACTGGTGAATCCACCTGAGCGCGAGTCGACCCACGTTCCGACGATTGATCTGGATCAGGGTGCTGTGGCGGGAGGACCCGTACGAACCGGAGTAGGTGAGCCAGTCCTCGCCTGGCTCGCGTATCGCCGCAAGGTCGTCGTACGGCACATTCAGATTGACTGATTCACTGGGAGCGCGTCGCAGGGATCCCACCGCCGGGCCAGCGGTATCGAGCGAGCGGACGAACGCTACCACTTGCCACAACTCCGTGTCCCTCAGCGGATGCGGTCCCATGGGCGTGTTGGGAATGCCGAACCGAACGGTTCTGTACACCGCCCAATCGCTCTCGCCGCGCCTGTAGGGTCGGCCTATCAAACCTGGAGCACGCCCGCCGCTACCGTCTGGGGCGTGGCAGTCGGCACACTCACGCCGAAACAGTTTCGCACCCGCCTGAACGTCGGCCGGAGTGGTCTTGACGTTGCGGATCACCGCGTAGGGGCTGCGCGTTTCGATGAGGGGTCTGAGCCACTGACCGGAGCCTGGCGTCAGATAGCCCAGCAGGTGGCGCAGCTCGATGTCGGGGATCTGTCCGGTGAGGTACAGCAGCACCACCTCGGCCCGCCATCGCAAATTTGGGAACAGCGTGATCGCGACGCACGCGGCGGCTAAGAGGCCGACCGCGGACCAACGCCTGGCACGTGGGCTCCGGACGGAGAGCATCGAGGCGCGCCTGATCGACGACTGCCTTATGGTCCTGCGGTCGAGTAGCGGCAACTGGGAACGAGCCGAGGCTGCTGCGCCGACCGACCTTTGCCGCATCGGTCGTCAGCTGAAGGTCTTCCGGCCCGATCGCCGTACTGCGCCACAGAAGACGTCATGCTGCCCGTTTCGGAGTGTTCGTGGCAGCGCAACGCATGCTTCGGGCCACCTGTCGCCACCTCGCAGCAATGCCCGCGTGCCTGTGGTGCACCAAGCTGCATCTGCCCTCTCGCTTCCGGCGCACCGATTTGCGGCAGTTTTGCAGCGGCGCCACGTCAGCGTCGCTCTGAACCCTAGGCTCTTCGTGGCGTCGTCTGCCGCCTCGGCTGCCCCGCCTCCCGAAACACTTTTGCCACCGCCAACACCGGCGGACTGGACTCGCCACGGCGTGACAGCAGCTCGAGCCCGAAGAGCAGGCTGAACCCCGCGATCGGTACGGCCACGGTCCCCGCCGGTGGGCGCGCAAGGTGGGAGTGGAAGCCCACCGTCCATCCTTTCCCCTGCGCGACGAGGGTCCAGACGGTCGAGAGGCCGTCGTAGGTCGCCTCGACGCGCGGTCGCAGGCCCAACCGCGCAAACACGGCGTGGAGCCGCGCGTAGAACCCGGGATGGAACGAGCGGTCCATAAAAAGGAAAGGAACCTCCGCCAGCTTGCGCGCGTCGAGCCGGCGCCTGGCCGCGAGGGGGTGGCTGGAGGGGAGGAGTGCGGTATCCAACCGATCTGCCTGCACGCGCGTCGCGACGATAGCGCCGGCGCGGGCCCGTCCCGTCGTCGGGAACGCGTGAGCCAGTCCCAGGTCGATGTCGGCGTGGACGAGCGCCGCCCGCTGCTCCGGCGTGGCCATCTCCTTGATCAACATCTCGATCTCCGGATGCCGAGCTCCGCAGCGCTCCGTCACGCGCAGCAACAAGGCGCTCGACGCGCCGGTCGCCACTGTCCCAATGACGCACAGTCCCTCGATGCCGCGTTTGGCACGCGTCGCCTCGCGGACGAGGCGCTGGGCCGCCGCGAGCAGGTCCGGGGTGTCGCCCGCGAGGGAGGCGCCTGCCGCCGTGAGAGCGGCGCCGCGCGGTGATCGCTCGAGTAGCGTAACGCCGAGCGTGTGCTCCAGCTCGCTCAGCTGGCGCGACAGCGTCGGCTGTCTGATCCCGAGTCGCGCGGCCGCTTGCCCGATGGTCCGCGCGGCGGCGACGGTCACCAACGCGCGCAGATGCCGCAGCTCCACACCGGGCGGGACGGTTCCAGAAAGGCGACGCGCGCGGCCGGGGCGCGGCGGTGGGGGCGGGAGCGCGGCGGCGGCGCGTACCTGGGTCTCGGGGTAGCTGCGCGCCACTTCGAGCATCCGTTGCAGCACGGTGCGCACGACGGGGCGCCTCTCTCCCTCGCGCCACACCACCTTCATTCCAACCGCCACCGCGATCCCCTTGACGATCAACACCGCTGTCCCCTGAGGTGGTGACTGGGCGCGTGAGCGCGACACCAGAGTCCAGCCGCGCCCAGCGGCTACCGCGAGGTGCGCGCCGCGCAGGTCTCCGAGCAGCATGAGCACGGGCGACTGCAAGCCCGCGCGCTGCAGCGTTCCCGCCACGGGAGCGATGGCATCCGGATCGACGGTCGTGCGCGAGACCACGAGTGGCAGCGAAGCGAGCTCCCGCAGGGAGACCGTGCTGCGCGCCGCGAGGGGGTGATCCCGGGGTACGATGGCGCGATCGAGCGTCTCTCCCCAGAGCGGCTCGGCGACGAGTCCCGGCAGCGACGGGTTCTCCATGCACACGGCCGCGTCCGCCCGCCCATCGGCAACCGCATCCCACACGCCCGGCGGCTCCCAGTCTTGGACGACGACAGTCACTTCGGGGTGGTCGTCGCGGAGCGACTCCTGCACCTCAGTGGGAAACCCGCGCGCGACGGCGGGACGGGTGGCGGCCACCACGACCCGGCCGCGCTGTCCCGCCGCCGTCGTGTCGGCTCGGTCGAGCGCCCCGGCAAGGTCGCGTAGCAACTGCCGGCTTCCGTCGGCGAAGGCCGCGCCCGCCGGGGTGAGTCTGACACCCTTGGGGTGACGGCTCAGTAAGGCGACGCCGAGCTCGGATTCCAGCGCCCGGATACGGCGGGAGAGCGCCGGCTGCGCCACGCGCGCCTCCCGGGCGGCTCTGCTCATGCTCAGTGTCTCGGCGACGGCTCCGAAGCACCGGAGATCCCTGATGTCCATCAGACCGCCGCCCCCAGTGTCGCCATGCGCGCCCCGCATGGGAAGCCTAGGCAATCGGTATTGGCTTCGCCACCGGCACCGCCGCTATCTGTTCGCTCGAGCTACTAGGCCAAATGCCGGACGACCGCGGGGACCGCTCATGCTTGCTGACCATAGACCACCGCCCACCACACCGCCAGGGGAGGCCGGGGGGGCCGGGGGGGCCGGGGGGAGCGGGGGGGACGCCCAAGGCTTGCGTATCGTCCCGGGGCGCGGCGAGCTAATCCTCATCGTCGACGACGACGAGAACTTGCGGAATGCGCTCGTGCGCATGCTCAAGAGCCTCGGCTTTGCGGCGCTGACGGCCGCAAACGGGGTCGAGGCGCTTGCCCTGCTGGAAAGTAGCAGAGCACCGATCGACGCTCTGTTGGTCGACGTCGTCATGCCGCAGCTCGCGGGACCTGAGCTTGTGGAGCGACTCGCGAGCCGCGGAATCCACCCCGCCGTGATCTACATGACCGGCTATGACGATCCCGCACACCTGGCGCGGGTGCCGGAATCGCCGCCGACCCCGCTACTCAAGAAGCCGTTCACCTTGCACGCGCTGGTACTGGTGTTGCGCGACATCCTCGACCGCCCACCTCCACGTCACGGCCTGTAGGGACGCCCAAACACCGCATCCCAGTTGGTCAGGGCCGGCTTCGCGTGCATCGCGCTATCAGCCAACCCCAAGTGCGTGAACAACGGTAGGATCGATCCCGGGGGCAGAGTCACTCCTGTCAGATCGATGTCGTAGAACGTGAGAATGAAGCCCGGGCTCCAGAGGCGTACCTGTTGCGTCCCCGCCCCATCATGCACTCCTCGGGAAAACTCACGGCACCGGAATGCAGCGCACCACGGGCCGTGCCAGCGCAACGCTGCTGCAAGAGCGCGGCACGCTTGATGCTTAACGCCGCGTGCAGTTCGCGCCGCTCCCCACTCAATACGGTCGAGGATGCTGTCGATCTTGGTAGTGGAGGACCACGTTGCCATTCGCGAGGCCGTCGCCCGCTCGCTGTCCCGTCGGGGGTGTCGGGTCACCACCGCGACGAACGGGATCGAAGGGCTCGCTGCCATACGTGGGCAGCGCTTCGACGCGGTCATCACCGATCTCAACATGCCGGGGCGCGGGGGACTGTGGCTGTGGGAGCAGGCGCTGGCCGTCCGGCCGGAGTTGCGCGGACGGTTCGTGCTGATCAGTTCCGAGGCGCGCGCCGACCAGAAGGGCATGGGCCTATTCCTCGAATCGGAGCACTTCTTTGTCAAACCGTTCTCCCTCACCGAGCTCATGCAACAGGTCGAAGACCTGGCTCAGCAGGGGAGCGACGGGTCCAGGCGCGACGGCTCAGGCGGGCCGGCCGCCGGGGACGGTCACGACAACGGGCGCGGCGTGCTCCCTGACGTGACCGACCAGGTCGAGCCCGGTCTTGAGGACGACGAGGAGCGCGAGCGGAAGGAGAGGTGAGCCCAGCGCCTTCACTAGAAAACCGCCGACGATGATGACGACGTGCAACACCATGACTCGTCCGTACGGCCGCGTCATCAGCGCCGCCACCTCGGCGGTGCGGAACCCCCCGGCGCCGATGTAGTTGAACGCGAACGAAATCCCGTGGCTGAGCAGGAGGGCCCACGCGGCGGGCGCGATTCCCGCGCCCTGCACGGCGTGCAGAAACGTCGCCGGAGATGGAAACCCTCGCGTCGGCAGGCTGCCGTCACCGAACAGAGCGAGAACGAAAATCCCGTGCACGGTGACGAACATCCCGTAGTGAAAGATGAAGAATGGGATGAGGAACACCTTGGTCACCCAGATCACAGGGTTGTCCGGCTGTGCGCACAAAATCCGTAGGACGTTGAACCCGCCGACGATTACGTTCTCCAGCCAGAACAGCAGCAGAATCGCGAAGACGCTCCAGCCCAGGAAGAACACGCCGCCGAGTGGCACCAGGTTCGCCACCACCAGCACGACAGCGCTGGCCGGCACACGCCGGCCAGGGCGGTCGGTGGGGACGAGGGGTGGTGTCACGGCGCCCTACGATGCAACGCGGCCGGCCTGTCGCCAAGGGCTTGCTGGCCCGGCCCGAGCGGGGGATCTTGGCGACGTGATCGCAACGCCCCAGGGTCCGGCCGCGGTGGGCATCTCAGGCAGCCCGTCACCCACGTCCAAGTCGCGCGGTCTCGTAGAGTATGCGCTGGCGCGGTTCAAGGCCGAAGGCGCGGTCACGCTGCTGATCGATCTCGCGGCGCTACCGGCCGACGCACTGCTCGGTCGTGGCACGAGCGACGCGGTCGCCGCGGCGCTCGACGCAGTGGCGCGGGCTCGGATCGTGGTCGCCGGAACGCCGGTGTACCGCGCGACCTACAGCGGGCTCCTCAAGGTGTTTTTCGACCTGCTGCCGCAGGACGCCTTGATCGGCAAGATCGGTGTGCCTATCGTGACGGGACACGGCGCCGCCCACGCGTTGGCGATCGATCACGGTATGCGACCCCTGTTCGCGAGCATCGGCGCCACGGTGGTGGCGGGTGGCGTGTACGCGACGAGTGCCCAGTTCCCCGACGGGAAGGCGGGGCCGGAGCTGCTCGCGGCGGTGGACCGGGCGGTGCGTGAGGCGCTGAGCCTCGCCTCCCGGTAGAGCGGGGAACAGAGGATTGGATGAGCGCAACTACCGAGCGACCGATCGCCATCTACTACGAGCACCCGGACTGGTTCCGGCCGCTGTTCGCCGAGCTGGACCGCCGGCGTGCCCCATATGTGCGCCTCGATGCGGCGAGCCACCGATTTGACGCGTCCGATGGGGCGGGCCAGCCACCATACTCGCTGGTGTTCAATCGGATGAGCCCGTCGGCGTACCTGCGCGGGGCGGGGAACGCGATCTTTTATACGCTGCACTACCTTGCCCATTTGAAGCGTCACGGCGTGCGAGTGATCAACGGCTATGACGCGTGGGTGACCGAAACGTCGAAGGCGCTGCAGCTCGCGTTGCTCCGGCAGCTCGGGCTGCCCCATCCCAAGGCCCGCGTGATCAACAACGCGGCCGAGGCACCTGCTGCGGCTGAGGGCCTGCGGTTCCCCGTCGTCTTGAAGCCCAACATCGGCGGCTCGGGCGCTGGGATCCGGCGGTTCGAGACGCCGGCCCAGCTGGAGCAGGCCGCGAAAGCGGGTGCGCTCGATCTGGGGATCGATCACACTGCGCTGGTGCAGGAGTACATCCCGGCGGCCGACCAGCGCATCGTGCGCGTCGAGGTACTGGGCGGCCGCTACCTCTACGCCATCCGGATTTACACCACTGGGGAGAGCTTCAATCTTTGCCCGGCCGACGTCTGCCAGACCGTGGGCGGTGCGGAGCTGGTGCGGGCCGCGTGCCCGGTAGACGCGCCGAAGAACAATCTTCGCGTCGAGGGCTACACGCCGCCGCCGGAGATCGTCGCGCAGGTGGAGTGCATCATGCAAGCCGCGCACATCGACGTCGGCGGGGTCGAATACATGATCGATGAGCGCGACGGCCGGCTCCATTTCTACGACGTCAACGCCCTGTCGAACTTCGTCGCCGACGCGCCCCGTGTGATCGGGTTCGATCCGTTCGCCCGCCTCGTGGACTACCTCGAGGCGGAGGCGGACTGACGTGCGGTTCGGCTACTGGCTCCCGGTCTTCGGCGGCTGGCTGCGCAACGTTCCCGACGAAGGGATGGACGCGACGTGGGAGTACGTGCGTCGCCTCGCCCAGCGGAGTGAGCAGATCGGGTTCGACGTCACGCTGATCGCCGAGCTGAACCTGAACGATATCAAGGGACCGGACGCCCCGTCGCTCGACGCCTGGAGCACGGCCGCGGCGCTCGCGGCAGTTACCGAGCGGCTCGAGCTGATGGTGGCGGTCCGGCCGACGTTTCATCCACCCGCCCTCCTCGCCAAGCAAGCCGCGAACATCGACCGGATCAGCGGCGGGCGCCTGACGTTGAACGTGGTGTCGTCGTGGTGGGCGGGCGAAGCGAAGCAGTACGGGGTGGAGTTCGACCAGCACGACGACCGCTACGCGCGAACCGCGGAATGGCTCGCGGTGGTGAGCGGCATGTGGTCCACCCCCCGGTTCACCCATACCGGGAAGTACTACCGGGTGGAGGACGCGATCCTCGAGCCCAAGCCGGTGGCCACTCCGCGTCCCACGATCTACGCGGGCGGTGAGTCGGAGGCGGCAAAGGAGCTGATCGCGCGGGATTGCGATGCCTACCTCATGCACGGCGACCCACCGGAACGCGTGGCGGCCAAAGTCGCCGACATGCGCGCGCGCCGGGCGCGCACGGGCCACCCCCCGCTCACGTTCGGCGTGGCCGGATACGTGGTGTGTGCCGACACGGAAGCCGCGGCGCGCGCCGAGGTCACCCGCATTACGGACGTGCGGCAGAGCGCGGCCGGGTATGCGAATTACCAGGACTGGCTCGCGAACACGCAGCTCGAGCAGCGGGTCAGTCTCGAGGACTACTCCGTCTCGAATCGCGGTCTCAAGGCGGGGCTCGTGGGCACGCCCGAGCAGATCGCCGAGCGGCTTGGGGAATTCGAGGAGGCCGGTGTGGACCTCCTGTTGCTCCAATTCAGCCCACAGTACGAGGAGATGGAACGGTTCGCGGCCGAGGTGATCCCGCTGGTGGAGGAGGTCACGGCCGGGCGGCGAGCACCAGCCCGCCAAGACACATGAGCAGCCCGACGACGTGTCGCGCCGAGAGGTGCTCTCGATAGGCGAGCAGCACGACGAGTCGCACCGTTATAGTGGGGTATGATTCCGGCCCAGCGCGAGACCCTCGTCCACGCCGAGGTACGACGGGCGGCTCTCGATCAGCTACTCAAGGGCCGCCCGCTCGCGGAGAGCATCCACGTGGTGCTGGTGCTGGTCGTCGCGGCACTCGTGTGGAACTCATTGCCCTTGAGCGTCACGATCGGCTGGGTGAGCGGCGTGACCGCCGCGGCCGGCCTGCGCACGTGGTGGCGACTCGGGCTGGTCCGGCGCGCGGCCTCGCCGGCGGAGGCGTTCCGGGGCGTCCGCCTGACCGTGTCGGGCGTGGGACTGGCCTGGGGGTTCGGGGCCGCGACCGCGATTCCCGCGCTCGGCCTCGACCAGGCGGCGCTGATTCTCGTCGTGCTCGCGGGGATCGTGGCGGGCGGCACGGGCACGCTGGTCGGTGACCGGCGCAGCTTCCGGTATCTCCTGGCCACCGCCCTGGCCCCGCTCCCCGTCGGCATCCTGCTGCTCGGACATTCGCGGCCGCACCTGCTCGCGGTCCTGCTGGTCGGGTTGTTCGCGCTGGGCATGGATCGGGTGCACCGGCGCGGGTACCGCACGTTCGTGGAGCGCGTGCGCGCAACGGTCCTGCTGGAGCTCTCGACCAAGGAGACCGCGCGCCAAAACGCCTATCTCGATGCCCTGATCGCGAGCACGCCCGTCGCGATCGCGGTGCTGGACGACCACCGCGTCATTCGGGGGGTCAACCCGGCCTTCGAAGCCCTGTTTGGCTATTCGGGGGACCAAGTGCTTGGCGGCGACATCGACGAGTTCATCGTGCCGACCTCGCACCGCGCCGAAGGAAGGGAATTGGAGGTCCGCGCACGGCGTGGGGAAATCGTCCGCGCGGAAGTCGAGCGCCAGACCAAGGACGGGCGGCGCATCCCGGTGCGCCTGTCGGCAGCGGCGGTCAAGGCGGCGGGAGAGGGCGCCCTCGTCGTGCTGTACGAAGACATCAGCGAGCGGAAAGCGGCCGAGGAAGCGATGCGGGCGGCGCGCGACCTGGCGGAGCGCGTGGCGCGCGCCCGCAGCGCGTTTCTCGCCAACATGAGCCACGAGATCCGCACTCCGATGAACGCGGTGCTCGGTTTCGTCGAGCTCGTGCTCGACACCGACCTGGCGCCGGAACAGCGCCGCGCCCTCGAGTTGGTGCGGTCGTCCTCCGAAGCACTGCTCACCATTCTCAACGACATCTTGGATTACTCGAAGATCGAGGCCGAGCATCTTGAGCTCGAGCGGATTCCGTTCGACTTGCCGAGGGTGATACACGCCACGGCCTCGTTGCTCGCCGTGCGAGCGCGCGAGAAGCACCTCGAGCTGACCGTGGACGTGCCCCCGGACGTTCCGCAGATGGTGCGAGGAGACCCAACGCGCGTGCGCCAGGTGCTGATGAACCTGATCGGGAACGCCATCAAGTTCACGGATCAGGGCGAGGTCGCGGTCTCGGCCGGCGTGGTCGGCAATGACGGCGACCGGATCGCCGTGCGGTTCCGCGTGCGCGACACGGGGATCGGCATCTCGGCCGAGCAGCAGGCCACGATCTTTCAGGAATTCACCCAGGCCGACGCGTCCACGACCCGCCGCTACGGGGGCACTGGTCTCGGCCTCGCCATCTCGCGGCGGCTGGTCGGATTGATGGGCGGCGAGCTGGCCGTGACGAGCGAACTGGGGCGGGGCAGCGCGTTCACGTTCACGCTCGCATTCCCGATCGCCGTCGCGGCGCCGTCTGCGGCGGCACGGGCGGCCGTGACGCTCGGGGGACGTCGCCTCCTCGTGGTGGACGACAACGAGACGAATCGCCGGATCGTCCGCGACATGCTGGGTGGGGAGGGCATGGCCGTGCTTGAAGCACGGAGCGCCACGGCCGGGCTCGACGCGCTGCGTGAGGCGACGCGAGCCGGGATGCCCTTCGACCTGGCGATCCTCGACGCGCAAATGCCGGACCAGGACGGCTTCGAGCTGGCGACCGCGATCCGGGCGGATGCGGCGCTCACCGGGACGCGCTTGCTGATTCTCACGTCCGCGGGGCAACGCGGTGACGGGGAGCGCTGCCGCCGGCTGGGCATCCAGGCCTATCTGACGAAGCCCCTGGCGCGGGCGGACCTGATCGAGGCGGTGAGCACCGTGCTGGCGGGTGCGCCGTCCGCCGGCACGGGCGACCTCATCACACGTCACTCGATTGCCGAGTCGCGCACCAGCCTGCGGATCCTCTTGGCGGAGGACAACCTCGTGAACCAGCAGGTGGCCACGGCGATGCTTCTGAAGCGCGGCCACCACGTCGACGTCGTGAGCAACGGTCGCGAAGCCGTGGAGGCGTTCGGCGCGAGCGGTTACGACGTGGTCCTGATGGACATCCAGATGCCCGAGATGGACGGCTTCGAGGCCACCGAGCGGATCCGCGCGCTGCCGCAGGGTGCGACGCTCCCGATCATCGCCCTCACGGCCCACGCGTTGAGCGGCGAGCGCGAGCGGTGCTTGGCGCGCGGCCTGAGCGGCTATCTCGCGAAGCCATTCAAGGCGCACGACCTGTTCGCGGCGGTGGAGGGCCACGGCGGTGCCCGGGCGTCGCAGCCGGGCACCGTGCCGCCGGCGGTCGACGTCGAAGGGTTTCGCCGCAGCATGCAGGAAGCGGGAGCCGAGCAGGCCGTCGACGGCATTCTGGCGACGTTCGTCGCCACCCTGCCGGAACGTCTCGAGGCCCTGGAGCTGGCGACCCGCGGAGCGGAGCCGGAGCCGATTCAGCGGGCCGCCCATGCGTTCAAGTCGGCGGCGGCGACGATCGGCGCGCATGCCCTGGCGTCGCTGCTCGAGGAGATGGAAACGGCGGGGCGGACGGGTAAGGTGACGGTTGCGCGTGAGCGAATGCTGGCGGTGCGGGAAGCAGCGCGGGCCGCGGTCGACTATGTTCGGGGCGCGACGAGAGGCGGCGAGCATGACTAACGCGATTTCCGTGCTGGTGGTGGACGACGACCCCGTGGCGATCGCCCAGCTCGGCGCGATCGCGCAGGCGGCCGGCTACGACGTCAAGAGCGCCCCGAACGGCCGCGAGGCCTGGGGGCTGCTCCAGGTCGCGCGCATTCCGATCGTGATCTCCGACTGGTACATGCCCGAGCTGGATGGTCCCGAGCTGTGCCGCCGCATCCGGGCCCGAACGCGCGAGCCGTACATTTATTTCATCATGGTCACTTCGCGCGGCGGCAAGCAGCAGTATCTGGCGGGCATGGAAGCCGGGGCCGACGACTTCATCGCCAAGCCCGTCGACCCGGACGAGCTGCGGGCCCGCCTGACCGTCGCGGAGCGCATCCTGGGCTTGCGCAAGGAGCTCGCGCAGCTCGAAGTGCTGCTGCCGATCTGCTCGTACTGCAAGCGCATCCGGAACGAGTCCGAAGAGTGGGAGCCCCTCGAGACCTACATCGAGACGCACTTCGAGCGCATGGTCACCCACAGCATCTGCCCGGAGTGCTACACGAAGCTCGTCCAGCCGCAGCTCGACCGGCCGCGTTGAAGCGATCCTAACGGTGAGTCACATGGTGGAAACAGACACTTCCTGGTGGGCGACTGTGCGCGAGGCGCTGCGCGGCTCGCATCACGACTACACCTCCGGGCCGCTGGGCCGGGCGATCGTGCTGCTCGCGATTCCCATGGTTGCCGAAATGATCATGGAATCGGTGTTCGCCGTGTGGGACGTGTTCTGGGTTTCCCACCTGGGCGCCGACGCCGTGACCACGGTTGGGCTCACGGAATCGCTCCTGACGCTGATCTACACCGCGGCGATGGGGCTCTCGATCGGCGTCACGGCAATGGTCGCGCGGCGCATCGGGGAGAAGAACGTGGAGGGGGCCGCGGAGGCCGCGGTCCAGGGAATCGCGCTGGGCATCGCCGTGGCGGTCGTGATAGGGATCGTCGGCGTGAGCCTGGCCCCGCGTCTCCTTGGCGTGATGGGCGCCAGCGCGTCGGTGCAAGCGATGGGGGCCACGTACGCCCGCGTGATGCTGGGCGGCAACGTCATCATCCTGATGCTGTTCTTGATCAACGCCATTTTCCGCGGCGCGGGCGACGCTGCGATCGCGATGCGGGTGCTGTGGCTCGCCAACTGGATCAACATCCTGCTGGGGCCCTGCCTGATCCTGGGACTCGGGCCGTTCCCGCGGCTCGGCGTCACGGGCGCGGCCGTCGCGACCACCATCGGGCGCGGCACGGGCGTGATCTACCAGCTGTACCGGCTGGTGCGTGGCGACGCGCGAGTGACGATCCGGCGGGCACACCTCGCCCTCAAACCCGGCGTGATGCGCACGATGCTGCGGCTCTCGGGCACCGGCACGGTGCAGGTGTTGATCGGCACGGCCAGCTGGATCGGCCTGGTGCGGATCGTCGCGAGCTTCGGGTCGGAGGCAATGGCGGGCTACCAGATCGCGATCCGGATCATCGTGTTCGCGCTGCTGCCGTCGTGGGGGCTCGCCAATGCGGCCGCGACGCTGGTGGGGCAAGGACTGGGCAACGGAAACCCCGACCGCGCCGAGCGTGCCGTGTGGCTCGCCGGCTTCTACAACATGCTGTTCCTCGGTACCGTGGGGGCCCTGTTCGTCGTGTTCGCCGGCCCGATCGTCCGCCTGTTCCCCGCCGGTCCCGCCGTCGCGCCGATCGCAGAGCTGTGCCTGCGCACCATCAGCTATGGCTTTCTGTTCTACGCCTACGGAATGGTGCTCACGCAATCGTTCAATGGCGCGGGAGACACCTGGACGCCGACGTGGATCAACCTGGCCTGCTTTTGGCTGTGGGAGATTCCGCTGGCGTACGGGCTGGCGCGCTATGCGAACCTGGGTCCCCGGGGCGTTGCCCTCGCCGTGACGATCGCGTTCTCGACCGTCGCAGTCGTGAGCGCGTTGCTGTTCCGGCGCGGCCGCTGGAAGCTGCGGCGCGTGTAACCCGACCCGAGGACCGTTGCGCCGACGCTGCACCACACACCGCTTGACAAGGGAACAGGGCGAAACACACCCTGGTAGCAGTCACCGATAGCAACTCCCCCGGCCCCGTTGCGCCCGCGATCAGGCCAACGGGGCCGTGTTCTTGTCGGAGGAATCGGACGTATGGATGCGAAAGCGGTACTCGACAGTCTCGACGTGGGCGTGGCCGCGGTCGCGCCCGATCGCACGATCGCAGCGTGGTCGGCAGGGGCGGAGAAAATCACGGGGTTCCCGGCGAATCGCGCGCTGGGTCAGACCCTGTCGCAGGTGTTCCCTGCCACCAGGGGGACCCAGTTCGAGCGCGTGCTCGCCGAGGTGCTCGCCGACGGCAAAGCCCAGACCTGCCTGGCTCCCGCTGGAACGCCCGAACTCCCGGGCACGGTGCTGGAAACGCGGGTCACACGGGGTTCCGACGACCATGTCGTCGTGACGTTCCGGCCGGTGCACGAGGAGCTCGCGCCGGAGACGCGCGCCGCCCAGGTGCTGACCGCGCGCGAGGGCGAGCGGCGCCTCTACCTGCAGCTGTTCAACGCGTTGCCCACGGCCGCCCTGGTCCTCACGCCGGAGGGCCAGATCCTCGACGCGAATGCGGATGGCGTAAGACTCTTGGGTGCCGGTGACGCCCCGGGCGCCGGGCCACGCGGCCGGGCGCTGTCGGAGTGGGCCCCTGTGGACCAGCGAGGTCTCCTCGCCGCCGCGCTGCAGCACGCCGTGACCCGGCGGCAGGACGTGCGGCTCACCTTCGAGTTCGCGGGCGAGCCGGCACGCGACGTCCGGGCCGTCGTCGTGAACGTCGATCCCGGGCAGTCGGTGCCCAAGCTGCTGTTCCTGGCGCTGGACGTATCGCGCGAGATTCTGCTGCAGCAGCGCCTGCTCCAGGCCGACCGTCTGTCGCAGCTCGGCGCCCTGGTGTCGGGAGTGGCGCACGAGCTCAACAATCCGCTCGCCGCCATCGCCGCCTTCGGTGAAGCGCTGGCGCTGGAGCCGCATCAGTCGGACCTCCAGGAGAGCGCCGAGGTGATCCGGAGCGAGGCGATGCGCGCCGGTCGCATCGTACAGACGTTGCTCGACTTCGCTCGCCAGCGGCCGCGTCAGCAGACGGCCGTGGACCTGGGCGAGATCGTGGAGCGGGTACTCGCGCTGCAGCGCAGCGCCCTGAAGAAGGCGCGCATCCGAGCCACGGTGTCGATCCCGAACGACGTGCCCGCCCTGTCCGGCGATCCCCAGGAGCTGCAGCAGGTGGTGCTCAACGCGGTGGTAAACGCCCGCCAGGCGATCGAGAGCACCGGCCGCGCGGGCCAGATCGCGATCGCCGCTCGAGCGAGCGGTCAACACGTGCTCATGACGGTCGATGACACGGGCCCCGGCGTTCCGCCCGAAGTCCTGGACCGCGTGTTCGAGCCGTTCTTCTCGACCAAGGGAGAGCACGGCACCGGGCTCGGCCTGGCCATCAGCTTTGGTCTCGTCCGCGCGATGGGCGGCCGGATGTGGATCCAGAACGTGGAGGGAGGCGGGGCGCGGCTTTCCTTCGAGCTACCCATCGATGCCGGCGCCGGCGACGACGCGGCCCGGAGCGCGACGCGCCCTGCCGGGAAGCGATTGGCGTTGCTCGTGGTCGAGGATGAAGATGCCGTGCGGCGCGCCATGGCACTGCTCGCGAAGCGGCTCGGTCACGAGGTGACGTCGGTCGGGCGGTTCGCCGAGGCCACGGAGCGACTCAAGGACGGCGGCGCGCGCTACGACGCGCTGCTCATCGACGTGCACCTGGACGAGGCGCACACCGGGTTCGAGCTGTTCGACTACCTCCAGACCGAGGGTCGGGGCCGCGAACAGCGCATCGTGTTCACGACGGGCGACTCCATCTCGACGCACACGCGCGACTCGCTGGAGCGCGCCGATCGGCCCGTCCTCCGGAAGCCCTTCAGCCTCGACGACTTGCGGGAGATGCTGGAGCGGGTCGCGGCACCGTAACGCCGCGCGGAGGTCACGCCGCGCGCGCCGCTGCCCGCGCCCGCCGGCGCCGCTGATCCTTGCGCTGCTCGCGATAGTATGCGACGGTGTGCCGCAGCCCTTGTTCGAAGTCCACGACCGGCGCGTATCCCATCAGGTCGCGCGCCTTGTCGATCGCGGCGAGGGAGTCGCGCACCTCGCCCGGTTGCCCCTCGACGTACTTCGGCAGCACGGGCACGCCCGCGAGGTCCCGGATCCGGTCCCAGAGGTCGTTGACGCTCACGCGCTGGCCGCTCCCGACGTTGAACACCTGGCCGGCGATGCGTACGGCGGGCGTGGCGCGGGCGGCGAGCAGATTCGCGTGAACCACGTTCGCGACGTGCACGAAATCGCGCGTCTGCGAGCCGTCGCCGTAAATCAGGGGCGGCTCCCCCTGCAGCGCCGCGGAGATGAACCGCGGCACGACGGCGGCGTACGGCGAGTTCGGATCCTGGCGCGGACCGAACACGTTGAAGTACCGCAGGACGACGGTCTCGAGCCCGTACGCCCCGTGGAACGCCCGACAGTACTCCTCACCCGCGAGCTTCGAGGCGGCATACGGCGAGAGCGGTCGGGTGACGTGCTCCTCGGAGTTGGGTAGCGTCGCCGCGTTCCCATAGGCGGAGGTGGACCCGGCGTAGACGACGCGGCGGACGCGCGCATCACGCGCCGCGAGCAGCACATTCAGAGTCCCGGTCGCGTTGACCTGGTGGGCGAGGAGCGGCTCGTCGACCGAGCGTTGGACCGACGTCACGGCGGCTTGGTGCAGCACGTAATCGGCCCCCGCCACAGCCCGACGGCAAACGTTCAGGTCGGTGACCGTGCCACGGATGAAGCTCACCCGCCGCCGCACCGCGGCCAGGTTCGCCCGCCGGCCGGAGGACAGGTCGTCCAGGATCACGACGTCCTGCCCGGCGGCGACCAGCTGCTCGACCAGGTGAGACCCGATGAATCCCGCGCCACCCGTGACCAAGTATCGCATGTACCGGGGCCATTGCAGGAATCCGGCCAGCGGCGGGGCTCACCGAACGCTCGCGCGGATTGTGGCGCGCGGACCACAGGTGCCTCGCCGGCGCACGGCGCGGTGAGCACACACGCATGGCACGGCGCTCGCGGAGGTTCAGTCGTGTCCTATGTCGTTCACGATCACTGCGGTGAATCCGCTCGAGCACGCCCAAGAGATCAAGACGCTGTTCGTAACCCACGAGCGGCCTGAGTTCCCGGCGTTCTTTGACCGGGCGTACGGGCTGGGGGTGCGGGCGGGCGGCGCCAGCTGGATCGGACGGGATCATGCCGGCCAGGTCGTGATGCACGTCGCATGTTTCCCGCATCGGTTCCGGTTCGGCGAGCGCGAGGTGGTCGGCGGCCTCATGATGAACGCGCTCGTCGCGACCTCCTACCGTAGTTTCTTCCCCGCCCGTGCGCTGTTCAAGCGTGCGACAGAGGACCTGCGGGCCCGCCGTGACATGGACTTCGTCTACACCGATCCCAACGAGCAGGCGAAGGCGGTCATGGACATGTGCGGTTTCGCGACGGTCGGGAAGCTGGCACGATACGTCCTGCCAATCGGCGACCGGCGCTGGATCCTCGATCGCGGGCTACGCCTCGTGCATGCCGGGGTCGGGGTCGTGAGGTGGAGCCAGCGCAGAGCTCTGGTAGCCTGTCCAGCCGGGGACGTCCCGGCCACCCGTTTCGAAGCGCCGGCGGGCGACTCGCCGCGTCTGAGGCCCTACCACGGTGCTGAGCGGTACGCGACGCGCCTGGAAGGCTATCCTGCGCCCTCAGACAGGTGGTTCACGCTCCAACGGAACGGGGACGCGCGTGCCTCGGCGGCGGCGCTGCTGGTGCGCGGCCCCGATATCGAGGGCGTGGCAACTCTCCTGACCGTCCGCCGGGATCCCCGAGAGGGGCTGGCCGAACTGACCCCCGATCTCGTCGCGGCGCTCCGCGCTCGGGGATGTACGCGGCTGCAGGTTTGGACGCTCGCGGAATCGTTGTTTGCCGGCGAACTCCGCCGCGCCGGCTTTGTTCCGCGCGATACCGCCGCGTCGATCGTGGCGATTGCACTGAGCCCCGCCGGTGACGCCGTGCTGCGCTCGGCGCACCTGTGGGAGATCACGAGTTTGGACTGCGACCGATAGGGCGCAGGGTCCTCAGACGCGTCCCGAGAGTGCCCGCACGGCTGCCAAGTCGTGCTTGCCATTCGGCAGGAGTGGGAGCGCGTCGCGCACTTCGATGCGCGCGGGCTGCATATAGCGGGGGAGCTCACGGCCGCAATGTGCCTGGAGGCGCTCGAGCGACCCACCGCCGGCGATCACGACGTGCGCGACGATGCGCTCCCCGCGCTCCTCGTCCGGCTCGCCTACGACCACCGCGTCGGCGATCTCGCCCGAGGCGTACAAGACGCCCAGAATCTCGTCCGGTCCCACCCGGTATCCCATGGTCTTGATGATTCGATCCTTCCGCCCCACGAAGTAGAGGAACCCCTCCGCGTCGCGGCGGACCAGGTCCCCCGAGTACACGACGCGCTCGGCGTCCGCCGTGCCGGTCGGGCGCAGCGGGTGGGGGCGAAACACGCGCGCGGTGAGCTCGGGATCCTTCCAGTAGCCCAGGGTGACCGTTGGCCCACGGTATACCAGCTCGCCGATCTCGCCGGGGGGCGCCAGCGTACCATCCTCCTGCAGCACGTACGTCTCGCCGCCGGGGATGGCACGACCCATCGAGTCGGGCCTGCGGTCCAGCTCCTCGGGTGGGAGGTACGTGCAGCGCACCGCTTCGGTCAGGCCGTACATCAGGTACAAGCGCGCGTCCGGCTGGGCGCGGCGCAACGATGCTACGGCGTGCGGCGGGAGGTGGCCGCCGGCGTTGGTCATGACCCGGAGCGCCGGGAGCGGAGCATTGACGAAAGCGGGAAGGCGCAGCAGCCGGTTCCAGAGCGACGGCACGGCTCCCAGCACTGTGACGCCCTGCGCCCGCACAGTTTCGATCATCTGCTGCGGGAGCGGGGATCGCTCGACGACGAGCGCGGCCCCGGCGCCAACGGCGCATAGCAACTGTCCTATCCCGTACACGAAGCTGAAGGGCAGGAGGCTCGCGATGCGATCCACGTCGGTGACCTCGAGATAGCCGATGACCGCATCCGTCACGGCCCAGAGATTCGCGTGACTCACCATGACGCCCTTCGGCAGACCGGTGGATCCTGAGGTGTAGACGATCTGGGCGATGTCGCTCCCAAGCCGCGGGACCGGTACGAGCGAGCTGCCACTCGAGCGAATGGCGCCCGCGTCGAGGATCGTGGCGTCGGTGGAAAGCCGGTGCGGTTGCCGCGCGAGCAGATCGGCCGTTGTCACGAGACAGCGCGCGCCGGAGTGGGCGAGCATGTGCTCGATCTGGCGCGGCCGCAGTGTATCGCTCACGACCACCGCGATGGCCCCCGCTGCGAGGGTTCCGAAGAACGCCGCCGCCGCGTCCCATCCCCGCTCGAGCAAGAGGGCGACGCGGTCGTTGGCCTCGACGCCGGCGGCCCAGAGCCCCGTGGCGAACGCCGCGGCGCGGTCGCGCAGCGTGGTGTAACGGACGGTGCTGTCGCGCTCCACGATGGCCAGGCGGTCACTGTGGCGCTCGGCGCTGTCCCACAACAGGTGCGCCGCGTTGGGCGTCGCTGCACCCCTTGTTGTGAGATCAATCGACATCGCGCCTTCCCGCCGGATCACGCTGTCGCCCGGTGGCAACAAGCATACCAATCGCGGTCTCGGGGGGCGACGATACGGGCGCCGCCGCCCGCGAGCGTTGCGCAGACGCGACAGCATCGTCCGCGCGCGGGTTCGCCTTCCCGTTTCCCGAAGCCACTCTCAGGGCTCGAACCTTGCGTGGCCACTGCCGAGGAGGAGGGCACGGCACAGGTCTCACAGCCAGGAGCGAGTGGGGGAGTGTCCAGCACAGTTGCGAGTCGGCTAGAGCTCGATGCGGCGGCCGAGACGCGCAGGATCGCCGACGCGCTGCGGGTGAAAGTGGGCCAGACGCTGCGGCGTACCGGGATGGTCGTCGCGATGAGCGGTGGTGTGGACAGCACGGTGTGTGCGGCACTTGCCGTGCAGGCGGTGGGCCCGAGTCACGTCTTGGGGCTCGGCCTGCCGGAGCGGGAATCGGACCCCGAGAGTCTCGTGCTGGCCCATGACTGGGCGGGTCGGCTCGGAATCGAATTCGTCGTGGAGGACGTCACCGCCATGCTCGAGGCGTGCGGATGCTACGACCGGCGCGACGCCGCCGTCCGTCGCCTCGTGCCCGATTTTGGTGTGGGGTGGCGCTCCAAGCTGGTGCTCGACGGTGGCGGATTGGATTCCGATCGGCTCAACGTGTGTTATCTGGCGGTGCAGCCCCCCGCACCGGGCCAGGGCGTGCGGAAGGTCCGCCTGCCCGCTCGTGAGCTGCGCGAGATCGTGGCCGCAACGAACTTCAAACAACGGGTGCGCACCATGCGCACCTACTACCACGCCGACCGCCTGAACTACGCGGTCGTCGGCACGCCCAACCGGCTGGAGTACGACCAGGGATTCTTCGTGAAGGGTGGCGACGGCCTGGCTGACGTGAAGCCGATCGCGCATCTGTACAAGACCCAGGTCTATCAGCTGGCCGAGACGCTCGGCGTGCCCGCAGCGATCCGGGCGCGCACGCCCACCACCGACACGTATTCGCTCCCCCAAACGCAGGAGGAGTTCTTCTTTTCCCTGCCGCTCGCCACCCTGGATGTGGTGTTGCAGGCGCGGAACGAAGGGCGGAGCCCGGCCGACGTCGCGGCGGAGTTGGGGCATCGCGCCGAGCAAATCGAGCACGTCTATCGCGAGATCGACCACAAGCGCAGGGTCACGCGACCCCTCCACCTCAGCTCGCTGCTACTCGAGCCGGTGCCCGAGGTCGGGTCTGCCCGGCGGGAGGGTGAGACCTGATGTGCGGCCTGGCCGGCATCGCCCGGCGCGGTCCCGGCGGCGTCTCGGCCGAGCGGCTGGAGCGCATGGCGGACGCAATTCGGCACCGTGGCCCCGATGGGGCCGGCCTGCACGCCGACGAGCGCGTGGGCCTGAGCCACGTTCGACTCAGCGTGATCGACCTGGCGCGCGGGGCGCAGCCGATGGCGAACGAGACAGGCACCGTCTTCGTGGTCTATAACGGCGAAATCTTCAACCACCTCGCGCTACGGGGCGAGCTGGAAGCCCGGGGGCATCTGTTCCGCACCCGGAGCGACACCGAGGTGCTCGTGCATGCCTACGAGCAGTGGGGCGAGCGCATGCTGGAGCGTCTGAACGGGCAGTTCGCGTTCGCGATCTACGACCGCCACGCGGGCTGCGTGTTCCTCGCACGGGACCGCTTCGGCATCCTGCCGCTGTATTACGCCGAGCGTGATGGCGATCTCTACTTCGCATCCGAAGTCAAGGCCCTCCTGGCCTCGGGCGAGGTGGAGCGAGCACTCGACCCCGAGGGATTGGACGAGGTGTTCACGTTCTGGGCGTCGCTTCCGCCGCGGACGCCCTTCCGGGGGATTCGCGCGCTCGAGCCCGGATGCTGTGCGCGCTGGCAGGATGGGCGGCTGACGATCCGACGCTACTACGCGCTCGCTTATCCGGAGGCCGCGTCCGAGTCCGCCGATGCCCTCGAAGCGCTCGACGAGCTGTTGCACTCGGCCGTCCGGCTGCGGCTACAGGCCGACGTGCCCGTCGGTGGCTATCTGAGTGGCGGCATCGACTCGAGCATCGTGTGCGCGCTGGCGGCGGCTTGCTCCCCGCACGTGTTGCGGACGTTCTCGGTGACGTTCGAGGACCCCGCCCTCGACGAGAGCATGTACCAGCAAGCCGTCGCGGCCGCAGTGCGCAGCCAGCATGCGGTGCGGCGGATCGGGAGCGGCGACATCGCACGCGTATTCCCGGACGTGGTCCGACACGCCGAAACTCCCCTCGTCCGCACCGCGCCGGCGCCCCTGTACCTGCTGTCTGGTCTGGTGGGCGAGCACGGCATCAAGGTCGTCCTGTCGGGGGAGGGGTCGGACGAGGTCTTCCTCGGATACGACCTGTTCAAGGAAGCGATCATCCGCCTGTTGTGCTGGCAACGACCGCAATCGCGGCGACTGCCGCAGCTGCTGGACGGGTTATATCCGGACATCGCCCCGGCGGCGCGGAAAGGCGAATTCTGGCGCCGCTACTTCCTGGCCGCCGGCGCGCCCGGTGATCCGCTGTTCTCGCATCTGCCGCGCTTCTTGCTGACGGCGCGCATCAAGGACTTTTACTCGGCGGAGTTCCGGGCGGCCCTGGGCCGATTCGATCCGCTGGCGGAGCTGCGGGGCCGGCTCCCCCATGGCTTTGGGACCTGGTCCCCGCTCGCGCGGGCGACCTACCTCGAGATGACGACGCTGCTCTCGCCGTATCTCCTCAGCTCGCAAGGCGATCGGATGGCGATGGCTCATGGAATCGAGCTCCGCGTGCCGTACCTCGACCATCGCCTGTTCGAGTTCGCGGCGGCGCTGCCGGGGCGCAGCAAGCTGCGCGGCCTGCGCGAGAAGGATGTGCTGCGTCGCTGGGCGAGGGGCCTGCTGCCGCCCGCCGTGATCGGCCGGCGTAAACAGCCGTACCGAGCGCCGGACGTGCCCGCGTTTTTCGATGGCCGGCCGCCGGAGTACGTCGAGGCGCTCCTCGATCCGGCGAGCCTCGCCCGGACGGGGATCTTCAATCCGCCGGCGGTCGCGGGGTTGGTGAGGCGGTGCCGCGAGGGACGCGCGCTGGGGTTTCGCGAAAGCCAGGCACTCGTAGCGATTCTATCGACTGAGCTGTGGCACCGAGAGTTTCTGGGCGCGCCCGTGCAAGCGAGCGCGGCGCTCACCGCCGGCGTCAAAGCCGCCGCGGTGCCTGCTTCTGTCGCGGCTTGAACGGCCGATTTCGAAAGTGGAGACGATGAGGGACCCAACACCACCTTTGACGCTGACGGCGATCACGGACCGGACACGGACCTACATCCGGGACACCTTTCTCTACATGCGTCCCGACTGGCCGCTACAGGACGACGATCCACTGTTTGGAAGCGGCGTGATCGACTCCATCGGGGTCATGGAGCTGATCGGGTTTCTGCAGAGCGAGTTCGGGTGCACCGTGGCGGAGGACGAAATCACGGAACGGAACCTGGGCTCGATCGGCGCTATCGCCCGGTTCGTCCATGCCAAATGCAACGCCGACGGCGTTCGCGCGGCGTAACGCGGAGGAAGTGTGACTGAGTTGCTGACACTCCTGCGTCGGGTCCCCGACCAGTTGCTGCACCGCTCTCGTCGCCGCGCGGCCCTGGAGGCGCTGGCGGCGCGCCGCCCGCCGTCCCGCGTGCTGGTCGTGTGCAACGGCAACGTGTTTCGTAGCCCCTTCGCCGCGGCCCTGTTGCAACGCGAGCTCGACCGCCGGGGGTCAGGGTCCGTGCTGGTGGAGTCGGCCGGGTTCAGTGCCCCAGGACGATGCCCTCCGCCGCACGCGATCGCGGCCGCCGCCCGGCGGGGAATCGATCTGCGCGGTCACGGCTCGCAGCTCCTCGTAGCGGACCTGGCACGCGCCGCCGACCTGATCGTGGTGATGGAAGAAGCGCAGCGCCGCAGCGTGTGTGAGCGGTTTGGGCGCGCGGTGCGAGATGTGCTGCACCTCGGGGACCTGGATCCCATGCCCGTCACGTCCCGGGCGATCGAGGACCCCGTCGAGCAGGGGCCGGAAGTGTGTGAGCGGGTCTACGCACGGATCGAGCGCTGCGTAGGAGAGTTGGC
>QHUS01000027.1 GCA_003222035.1 Gemmatimonadota bacterium | reverse complement strand
GCGCGAGCGACGCGAACTCGCCCTCGCGGTCCGTCCGGCCGAACGTCCGCACGCGGTGCGCAAGTGCGCGAGGCAGACCCACCTCGTCGTGACGCAGCCCGTGCAGCACGACCTCGGCGCCGGCCGCCGCGCGCTCGCGCAGCGCCGCGGTGAATTCCGAATACGCGTCGAGCGGCCAGGCGCCGTGCCAGTCGGGCACCACGAGCAACGCGTATTGCCGGACCGCGAATTCCTCGAGCAAACGATACAACACGTCGAGCCGGCCGGCGTGAGCCGGTGTTACATCGTGCACAGCGACGAGCACGCGGGACCGAGGTTCCGTCACGCCACGAGAGTAGTGCAGCGGCAGCGTGGCGGGAAGGTGGTGATGTCGCGCACGCGATGTTTGTGGCCGAGGCAATTCATCGTTGCGCCGCGGCGTCAGTGCCAGCGTGATCTGGCATGGAAGTGGCAACGCACAGTGGCGATGATGCGTGCGATCCCATTGCTCCTGCTCGTTGGCGCCACGTCCTCCCCACTCTCCGCGCAACTCGGCGGGCACGTGAGCGGTCGGCTCGAAGGCTGGCTCGGTCGCGAGGGCGGCTACAATAGCCGCATGCTCGCCGACCTGGGCGGCAGCTGGCGCGCCGGTCGCCTCCAGCTCGACGTGTATTACGGCTTTCGCTATTGGACCTCGCCGCACGCCGCGACGATTCTGAACGCGGAAGCGGGGCGAGCACTGGAGCGCGTGCACGGCTTCAGCGCCACGTATCGCGTGGGGCCGTGCCGGGCCGGGGGCTGGATCGGCCGCCGGGCGATTCTGACACTCGGCGAGCAGGAAGTGTGGGGCGAGACCATCGGATACTACGACGGGGCCGCGCCATTGGTGGGATGCGGCGTCGGACCGGTGACGCTCGAAGCTCACGGACCCCTGTTCCGCTATCAACCCCTCACGTTGCCCTGGCCCTTATACGAGGCGACCCTGCGCGTGCGGCAGGGGCTGTTGCGCGTCGAGGCGTGCGGATCGGTCGGCGGGCCGGCGCCGGCGGCGTTGGACACCCATGTCGAATTCGGAAAGACGCTACGCGCCGGCGTGTACGCGGGCTGGCTCGCGGCTCCGGTCCCGTCCGCCAGCGTGCTGCGCGTCGCACTCGGGGTCAGCGTCGGGCCGTAGCGACCGTCTGCTTCGGCGCGCCATTGCGGCGCTCGTCGCCCGAGCGGCGATTCGCGCCCGAGCGACGCTCCTCGCCGCCGCGTCGTTCGACCACGGGTGCCTGTTCCTCGCGACGCCGGTCGCGTACCAGACGCCGGCCGAAGCTCTGCCGACGGTCGTTACTTTTGCGGCGGATCACGGAACGCAGCCATCCCCCCCTAGGTATTCACTGGCGCACGGTGCGGGCGTGCTGCAAGGCCCGTGCTGATCCGTAGGCCGCTTCGACAGACGACGATCTGGCGCGGCGGCGCAACACTCGCGAACCTTCACAAATCCCTGACGCAAGCGATTGTGAGACGGCTCACGCTTCTGGTTGTGGCCTGCGGGCTCCCCGTGTGTGGCGCACACGCGCAGAAGGTGGGGGTGGCGCTGTCGGGCGGGGCGGCCCGGGGGCTCGCGCACATCGGCGTCCTCCGCGTGCTCGAGGACGCCGGTGTCCCCGTGGACCTGATCACGGGCACGAGCATGGGCAGCGTGCTCGGCGGGCTCTACGCGGTGGGATACACCGCCGCCCAGCTCGACACGATCGCCACCACCGAGGACTGGACCCGGTTGCTCACTGACCCGGTGGACCGTCGCGATCTGCCCGTCGACCGTAAGGCCACCGAAGATCATTACCTGGTGACCCTGCCGATCCACCGCGGCGGCATTCAGCTGCCGCAGGGCGTCGTCGCGGGCCAGCGGATCTCGCAGCTGTTCACCGGGCTCACCTGGTCGGCGCATGGGATCCGGGACTTCCGGGAGCTCCCCATCCCGTTCGCCGCGGTCGCGACGGACCTCGAGACCAGCCGGGCGGTGGTGCTCGATCACGGGTTCCTGCCGGACGCCATGCGCGCCAGCATGGCGCTCCCGAGCGTGTTCTCGCCCGTGGTGCTCCACGATACGGTGCTCATCGACGGCGGCGTGATCCGCAATCTCCCGGCCCAGGATGCGCGCGCGCTCGGCGCCGACGTGCTGATCTGCAGCGACGTCACGGACCCGCTCGAGCCGCGGGACTCGATCGTGTCGTTCGTGGACGTGCTGGTGCAATCGGTCTCGTTCCGGGTGTGGGACTCCGAGGCGGAGCAGCGGCGCAAGTGCGACGTGGTCATCATCCCCGACGTGCGCGAGTTCTCGACGTTCGGGTTCAACCGGGCGCACGAGGTGATCGCCCGGGGCGAGGCGGCCGCGCGGGCGGCGCTCCCCGACATCCAGGCCGCCCTCGCGCGTGGGTCTCGGGGCGCCAGCCGGCCGCGGCCGCCGCAGCCGCCGCGTACCCCGCTGGTCGAGCCCGAGTCGGTGCGGGTGACGAGCGTGCGGTTCGATCCCCCCAACCTCGCGCCCTCCGGCCTGCTCGCGCGCACCCTCGGGCTCAAGCCGCCCGTCTGGGTGTCGCCGCGCGACCTGGACGAGCGCATCGCGCACGTGTACGCGACGGGAGTGTTCGAGAACGTGCGCTATCGTCTGGAGAACGGTGAGCTGACCGTGTTGCTGCGGGAACGGGCCGCCGGGCGGTTCGGCGTGGGGCTACGCTACGACAGCCGGTACAAGGCGTCCGTGCTCCTGTCGAGCACCGTGGGTCGCGGGGCCGGAGGGGGGGGGGTCAGCGGCCAGGCGGACGTGCGGCTCGGCCAGCAGCTCCAGGCGATCGCGGCGGTCCGCCAGCCCGTCGGCGACGGACGCGCGGTCATGCTCCGCGCGGCCACCGAATTCGCGCGCAGCCCGTTCGATCTCTTTGAGGATGGCCACCGCGTGGCTCAGGCGCGCGTCGACCTCGGGGCGGTGGGTCTGTCCGTCGCCCGGAGCCTGGGGACCGCCGTCGATCTCTCGGCGCGCGTCAAGACGGAGTATGCCCATTGGGTGGAGGACGTCTCGGCGGTGGCGACGCCGGATGTGGACCGGCTGTTTTACACGGTCGCAGGGATCGGGCAACTGGATACATACGATCGTGGGGTGTTCCCGCGCTCGGGCGTGGCGCTGCGCGCGGTGACCGAATGGGGCAACCGGCTCGGCGACGGCGGCGGGGGTGCCTTCTCGCACAACGTCGCCGAGCTGGTGGCGTATCTCCCGCTGTTCCGGCGCGTCTCGCTCTGGACCGGGGGGACGGTCGGCGCCTCGGGCGGCGACCCGCCGCCGCACTACCTGTTCTCGCTGGGCGGCGCCAACCGCTACTATCTCTTTCCCGACCGCGACTTCGCGTTCGTCGGGTACCACGCGCAAGAGTTGCGTGGCCGGCACGTCCAGAAAGCCGAGCTCGGCGTACAATGGGAGCTGGCGCGAGACGTCGTCGCGCGGGCCCGCTGGAACGCGGGCACCGCGCTGGACCACTGGACCTTCGATCCCGCCAGCTACGTGCAGGGCGCCGGCGTCGAGCTGGGCCTTCGGACGTTCGCCGGCCGCGTGAGCCTCAGTGCGTCAGGAAACGCCCACACCACGTGGCCGATAATTGAGATAGACCTCGGTAACGCTTTCTAAGCCGCGCCCCTGAGTCGGCACCACCTGCGTCTGCGAGTCCACCGCGACGTGGATGCTGCCGTTCACCGAGATGCGCGCGTTCACGAGGTCATACGTACCCGGTGCCGGGACCGCGAGTCCCTGCAGCGTGACCTCCGTCGCCAATGGACCGTAATCGCCGGGCTGCAGCAGCTCGCGGACCTCGATCATTCCCATGTTGCAGAACATGAGCTGCGCCTCACCGGTCGCCGCGAGCACGCCCACGCGGACGTTGGGCAGGTCGGCCCGGAGCTCCTGGCCGTGCGAGACCTTCGCTTCCTGCAACCGCTCCCTGAGCTTGAACGACTGGGACTGCGCTGTGATGCGGGCTTCCATGCGCCACCTCCTGTTGAATGTCGTCCTACGCCCGACGACGAGCGAGAGTTCCCTCAACAGCAGCAAACGGCAGCGGGAAGCAGGGAGCAGGGAGCGGGGAGTCGCGAGCGGGACGCAACTCGGCGGTGCGAGGGGGGTATTGTTTGTGTTGGGCCAGTCGACGCCCCACATCTCATGCCGATGCGACCGCGTCTCAGCCGTCCTCCGCGCATCCTCATCGCGAGCGATCAGAACCACGCCCTCTCGGACGTCGTCAGATCGCTCGGGCGACAGGGGTATTCTGTGCTGCGCGTGTTCGCCGAAGCCTCAGTGCTCGAGCGGGCGCGCACCGCGCGCCCCGATGTCATCGTGCTCGACGCCGCGCTCGGAGAAGGACAAGCCCTCGATGTGAGCCGCATGCTTCGCGCCGATCCGTCGATCGGCTCGGGCACGCCGATTCTCCTGCTGGTGCCCACCCGTCCCCAGCGCGACGACCACCTGAAGGCGTTGCGTGCAGGCGTGTGGGAGCTGGTGCGCCAGCCTCTGAACGTGGGCGAGCTCCTCGGCAGGCTGGATCGGTACGTGCTCGGCAAGGTCGAGCGGGACGGCGCGTCGCGGCGGGACCTGGTGGACGACGTGACCGGTCTGTACACGACGCAAGGGTTGGCCCGTCGTGCCGGGGAGTTGATCCTCCAGGCGGCGCAGCACAATACGTCTGTGGCCTGCGTGGCCGTGGCTCCGGACCGCGATGGTCCGGAGGCGGGGACCGATGGCCGCGACGCGCTGCGTGGTGTGGCGCGGTTGCTCGCGGCGAGCGGGCGGCGCTCGGATGCCATCGGCCGTATCGGGCCCGCCGAGTTCGCGGTGGTCGCGGCAGGCGTGAATCGCGTGGGGGCGCGCCAGCTCGCGCAGCGGCTGCGAGACGCGGTCGGGGTCGAGCTACGTGCGGGCTACGACGCCATCGGCAGCCGGAGGGCCGGTGCGCTGGAAGGGCGGGGCCTCCTGGCGCGCGCTGCGCGGGCGCTCGAGATGGCGAAGCTCGAGGGGAAGTGGATTAAGGAGGCGCGGGAGTAGGGCGAGCCCTACGCTCTACACCACCACGACGTGGACCGTCTTCGTGGCAGAGCTGCGAGCGCCATGCGCATCGACCACGGTCACGGTGAGCGTGTAGTCGTGTCCTAACGGCGTCAGCGGATACGAGTGCGTGCCGCCGATCGAGCCCTCCGTCGGATCCTGGCTCGTGCTGGACGTGCCGTCGCCCCAGTCGATGGTGACGGTCCACGGGCCATCGTGGTCCGGGTCACTGAACCCCGCACCGGTTAGCGAGAACAGTGCGCCGAGCAACACCGTCTGCTCGCCCCCGGCGGTCACGACCGGCGGCCGGTTCGGCGGCGGGGGCGCCGTGACGGTGACCGGGTGCGACACGCTGCCCGTCGCGTTCTGGTTGTCGGTCACGGTGAGCGTGACGGTGAAGGTTCCGCCGGCCGTGTAGGTGTGCGACGGGTTCTGGGTGGTCACCGCCGCCGTGCCGTCCCCAAACGTCCAGCGATAGCTGGCGATCGTGCCGTCGGGGTCGCTGCTCGTGCTCGTGAAGTTGCACACGAGCTGGGTGCAGCTCGACGTGAACGCGGCGACCGGCGGTTGGTTGGGCGGCGCGGTGACGTTGAACGGAGTGCTCGTGGCGGCGGTGAGCTGCGACGCCGTGGCCCGCAGCGTATAGCCGTTGCCAGCTCTGTTGATGCTCAGGTTGGGGAACGTTGCGACGCCGTTGACTGCATTCACCGGCGCGCCGCCTGAGAGCGTACCGCTACCCGGATTCGCGCCCAGCCCGAGTGTGATCGCGCCGGTGAATCCCTGGACCACGTGCTCGGCCGCATCGAGCGCCGCGACCTGAACCGGCGGACTGATCGCCGCGCCGGCTTGAGTACTCTGCTGCGGCTGCTGCGTGAAGCCGAGGTGAGTCGGCGGCGGGGGCGGGGCGGGGGTGATGTTGAACGCAGCGCTCGTGGCGACGGGCGTTGCGCTTCCGAACGCGGCCGTGAGCGTGTAACCGAGCCCGGGCTGATCGACGGCTAGGTCAGTGAAAGTGGCTACACCGGCGACGGCCGGTACCGGATTCGTTCCCGAGAGCCCAGCGTTCTGGGAGACGCTCGCATCGGTGCCGAACGCCATCCGGATCGGGCCGGTGAAGTCGGTGGCGGTGTTCCCGAGGGCGTCGTATGCCGTGACTTGGACGGGCGGCCGTATCGCGCTGCCCTGCGTTGTGTCGGTCGGCTGGACGGTGAACGCGAGCACCGTGGCGGGCGCCGGCATGACGCTGAACGCGCGGCTCGTGTCGGGGTGCAGCTCCGGGGCCGCGGCGGTGAGTTTGTAGCCGATGCCGGCCTTCTTGAGCCGGACGTTGACGAACGTCGCGACCCCGTTCACGGAGTGGGCGACCGTATCGCCTCGCAGCGAGTCACCGGTCGGGTTCGCGCCGAGCGACAGGATGACCAGGGTGTCGCGCAGCGTGACGTG
>QHUS01000129.1 GCA_003222035.1 Gemmatimonadota bacterium | reverse complement strand
GGCAAGTGGGTTCACGAGCATCACCAGCCCGCGGGCCTCGGCACGTCGACGCTGCCGGGCGCCGCCGCGCTCTACCTGCCGCTGCAGGCGCCGCGTGGTCCTGTGGGCGTGCTCGGTATCCGTCCGGCCGACCCGCATTCGCTCGACGCGCCCGATCAGCTCCACCAGCTCGAGACGTTCGCCAACCAGACCGCGCTCGCCATCGAGCGCGCGCAGCTCGCCGACGAGGCGCAGCAGGCCCAGGTGCGAATGGAAACCGAGCGGCTCCGGAACTCGCTGCTCAGCTCGGTCTCGCATGATTTGAGAACGCCGCTCGCGACGATCACCGGCGCGGCCACCACGATGCTCGAGAACGGCGCGAAGCTGAACGACCGGACGCGTCAGGGGCTCCTCGAGTCGGTGCGCGAGGAGGCTGACCGGCTGAACCGCCTCGTCCAGAACCTTCTCGAGATGACGCGCCTGGAATCGGGCGCGCTGCAGCTTCGCAAGGAATGGCACCCGCTCGAGGAGGTCATAGGCGCCGCGCTCGGCCGTCTCGGCAAGGAGCTCGCCGACCGGCGCGTCGATACTCGCGTCCCGCCGGACCTGCCGCTGGTGCCGATCGACGACGTCCTCATCGAGCAGGTGCTGGTCAATCTCCTCGACAATGCCGTGAAGTACACGCCGGGCGGCAGCCCCATTCGCATCATCGCGACGTCGACCGGCGAGGCCATCACCGTCGAGGTCGCCGACCACGGTCCCGGATTGCCGCGCGGCGAGGAAGACAGGGTGTTCGAGAAGTTCTATCGCGGGATGCCCGGCGGCCGTGGCGCCGGACTCGGCCTCGCGATCTGCCAGGGAATCGTCAAGGCGCACGGCGGGAATATCTGGGCGCAGAATCTGCCCGAGGGCGGCGTGGCCTTCCTGTTCACGCTGCCCCTCGCCGGCAAGCCGCCGGCCTCGGTTCCCGCCGATGCCTGACCCCGTCGTCGTCCTCATCGAGGACGAGCCCCAGATCCGGAAGTTCCTGCGCGCGACGCTCGAGGGCCACGGCTACCGGCTGTTCGAGGCGACCTCGGGCGCCGACGGCGTGGTCGAGGTCGGCTCGCGCCAGCCGGACGTCGTCATCGTCGACCTGGGCCTGCCCGACATGGACGGCCTCGACGTCATCCGGCGCGTGCGCGAGTGGACCGACGTGCCGGTCATCGTGCTGTCGGCGCGCGGCGGGGAGCGCGACAAGGTCACGGCGCTCGACGCCGGCGCGGACGACTACGTCGGCAAGCCGTTCGGCGCCGGCGAGCTGCTGGCGCGCATCCGCGTCGCGCTGCGCCACACCGCCGGCGCCTCGGAGTACCGGCTCCTCACCACGCTCATTCATCACGCGGGCAAGGTCGTCACCCACCAGCAGGTGCTTCGGGAAGTGTGGGGCCCCTCGCACACCGAGCAGGCGCACTACGTCCGCGTGTACATGGCGCACCTGCGCCAGAAGCTCGAGGCCGAGCCCGCGCGCCCGCGCTATCTCCTCACGGAGCCGGGCGTCGGATATCGGTTAGCGGCCGAGTAGCGCCCGCCGCACGTCCGCTCTCGCACCTGCGTCCAGCCGCTTGACACCCCGCGCGCAGCCAGTACCCTGCTTGGGCTCCTATGTGGATGACGCTCCTGGCCCTGCGGAACTCCATCGCCATTCTCATGGCCTCGCTCGCCGTCGTCGTCCTCGGCTTCGTCGCGCTGGGCCGGCTGCCCGTCGATCTCTTTCCGAATATCAACCTGCCGATCATCAACGTCGGCACCGTGTACACGGGCGCCGGGGTGGTCGACGTCGAGAAGACGGTCACCTACCCGATCGAGAAAGCCGTGAGCGCGATCAGCGACGTGCGGTTCGTCGAGTCCAAGTCGCGCCAGGGGCTGTCGACCGTGCGGGTGTGGATGAACTGGGGCGCCGACGTCAACGACGGCCAGACCGAGGTGATCCAGCGGATCCAGCAGATCCTGAACACGCTGCCGCGGGGCATCAAGCAGCCGTTCATCGTCCGCTACGACCTGTCGAACATCCCGGTGGCCCTGATCACCGTGTCGGGCGGCCACCTCGACGAGCGGCAGCTCTACGATCTGGCCTACAACATCATCGAGCCCCAGGTCGAGCGGCTGGGCGGCGTGGCGTCGGCGTCGGTCGACGGCGGCAAGGTGCGTCAGATCACCGTGAACCTGAACCGCGACCAGCTCCACGCCAAGGGGCTGTCCATCCTCGAGGTCGTGCGCGCTGTCAACAACGCGAACTTCCTCCTGCCGACCGGCGACATCAACGTGGGCCGCCTCGACTACAACCTCTACACGAACAACCAGTTCCAGCTCGTCCGGCCCATGGAGGACATCGTCATCCGGCGGCTGGGCCCCGGCGACGCGTCGATCCACGTCAAGGACGTGGGCAGCGTCGTGGACTCGCACGAGACGCAGACCTCGATCGTCCGTATCGACGGCGAGCGCGGCGTCTTCCTGAGCGTCAACAAGCAGCCCGGCGCGAACACCATCGCCGTGGTCGATCGCGTCCGCGAGCTCATCCCCCGGCTCATCGGGATTCCGGCGGGCGTGCACCTCGGCATCACGCTCGACCAGTCGGTCTACATCCGCCAGGCGATCGAGAGCCTCTGGCACGAGGCTCTGCAGGGCTCCGTCCTCGCGTTCCTGGTGATCCTGATCTTCCACTTTCTGGACCAGACGCTCAACGTCTTCACGCTGGGCGGCCTGGCCCTCGCGGTGGGACGGCTGGTCGACGACTCGATCGTCGAGCTGGAGAACATCAACCGGCATCTGAACATCCCGGGCACGTCCCGGCGGCGCGCCGTGCTGGACGCGGCGCGCGAGGTGGCGATGCCGATCCTCTCGGCCACCGTCACCACGATCATCGTCTTCCTGCCCACCGTCTTCCTGGAGGGGCAGATCAAGCTCCTGTTCATTCCGCTCACGTTCACCATCTCGGTCTCGCTGTTCGCCTCGTTCCTGGTCTCGCGAACGGTCACGCCGCTCCTGGCTCTGCGGGTGCTGTGGCCCGAAAAGCCCGTCGATCCCCGCTCGCGCCGTCTCCGCGACCGCGTCTTCCGGCTGTCGCAGCGCTTCTTCGAGGGCACCGAGGAGCTCTATCAACGGCTGATCGAGTGGGCGCTCGGGCACCGCGGGCTCGTGGTGGGCTCGATCGCCGTCACCTTCGTGGCGAGCCTGCTTCTGGTGGCGGCGCCGTGGCTCGGGATGCGGCCCCTGATCGGCACGGAGTTCTTTCCGCCGTCCGACGAGGCGCAGTTCCGCGTCGATCTGAAGGCGCCGATCGGCACCCGGGTCGAGGAGACGGAGCGGACGGTGCGCGGCATGGAGAATATCGTCCGGGCCACGCTCAGGGCGGACGAGCTGATCTCGCTCGTCTCCGACATCGGCATTCCCCAGGGGCAGGCCGCCGTCTTCACGAGCAACAGCGGGCCGCACAGCGCGACGATCCAGGCCTATCTCACGCCGGCCGATCGGCGGACGCGGAGCGACCGCGAGATCGTCAACGCGGTCCGTGAGCAGTTCGCCGGGCAGTTCCCGGCGGCGACCTACCGGTTCGTCTCCGGCGGGATCGTGTCGCGCACGATCAACTTCGGCTCCGAGACCACGCTGGAGGTGGAGGTGCTGGGCTACGAGCTCGCCGCCGCGGAGGCGCTCGCGGGCGAGATCGCCCGCATCCTCCACTCGACCGAGGGCGTGACCGACGTCACCGTGAGCCGCGACGCCAACTATCCGCAGGTGGAGATCGTGGTCGACCGGGAGAAGGCCGCCTCCGTCAAGCTCTCGCAGCGCACCATCTCGGAGACCGTGCTGTTCTCGCTGAACTCGAACGCGAGCATCAATCCCTCGATCTTCACCGACCCCCGAACCGGCAACCAGTACAACGTGGTCGTGCAGCTCGACGAGCCGTATCGCCAGGCCCTGACCGACCTGGGCCGCATCGTCGTCAAGTCGGACGAGGACCGGCCCGTGCTGCTCTCGACGGTCGCCGAGATCAAGCGCTCGACCGGGCCCGTCGAGATCGAGCGCAAGTATCAGCAGCGGCTCATTCGCGTCGCCGCCAACACGATCGGGCGCGACCTCGGCTCGATCTCCGCCGAGCTCGAGGACCGGTTCAGCCGGCTGCCGCTGCCGCCGGGCTTCTCGGTGCGGCTCGGCGGCCAGAGCGAGCGGCAGCGCCCATGGGTCTGATCGGCGTCTTCTGGGCCCTGTTCCTGACCGACACCACGCTGTCGACCACCTCGTTCATGGGCATCATCATGATGGTGGGCATCGTCGTGTCCAACGGCGTGCTGCTCGTGGAGTACATCAACGAGCTCAGGCGGCAGGGGCTGCCGCTGCTCGAGGCCGTCCCGCGCGGCGGCCGGGTCCGCCTGCGCCCCATCTTGATGACGGTGCTGGCCACGGTGGTCGGGCTCTTGCCGATGGCGCTGGCCCTCGGCGTGGGGACCGAGGCGAATCAGCCGCTGGCGATCGCGGTCATCGGCGGGCTCCTGGTCTCCACATTCTTCACCCTCGTGCTGATCCCCACCCTGTACGTGATCTTCGAGGAGCGCTTCCCGCGGACGCTCGTCGACGAGGTCAGCCAGGAGGCCCAGTCCGCTTCGGACTAGTCGTTCGGGCAGCGGTCGGCGCGCCCGGATCGCGGCCGGGCGCGCCCGAAGCTTCTACTGCAGGACGCGGTCGGCGCGACGAACCAGCGGCTCGGGCAGGGTCAATCCGAGCGCGCGCGCGGTCTTGAGATTGACCACGAGCTCGGACCGGGACGGTTGCTCGATGGGAAGGTCGCGCGGATTCGCCGGGCCGAGGATCTTGCCGATGTAGGCGCCGGCGCGCCGATAGATCGCCGGGGTACTCGGCCCGTACGCGACGAGACCGCCGGCTTCAGCGAACTCGGCGGAGCCGTAGACCGTCGGGATCCTGGCCCGGTTGGCGAGATCGATCAGGCGCGGGAGGTAGACCAGCGCCGCGGGGCCTCCCGGAACGACGATCGCCTCGGCCCGCTCGCCGGCCGGCCGCGCGAGCAGGCTTCCGAGCGCATCGCCCTCGTGGAGAGGATAGGCCTGGATCGCCACGCCCGCATTCGCGCCGGCGCTCTGCAGGCTCGCCAGCTCTCCGCGACTCGACGCGTCCGCGGCGTAGAGCACCGCCACCCGGCTGAGCGCCGGGCGCATCTCCTTCAGGAGCCTCAACCAGCTGCGCGCGAGATCCGGCGACGAATAGGTGACGCCGGTCACGTTGGCGCTCGATCCGCCCCCATCGGAGCCGACGATGACGATCGGGATCGTGCTCGTCGCCTGCTTCGCCGCCTGGCTTGCCTGATTGCCGACGGCGAACACGACGTCGACTCTGAGCTGCACGAGCTCGGCGGCCAGCTCCGGCAGCCGGTCGACCCGCCCCCCGGCGTATCGATATTCGAACGCGATGTCCCGTGGATACCCGACCAGGGCTTGCCGCACGATGTCCTGATACGGAGTCGAGACCCGGCCCGGGTCGAGCCAGCCCACTCGATAGCTTCGTCGTTCCGCCTGGGGCTGGGCGACGGCGGTCGGACCCGACTCCGTGGCG
>QHUS01000042.1 GCA_003222035.1 Gemmatimonadota bacterium | reverse complement strand
GCGATCGGGATCTCCATCATCTTCGTCGAGTTCGAGTTCGGGACGGACATCTACCGCGCCCGCCAGCTCGTCACGGAAAAGTTGCAGCAAGTCCGGCTGCCGGCTGGCGTGGCGCCGGCGACGCTCGGGCCGATCTCCTCGACGATGGGCGAGATCATGCTGATCTCGATGACGAGCTCGCAGACGTCGCCCATGGACCTTCGCTCACTCGCGGACTGGGTGGTCCGCCCCCGGCTGCTCGGCGTGCCCGGGGTGTCGCAGGTGAGCCTCGTGGGCGGCGAGGTCCGGCAGTTCCAGGTGCTGGTCGATCCCGCCCGCCTGGCCCACCACGGGCTCGCCCTCGATCAGGTGTCGAAGGCCGTGGCCGCCGCCAACGCCACGAGCGGCGGGGGCTTCCTCGAGCGGCCGCACGAGGAGTTCCTCATCCGCGGCCGCGCCCGCGTCTACACGCCCGAGGAGCTCGCGGAGGCCGTCGTGGCCGTTCGCGACGGCAGGCCCGTCCTCCTCAAGCACGTCGCGACGGTGCGCATCGGCCCCGCGCACAAGCGCGGCGACGGCAGCTTCAACGGCGCGCAAGCCGTGGTGGCCACCATCCAGAAGCAGCCGCACGCCAATACGCTGGAATTGACGCGCCGGATCGAGGAGACCCTCAAGGCCCTGGGCCCGAGTCTGCCGCCCGACGTGCGCGTGGACACGGCCGCCTTCCGGCAGTCGGACTTCATCGAGCGCGCGGTCGGCAACGTGAAGGCGGCCCTGGTCGAGGGCGGGGTCATGGTGACGGTCGTCCTGGTGCTCTTCCTCTGGAACTTCGGGACCACGTTCATCAGCCTGACCGCCATCCCCCTGTCGCTGGTGGCAACCGTGCTCGTCATGAGCTGGTTCGGGATCGGCATCAACACGATGACGCTCGGCGGCCTCGCCATGGCGATCGGCCAGCTCGTCGACGATGCGATCGTGAACGTCGAGAACGTCTTCCGACGCCTCAAGCAGAACGCCCAGCGGCCGACGCCCGAGCCCAGCGCGACGGTGATCTTCAAGGCGTCGAGCGAGGTCCGCGGCTCCATCACCTTCGCGACGCTGATCATCGTGCTCGTCTTCCTGCCGCTGTTCAGCCTCGGTGGATTCGAGGGCCGCATGTTCGCCCCGCTCGCGGTGGCCTTCATCATCTCGATCACCGCCTCCTTGGTCGTCGCGCTGACCGTCACGCCGGTCCTCGGCTTCTACCTGCTCAGCCGCTCCAGAGCGCTCCGCACCCCCCGCGACGCCTTCGTGGTGGCCTGGCTGAAGCGCCGGTACGCTCGGCTGCTGGAATGGACGCTGCGACACAGCGGCGCCGTCGTTCTCGCAGGCGTGGTCATGCTGGTGTTCGCCCTCGCCTGCGTGCCGTTCATGGGTCGGGAATTCCTGCCGCCCTTCAACGAGGGCACGCTGAACATCAATGCGAACCTCCCGCCGGGAACGTCGCTGGCCGAGTCCAACCGCATGGGTGCCGCCATCGAGCGCATCCTCCGCGAGACCCCGGAGGTCGTCTCGAGCACGCGGCGGACGGGCCGCGCCGAGCAAGACGAGCACGCGGCCGGCGTGAACACGAGCGAGCTGGAGGTGGTGCTTCGCGACCGAGGCCGCTCTCATGCCACGGTGCTGGAGGAGATCCGGCAGAGCCTCGGGCGCTTGCCCGGAGTGGACGTCGAAATCGGGCAGCCGATCTCGCACCGGATCGACCACCTCCTCTCGGGCACACGCGCCCAGATTGCCATCAAGCTCTTCGGCCCCGACCTCGGCATCCTGAGGACGAAGGCCGGTGAGATCCGAGACGCGATGGCCAAGATTCCCGGAATCGTGGATCTGCTCGTCGAGCCTCAGGTCGGCGTGCCCCAGGTCCAGATCAATCTGGATCGGCGCGCGGCGGCGGCGGTCGGGCTTCGCGCCGAGGACCTGGCGGAGACCGTGGAGACCGCCTTCGGCGGCCGCGTCGTCTCCCAGGTCCTGCAGGAACAGCGGAGCTACGACATCATGGTGCGCCTGGACGACGCCGCCCGGCAATCGGTCGAGACGATCCGCCGCACGCTCATCGACACCCCCAGCGGCGCCCGCGTCCCGATCGGCCAGGTCGCCGAGGTTCGGGTCGACGCGGGGCCGAACACCATCAACCGGGAGAATGTGCAGCGACGCATCATCGTGCAGGCCAACGTCGCGCGCCGCGATCTCGGCACCGTGATCGCCGAGGTCCGGCAGGCAATCGCCACGCGGGTCGCGCTCCCGCAGGGGTACTTCGTGCAGTACGGCGGGCAGTTCGAGTCGCAGGAGCGTGCGGCGCGGCAGATCACCCTGCTCTCCGCCGCGGCCATCGGCGGCATCTTCCTCCTGCTCTATCTCGCGCTCCGGTCCGGGCGCCTGGCCGCGCTCGTGATGGCCAACCTGCCACTGGCGTTGATCGGCGGGGTCGTCATGGTGTTCGTGGCGGGCGGCACGCTCTCGATCGCCTCCCTCATCGGCTTCATCACCCTCTTCGGCATCGCGACCCGGAACGGCATCATGCTCATCACCCACTACCGTCATCTCATGGAGGAGGAGGGGGTCGGCTTCCGGGACGCCATCGTCCAGGGGTCGATGGAGCGGTTGAGCCCGATCCTGATGACGGCGCTCGTCGCCGGCATCGGTCTGGTCCCGCTGGCGCTCGGCGCCGGCCAACCGGGCAAGGAGATCCAGCAGCCCATGGCGGTCGTGATCCTGGGCGGGCTCGGGACCTCGACGGCGCTCAACATGATCGTGATGCCCGCGCTGTATCTTAGGTACGGACGCGTGGAGGCCGGGCGGACCCGCGAGGAACCAGACGCTGGCGCGGCCGCTCTCGCGGTCTAACAACCCGCGCCGAACCGCATAGCAATGTCGACACGTCCATGTAGATCGGAACGGCGAGCTGGTTGTGAAGTGGGACTTGGACAACAAGAAGCCGATGATGGGCGCGGCGTCGCGGAAGCTTCTGGACTTTATAAGAGACCTGGAGAACGAGGGTCGGCTATGAAGATTCGGGCGGTCACGGTCAACAATCGACGGAAGGTCTTCGCGGTCAGAACGTCGAAGGGAGAGTTGGTCTACCCGTTTGCGAAGGCAGATCCGAGACCGACAGACGACGATCCGATTGCCCGAGTGTGGATCGACAAGGAGCTGGCCTCGGAAGCCTTCACGTACGCGCTTGGATCGGGTCGGGAGGGCACGGTCCATATCGAGCAGGTCCTTGAGTACAACAAGGATCCTGATTACTTGCGGGACCGTCTCCTCTACCGATTGACGCTTGAGGCTCAGAAGCGAGTCGCGGCCAGCCGTTTACCGAAGCGTGAGATCATCCGCCGACTCGGGACTTCCGCGACCCAGTTCTATCGGCTCATGGATCAGACGAACTACCGTAAGTCCGTCGACCAACTCGTGTCCTTGCTGCAGATTCTCGACTGTGACGTCAATCTCGTTGTGCGAGCGAAGAGCGCATGACGATCCTCCGGATTAACTCGAGCGAGATCGCCGGGAAACGTCTTGATTCTCGGAGCGATTCTCTCACCGTGCTTTTTCGCCGATCTCATAGAGTCGATCAGCGAAGAGCTCCATCCCGAGGACGCACGGAAGATCCTCGATCCCCATGATGGAAGCCGTGCACCGCGCCGAGCGCACCGTCAATCAGGTGATGGGCGACGGCTCAATGGCGCTCTTCGGCGCGCCGATCGCGCGCGAAGGGCCGCGGGATTCTAATCCCCTACCGAACGGAGTTGACTAAACATCACCGAACCGCCCGTCGTTGCAAAGAAAGCGCGTGGCGGACCGTAAACGCGGGTTCGAATCCCGCCGGGGTCACCACATCTAGTAACCGACCCCTTCGCCTTCACGTTTTCGGGGCTCGCCGTCGCGTAACTACCTACAATAGCTCGCGGGCTAGGCGCCGCGTCATGAACGGCGCCGAACGGGCCGACCTCGCGGCCCTGCCCCGTGATCGCACCGAGGGCTCCGCGAGGAGGAGCCACGTTGAGCATTCGCCGGCCGCGCAAGCGCCGCAGCCGTCGACCGCCGGCCTCGACCTGGTCGAGCTCACGGGCGTCGGCGGCCTCCCGGACCATCTGCGCTTCGGATGGAACCCGCGCATCGCGGACGAGATCCGGCGGCGCGTCCTGAACGGAGGGGTGCGATGACGACGCTGACGAAGGGCAAGGACACGGAGACGGCCACGCCGGTGCGCGAGCGCGCGCCGATTTGTGAGGCGCGCGCCAAGTGGCAGAGGGCCCAGGCCGCCCTCGAGGACGTCCGCGCGCGAGCCGCCGAGATCGTCCGTGTGCTCGGCGATCCACGGTCGCCGCGTGAAGGCGTGGAGCCGGACCGGCGCGCGGTGCTTCACGCTCGGAGTGAACGACCGAAGGTCGACGAGGCTCTCGCGCGCGGTGAGCTCGCAGCGCTTGAAGCCGAGCAGGACTACCGGAGGCTCGTCGACGAGACGACCGCCGCCGTGCTCGCGGAGCGTCGGGAAGGTCGACGTCCACTGCTGCGCCGGGTCTTCGACGCTGCCGGCGGGCTGGAAGCGGCGGTCGCCGACCTGGAAAGATTTGACTCGCAGACGGCGGTCGAAAGCGGAGGGAAGCGGGACGAGAGTCCGTTCCCGCAGTTCCTTCCGAGCACGCCGATGGCCGAGAACCTCGCCGAGTTCCGGCGCCGGTACTTCGCCGAGGCGTTGTGAGCGTCACCGATCCTCCGCGGGGGCCACAGGGTGACTCGAGGGGGGCGCCTGGCACCCAACCGCGACGGCGCCCGCGGCGCCGTGCGTGTTCCATCGCACGTCGGTCATCGCCGTCGCGGATCCCCTCATCGGCGCGCGGACGCGTGGGGTCCGCCTCGCATGGGCGGCTGGGGCTCGCGCCGCCATTCGTCGCCTCCCACGATCGCGGTCGCGATCAGCCGCGTACACCATGGTGACGGATAGCCCCATGATTGAGACCACCGCGAGGTTTCAGAACCTGGCTGCGGACGCCGTCCGCGCGCTTGGCATCGCGAGGGAAGCCGCAGCGAGCGGCGATCACCCCCTCGCCGTTCGGCGGCTCATCGAGGTCCTCAACTACGTCGGCGAGATGCTGATTGAACGCGACGAGCGCGGCGGGGCGCTGTGGCTCCACGCGGCGCGGATCGTGTTTGCGCGACGGGCGAACCTCCAGGAGTTGATTCGGCGGGACGACGCCCTCGTGCGGGCGCGCGACCGCTTCGGCCTCGACATCAGCGAGCTCCCGCTGTATCGGGCCGCGACGCACGAGGACCTCATCGAGGTGTGCGGGGCGTGGTTCGCCGACTTCGCCGTCGGGCGCGTCCCGGCCCAGGAAGGCGAGTGGGAGCGCGTGATGCACCGGCTAATTGACCACCTCGCCGCCATCGTCATCTTTCCCGACGACGACGCCTTCACGCGCGCCTACATGCTGCTCGCGGACGCCGAAGACGCGGAAGCTCTCGACGAGGCCGTGCTGGCGATCTCCGCGGTCGCGTCTGCGACGGCGCTGGCGCAATGGCGTACGCAATGAGAAGCCCGCGCTACCGCGCAGAAAGGTGCACGTGAGCCTCGTCGTGCGCGTCGTTCGGACACTCGGCGCCGAGCAGCTCGAGCGCGAGCCCGTGTTTCAAGCCGCGCGATTCAAGTCGATTTCCGCTCTTCGAGTCCTAGGAGAGAGACGAAAACCTCGCGCCCGAAGAGACGGAAGAACTTGATGTAGCGGAAGAACAGAACCGCCGCAGCAAAGACGGAAATCAGAGCCAAGTAGAGCATCGCGTAGACGCCCCGAATGACCGCCGCGGCGACGAACACGACACTGAGCAATAGGGCAGCGAAGCTCATGTTCCGGCAGAAGCCGTAAACGTTGAGAAAGGTCTGGAGGCGGCCATAGGTCGTGGGAGATCGTTCCTTCACGAGATTGAAGCAGAAGATGAACATGGCCTCGCTGGGCGACTTCGATCCCGAGAGGCTCTCGTACCTCTTGAGGATCGCCTTCGTCGTCTCGCCCGGCAGCGGCTCCCGGTAGTGCTTAAAAAGCCTCGGCGTCTTCTTGTTCTTGTCGGCAAAGAGATTCGTCGATGGGTAGCCGAGTCTCCGAGCAACGAGCTGCCGCTCAAACAGCCAGGCGGCGCCTTGCGAATTGATGTGGCCGATGACGTAGGAGACGACGATCCACAGGACGGCCTCGCCCGCTCCGAGCTGCTTCCCGAGGATCCAACGCATCCCGAACGCGTGGTCGATGCCGAGCAGCCAGATGACGCCCGTCGACAGGAGACCGAAGAAGTCGTAGACGGTGAAGGGGATCGACACTGAATCTAGTTGCTCGCCTGAATCCTGTAGCCCGCACCGACAGGAGTGAACCCCAGGGTCCCGTCGTTGCGCGTTGTCAGAAAGGAGCGGTGGATCGCCTTACCAACGTTAGTCGTCCAGGGGATGCCACGCGCATGCCTGCCGTAGTCGACGAGCTGCGTGTCATACATCACGCTTTTGTCGGAGGCCACGATGACGTCCGGAGTGCAATAGTCGAAGACCTCAGGACAGTAGCCGTCCTCTCGGCCGTGATGCGAGGCGACGAACAGATTCGTGTTCCTGAGGTAACCCTGGAATACGGGGTCCACCAAGAAGTCCTCCCACCCCTGGGTCGTCAGGTCGCCGCTGAAGACGAACCTGATGGCGCCGCAGTGGACGAAGATCCCCCAGTTAATCGAGATGCCCGGAAGGTTCCGGAGCGCGTCGAGTCGCTGAATCGCGAGCTCGACGCCCGGCGACATTCCGAGGGAGCCCTTCTGGCGGCGCACCCATGCTGCTGTCACGTTCCAGTTCATCGTGAACGACGTCACTACGTTCCGTGCGAGCACGTTGGGCAGGTCCGTGACGTGGTCTCGGTCGAAGTTCGTGATGGTCAGATTGGCGATCGGCTGACCCCTCGCCGCGACCCAAGCCCATGGCCGCCAGCCGGTCGTGTCGTTGTGGCCGCAGTCGATCATCAGGAGATGGCCGGACGGCGATATGACGGCGGCGCACGAGCCGTGCTCGACATCGAAGATATGGACCTCCATCCCGCCGATGATAGCACCCATAGGAGAGAGAGAATCTGAGGGCGGTGATGCTTTCGACCACGGCGTTTCCAAAGCGCGGCTCAACGAGCATTAGGCCGTCGGCGTGACGCTTAACCCGCGCCCCGACGGCCCGGGGTTCCTCCCCTCCGGCGCTGAGGGGTTCCTCGGCTGGGAGCCGCGCGAGGCCGTCGAGCCGGCCCGAGACTACGGCTGGCGCGACGGGCCGCCCCCGGCGCCCCGAGAGACGACGTAGAGATCGGACGATGGGCCACCCCGCCAACCGTGCCGAAGTCCCCGCGGCGGGCGTACGTACGCCCCTACGGGGTAACGGCGAGGGTGCTACCCTCTGCCCGATCTGCCGGGAGCGCCCCCTCCGCGGGGCGCAGACGGCGTGCTCCCCCCGGTGCCGGGCCCGGCGCCATCGCCAACGGCAGGACGAGGCCAGGCGAGCGCGGGACGCCGAGGTCCGGGCGCTGCTCCTCACGGCGCAGGAGAGCATCGAGGCGGCGCGACGGCGGCTCGAGGACTGAGCGGTTTACTTTGAGGTTTACTGGAGGTAAACTTGCCCCCGAGGCTGAACGTGACGATCAAGGCGCTGCGCGCTCGGAAGGGCATGACGCAGGAGCAGGTCGCCAAGAAGGCGAAGGTGACGAAGTTCTACGTCTCGCAGCTCGAGACCGGGCTGAGGAAGAACCCATCGCTCCCGGTCCTTCGGCGCCTCGCGAAGGCGCTCGGCGTGCCCGTGACGGAGCTGCTGGAGTGACAACCGAGAAGGGAGTTCGGCGGCTGGTCTGGGTCGTATCAATCGGCTTCGCGTTGTTCGTCGGTGCGGGTCTCTTTGTGATGAGTCTGAGGTATACCGGGGCGAGTCTTCAGTCGAGTCTCCAGTGGGGGCCGGCGCTCATTGCGATAGTCGTGGCGGGCGCGATACCGTGGGCGGTCTTCTACATAGGCCGTTGGATTGTCCAGGGTTTCAGGGACAGAGGTCTATGATCGCCGCCGCTCCGTGGCTTCAGCTCGTAGGTCTCGTGGT
>QHUS01000041.1 GCA_003222035.1 Gemmatimonadota bacterium | reverse complement strand
TCCTCGCCATGTCGAGCGCTTCATTGTTGAATGTTTCCACATTGGAGGGCACGAACACCCGCGCCTCCATCGTCGTACCGTTGCGCGATACGCGGATGAGCAGGATCGCCTGGCGGGGGTAAATGGCCGCCTCCTGCGTCACGGGGATAACGGTCGTGGACAGCGGGACAGGTCGCGTATCGAAGCAGATGTTGTCCTGATTGTAGGCGGGACCGTACTGATCGCAGGGTCCCCCCCCGTCATCGCTGGTCTGCATGTCCAGCCGAACGTTGTAGGTCTCCCCAGGCGTGATGATGACCTGGCGATCGTAGGTCTGATATCCGGCAGCTCGAACCGTCAGGCGGTGGACGCCCGGCGGCAGGTCGACCTGATTCCCCCGCACCGGCTGCCCTTCAATACTGATGCGGGCACCGGCCGGCACGTTCTGCAGTACGAGGTGACCCGGCGTGCCCATGGCCGGTGGAGCGGGCGGTGTGGTTCTCACCTGCGCCGAGTCCCGGCTCGAATCGGCGGCGGCGAGCCGCGTCGTGTCTCGCCCGCTGGTATCCCGCGCCACGGTGGAATCGCCTCCCGCGCCGCCGGGGGTCTTCGCGAAGATCAGTCCCTTCTTGTACGCGTAGAACCCGCCGCCACCGAACACCGCCCCGACGATGACGAGCCACAGTAACAGGCCGGACAGCACCGAGCGGCGCGGCGCCTCCTCGGCCGTCCCGGGGGGCCGGGTGCCGGTCGCGCGCGGCAGCGGCGTCGTCGGCGCGGAGGCGAGTCGCGCGCCGGTCAGCGACGGCATCGCCATCGTCGCGTCGGTCGTGAACGTGACCGACCGGCCGCTCTCGAGTACGTTGACCAGCTCGTCGGCGTTCTGGAACCGCTGGGCCGGCGTCTTCGCCATCATCTTTCGGACGATTTCGAAGAGCTGCCGCTTCTCGAGATTGTCGAGCGGTGGGGTCGGGATCTCCTCCATGATGTGCTTGTAGCCGATGGAGAAGGAATCCTCGCCGTCGAACGGTACGCCGCCGGTGAGGCACTGATACGCGACGACACCGAGCGAATAGAGGTCGCTGCGTCCGTCGAGCGGCTGCGCCTTGGCCTGCTCGGGACTCATGTAGTGCGGCGTGCCGATGGACATGCCGGTACCCGTGAGCTTGCCGCCCGATGCCGCCTTGGCGATGCCGAAGTCGGTGACCACCGCGTGCCCGTGCTCGTCGAACATGATGTTGTCGGGTTTGATGTCGCGGTGCACGATTTCCTTCTTATGGGCGTACGCGAGCGCGCGGCCGACTTCCGCGAGGATCTTTTTGATCTCGGCGGGAGGGAGGCTGCCGCGCGCCGTCAGAACGCTGGAGAGCGGCTTGCCCCGCAGAAACTTCATGACGAAGTAGATGATCCGGCCCGATTTTCCGACGCGGTAAATCGGGATGATGTTGGGATGCTCGAGCCGGGCGGAGGTGCGGGCTTCGCGCTGGAAGCGCTCGACGAATTCCTTGTCGAACGCGAGGGAGAACGGCAGCACCTTGATGGCGACTTCGCGATCGAGCTGTTTTTCCTTCGCTTTGAAGACGATCGCCATGCCCCCACGGCCGAGCTCTTCGACGATTTCGTATTCCTCGTTGAGCTCCTGACGCACCATGTCGATTTCCGTGATGTCCTGCGCCTCGGTGCGCACGCCGGTCGGCGTCATCGCGGTCAGGTCGAGGCCGCAAGAATCGCAGAACTTCGCGGTGTCCTTATTCTGAGTGCCACAGCGGGAGCAATACAATTCGGTCTCCGAGGGGTCCGGGCTAACTTAGGGTTCGCCCCGAAGCGGGTCAACAGATTTCAGAAATCCGCGCCGAACGCAGCGTAGAACTGCGCGTGTCCGGTGGCCGGCTGCGCGAGGCCAAAACGGAGGCGCAGCGGCACGTCGTAGGTCACGGTCATGTCGGCGATCAACTCGGCGCCGACCGAGCGCAGCCGATGCAACCGCGCGCGCTCGCCGACGTCCCACGCGTCGCCCACATCGCCGAAGACCGCGAGCGCGAGCTTGTCGGCGCCGATCGGCAGGTGTCCGATCGAGCGTCCGACCAGCGCGAGCGGCATGCGATACTCGGCCGTGAGCGTCGCGGCACGGCGGCCATTCAGGATTCCCGCGGCGTACCCCCGCACAGGGAATGTGCGGAACGCGCCAACGGTCTGCCCAAACAGGAATTCGACGCCGCCAGAGGACACACCGCCGATCGCAAAGCGATCGCTGATCGGCCCACCGAGCGTACCAATCGCCCCGCGCAGCGCGAGGACCGGATACGCGAATCCGACGCGCGGTCCGAGGCGCAGGTAAACGTTGCCACGGGCGCGGACTTCGTTGAGGAAGCGCGCGGTGCCCTGCTCTTGCTTGCGCCGGTACAACAGCAACGCCGTGGCGCCATCCTGCAGCGACACGGTCAGCGGCGCCGAGACCACCGAGCCGAGAGCGAGGATCGCCGACCCGCCGATGCGATCACGGTCGATGCAACCCGTGCAGATGGCGGCGAGGTTCGTATCGGGGATCGAGACGAATCTCCTTCCTTCATATTCCGCCGCGAGGCGCAGCGTGATGAAGCTGCGCCAGCGCTGAGCCATCAGGGTGGCCCCGATGGAGCCTTCGGGACGGTTCTGCGAGACGACGTGGCCGGTGCTGTCGATCCCAACCAGGGACCAGCGGTTGGCGACGTAGAAATCGAGGGTGGGATTGCCGAGCGCCTGACTCAGAAGGAAGAAGGAACCCTGTAGCCGCCGTTGCGAGGGCGAGACTTGAGCCTCGGCGAAATACGTATAGCGTCCGACCGCGTCGGCACCAGCCGTCGCGGCGCCAAAGAAGTGGCCCGCCTGGCCGGCGTTGATGCCCAATGGAATCCAGAAGTGCGGCCGCAACGATCCCCACGATGAGTATCCAGTCTCCCGCAGCACGACCCGTGGGGCGGAATCGAACGAGACGGCCAGCAATGGCGCCGGCGGCAGCGGGATTGGCCGCGGCGCAGCGCGGCGCAACTCCCAGCCGCCATTCCCCAGCGTCGTAAAGAGAATGCGGCCGTCGGGCAGCGGCGCCGGCGAGCGTGCGCCCAGCGGCTCGGCGGTCAACTGGACGATGCCGTCGCTTTCGCGCCACCGATGAATCTGCGGAAACCCACCCGCGTCGGTCACGAACAGCACGCTCTCACCATCGGCAGTCCATACGGGATCGGCGATCGCGGATGCGCCGGGCGCCTGTGCCAGCACGGTCATCGACTGCGGCTGACCGGCCGGCCAGCGCACCAGCGCCCAGTGACCGTCCTGATTGCGTGCCGCGACGACCCATTGTCCGTCCGGCGACGGCACGATCGGTCCCCACGTCCCGTCGATTGCGCCAGCCGGAATTGTCGGCGTGTCGCCGCCGCCGCCTAGCTTGAGCGCCGAGAGCGTGCCGCCACCCGCGCGCGGCTCGATCAGGCGCGCGTCGGTCGTCATGCGCTGCCACGCGCCGTTCGGGAACCAGCGCCACAGGTCGCTGCGAATTTTCCAGCGGGTGCGGAACTCGAGCTGTGCGACGATCAGCGTATCGCCCAGCCAATCGTAGCTCACCCCGCCGTTCACGCGATGCGAGCGACGCACGGCACCGTTCTGCGGATCCACGACGCGCAACCGCCGGGCGCCGCGGCCGTCGTCGTACACGTACGCCAGACTGCGCCGGTCGGGCGACAGGCGCGGCACGGGCTCGGCGCGCAGGCCGCCCACAACCAGCTGACTTCGTACTCCGGGTTGCGTGTCCGGCACGGCCGTCGCGATCGCGCGCGACCACGCATCGGCGAGCGGCCGCGGCACCCCCGCATGCCGCAGCGGGCGGCCCACGCGGAATGGAATGAACTGACCGGCCGTCTTCTCGACGAAGCGCGGGACGATCGAGTCATTCACATCGCGCGACAGGAATTCCCAGAAGCGGCTGCCATACGCGTAGGGCGCGAGCCCATCGGGCCACCGGGTGAACAGCAGCGCGTCCCACGGAGACCGGGCGCGCCCGAACGCGGCGTCGGCGCCCACGACCTCGCGGTGAAAGCTGCCGTCCGCGCGGCCCCCGGTCGTAAATCGTGACTCGTAGTACGTCGCGAGGCCCTCAGTGACCCAGGTCGGCTGGTACTGGTTGGGAAACAGACCAGGCACGCGGCCAAACACCGACTGCAGTGTTTTCCATAGGCCACGCGAGCGATCGAGATGAAAGACGTGCGTCAGCTCGTGTACGATCACGAGCCGTTCCCAGCCGTCGTAGGTCTGCAGCGCGGGATCCGTCACCGGCGGGACGAGCAGAATCGTGAAGCGGTTGGATGGAAAGACGGTCGTGAAGCCGTTGGGTGTGTCGACGTCGTCCGACAGCGTGACGTCGACGATGCCGCGCGGCGGATGCAGCTCGCTCGAGAGGAGGGCGTACGCTCGCTCGGCCTCCGCTGCCGCCAGTGTCGCACGCGCCCGCAGGCTGGGACGGAAGTGGATGCGGAAATGCTTGGTGTGGATGGTGCGCCAGCTGCCTGAGGGATCGACCTGCGCTGACGCGATGGTTGGAAAGAGAAGGAGCGCGATGAGAACGTGGAACGCGGAACGTGGAACGCGGAACAATGACACGAGGCTAACGTGCCTGTTCCGCGTTCCGACTTCCGAGTTCCGCATTCTCAGCGCGCCATCCCCCTCAAGAACTCCTCAATGCCCCGCGCCACGCCTCTTGCGTACCGCAGGCGTCCCTCGGGGCTGGCCAACATCGCCTCCTGCTCCGGGATCATCATGAACATTCCCTCGGTAAGCGCCGAGGGGAACCACGGATTACGCACGAGTGCGTAATCACCGCGTCCCATTCCCAAATCCCTAACCCCTAGCTCCACAACAAGCGCACGATCGAGGGCGCGCGCCAGGGCGGCGCTGCGCGGATGGAAGTAATAGACGCTGGTGCCGTTATTGGTGAACGGATTCACACCGTCGGGCAGCGCGTTCGCGTGGATCGAGACGAGCACGTCAGCATCGTGCTCTTCGGCGAAGCGCGTACGCGGGAACAAGTCCACCGGATTCGAGTCGGTGCGCGTCAACAACACCGTTGCGCCCGCCCGCTCGAGCAGTGCCTTGGCCTGCTGCGCCACGGCGAGGGTCGCGACGGGCTCCCACAAGCCGGATGGCCCATGCGCGCCGACCGGTGGATGACCCGGATCGATCACGATGGTACGACCTGCCAGCGGCCGGCGCGGATCGATCACCGGTGGCCGGCGAATCTCGAGCAGCAGGTCACGCCCGCTCCAGCGCGTGCGATAACCCCACACCGGCCCCGCCAGTGCGAGCGTGAGCGTCACCTCGTCGGCCGCCGGCTGCGCGTAGCTCATGCGGGTCACGTACGGATCGGTGCCGCCGTACTGCATCCAATTCACATCGGAGGCCACGCCGTACAGCCGCAGCGTGAGGTTCTTTTCCTCTTCTTCCACCTTGAACGGAACGTGCGTGGGCAGCGGCACGCGTAGCACGAGCGAGCGTGGGCCGGGCACCAGGCGGACCGACTCTACGATGCCGCCGGGCGGCGGCGTCCCCGGCGCGAGCGCCACCACATCCGCGTTGTTCACCCACGCCACGGCGCCACGCGACAGCTGCAGCCGTGTTTGGCTGCCCCAGCGCGCCGTGGCTACCGCGATCGTGCCCAGCGGGAAAAACCAGTTGTAGGTGCCGTAAGGCACGGCCTTTCCCACCGTCAGGCTGTCGCTCTTCCCGGTATGCGCGGTGTCATCGTTCAGCACGATCACCGCGGGGTGCGCACGATCCAGCGTGTCCAACACCAGCGGCCAGACGGCACGGGCGGTATCGGTCCCGACGATTACCTCGACGATCGCGTCACACAGCGGTTCATCCCCCATGCCGGCTCTCCCGGCAGCGTGTCGGGCACGAACCACACCTGCGTGCGTTTTCCTTCCATGCGGAGCCGCACCTGCGCACCAGGCGTGGCACGAACCGAGAGGTGAATGCCCTCCCCCGCGGGAAACGCGAGCGTGTCGGTCGGGGTGAAACTCGTCGTGTCGATCCAGACGGTAGCGCCCGCCGGCGGGCGGTACGATTGCGCGATGCGCGCGACGAATGTGGTCTCCTGCTGCTCGGGGCCCGCAGCGGCGCGCGCCACGATCTGAAATCGCGCCAGTGAGTCGCTCGGCAGCGGGATCCATGCGAGCCAGGTGCCAGCCGCCGACACGCGGACCGGGAATCCGTTGACCGACAACGCGACATCGCCGCGCCCCCGGCCGACACTGCCGAAGAGGAACGACGAATCCTGCGCCTGAATCGGGTCGGCGGTGTCGGGATAGACGATCGTGATGTGCAGTGGCTCGTGTGAAGCTGAGACGGAGGCGGGATGACGCGTGGCGGAGGACGCGCAGCCGCCCCCAGCCGCCCCCGTCGCAGCGACGAAGAGCGCGGCACCGATGAGTCGCATGTGGCGCAAGCTAGCGGCGAGCAATAGATTGGGCCACCTTACTTTATGGCACTGAGCGCTTGCCAGTATTGCGGCCGGCAAAACGAAGCCGGCGCGCAATTCTGCTCCGACTGCGGAAAGCCGCTGACCCAAGCCGCAGCCGCGCGGGCCGCGGTCGCGGCAGGCGGCGGTGGCGGCGGTGTCGTCTCCCGCACGAGCGGGCCTCCATCCCCGGGCGGTGCGCCGGCGGATGCTCCCTGTCCACTGTGCGGATCGATGGTGACCTCGCACGGCACTGCGGGGGGAGGGACCGGGGGGGGCGGGGGCGTACTCGACCGACGCCTGATCCCCGATAGACGCTCCGAACACTCCCTGACATTGGTTCTGGTTTCCGAGATGGCCACTGAAGTGGCGCGATTCGAGCGCAAACACATGTTCACGACCATCGGCCGGACCGAGGGAGATATCCGGTTCGCCGAAGATCAGTTCCTTTCGCCCCTGCATGCCAAGCTCTCGTGGGAAGACGGGCAGCTCGACGTGCGTGACCTCGGGAGCCGCAACGGCACGTGGGTTTTTCTCGAAGGACCCTGCCGCCTGACGGATGGTGACCTGATCCTCATCGGCTCACAGATTCTGCGTTTCCGCCGCCTCGGTTACCCCGGTCCCCACCATGCGGAGGCGGACGCCACGAAGCGCATGGGCAGCATGACGCCGAGCGCCGATATCGCCAGCCTCACCCAGCTCCGCACGGACGGCAGCTCCCGCGACGTCATCCAGTTGTCGCCGGGACGCGACGTGCACATCGGACGCGAGCGCGGCGACTGGATTTTCCCCTATGACCCCTCGATGAGCGCGCAGCACGCGACCGTGCGCTCTGAGGACGCGGACTTCGTGCTGGTGGACGATCAC
>QHUS01000092.1 GCA_003222035.1 Gemmatimonadota bacterium | reverse complement strand
GCCCCCCCCTCTCCTCCCTGCCGCTGCAGCTTCTTGACGATGTCGACCTTCTGCGAGGGGAGCACCTCCGCGATGACGTTGTCGATCCCGACTTCCTGCGCGACCGCGTGGGCCCCGCGCTTCGAGTCCCCCGACAGCATCGTGACCGCCAAGCCCATGCGTCGCAGCGCCGCGATGGCCTCGGCAGCCGTGGCCTTGACCGGGTCGGAGACCGCGATCACTCCTTGCGCGGTGTTGTTCACCACGACGATCACCGCGGTGCGCCCCTGGACGGCGAGGCGGTCCGCCTCCGACGCGAGGCCGCCGAGTTCGAGGCTGCGCTCGCGGGCGTGGCGCAGCGAGATGACTTCGACGATGCGGCGGTCTACTGTGCCGCGCACTCCTCGACCCTCCATGACCGCGAACTTCTCGACCGGCAAGGGTGCGACCTGCCGGTCCTTCGCGGCCTTGACGACAGCGAGTGCGAGCGGGTGCTCCGAGCGCTGCTCCACCGAGGCGGCCCACTGCAGGATTTCGGCGGGCGCCAACGGTGTCCCGTCCGCTCGCTTCGCGGTGACGACGTGGGTGACGCTGGGCCGGCCTTCGGTGATGGTGCCGGTCTTGTCGAGCAGCACCGTGCGCACGCGCGCGAGCTGATCGAGTGCTGCTCCGCTCCGGACGAGGATCCCGTGTTCGGCGGCCTTGCCCGTGCCGACCAGGATCGCGGTCGGCGTCGCGAGCCCGAGGGCGCAGGGACACGCGATGACGAGCACGGTGACGAGCGCGATCGTCGCGAACACGCCGGCGGGCGACGGCCCCACGTCGAACCAGATGACGAACGCGGCGATCGCCAGCGCCATCACGATCGGCACGAACACGCCCGCCACCCGATCGGCGAGCTGCTGGATCGGGGCCTTGGTCGCCTGGGCGTCTTCGACCAACTGAATGATTTGGCCCAGCGCGGCGTCCTTGCCCACGCGCGTCGCGCGGAACGTGATGCTACCCGTGGTATTCAGCGTCGCCCCGATCACCTCGTCGCCGATCTTTCTCGCCACCGGCATCGGCTCTCCGGTCAGCATGGATTCGTCCACTGCCGACGCACCTTCGGTGACGACACCGTCCACGGGGATCTTTTCGCCCGGCTTCACGATCACCAGATCGCCCCGCGTGACCGCCTCGACCGCGATCTCGGTTTCCCTGCCCTCCCGCAGCACGTGCGCCGTCCGTACGCGCAGACCGGCGAGCCGGCGGATCGCTTCGGAGGTACGGCCCTTGGCGCGCGCCTCCAGCAGTCGCCCGAGGAGGATCAGCGCGATGATCGCGGACACGGCTTCGTAGTAGACATCGGGTGCGCGCCCCGCGGTCGCGAACACGCCGGGAGCGAACGTCGCCGCGAGCGAAAACAGGTAGGCGGCACCAGTGCCGACCGCGATGAGGGTGTTCATGTCGGCCGTGCGATGCGTGAACCCACTCCACGCCCCCTGGTAGAACTGGCGGCCGGACCAGACGACCACGGGCAGGGTGAGGACCGCCAGGGCGATCCGCGTCCAGCGCGGGTCGAGCACTGCGCGGCCGGCCAGCGCCTCGTGCAGCCGAGCGGCCAACGGGGTGAGCAGCCGCCCCAGCAGGTCCACCTGCCGAAGCGTCGGGTCGGTGTCGTGGGTCAGCAACAGCATCGAGCCCAGCATGGTGACCAGCGCCACGACGACCGCGAGGCCGAATTTCCGGGTGAGCGTGCGAACCTCACGCGCTCGCATGAGCCGTTCGCGCTCGAGCGGATCCTGGGCCGCGATTGGCTCGGCGACCTGGAACCCGGCAGCTTCGACGGCGCGCTCCAGCGCTTCGGCGGTCGTCGCGCCCGGGATGTAGTCGACCGTGGCGGTCTCGGTCGCCTGATTGGCGACGGCGCGGATCACGCCGGGCACGGCGCGCAGCGCGTGCTCGAGCGGTGTCACACTGGGTGCGTAGTGCAGCTGCTCGACTGCGAACATCACGCTCGCCTTGCCGCAGTCGTAGCCGGCGGCGCGAACCGCGTGGATCAGCTCGGCAACGTGCGTCTGCGTGTCGTCGTAATCCACCGCGGCCTTGGCGGTGGCATAATTGACCGTCGCGTTGACGACGCCGGCGGCCCTCCCGAGGGCCCCTTGCACGGTCGCGGCGCACGACGCGCAGCTCATCCCCTCGATGGGCAGGACGATGCGGGCCTTACTCATGGAACCTGTGGGGCGAGGCGGAGGGCCGGTCGGTCGTGGCGGGCTCCACGACGAGGAGGCCCTTCAGCATGCTCATTCCGCAACGGAACCGGAATTCGCCGGGGTGCTCCGGCGTGAACTCCACAGGCGTGGTCTGAAACGCGGGGAGCGCCGCGTCGATGGCGAAGTCCTCGAACACGACCCGCTCCGAGCAGTCCGCGGTCTCGTCACGATAGAACTGCAACCGCACCGGCGCCCCCGCGCGCACCACGATGGTATCGGGCGTGTAGCCGCCCTTCACGACGACCCTCACTTCCTGCACCCCCCCGTCCTCGCCGCGGGCGGGGCGCGCCACGGGCCCGCGCGACAACAGGAAATACCAGAGCACCCAGACGATGGCGGCGAGACCGGCGCCGGTGACGACGTACTGCGCGACGCTCACACCTTCTCGTAGTACTCGATGCCGAGGTGGGTGATCTGGTCCTCGCCCATCAGCCACCGCAGGGTGTTCTTCAGCTTGATGTGCTGAATGAACAGGTCGTGCTCGGGGTAGAGCCCGGGAGCGGTCTGCGGGCTCTTGAAATAGAAGGAGAGCCACTCCTGGATCCCGGACAATCCCGCCCGCTGTGCGAGATCGAAGAACAGGGCCAGGTCCAGGACGATCGGCGCCGCCAGGATCGAGTCACGGCACAGGAAGTCCACTTTGATCTGCATCGGATAGCCCATCCATCCGAAGATATCGATGTTGTCCCACCCCTCCTTGTTGTCCCCCCGGGGCGGGTAGTAGTTGATCCGCACCTTGTGGAACACGTTGCCGTACAGCTCGGGGTATTGATCGGGCTGGAGGATGTACTCGAGCACGCCGAGCTTGGACTCTTCCTTGGTCTTGAACGACTCGGGATCGTCGAGCACCTCGCCGTCGCGGTTGCCGAGGATGTTGGTGGAGTACCACCCCGAGAGGCCGAGCATGCGCGCCTTGAAGGCGGGTGCGAGCACCGTCTTCATCATGGTCTGGCCGGTCTTGAAGTCCTTGCCCCCGATCGGCAGGCCGCGCTGGTCCGCCAGGCCCACGAGCGCGGGGACATCGACCGTGAGGTTGGGCGCGCCGTTCGCAAACGGCACGTTCTCCATGAGGGCCGCATACGCGTACAGCATCGACGGCGCAATGGCAGGATCGTTCTGCTCCATGGCCTTCTCGAACGCCTGGAGGCTCTGGTGCGCCGGCCCGGCCGTGAGAAACACCTCGGTCGAGGCCGCCCAGATCATCACCACGCGGTCGACGCCCGACCGCTTCCTGAAGTCGCGGATGTCCTGGCGCAGTTGCTCGGCCAGGTCCCGCTTGGTCTTGCCGCTCTTCACGTTCGTGCCGGTGAGCCGCTTCACGTAGCTCCGATCGAAGGCCGCCGGGAGCGGCTTGATGGCCTTGAGGAAATCGGCGATCGGCTCGAGGTGATGGGGATCGAGCACGCCGGCCTTCTTGGCGGCGCCGTACGCGTCGTCCGGAATCGGATCCCAGGCGACGAACACCAGGTCCTGCAAATCGGCGATGGGGACGAAATCCTTGATCTTCGGGCTGCGCTTTTCCGTGCGCTTCCCCAGCCGGATCGTCCCCATCTGCGACAGGGAGCCGATCGGCAACGCCGCGCCCCGGCGCACGCTTTCCACACCGGCGATGAACGTGGTGGACACGGCGCCCAATCCTACGAGCATCACGCCCAGCGTTCCCTTGGCGGGCGCGATGTCCCGACCGGCCTGCGCTACCACGATTACGGTCCTTTCCGAGATTGCAGTGCGGGCGCGTGCCCCGGAAGCGTCTCCCGCTGGCGCGGTGGCCGCCGCACCGACGGCTCATCGGCGGCCACCCGCGCGACGTAGAGTACGCGCTGCACCACCGTCAGGCTGGTGGCGAGCGCGAGAACGACGACGATCCAGAACAACAACGCCCCGTGGTTCCCGGCACCGAAAAACATGCTCGGAGCGCCGAGCAGCAGCACGCGCTCGGCCCGCTGCGCGATTCCCACTTTTACGGTGAGGCCCAGGCCTTCCGCGCGCGCTCTCGTATACGACACGATCAGCGACGTCGCCAGCGCGACCAGGCACGCGACCACGGCCAGGGTCATGCGCTCGGGGGGGACGCCGCCCCGCAGGAAATACAATGCGATCCCGCTGAACAGCGCCGACTCCCCCACGCGGTCGAGCGTCGAGTCATAAAACGCGCCGAACGTCGTGATCATGTCCGCCCGCCGGGCGACCCGACCGTCGATCATGTCGAACAGACCGGAGACGAGCAGCAGCACGCCACCCCACCGGATCCATCCCACCGCGAAGGCCGCGGACGAAGCGACCAAGACCAGCGTGCCGACGGTCGTGATGAGGTTCGGCCGAACATGAAGGCGGATGAAGACGCGCGCCAGCGGATCAATGAGTTTCCCGAACGCGTCCCGCACGGACTGGGGGATGAGGTTCATGGCCGGGGGAAGGTAGCCGAGTGGCGGAAAAGTCTCAATAGAGCAAGTACTTGGCGCGCACGCGCCGAAACTGCGCGAGGGCGCCGTCCCACGATCGCCAGATGGCGTCGGCAGTGCGATCGGCAAGAATCGCGCGCCGCAGCTCCGATCCCTGGGCCAGGCGATCGAAGCGCCCGGCGTCGAACCGCAGCGAATCGGGTTGTGCCGCGTGGATGGCGGCGAGCACCAGCGTAGCCGCGCGCGTCGGGTCGTAGCGCCGCCGATCCGTCACCCGCAACCGGATGCCGCGGAGCTCCACGCCGTCGTATTTCCCGTCGGTCGGCGTGTGCGGCGTGAACACCACCCCATACACTTCCACGCCGTTGAGCCCCTCCTGCGCCCACCGCCCGCCGCCCCGCAGGCGAGGCAACACGGCGCCGGTGTCGAGCCACGGTGCCCCGATCACCTGAAAGGCGAGTGTGGTTCCGCGCCCCACCGAGAGATTCGTCGCTTCGAACAGGCACGTGCCCGGGTAGTGAATCGCGCTCTCCAGCACCGGCAGGTTGGGCGACGGCCGGACCCACGGCAGGCCGGTGTCGTCGTAGAACATCGCGCGTCGCCACCCCAGGGCCGGCACCACCGTGAGACGCGCGTGAATGCCGAGGACATCGTTGGCGTAACGCGCCAACTCACCGATCGTCATGCCGTGCCGCATCGGGACCGGCAGGAAGTCGGACACGCGCTCGATGGCGTGGACCGCGGTGGCCATGTTCCCCTGCGTCGCGACGCCACCAATGGGGTTGGGGCGGTCGAGCACGACCACCTGCTTGCCGCGGCGCGCGGCCTCCTGTATCACGAGCACGGTCGTCGTGGGGTAGCTGTAATAGCGGGCGCCCACGTCCTGCAGATCGGCGAGAATCACGTCCACGCTGTCGAGCGCGGCGATCGCCTGCAGGGGCGTTCCCCCGTAAAGGCTGTAGATTGGTAGGCCGGAGGCGGAGTCCACCGCGTCGGCGAGTCCCGGGCGGTCTTCGGTTCCGCGGAGCCCGTGCTCCGGACTGAGAATCGCAATGAGCCGGACACCCGGGACGCCACGCAGCAGGTCGACGTCGCGGCGACCGAGGCGGTCCACGCCGGTATGGTTCGTGAGCAGGGCGACACGCTTGCCGGTCACGACCCCGATGGAGTCTGACAGCAGCACCTCGATCCCGGGTCGCACCTGTGCGACGGCATCGGCACCCGGGCGCGCGGCGCAGGCGATCACCACCAACCACGAGAGAGAATGCGGGCGCATGAGCTCCTGGTAGTTACCGCCATGCTCGGCTGTGCCGGGAGGGGGGGTCAAACAGTCGGACGGACGGCCGGACCCGTGCCCCCAGCCCCCCATCCCGCGTCACCCGTCCCCGGCGGGTCCGTCGATTCGCTGCTCGCAACGCTCAGCATTCGCCAGCAGGTCGGACAGCTCGTCGTCCCCTGGCTCTCGGGAAGTTACACCGCATTCGACGATTCGCTTTTCCAGGTGGCGGCCCGTTGGGTGGACTCCCTGGAGATCGGGGGGCTGATTATTTCGGTCGGCTCGCCCCTCGACATCGCCACCAAGCTCAATGCCCTGCAACGACGCTCTCGGCTGCCGCTGCTCGTTTCGGCCGACCTCGAGTGGGGAGCCGCGATGCGCGTCGTGGGAGCGACGGCATTCCCGCAGATCATGGCGGTCGGTGCCACCGGCGACCCCCGCGATGCGTACACGATCGGCGCCGCCGCCGCCGTCGAGGGCCGGGCCGTCGGGATCCACGTCAATTTCGCCCCCGATGCCGACGTCAACAACAACCCGGCAAATCCGATCATCAACATCCGGTCGTTCGGCGAGGACCCGCGCACCGTGTCTCGTCTGGTATCGGAGTACGTGCGCGGGCTGCACGAGCACGGCATGCTCTCGACGCTCAAGCATTTCCCGGGTCACGGCGACACGCAAACCGATTCCCACATCGGTCTCCCGGTGATCACGGCGGGGTACGCGCGTCTCGACTCGCTCGAACTGGTCCCGTTCCGCGCCGGAATCGCCGCTGGGGCCGACGTGGTGATGAGCGCACACATCGCGTTCCCCGCGCTCACCGGGTCGGACGACCCCGGCACCTTGTCCCGGGCCGTGCTGACGGGTCTGCTGCGCGACTCCCTCCGTTTTACCGGTCTGGTGGTGACCGACGCGCTGACGATGGGCGCCATCGTGGCGAAGTACGGGGCCGGCGAGGCGACGGTGCGTGCCTTCCTCGCGGGCTCCGACCTCCTCCTGATGCCCGCGGATCCGGACTCAGCGGTGGTGGCGATGACGGCGGCGGTGGCCGCGGGTCGCATCACGCCGGAGCGACTGGCACAGTCGGTGCGCCGGCTGCTCGCCATCAAGCAGCAGCTCGCCCTGTTCCAGCGGCGGACCGTGCCGCTCGACTCGATCCCCTACACCGTCGGCACGCGTCGCTTTCAGGACGCGGCGAACGACCTCGCCGTTCGCGCGCTCACGCTCGTGCGCGACGTCGGTGGGCGCCTGCACGCGCTGCGGGGACGCCCCGGGCGGCTCGCCGTGATCGCATATGCCGACGAATTCAACTCCAGCGTGGGTCAATATCTGGGTGAGCTGCTGCGTCAGGGCGGCGATACGGTCGACTATTACAGGCTCTGGCCGATGTCGGGCACGCTGTCGTACGACTCTGCTCGGGCCGTGATCGCCCGGGCGCCCGCGACCGTATTCCTCGCCAACGTTCGCCCGATCTCGTCGCGCGGGAACATCGCGCTTCCCGATTCACTCGCGCAGCTCATCACGGCCACCGACGCGGCCCGGCCGACGGTGCTCGTCTCGCTGGGCAGCCCGTACCTGCTGAATCAGACGCCCGGCGTACGCTCCTACCTCGTCGCCTGGAGCGGCGTGCGAGCGTCGGAGCGCGCCGTGGCACTCGCCCTCCTGGGCCGCGTGCCCATCGCCGGCCACCTGCCGACCCGCATCCCGCCCGACTACCCCGTCGGCTGGGGCGTGACCGTCCCCGTCGCGGGACCATGAGGCCCCTTCGCTGCGCGCTCATCGGACTGGTCGTGGCGTGCTCATCGGGCGGCCCGACCCCGCCCAAGAGTGCCGGGATCCCCTTGGCACCGGCGAGGTCGTTGGGCCTCGACAGCGCCCGGCTGACCGCAGTCGTGAGCTACCTCGCGGCCGAGAGCGATAGCGGCGCATTCCCCGGAGCGGTGCTCGCCGTGGGACGGCACGGCCGGCTCGCGGCGCTCGCGCCCGTCGGGCACTACGGCGTCGACGACCGGCGTCCCGTCGAGGCGGGCACGCTGTACGATCTCGCGTCGCTCACGAAGGTCGTCGCGCTGACCACCGCCTGCATGATCCTCGTAGATGAGGGCCGGCTGGCGCTCGACGCGCCGATCGCGCGATACGTCCCGGAGCCGAGACCGCGTCGCGGCGGCCCGCGCTCGCGGCGGTCGATACGACGACGCTGCTCGCCCCGCCCGGCACGAGCTACCGCTACTCCGATCTGAGCGCCATCGTCCTGATGCAGGTGGTCGAGCGCGTGACCGGGGAGCCGTTCGACCGCTGGGTCGAGACGCGGGTCTTCGGCCCGCTGGGAATGCCGGCGACGCGCTTCCTGCCGCCAGCATCGTGGCGCGATCGCATCGCTCCCACCGAGCACGACACCGTCTTCCGCCACCGCTGGCTCCGCGGCGAGGTCCACGACGAGAGCGCGGCGCGGCTGGGTGGCGTGTCGGGGAACGCCGGCCTGTTCTCGAACGCGCTCGATCTCTCGCGTTTCGCCGCGATGCTGTTGAACGGCGGAGCGTGGGACACCCTGCAGCTGATTCGCGCGGAGACCGTCGCGGAATTCACCGAGCGCCAGAACATGCCCCCGGGCTCGAGCCGGGCGCTGGGGTGGGACACGCCTGCGGACTCCGGGTATTCGAGCGCGGGCACGAAGCTGTCGCGCCGTTCATTCGGCCATACGGGCTTCACCGGTACGTCGATCTGGATGGACCCGGACCGCGATCTGTTCATCATCCTGCTCACGAACCGCGTCAATCCCACCCGGGCCAACACCGCCATCCTGCGGGTACGGGCGCGCGTCGCCGACCTGGTGGCCGAGGCCGTTACCCACCCCGAGCTGTAGCGGTCGCCCTCACTCGACGACGGTGTGCCAGCCGCGCCGGGACAGGTCGCGATAAATGACCCACCCGGCGATCGCGCCCAGCGCCAGCAGCGCGAGACCGCTGGGCACCTCGTGCAGCAGCAGCTTCCCGATGCCGAAGAGCGCGCCGTACACCAGGACGCACCCGGCGACCCAGTCGAGCAGGTTCGCGAGGCCGTCGGCCGACGGGCGGATGTCCGGGGCGCGGGCCGCCACGGGACCCCAGCCCGTCCGGGAGGGGCGGGTCCGGCGGTAGAACGCGTCCAACGTCGACTCCGCCTCGGGGCGCGTCAGGTACGTGACGGCGAGCCACACGACGGTCGTGATGGCAACGGTGATCAGCACGATCTTGGCGAAGTCCACCGGTCGGTCGCTGTCGAGCCCCCAGACCGTCTGTAACAACACCGACACGACGAATGCCGTGATCATCGCGGACACTTCGCTCCAGGCATTGATGCGCCACCAGTACCAGCGCAGCAGCAGGACGGCGCCGGTGCCGGCGCCGGTGATGATCAGCAGCTTCCAGGCGCCGCCGATCGACTCGATCTGGAAGGCAACCGCGGCCGAGAGCACGGTCAAGAGGCCCGTGGCGACGCGCGAGATCAGGACGTAGTGCGACTCGCTGCCCTGCCGGCGCACGAAGCGCCGATAGAAGTCGTTGACGAGGTAGCTGGCGCCCCAGTTGAGCTGCGTCGCGATCGTCGACATGAACGCCGCGGCGAACGCCGCCACCATCAGCCCGCGGAGCGACGAGGGGAGATAGTCGATCATGACCCGGATATATCCGGTCTCCGGGTCCTGGAGGTTGGGAAACAGGATCAACGAGGTGAGCGCGACCAGGATCCAGGGCCACGGTCGCAGAGCATAATGGGCGATGTTGAACCACAACGTGGCCAAGAGCGAGTGCTTCTCGTCCTTCGCGCTCAGCATGCGCTGCGCCACGTACCCGCCCCCGCCGGGCTCCGCCCCCGGGTACCAGGTGGCCCACCAGTTCACGGCGATGTACACGAAGAAGGTGATCATCGGCATCCACGGCGAGCCGATGTCGGGCACGAAGCTGAGGACGGATCCCTGACCGCCGGTCGTGGCCCCGCGCAACTGGTCGATCGCCGCGAGCTTGACCTTCATGGCCTCGATCCCGCCCACGGCCTGCACGGCGACCACGGCGAGCACGATCACCATGCCCATCTTGATCACGAACTGAAACAGATCGGTCACCAGCACGCCCCACAGCCCGGAGAGCGTCGAGATTGCGGACGTCAGAACGATGAGCCCGACGACGATCCACAAGGCCTCGCCCTTCGAGATCGTGAACACCAGCTGCAGGATCTTCGCCATGGCGAGGTTCACCCACCCGAGGATGATGCAGTTGATGAGGAGGCCCAGGTAGAGCGCGCGAAAGCCGCGCAGGAAGGCAGCGGGGGGACCCGAATAGCGGATCTCCGTGAACTCGATGTCGGTCATGACCCCCGAGCGCCGCCACAGCCGGGCATAGAAGAACACGGTGAGCATGCCGCTCGCGAGCAGGTTCCACCACAGCCAGTTTCCGGCCACGCCGTTGCGTGCCACGAGCCCGGTGACCACCAGCGGCGTGTCCGCGGCGAACGTGGTCGCCACCATGGAGGTCCCCGCGAGCCACCAGGGGACGTTTCGTCCCGAGAGGAAGTACTCGGCCGTGTCGCGGCCGGCGCGGCGCTTGTAGTAGAAGCCGACGCCGACGTTGAACAGGAAGTACAGGGCAACGACCAACCAATCGGCGAGTGTGAGGCGCATAGTTGACTTGCTCGAAGGGACCGTCTAAGTTGGCATTTGACTGGAGGATCGCAATGGCCACGACGCAGAACACCACCCCCATGACCCTCACCCTGACCGAGAAGGCGGCGGTCGAGGTGCGGAAATTCATGGCGGAGGAGAAGGTGTCCCCCGAGACCGCCGGCCTGCGCATCGGCGTGCTGCCGGGCGGGTGTTCGGGCTTCAAATACAGCCTCAGCATCGAAGACAAGCCCGCCGACGACGACATCGTGATCGAGAGCGCCGGCGTGCGCTGCTTCGTGGACGGATTCAGCGCCCAGCACCTGAACGGCGTCACCCTGGACTACAGGAGCAACTTCCAGGAGTCGGGGTTCGCCTTCGAAAACCCGAACGCCACCGGCGGCTGCGGCTGCGGATCATCGTTCACGGTGTGAGGCCGTTGGCCTTCCCGCTTTCGGCAAGTCGAGCCCGCGCCCGTCGCGGGCTCTTTTGCTAGGTGCGCCCACTCGACGTTGCCGTCATCGTGGCGTACTGCGTCGCCGTGATCGTGTTCGGGCTCGTGCGGTCGGGACGCCAGCGCGACGCCAGAGATTATTTCCTGGGCCACCGCGGGCTGCCGTGGTGGGCGATCATGTTGTCCATCGTCGCGACCGAAACGTCCGCCCTGACGGTGATCTCCTTTCCCGGCATCGCGGCCCGCACGAACCTGGTGTGGCTACAGGTCACGTTTGGCTATCTGGTCGGGCGGATCGGGGTCGCCGCGTACTTGCTGCCGGGCTATTTCGAAGGCACCCAGGACACTGCCTACCAGCGGCTCGAGCGCCGCTTCGGCCCTCAAGCGCGGCGCGCGGCCTCCGGGCTGTTCCTCCTCACCCGCGCCCTCGCCGACTGCGTGCGCATCTTCGCGACCGCGATACCGCTCGCCATCATTCTCTATGGCACCCCCAATCCCGGGAGCCTCGCCGTTGGCATCCTCGCGATCGGGATCGTCACCGTGATCTACACGTGGGTAGGCGGGTTGCGTGCGGTCGTGTGGGTGGACGTTATCCAGCTCGGGGTCTATCTCCTGGGCGGGATCGCGACCCTCGTGGTCGCAACGCACCTCGCGGGGGGCGTGGGCGCCTTCGCACGCGCCTGGGAGCAGGGGAAGCTCGTGGTGCTCGACTTCCGCCCCTCGTTCACCGTCCTCTACACGTTCTGGGGAGGCCTCGTAGGCGGCGCGCTGATCGCGGGGGCATCACATGGCACGGATCACCTGATCGTTCAACGGTTGCTCGCCGCCCGCGGCCTGAGGGACGCGCAGCGCGCGCTCATTGGGTCTGGAATATTCATCATCTTCCAAATCGGGCTGTTCCTGCTGGTGGGCACGAGCCTGTGGCTTGCAGGGGCGGACGATCTCAAGATGCGCGGCGACGCGATCTATCCCACGTTCGTGATCACCCAACTCCCTTCGGGGCTCGCGGGCCTCGTGGTCGCTGGGATTCTCGCAGCCGCCATGAGTAGTCACGCGTCCGCGGTCAATTCGCTCGCCTCGGCATCGACCCATGATTTCTACGCGCCGCTCACCGGGCGTCACGACCCGACGCACCTCTTGTGGGTAGGGCGCTGGCTCACCTTGCTCTGGACCGCGGTCTTGGTCGCGGGAGCGATGGCTTTCCGGGACCAGAACACGCCCGTTGTTCAACTCGCGCTCAGCATCACGTCGGTGACCTGGGGGAGTCTCCTCGGGACTTACGTGTTGGGCGGCCTGTGGCGGCGCGCTCGTCAGCGCGACGTGATCATCGCCATGGTGGCAGGAGTGGCGATCATGACGCCGATCGTGCTCCCGGCGGTCATTCCGAGATTCCCCGAGCGCTGGCACTGGCTCCCGGGTCTCGCCTGGCCGTGGTACGTGCCGCTGGGGACGGCGGTGACCGTGGCGGCGGGGATGCTGTCGTCCCTGGTTGGACGGCCGGACAGCCGGACGGCCGGACAGAACGCCCAGGTAACATGACTTCACCGTCTGCCCGGCCGTCCGCCCGCCCGACCGCCGTGTACCTCGGCGCCGACGCCGGTGGCTCCCATTCCACCGTCGTGATCGGCGGGCCGGATCTCGCCGTCCTCGGCCGCGCTGACGGACCCGGCGCGGCCATGCGGCCGGCTGGAGCGGCCCGGGCGGCCGCCGTGCTGGCTGAGACCGCGCGGCGTGCGGCGACCCAAGCCGGCATCGAGCTGCCCGTGGCGGCTGCGGTCGTGGGGGCGGCGGGCGCCGGGCGGCGGCAGGAGCAAGCCGAGCTCGAAGCTGCGCTGGTCGAGGCCGGCGTCACGCGCCGCGCGCGGGTGCTCGCGGACGGTGAGGTCGCATTGAGCACGGCCTTCGAGCGCGGGGCGGGCGTACTGGTGAACGCCGGCACCGGCTCGATCGCGTACGCGCGGGGGCCGGGAGGCGAGATCCACCGCGCGGGCGGATACGGGTGGCAGCTGGGGGATGAAGGCGGGGGCTACTGGCTCGGTCGCCGCGCGCTCGATCTGGCGGGGCGCGCGCAGGATGGCCGGGCCGAGGGCTCGACCCTACTGGCCCGGCTGCTCGGTGCCCTCGGCCTGCAGCAGTTCGACGATCTGGTGCGCTGGACGGCGACGGCCACACCGGCGCAGGTGGCGGCGCTCGCGCCGCACGTGCTCAACGCGGCGCGGGAGGGCGAGGTGGTGGCGCAGCGGGCGGTCGACGACGCGGCGCGCGAGTTGGTCGAGCTGGTCATGATGCTGGGGCGCCATTTTCCCGACACAGGCCCTGTCCCGGTCGCGATCACGGGCGGCCTGCTCTTGCCGCAGTCGCCGCTCACCGCCGCGTTCCGCGATCGGCTGGCCGTCGCCTTCAAACGAGCGCGCCTGGTGCCCGATCGCGTCGATCCGGCGCTCGGCGCGCTGAAGCTGGCGGCGGAACTCGTGTAGGACGGGCCGTCAGTCGCGCGCGTCGCGCACCCAGCGCCGGAACCACTCCAGGTTCCGACGCATCACGTCGAGTTGAAGCTTCGGCTCCTCGACGCTGTGTCCTTGGCGAGGGTACACGACCATCGGGGACGCGGACGTCGTTCTCACCATGCTGGATGAGCGTCGGGCTGGTCACAGCGTTGACGTTGAGCACGGGGGAGCGAGTGCGCCACAGATCCGGCGCGTCCCAAAACTCGCCACCGAAGTAGGACGCAATGAACCCGGGGATGTCGGCCACGCCCACATAGGAGACCAGGTCCGTGATGCCGGCACCCACGGACGCCGCCCGAAACCGGGTGGTCTGGGTGATGGTGAATGCCGTCAGGTACCCGCCGTAGCTCCAGCCCATCACGCCGAGCCGCGCCGGGTCCGCGACCCCCCGCTGTACCAGATCGTCGATCCCGGCCATCGCGTCCCGGAAGTCGCCGCCACCCCAGTCACGCAGGTTCGCGTAACGGAACTCGCGGCCGTAGCCGCTGCTCCCGCGGACGTTCGGGCGGAGCACGGCGTAGCCGTCGGCAGCGAAACAGGCGATCGGGTACGAGGTCACGCCCCCGGTGAATGTTCGCGTGAAGCTCGAGGGCGGACCGCCATGCAGGATCGTCAGCAGGGGCACTCGCGCTCCGGACCGGTAGCCCACGGGGTAGGTCAGGAGGCCCTCGACCTCGTGGCCGTCGAAGGACCTCCACCGGATCACCTCCGTCGGTCCAAACGGGATGAGCGGAAGCGATTGTACCTCTGCGACGCGCGATGGCGCGAACGGCGTCAGGCCACTGAAGTACGGCTCCGGCGCGCGGTCGGGTGCCTCGGAGACGAAGCCCACGTACGTGCCGGTGCTATTCAGCGCGGGCGCGGACACCATCAGGGTGTCCGGCGAGAGGTCCACGGGTGCACCACCATCGGCCGGAAGTACGCTGAGCCGCGACACCGTCCCACGGGCTTCGCTTACGACCACGCCACGGGAATCCCCGGTCCACCCGACGATCGTCGGCCGCTGGTCGAAGCTGTCCGCCAGGGAACGCGTCGCCCCATCGGCAGGCGAAACGAGCACGACGCGAAAGGTCAGCGCGTACGTGGCGGGGACATCCGAGACCGTCACCGCGACCCAGCGGCCGTCGGGGGACCACGCGACCCCTCCTTCAGCTGCCGGGGTGGCGGCCAGCGGACGAACGCTCCGCGTTGCCACATCCACCACGGACACGTCGGCCCGCACCCAGTCGTCCGCCAGCGGGGACGGCGAGTGGGAAAAAGCGATGGCGGAGCCGTCCGGCGACCAGGCGAACGCGGGGCCGCTCAGCCCCGCGCCCACGTGCCCACCCACGTGCATGTCGGGCGCTGTGATCACCTGTGCGGCCCTGTCGTGCCCACCTTCCACGTCGAGGACGTAGAGCCGCGCGAACCTGTGCGCCTCGCCGACGACACGCGCGTCGCGTTTCTCGCGGACGGGGCGAAGCTCCCTCTCGTCGGGTGCGTCCTTGAGGACGTAGGCTATGCGCCGGCCGTCCGGCGACCAGCGGAACTCGCCCAGCTCGCCGGTCACACGCGTGAGCTGCTCGGCTGGTCCACCGCCTGACGCCGCACGCCACAGGCTCCGCGTCCCCGACCGGGTCGAGACGAACGCCAGCCAGTGCCCGTTCGGCGACCAGGCGGGAGCGCTCGCCGCTGGCTCGACCCGCGCGGTGCCCAGACCCATCCGGGCGACGGGATAGACGCGGATGGACGAGCGCCATTCACTTACCTCTGGCTCCATCACCGGCTCGGACATCTCCACCGCTGCCCAGCGCCCGTCCGGAGAGATCGCCACGCCCCCGACGCGCTTGGCCGAGAATGCCAGTTCCGGCGTCCAACGCGCGAGCGGAGCCTGCACGCTCGGGATGAGAAGGAGAGCCCAAACGGCTGCCGGCATGAGGTTGCAATCTAGGCCGCAGCGCGTAGCATGTCACGGAATTCATGACACGCACCGCCGCCTTGCTCGTCGCAGCCACCTTGGCGTGCGCATCTGCGCCCGCCGTTCGTCCCGGCGTCGAGGTCTTCGCCGAGCACCCGCCGGCGCGCGTGCTCGGCAAACGCGTGGGCCTCATTACGAACCAGTCCGGCATCGATCGGCAACGCCGCAGCACGATCGACCTGCTCCGCGGCATGCGCGAATTGACCTTGGTCGCGCTGTACTCGCCTGAGCACGGCATCCGCGGCGTCGCCGAGACGCGCGTCGCCTCGACGGTGGACGAGAAGACCGGGCTGCCCATTCATTCGCTCTACGGCGACACCGACAAACCCACGCCGCAGATGCTCGAGGGAATCGACGTACTGGTCTACGACATCCAGGACCTGGGCGTGCGGCAGTACACGTTCGAGTCCACGCTCGCGCTCGCGATGCAGGCCGCGGCCGAGAAGGGAATTCCCATCGTGGTGCTCGATCGGCCCAACCCGGTCACCGGAACCATTCTCGAGGGGAACATCCTCGAGCCCGCCTACCAGTCGTTCGTCGGTATCTATCCGGTCCTCTCGCGCCACGGCATGACGCTGGGCGAGCTGGCGAAGATGTACAACGCGGAGCAGCGGATCGGCGCCGACCTGACCGTCGTGCCGGTCGATGGCTGGCGGCGCGACATGTGGTGGGACGAGACGGGACTGCCCTGGGTGAACCCGTCGCCGAATATCCGGCGGCTCGAAGCTGCCATCGACTACCCCGGCACGGTGTTCTTCGAGGCGACCAACGTCTCGGAGGGGCGTGGCACGGACCTGCCGTTCGAGCAGATCGGCGCGCCCTGGCTCAGGAACAGCGAGGTCGTCGCGGCCATGAATGCGATGAACCTGCCGGGCATCCGCTTCGAAGCGGTCGAGTTCCCGACGACGGAGACCACGCGCAAGTATCCCGGCCAGGTGCTCAAGGGTGTGCGCTTCACCGTGACGGACCGCGCCTCCTACCGGCCGCTGGCGACGTCGCTCTTGATGATCGACCTCATCCGCCGGCTCCACCCGGATCAATTCCAGTGGGCGGGCGCGACCGTCGAGCGCCACGGCGGCAGCGCGCGGCTGCGCCAGGCGATCGAGGCAGGGACGCTGCCCGAGCTCCTGCGCGAGTGGGAGCGCGACCAGGCGACGTTCCGGAACAAGCGCGCTGCGTACCTGATCTACCGGTGAACATCCTGCTCGGTGGCTTGCTCGCCGTCGCCGCCGCGGACACGCTCTGGCTTCAAAACGATCGCCTACGGCTCGGCTTCGACCCGACCAACGGCTCGTTGCTCGAGCTCGCCGACCGTGCGAGCGGTCAGTCCTTCGTCGACGGGCGTCGCGCCACCGCCATCTGGCGGCTCGACGGGCTCGGCCCGGGAGCCTTGAGGGTCGTCCCGAGCGCCGCGCGTCGCTTCTTTTGGCACGAGGTGGCGGGCGGGGGTCCGGGGCTCGCCCTGGTTTGGAGTGACTTCGGGCTGAACGAGGCGCCTGGGCTGCGTGTCACCGCCACGGTCCGGCTGCTGGGAGACTCGGCCCTGTCGGAGTGGCGTATCGCCGTCGATTCCCCGGGCGCCATGGCGATCGAGCAGGTGCGCTTTCCACGGCTCACCGGCATACCGCAGCTCGGGAGTGGCGAAGAGCTCGCGGTGCCGCGCTGGATGGGCGCGCTGGCGCGTGACCCGGCCACCCTGCTCGCGGGACCGGATGGCAAGGGCCGCCGCCTCGAGTGGGCGTATCCCGGCACGCTGTCGCTCCAGGTGATGGCGCTGTACCGGCGCGGCGGCGCCGGCCTTTACGCCGCAGCCGACGACACACTGGCCTACCGAAAGACGTTCGCCATCTGGGGTGATTCGGACGGGTCACGCGGCTACGAGTTGATCCACCCGCTCGAGAACCCGGCGAGCCCAAGGAGGCAGTGGGCGCTGGCGTACGCCGCGCTGCTCGGGACATTCCACGGCGACTGGATCACCGTGGCCGAGCGCTATCGCGCGTGGGGCACGCGCCAGCCCTGGGCGCGCGAGAGCCGGCTCGTCCGGGGGCGCGTTCCGGACTGGCTGCTCCGAACGGGCATGTGGGTCTGGAACCGCGGCCGCTCGGCCGGCGTGGTGCCGCCGGCGCTCGCGCTGCAACGTGCCCTCGGCCTTCCCGTCAACATCTATTGGCACTGGTGGCACCACGGGCCGTACGACACGAGCTTCCCCGACTACCTCCCCCCGCGGGAGGGGGTCGATTCGTTTCGCGCGGGCGTAGCGGCGGCGCACGCCGCCGGCAGCCATGCCATGGTCTACATGAACCAGCGGCTGTGGTGCACCGGCACGCCAAGCTGGGCAAGCGAGCACGCCGCCCACTGGGCGGTGAAGGAAAAGGATGGCCGCGTGCGCGAGGAGACGTACAATGTCTTCGACCCGCAGCCCTGCGCCACCATGGACGTGACCACGCCCTTCTGGCGTGCCAAGTACGCTGGTATCGCGGACACCGTGTTGGACGGTTACGGCGTCGATGGCATCTACATGGACCAGGCGGTGCAGTCGCTCGTGTGTTGGGACTCGACGCACGGACATCCCGTCGGCGGCGGGAACTACTGGATGGGCGGATTCCGCGCCCTCGCGGCGCAGATCCGGGCGGCCGCCGCGCCGGGGCGGCAAGTGCTGCTCGCGGGTGAGGGCGCCGGCGAGCCGTGGCTGCCGGAGCTGGACCTCATGCTCACCCTTCAGGTCAGCCAGGAGCGCTACAGCGACCCAAGCAGCGGGTGGGAGCCGATCCCCTTCTTCCAGGCGGTCTACCACGCCTATGGCGTGACCTACGGCAACTACTCGTCGCTCGTCATGCCGCCCTATGACGAGCTGTGGCCGGCGCAGTTCGCGCCGCCCCCCCCCGGGCCGCTCGAGCTCTTGGACACGCGCTTCCGCCGGCAGTTCTATCTGGAGCAGGCGCGGGCCTTCGTGTGGGGGTTGCAGCCGACGATCGCGAACTTCCGCGCCTCGCAGTTGACCGACCGGCCGGAGGAGACGGCCTACATGATGCGCCTGGCCCGCATCCGCGCGCGCGTGCTGGAATACCTGCTGTACGGGACATTCTTGCGCCCGCCGGAGCTGAGCGTGCCGTCGGTCGACGTGGACCTCTCGCGCGTCTCGATCTACGCAGCCCGGCGCGGGGGTCCCACCGTGTCGGTGGCGCGGTACCCGGCAGCGATCGCGGGGGCGTGGCGCGCCGCAGAGGGGAGCGTCGCGATCGCCGTGGCGAGCATCGTGGACGAGCCGACGTCGGTCTCCTTCGCCTTCGACCCGGCCGCCTACGGCCTCGCGCAGGGCGGGCAAATCGAGCGGATCGATGAGGGCGGGCGCCGTCCGTTCGGCGAGTTCTCGAGTACCGTCGTGCCGATCGCGCTGGAGCTGCCGGCCGGCGGGGCCTACGTGTTGGAGTTCCGGCGGAGTCGCCGGCCCTGATCTCACGGGTTCCTTACTAAGAGGAGGGTCGTCTGATGTCGTCTCCACTTGCTCACCGACTCCGCGCCGTGCTGCTGGCCGCCGCATGGTTCGTCGCCGGCGCCGTCGGCCTCCCCGCACAGAACACGGTCAACCTGCAGGGCCGCGTCACCGGCGCGGCCGGCGCGCCGCTCGCGGCCGCCCAGATCACGGTGTCGAACCGTGAGACCGGGCAGCAGCGCAGCGCCGTCACGTCGGCGCAGGGGACGTATACCATCGTCGGCCTGCCGCCCGGTGCCTACCACCTGCGCGTCGCCCTGCTGGGCTACGGGGCGCAGGAGCGCGACATCGAGCTCCTGGTCGGCCAGCACGCGACGCTCGACTTCCAGCTCCAGCAGGCCGCCGTGGCGCTCGAGGCTGTGGAGGTCGCGCACCAGCGTGAGCCCAGCTTCGAGGTGCAGCGCAACGACGTCTCCGCGCTGGTCGTGACGAACGAGATTCTCAACCTGCCCTTGAACAGCCGCAACACGATGAACCTGGCGGCTATTGTGCCGGGCATAAAGACCTTCGCGCCCACCGCGGGCCGGTCGCTGCCGTCGTCAGGCTCGCTGCCGGACCTGCGCTTCTGGAATTTCTACCTGGACGGGGCGGAGTGGAAAAGCTTCTTCAACGGCAACCTCGTCGGGATTCCCCAGACCGGCTCGCCGCTGCCGCAGGAGGCGATGCGCGAGTTTCGCGTCCACTTGAACCCGTACGACGCCCAGTACACACGCGGGGCGTCGTTCGTCATCAGCGCCGTGACGCAGCGCGGCACCAACGACCTCCACGGGTCCGTCTTTGGCTATGGCCAGGCCACGAGCCTCAGGGCGCTCGACTTGTCCCAGCGGGAATACCTGGCTGCGCACCCCGGCCTCTCCATCCCAGACTACGGCCGGGCCCAGTTCGGCTTCAACCTGCGTGGCCCGATCCGGCGTGATAAGCTGTTCTTCGCGGTCAGCTACGAGGGACAAAGCATCGACGACGGCTTCAACGTCGTGCCCGGGCGGCCAACGTACCAACCCGACATCTGGGATGCCTTCGCCGGAACCTTCAAGGCACCGACTCAGAACCACACCGGCGTCGTGCGGCTCACGGCTCCGCTCTCCCGCTCCCACACCCTCGACCTGGTGTGGGCCGGTCGCTACTACAACAGTGAGACGAACTTTGGCGACGCGATAGCGCACAACGCCGGGATCAATGCTAAGTATTCGATCCACAGCGCACAGCTCCGAGACACGTACACGCCCACCTCCGGGTTCGTCAATGAGCTCTCGCTGAACGTGCTGTTGTGGAGCCACAACGAGTCGCCGCTCGAGCCCGGCGTCACGCTGGTGTACCCCAGCATCACCTTCGGCACGGCGGGCTTCCCCCTTGTCCTCAAGGAGACGCACGTCCGGCTCATCGACCGGGCCACGCGCACGTTGGGCGGCGGCCGGCACATCGTCACCGGCGGTATCGAGCTGGCCCGCGTCCGCACGAACAGCTGGCTGCCCAGTAATCAGGACGGCTTCTTCCGCTTCACCCTGGACTCGAGCTCGCTCCCCAACCTCGGGCGTATCGGCGTCGGCTTCTTCGACCCCAATTCGACCGAAGACGCCCGTGCCATCACGAATGGCTGGAGCACCGGTGCGTACCTTCAGGACCAGTGGCAGGCGCGACCGAACCTCCAGGTCACCGCGGGCCTCCGCTACGACGCCGAGATCAACACGCTGAACAACGGCTACACCGTGCCCTGGGCGAGCGACCCCACGCTCCAGGCGATCCCGCAGCTCGCCGACTTCCTGAACACGGGCCAGCGCAAGAACGACCTGAACAACCTCGGCCCGCGCGTCGCCTTCTCGTGGGACGTGTTCCCGAACCACCGCACCTTCCTGCGGGGCGGCGCCGGCATCATGTACGACCGCATCACCACCTTCATGGCATTCTTCGAGAAGCAATCGGCGGGGTGGCGCTCCTACGACTTCGCGAACCCGGGCACGACCGACCCCGACTCGCTGCGGCGCATCGTGCTGAACGGCGGGGGCACCACGCCGCCCAACATCAATCTTCTCAAGACCAACATGAAGACGCCCGAGAACCGACAGGTCTCCATCGGGATCGGGCACCAGGTCACGGACCAGCTGGCGGTCAACCTGGACTACATTCACCAGGATGCGCGCCACCTGTACGTGCAGCTTACCCCCAACTGGCGCGACGCGGTGACGGGCCAGCGCCAGCTGACCAACAACTACGGCACCATCACCCTGTACGATGACGTAGGCCGCGCCAAGTTCGACGCGCTCATTCTCGGGGTGACCTACGACCGGCCCGGGTTGCGGCTCAACGTGGCCGGCACGCTGGGCTCGTACCAGTCGGAGTTCGAGGGTCTCGGGAACTACAACGACCGCGCCTGGCTGGTCATGCAGCCGACGACGGCGGATGAGCGGTGGCGCCTGGTCCTGTCGCAGATCGGCGATCTGCCGTATGGCCTGAAGCTGTCGGCGGTCGCGATTTTCGCGGCGCCACGGCCCTACGTCGCCACGGTCGGCCCGGACAGGAACAATGACGGCAACACCGCCGACGACTTCGTGGGCGACAGCGCCAACAGAGTCATCCGGCCCGTGGCGGCCTGGAACAACATGTACCGGACCGTGGACCTGCGCCTCGCCAAGGGCGTGGCGGTGGGCGGCGCCCGCCGGCTCAGCGTGAGCGCGGAAGCGTTCAACATCTTCAACTGGGACAACTACTCAGGCTTCGTCGGCCGCCAGACCGACGCGAAGTACAGCCAGAAGAGCGGCGTCTACGCCCCGCGGCAGGGGCAGCTCGGCGTGCGCTACGAGTTCTGAGCAACGGCGAGGCTTTGGAGGCTGGGGAATGAGCCTCTCCCGACCTACGCCGCTTGCGGCAGGCGGGACGCCTCGTTCACGTCGCGCGGATCCCAGTCGCTCTCTGTCCGCGCGACGTACACCGCCGCCGTCAGGTCCCCGCACACGTTGATCGTCGTGCGGCACATGTCGAGGATGCGGTCGACGCCCAGGATGATCGCGATCCCCTCGGCCGGCACGCCCACGGTGGCCAGCACGACCATGAGGAGCGGCAGCGAGCCACCCGGCACCCCCGCCGCACCGACCGCGGTGATGACACTCAAGACCAGCACGACGACCTGCGTCCCGAGATCGAGCGACACACCGAACACCTGCGCCAGAAACAGCACCGTCACGCCCTCGTACAGCGCCGTGCCGTTCATGCACATCGTCGAGCCGAGCGGGAGCACAAAGCCCGCGATCTGTGGGGGGATTTTCAGTTCTTCTTCGGCGACGGCGATGTTGGTCGGGAGCGTGGCGTTGCTCGAGCTGGTCGAGAACGCGGTGACGATGCTCGCGCGGATGCGGCTCCAGAATACGCGCGGCGCGAGCCCTCCCAGCGCGCGCACCAGCAGCGACAGGCTCACGGCTCCGTGAATCAGCAGCCCGAGGAGCACGATGACGACGTACAGCCCCAGCTGCCGCAGCAAGCCCCACCCGAAGCGGGAGGTCGTGAAGAAAATGAGCCCGAACACGCCATACGGCGCGAGCTTCATCGCCAGGTCGATGATCTTCACGACCGCCTCGCCGACGGCGTCGAGCACCCGCAGCAGCGGCCGGGCCCGCTCCTCCGGGATCAAGGTGAGCGCCGCCCCGAAAACGAGCGAGAAGAAGATCACGCCCAGCAGGTCCATCCCGGCGGCGGCCTGGATCGGGTTGCGTGGTACCATGTTGACGAAGGTGTCGATGCCGAAATGCGTCGTGCCGGCGGCCTGTAGTCCCTGCGCCTGTGAGCGGTAGGTCGTCATCAGCTGCTCGCGCACCTCGGCGGCGAGACCGGTGCCCGGCTGGAAGACGTTGACGAGCGCCAGGCCGATGGCCGCGGAGAGGGCCGTCGAGACCAGGAAGTACGCGAGCGTCCGGATCCCGACCCGGCCGACTTTGCGGATGTCCCCGATCCCCGCCACACCGAGCGTAATAGACGTGAACACGAGCGGGATCACCGTCATGAGCAGCATGCGGAGGAACACCTGCCCCACGGGTCCCGCGACGTTGTCACCGACCCAGCGCACCCAGGCGGCGCCCGGCGCGAGCTGATTCGCCGCCACGCCGGAGCCGGCACCGAGCACCAGGCCCAGCACGATCTTGGTGTGGAGCTTCACTGTCTGAGGCCCGTCGGGGCATGCAGGCGACTGTGGCGGAACCCGTAGAAGACGTAGAGGGCGAGGCCGATCGCGAGCCAGATCGCGAACCGCCACCAGGTTTCACCGGGCAGCCCGACCATCACGAACACGCAGAGCGCAGCACCCGTGAGCGAGACGACCCATACCAGCGGCACGCGAAACGGTCGCGGGCGATCACGGTCCGTATGGCGCAGCACCAGGACACCGACGCACACCAGCACGAACGCGAACAGGGTTCCGATGTTGGTGAGGTTGTAGGTCTCGCCGGCATCGCCGATCAGGGACCACAGGCCCACGAAGATGCCGGTGATGAGCGTCGTGATGTACGGGACCCGAGTCCTTTGGTGCACCCGGGCAGCCCAGGGTGGCAGCAGCCCGTCGCGCCCCATCGCAAAAAAAATCCGCGGCTGCCCGTACTGGAACACGAGCAGCACCGCCGACATCGAGACGATCGCGCCCAGCGCGACGATCCAGCCGACCGTCGTGAAGCCGGCACTGTTCAGCGCCTTCGCGAGCGGATCGGCGACACCCAACTCGCTGTACGGGACCATCCCCGTGAGTACCGCACCGACGATCATGTAGATCACGGTGCAGATGGCGAGTCCACCCAGAATGCCGATCGGCAGGTTTCGCTGCGGGTTCTTGGTTTCCTCCGCCGCGGTGGAGATGGCGTCGAAACCGATGTACGCGAAAAACACGATCGCGGCGCCTTGATGGACGCCGCGAAACCCGTTGGGAGCGAACGGGTGGTAGTTCGCGGCACTGAGGTGCGTGAGCCCGGCGACGATGAACAACCCCAGTACGAGCAGCTTGATCGTCACCATGATGTTGTTGGCCGTGGCACTCTCGCGTACGCCGAGCATGAGCAGCCACGTGATGAGCGCGACGATCACGAAGGCCGGCAGGTTCACCAGGATCGGTACGCCCAGGACGTGTGGAGCGGTCTGCAGCAAGCCGTGCACGCCGGCATCGGGAGACAGGAGCGCCGTACGGTACCCGGTAACGAGCCAGGCCGGCAGGTGAACGTGGAAGCTGCCGAGCAGCGACGTGAAGTAATCACCCCACGAGATGGCGACGGCCACGTTGCCGACCGCGTACTCGAGAATGAGGTCCCAGCCGATGATCCACGCGACCAACTCTCCCAGGGTCGCGTACGTGTACGCGTAGGCGCTGCCGGCCTGCGGGATCATCGCGGCGAGCTCGGCGTAGCACAGGCCCGCCAGGGCACATGCCACGCCGAGCAGCAGGAAGGACAGCACCAACGCGGGCCCTGCCCCGCTCCGCACCAGGTGACCGGCCGCGTCGTATTGCCCCGCCGCGGCGGTACCGATCGCCCCGAAAATGCCGGCACCGATCACCGCGCCGATGCCCAGCATGATGAGGTCGCCCGCTCCGAGCGCCCGTTTCAGCGCGTAGGGACTTCCTCCCTCGACCAGCAGCTCCGAGATCGGCTTGCGCCGAAGGAGCTGCCGCGCGCTAGACAAAGAGCGGCGCCAGCACCAGCGTGACCGTGCTCAAGAGCTTGATGAGCACATGGAGCGACGGGCCGGCGGTGTCCTTGAACGGATCGCCCACCGTGTCACCAACCACGGCGGCCTTGTGGGTCGGGCTCCCCTTCCCGCCGTACTCGCCCGTCTCGATGAACTTCTTCGCGTTGTCCCACGCGCCGCCGCCATTGTTGAGCAGCGTGGCCATCAAGATGCCGCCGATCGTCCCGACCATGAGGAATGCGGCCACGGTCTCGGCCCCGAGATGGAATAGCTTGAAGAACAGCCCGACCGCGATCGGCATCGCCACCGCGAGCAGACCCGGCGCCACCATTGCTTTGAGGGCACCGATGGTCACGATGTCCACGGCGGTGCCGTAGTCAGGACGCGACGTCCCCTTGAGGATGCCGGGGTCCGCCTGGAACTGGCGCCGCACCTCCTTGATTACGCTGACCGCCGCCTTCGTCACCGCCCCGATCGCGAGCGCCGAGAACCAGAACACCAGCATCGCGCCCAGCAGGCCGCCCACGAACACCTCGGGCTTCGAGATGTCGACGGCGGCGAGCGGGGAGCCGAGGGCGGCCACCTCGTCCAGGTAGGCAGAGAAGAGCAGGAAGGCGGCGAGCGCCGCCGAACCGATGGCGTAGCCCTTGGTGAGCGCCTTGGTCGTGTTGCCGACGGCGTCGAGCCGATCGGTGCGTTTGCGGATGGCTTACGCCGCCGTGCCCAGCATCCCCATCGTGGCCACCGCCGTCCCGAACAGCCCGGCATGCGCGAGCCCGCTCGACGCCCCCAGCCTGTAGGAGGCGATGATCGCCGCCGAGATCGCGAAGGTCGGCAGCGCGGTGCATTCGAGGGCGACGGCAAACCCCGCGATGATGTTCGTCGCCGGACCGGTGACGGAGGCAGCGGCGATCGATTTCACGGGACGGTAGCGGTACTCGGTGTAGTACTGCGTGATATAAACGAAGGCGATCGAAGTCGCGATTCCGATCACACCGCACAGCGCGAAGTGCCACCAGGCGGCCGGATATCCAGCGGGGTTGAGCAGCCAGTACGTCCCACCCACGAAGCCGGCGGCGGCGAGCACTGCGGTCCACATGTAGCCCCGATTGAGCGCGCGCATCGGGTCCTCGTCTTCGCGGGCCTTCACGACGAGGACGCCGATGATGGACGCGACGAGTCCGAACGCCCGCGCCACCAGCGGAAACAGCATGAGGCCCACGACCTGCGCCGGGCTGAACACGCCGAGGTTCGCCGACGCGAGCCCCGCGCCGAGAATCATCGCGCCGATGTTCTCGGCCGCCGTCGACTCGAACAGGTCGGCACCGCGACCCGCGCAGTCGCCCACGTTGTCGCCCACCAGGTCCGCGATCACGGCCGGATTGCGGGGGTCGTCCTCGGGGATGCCCGCCTCCACCTTTCCCACGAGATCGGCGCCGACGTCCGCGGCCTTGGTGTAGATGCCGCCCCCCAGCTGGGCGAACAGCGCGACGAACGACGCCCCGAAACCGTAGCCCACGATCATGAGAGGGATCTTGGTCGGCTCGAAGTGCAGGGCGTCGAGCACGCTGTAGAGCAGGCTCACGCCGAACAGGCTCATCGCCACCACGAACAGCCCGCTCACGGCGCCGCCCCGCAGCGCGATCTGCAGCGCCTTGTTGAGACTCGAGCGCGCCGCGCTGGCGGTCCGGATGTTGGACCGCACGGCGACGTACATCCCCACGAGACCGGCCACGCCGGAGCAGAGGGCGCCGAACAGGAAGGAGAGGGTCGTCGTGAGCGCGAGCGTGGTCGCCGCGGGCTCGCCGGGATGCGGCTTGCGGAAGAACGCGTACAGCAGGTAGATGAGCACGCCGAGCGCGATGCTCAGGGAACCGATCGTGCGGTACTGGCGCCGCAGGAACGCTTGGGCACCCTCCTGGATCGCGTCGGAGATCTTCCGCATGTCGGGGGTGCCGTTGTCCTGCCGCAGCACGAAGCCGCGCAGACCCCAGGCGACGGCCAGGGCGAGGACAGACAGCCCCAGCACGATGGCAATGAGCATAGTGAGTTATGACTCCTAGTGACCGATGCGAACAGAGATGGTGACGACGCCCGCCACGCTCTGCCCGTCCCGGGTGTGGGCCGGGTAGAACTGGTACGCCATCATGCGCTGCTGGAACTCCCGGCTGTAGGCCCCGTCGGCGATCGGCGGGTTGACTTCCACGCGCGTCACGCGGCCGTCCGTCGCTACCCAAAACTTCACCCGGAGGGTGTGACCGGCCACGGAGCCCGGCACCTGGCCCGGCGGCGGTAGAATCGCGGTCCGCGGCGAGGCGGGAAAAATGTAACCCGCTTCGCTGCCCGTTCCAGTCCCCATCCCCGCACCGGACCCCGCCGTCGCGCCGGGCCCCGCGCCGCCGCCCCCGCCGCCATCTCCTACGACCCGGTAATCCTGCAGCGGCGCCGACACTGTGGTGCGCAGGGGCTCGAGCGGGGGCAGCTCGACCTGAATCCGGCGCAGCGTGGCAACATCGGAGACGGTGAGACGCAGCGGCGGCGCCACATCCACAGCCGCCGGCGCCGCTCCGGGAATGGCGAAGAAGTTCACGCCGCCGCTCGGCGCCCGCGAGCCGCCCCCCCCCGGCCCGCGCCGCGCCAGCTCACGCCCGTGGATCAGGAGGGCCCCGACGATCGCCGCATGCACGAATATCGCCACTGCGGCCCCCGGCCCGAGACGACGGCGGCCGAGCGGCAGACGGAGCCCGGGGAGAGCGGTCGGCATCACGGGGATAGATACCCCAGCACCATGAAAGTAGGGGCGCAGCACGCTGCGCCCCTCTTGGCTTGCTCGGCCCCGGCCCCTCCACCGGCTATTGTTTGGGCTGCTCGGGGGGTGTGAACCCGATGACCTGCACCCCAGCGGCGTGGGCGATGTCCATCGCCTGCATCACGTCGAGGTACTTGCGGCTCGGCGCGGCCTTGATGAACAGGAGCTTCGCTGGACGCGGATCGTAGATCTGGCGAAACGCCTGCTCGAGCTGGTTCAGCGCGTACGGCTGGCCGTTGATCGCGTACGATCCGTCCGGCCGCAGCTCGAGCACGATCTGGCTGCTGGGCGGTGTCTTGGACTTCGTCTGTTGCTTCGGCGGCACCTGCACGTCGAACGCCTTGCGGGACAGGGGCTGCGTGATCATGAAGATGATCAGCAGCACCAGCAGCACGTCGATCAGCGGTGTGACGTTGATGTCGGAGCTGAGCCCCTCACCGCCGCCGCCGGACGCCATCGCCATGGGTCAGCCCCCTTCCTTCTTCTTTTTCGTGAGCGACTGCTTTTGCTCGGTGATGGCACCGACCACGCGAACCCCCGCCTGCCGGGAGATCTCGATCGCCTGCTGCACCCGGCCGAACTCGATGTTCTGGTCGGCCTTGAGAAACAAGATCTTGTCTTGCGTCCGCGTCTCGTACAGCGCCTGCAGCCGTGCCGGCAGCTCCTGGTCCGCAATCACACGCGGCCCGCTGCCCACATCGAGGTAGAACTTGCCGTCCTTGTCGATTCCCAGTCGGACCTCGTCCGGCCCTTCCGGACGGTTTTCGGGATTCGCGGAACGCGGCAGCGTCGCCTGGAACCCCGCGGCGATCAGGGGCGTGACGATCATGAAGATGATGAGCAGCACCAGCATCACGTCGATCAGCGGCGTGACGTTGATGTCGGCCTTGACGGCCGCGCGGGCGCTAGTGGCTGACAGGGCCACTGGTCTGCGACGCCTTCTGCGTCTGGAATTCCTTCGTGAAGATCGAGCGGCCGAACTCCGACCCGACGCTCTTGATCAGGTAGTCGATCAGCTCCTTCGAGGTGTAGGTCATCTCGACGGAGAGGAAGTCGATCTTCGTGGTGAAGTAGTTGTACAGCCAGACCGCCGGAATGGCGACGATGAGGCCGAAGGCGGTGGTAATCAACGCCTCGGCGATACCGGCGGACACCGACGCGAGCGAGCCGCCGCCGCCCGAGGCCGCCATGCCGGTGAAGGCGTTCACGATCCCCATCACGGTGCCGAGCAGACCGACGAACGGCGCGGTGGATCCCGTGGTCGCGAGAATGCCCAGGCCGCGCTTCAGCTCGGCCGAGACGATGAGGATCTCCCGCTCGACCGCGCGCTCGACCGAATTGATGTCGGCAGCGGTGATGGTGGCCCGATCCCGCAAGAGCGGCTTGACCTCGGCGAGCGCCTCTCCTACGACGCGGGCGACGTGGCTCTTCTTCTGTTTCTCGGCGAGCTTGATCGCGCCGTCGAGCTGCTCTTCCTGGAGGAAACGCGAGAACTCCGGGGCGAACCGGCGCGTCTCGCCCTGGGACCGCAGGATATGATACAGCTTCTGGAAGGCGCTGGTCCACGAGAAAATCGACATCAGCGCCAGCACCAGGACGATGAACTTGGCGAAGGGGCCCATCGTCATGAACAGTTCGTAGAGCGACAGACTCATGTGGCGGAAGGCTCCTTTGGGCCTAGACCGAGGGTGAGGTCGTGCATCTTACTGTTTGATGCGGTAATCGATGGGGATCTGAATCAGGACGCGGACGGCCCGGCCGTGCACGCGCGCGGGCCGGAACAGCGCCTTCAGCACGTAGTTCTTCGCGGACTGATCGAACCCGGCGTTGGGGCTCTGTAACACCTTGACCGACGTCGGCTCGGCGCGGCCGAGCGTGTCCACGATCGCCTGCACGAGCACGCGACCCTGAATCTGTGCCTGCTTCAAGAGCTCGGGATATACGGGGATCGGTCCCGACAGAACCGTGGGTTTCTCTTCGACGATCGCTTCCATGAATACTTCGTTGCCGGTCGGCACCATCCCGGTGGCGAGGCCACCCTCCACGCCCGAACCCGAATAGTCCTTCGGATCGAAATGCTCCTGGAGATTGACGGGCGGGATGTTCGTCGGGATCACGTCGGGCGCGACGACGGTCTGGAACCCTTTGAGCGGGACGTCGAGCTGCACGGGCTGCTCCGGTGGCTTCTCCTGCTTCGGCTGGTCGACGAACACCATCGCGGTATCCACTTTGACGCTGTTGTCGGTCTGACCGGCGTTGAGCGTCGCGTAGACCGCCCCGGCGATCACGACCGTGTGCACGATGAGCGACACGGCCCCGACACCCGCCGTCTTGCCGCCGCTCTTCTTGCGCTTGGACTCGATCAGGTTGTCGAACACGTTCTGTATCCCTCCCGGCTCGATCGGGTAACTCCTTATGAATTACCGCCGAAATCCCTCCACTCGCTAGTGGCGCGCGGATTACAAAACGATGACAGCCGGGTGAGGCGTCTGCTTCACCGACTCCGCACGTTGAGGCGCCACTGCATCAAAACCCGCACCGCTCGCCCCTGCGCGCGTCCCGGGGTGAACCGCGCCGGGCGGACATGATCGATCAGGGTTTCTCGCAGCGCCGCACCGGGAGACGAAACCACGGAGATCGAAGCGGCTTCGACGCTCCCCGCGGTGTCCACCACAAACCGTACCACCGCCACCCCACCCATGATGAGGGTCCCACTCTCGACCGCCACCGTCTCCGCCATCCCGGAGAGAATTCGGGGAGGCTGGTCGAGCCCATGACAGTCGGGAACGCAGGTGAACAGCGTGTCGGCTGATCGGCCCGCGGCAAGGCGGGCGAGGGCGGGTGTGGGACGCGCCGCCGTCTGCGGAACCGGAATCGATCGACGTACCGCTTCGAATTCGAGCGCGAGCAGCGAGTCCACCTGCGCCAGGCCGGTGACCTCGAGCCGCGGATCGATGGTCAGGGCGTCGCGAAACGACTCCCGCGCGAGGCTATCCCGTCCCTTGAAGTACTGAAACACGCCGCGCCACACCAGCGCGTTCATCCGATCGCTGGTCGTCCCGCTCGTGCCGGAGTCCAGGGCGAGCCGCAGCAGCGCGAGACCTGAGTCCGCGTTGCCGTTCCACAGCTGGGTGCGCGCCGCGCTCACGAGATCGCCGGCGGTCATTTGGGCCGCACCCGAACGCGCCACGCCGCTGCTGCAGACAATGGCGACGACCAGGATCGGCCTCGCGACGTACATGGACGCGTAACCTACGCCGGTCAACGGGGAGGCGCGAGCGTGAAGTCGATCGGCAAGCTGACCAGCACTCGCACGCTACGACCATTCACCCGCCCCGGTCGAAACCGCGCACCGAGCGCGTAGGCCCGTGCCGACGCGGCGAACCCCGCCACGGAACTCTCGACGATCACCGAGCCGGGCTCGACCCGACCAAGCGTGTCGATCACCGCCTGCACGACGACGCGCCCGGCGATTCCGGCGCGGCGCAGCGCCTCAGGGTAGGCGAGCAGCGGACCGGCGAGGAGAACGGGAGGCTCCGCGACCCCTGCGACGCTCCACGGCTCTCCGGTAACTTGAGCGGCGCCGTTCCCGGCAGCCGCGGTGTCCCGTGCCAGCAGCGGCGGTCGACCATCGAAAGACAGACCCTCATCAATCGGCGGAATCCCGATGGGCGGTTGCGGCGGCACGTCGATGGGTGGAACGGGTCCGGGTCTCGGGTCCGGGGGATCGGGCGGCCCGTCAGGCGTCTGTGGCCACGCCAGGATGACCGGTTGGCTCGCGGCATCGGCAACGCGGTCCGGTCGGAGCGTTGCCAGGAACGCCGCGCCGAGCACGCCCGCATGGGCGAGCACGGATATGACCCCACTCGGTACGAGCCGTCGATCGGTGGCCAACATGAAGCCCCTCCACGAAAGGGTGCTCCACCATCATGCCACGCGTCGTTTGCAACGGGATGGGAGCGGCGTGACGAACCGATGACGGCCGGGTTAGGAGTCGGCGGACGCCGCGTCCCGGGGAATCGAGACGGTGAACGTAGTGCCGCGCCCGGGACGGCTCACCACGTCGATGTGGCCGCCGTGCGCCTCGGCAATCCATTTGCAGATCGCGAGGCCCAATCCCGCGCCCGGGCGCTCTCCGGTGCGTGTGCGCGCCGAGTCGGCGCGCCAGAAGCGGTCGAAGATGTGCGGCAGATCCCCAGGCGCGATGCCGATTCCGGTGTCGGCCACGCTGAGCGTGATCCGCCCGTTCGCGGCGCCGAGCTGCATGCGCACCATCCCGCCCGTGGGCGTGTACTTCACCGCGTTGGTGAGGAGGTTGAGGATCAGCTGGCGGATGCGCGTCGCGTCGACGGAGACGACCATCGGCTCCGGAGCGGTCGCCACCTCCATCCGGATGCCGGACTCCTCCGCGAGCAGCTCACCGGTCTCACGGAGCTCTTCGACGATCTCGCGCAGGTCCACCGGCTCGCGATGCAGCGGCGCGATCCCCTCGTCGGCGCGGGCCAGCGTCAGCAGCGCGTCCACCAGCTCGGTCATGCGCTGGATCACCTGAAGTGTCTCCTCGAGCGTCGCGAGCGTGTCCTGCGGAAGGTTGGGCGTCGTGATCGCGCGCTCCACGCCGGCCCGGAGCACGGTGAGGGGCGTCTTCAGCTCGTGGCTCGCGTCGGCCGTGAACCGCCGCAGGGCGGCGAAGCTGCGCTCCAACCGGGTCATCATCTGGTTCAGCGTCTCGATCAGGCGACCGATCTCGTCCTTCTCCATGGGTTCGGCCAGGCGCCGGTGCAGGCTGCGACCGTCCGTGATCTCGCGTACCTCCGTGATGATCATGTCCACCGCCGCAAGCGCGCGCCGGGCGATCCACAGGCCCATCAAGAGCGCGACGCCGACGCCGAAGGGGAGCACCCAGAGGAACGTCGAGAGCAGCTGCTGGGGCCCCAACTCGGCTGTCTCATCGGGCCGTTGGCGTCGAGCCGGAGCGTCCCGCTCGACCGCCCCCCCTGCGCCCCCTGCCCCCCCCCGCCCCCCTGCCCTCGTTCCCCCCCCGAGACGAGCGTGCTCGCGGGCCGCTGCAGCTGCTCGACCTGTTGGAAGGTCAGGGCCCGCGCATCGGACGAGGCGAACAACAGGCTCCCATCGCGCGCCGTGATGATGAGAAAGCCAGGGACCGCCTCGAGCAGTGCGGCGAGGTCGGGGATCAGGATCGGACGCCCGGCGGTGTCCGCCCGCACCAGCACGCCGCGGGCCCGGTAGCTTTCGGCGAGGATCCCCGCGGTCAGCGACACCTCGGACTGGATCCGCTGGTCGAGGTCCTGGTACGAAGCGCTCCGCCGATCGAAGTACAACACTCCGGCGAAGGCAGCGAGGGTGAGGGCGAGTGCTCCGGAATACCAGGCGGAGAGCTGCCCGCGCAGCGTCGGCACGTTACGCCTTCACGACGTAGCCCACGCCGCGGACCGTGTGAATCAGCTTCGGCTCGCGCGCGTGATCGATCTTCTTGCGCAATCGCGTGATCACCACATCCACGATGTTGGTGCCCGGGTCGAAATGGTAGTCCCATGCGTACTCCGTGATCAGCGTCCGAGACATGACGCGTGCCTGGTGGCGCATGAGATACTCGAGCACCGCATACTCCTTGGGGGTCAGGTCGACGAGCTTGCCGCCGCGGCGCACCTCACGGCTCCCCGTGTCGAGCGTCAGATCCGCCACGCGGAGCACGGGCGGCGCGATCGCCTTGGGGCGGCGCCCGAGGGCTTCGACCCGGGCGAGGAGCTCCTCCAGGGAGAACGGCTTGGTCACGTAGTCATCGGCGCCCATCTTGAGCGCCTGGACCTTGAAATCGACGGCATCCTGCGCGGTGAGGACCAGGACCGGCAGACCATCGCCCCGATCCCGGAGGGTGCGGAGCACCTCGAGACCCGACAAGGAGGGCAGGCGGAGGTCGAGCACCAGCAGGTCGTAGTGGCCGCCCGTCGAAAGACGCAGGCCTTCGACGCCGTCCCCCACGAGGTCGGCGTGGAAGCCGGCCTCGGTCAGGCCACGCTGCACGTACTGCCCGACGGTCTTGTCGTCTTCCACGACGAGGATCTTCATCCCATCGGGAGATACACCTTGAAGTTCGATCCAACTCCGAGCTGCGACTCCACCTCGATGCGCCCCCGGTGCTCGGCGATGATCCCGTAGCAAATCGAGAGGCCGAGTCCAGTACCCCGCCCCTGCAGCTTCGTCGTGAAGAACGGCTCGAAAATCTTGGGCAGGTCCTCTCGCTTGATGCCGGTGCCCGTGTCGATGAACTCGAGCAGCACCTCATCCGCGCGGTCGGGGTTGATGCAGGTCCTGACGGTCAAGGTCCCCCGTGAGTCCATCGCATCCATCGCGTTGAGCATCAGTGCCATGAAGCTCTGGATCAGGCGCTCCTGGTCCGCGAGCACCGGCGGCAGACCCGACGTCAGCTCGCGCACCACCGTCAGGCGCTTGAACCGCGCGTGGTGCTTGAGCAGGAACAGCGTTTGCTCCACCACGCCGTTCACGTCCTGCAGCTTCTTGTCGCCCCCTTTCGGGCGGGAAAACTCGAGCAGGCTCTCGACGATCCGCCGGCAACGCTGCACTTCGGCGTCGATGATCTTCAGGTACTCGGCGTAACCGTGACGGTCGGCAGGGGTCAGGTCCTCGGCCCGGAGCGCCAGGGCTTCGCAGCACGCCAGGATGGTCGCGAGCGGGTTGTTGATCTCGTGCATGACGCCGGCGGCGAGTTGCCCCACCGCTGCGAGCTTCTCCGTCTCCGTCAGGCGCTGCTGCGCCTGGCGCCACTCCGTGATGTCCTCGCCGATGGTGACGACGTGGGAGATGGTGCGGCCGTCTTCCCGCATCGGGATCTTCGTGATGCGGTAGTGGCGCGCTTCGCCCGAGGCCTGCGACTCCATCTCCACCTGCTGCAGCTCGCCGGTCTCGAACACGCGGTCGAACTCTCGCTTCAGGAGGTCCCGGGGCTGCCGGTCGAGCACGTCGAAGATCACGCGACCCACGGCGTCCTCGCGCGACACCCCCTGCGTGCCCGTCTCGCGCTTGCGGTTCCACGCACGGATCTGGTAGTCGCGGTCGATCACGTACAAACCGACGGGGAGGGAGTCGATGATCTGCGCGGCGAAGCTCCGCTGCGCTTCCACCTCGTGTGTACGGAGCGCAACCTCGGACGCGAGATCCTGTGACAGCTCGCTTGCGCCGATGATGGGCGCCAGAATGCGCGCCACCACCACGACGACGTCGTGCGCGATGCCCTCGTAGCGTCCCGTGGGGATGACGACCTCGAGCACGCCGAGCGGCTCGTCGTTATGGATGAGGGGGAGCCGGACGATGGAGCCGCCGGGTACGTCCTCCCGCTGGTGGCCCCGGCGCATCCACTCGGCCACCGGCGGGGCATAGCCCGGTTGCTCCGCTTCGTCTCCCGACGTCGTAACCGGCGTGAAGCGCGTGCCGTCCGGGCTGCGGAGCCAGAGGCGGCAGCGGCGCAGGTTGAGGCCACGCCGCAGCGCGCTCACCACGCCGTGCAGGACCTCCCCCGACCCGAGGCCCGCTTGCAACACCGACGCGACTTCCGCAATGACCCGGATGCCGGGATGCTCGGTATCGAGGGATGGCGCTACCATCGGTGCCAAACTAGGGACGGCGCTCCCCCCGCGCCAGCCGCGGCGCTACCCTGGCCCATCAGCGGCGTAGACAAACCAACCATGCCCACCAACATTGTGACGATGGACCGACGCACGTTCGTTCTCCTCACGGGAGGCGTCTCCGGCGGACTCGTCGCGCGCCCCGCGCTCGCCGACGCCCGGCAGCGTCCGCGTCCTCACCGTCGGGACGTGCCCGGCCGGCTGCGCTTTGAGCTCGACGAGCGGCGCCGCTGGTCGCTCTGGTACTACGGGGACGGCTCTCCCGTTCCCCTGGTGCGGGACGCGGAGGTCCTGACGTGGGTCGGTGACCGGGCGCTGACGCTTGCGGAGCTGGAAGATAGCGCCGTTGGAAGCCGGCGTCCCCCCGGTGGCGACGCCGTCGTGGTGCGAGGCCGGGCGGCGGGCGTGTGGGTGGAGGCGGAGTTTCTCACGGCCGGTGGCGCGGCCGCTCCGCAGGCAGCCGTCACAGTCACTGTGTTCCCGGATCGCTTTCTCCCGACCGTCAAAGGCGTGCGCTTCCTGCGGGTGGCGCACGCGCAGGTGCTCGCGGGCGACGGTTCACTCGTCGCACTCCTGAACGGCGCCCACTCGAGTGACCCGTGCCGCATCGTGACGGTGGGAGCGCGGGATGCGGCGGGTGTCGCGAGCTACGCGGCCTGCGGGCTCACGCGGGGTCGCCGGGGGCTCGCCATCGCGTTTGACGCGGGCGAACCGGGGGAGGCTCGTGTACAGCTGTCGGCGGACGAGGTGGAGGCGGTAAGCGATTGGCTGCCCCCACGGCCCCTCCGGCCCGAGGGCGACGCCTCCCGGATGCGGCTGTGCTTCGACCCGGAAGGTGACGGACTCGAGGCGCTGAGTACCGTCTTCGTCCCGCCATCGCCGGTCGACCAGGAGCGCCTCGCGGAGGCGGTCGCCCCCGCGGGGTGGTGCACGCGGTCCGAGCTGGGCAGCGCGGCCAGCGAAGCCGATGTGCTCGCGAACGTGGAGTTCTGCGCCAAGACGTTCGATCGCCGGTTCTTTCGCTACATCGAGCTCGATGACGGATATGAGCGAGCCGTAGGCGCCTGGGAAACGAACGACCGGTTTCCGCAGGGACACGCCCGGCTCACTGACCAGATCCACGCGGCGGGTTTCAAGGCAGGCCTGTGGGTGGCGCCCTTCGGCGTCAGCGATGGATCCGGTGTGCCGACGTCGCAGCCCGACTGGCTGCTGCGTGACGCCCATGACCCGGTAGTGTGTGCCGTTCGCGAAGCCTGGGGTGGCAACGTCTACGCGCTCGACGGCGCTCATCCCAAGGTCCAGCAATGGTTGTTCGAGCTCGCCCGCCGCGCCGTGCGAGAGTGGGGGTACGACTACGTTCGCGTCGATATGCTGCACTGGGCCCAGCTGGGCGCGAGCCACTTCGGCGGACTGACTCACGCGGAGGCGTACCGCGCCGGCCTGGCGGCGCTGCGCGACGGCCTCGGCACTGAGGCGCTCTTGATCGGGAGCCGGGCGCCCCTGCAGCATGCCGCGGGATTCGTCAACGGCATGCGCATCGGCCCCGACGTGGACGCGAGCTGGGGGGGCATCCAGGCCCCCGCACAGGCGGCCGGGTTGCGGAGCTTCTTCCAGCGCGCGGCGTGGCTGAATGACCCCGACTGCCTGGTCGTGCGTCCTCCCCTCACCCGCGCAGCCGCCGAGCTCTGGGCCTCCCTCGTAGCGGTGACGGGTGGGATCACGCTCTTCTCGGACAACCTGCCGGCGCTCCCGCCGGACCGGGTGGCGTTGCTGCAGCGCTGCCTTCCGGTCGCGCGCCTGGCCGGCCGTCCGATCGAAACCGGCTCAGTCGGGCCCGCCGTGGCTCCGGCCGTCGTAGCGGGCGGCGACGTGTATCCGGTGAGCGGCTCGTGGCGCTTCCGGACGGGTGACGATCCGGGCTACAGCGCGCGTGGATTCGACGAGGAAGCGTGGGAGACCATTCAGGTACCGCAACGCTGGGACGAGGCAGGACATGCGGGGTACACCGGCATCGCCTGGTATCGCGTGCGATTCACCCTTCCACCCCCCCCCGGTCGGACGGTCGGACCGTCGGACAGTCGGACCCTGACCCTCGAGCTCGGCAAGATCGCCGACGCCGACCAGACGTTCTTGAACGGTCTCAAGATCGGGGAGACCACGGGCCCCGGCGAGTATCGTCGCTATTCCGTGCCTTCCGAGGGTGTCAACTGGGGAGGCGAGAACGTCCTCGCCGTCCGAGTGTCCGGGGGCGGGAAAGACGCCGGGGGGATCTGGAGCGTGCGCCGCGACCGGCCCGCCCGGGTCTGGGTGGGCGAGGGCGCGCCGCGGTGGTGGACCGTCGTGGCCGCGAACTGGGACAATGAGCCGCTGCAGGTGTCCGTGCCGCTCGCGCAGCTCGGCATCAGCGGCACGACGTTCGACGCGTACGACGTGTGGCGTGACGCGCCCGCCCCCGACCTGAAAGCCACCCTCGTGGTATCGGTCGAGCCGCGCTCCGCGCGGACAGTCGCGATCCGGCCCGCCGTCGCCCGGCCTCAAATCATCGGCACGACCCGCCACATCGTGCAGGGAGCAGTGGACGTCGCCGACGAATCCTGGGACGCGACAGCCCGCACGCTCAAGGCCGCAGCCACAAATCTCGACGCCCGGGCGTACGCGGTCACCATCTCCGTTCCGAAGGGGCTGCGGCCCGCCACGTGCAAGGCCGACCGACCCTGTACCGTGCGCAGGCTGGAGTCCGGGCACGCCGTGCTCGAATGGCCCGCGGGTGGAGACGGGAGGGACATCAGATGGGCATTGACCTTCCGATCCGCCACGACCGGTCGGCGCACCGGCAAGCCGTAAACGGCTTCTTTACCTCAGCCCCGTTTCGCTGATTCCCCTGACGAAGTACCGCCGCGCCACGCAATACACGAGCACTACCGGAAGCACCGCGAGCGTTGCGGCTGCCATTTGACCGGGCCCGCTCAATTCGTAGAGCCCGCGCAGATCCGCAATGCCGACCTCGACGGGTCGCATGCTCTCGGCGCGCGTCGCCACCAGGGGCCAGAGGAAGCTTCGCCATTGATCGGCGAACGCGAGCACCCCGAGCGTGACGAGCGCCGGTCGCGACACGGGCAGAATCACACGCCAGAAGATCGTCCACTCCCGGGCGCCCTCGAGGCGGGCGGCGTCCTCCAAGTCGCGGGGGATCGTGCGGAAGAACTGACGCAGCAGGAAAATCCCCGTCACGGACACCAGTTCCGTTGAGACGAGGCCGCGGTACCGGTCCACCCAGCCGAGGGCGTCGATCAGGAGGAACCGCGGAATGGCGAGCAGAATCCCCGGAGCCATCAACGCCGACAAGTAAACGAGCAACACGCGCTCGCGCCCAGCGAAGCGGAGCCGCGCCAGTGCGTAGGCCGCAGTCGCGCTCGTGAAGACCTGCCCCGACGCGACGGCGAGCGACAGGACGAGGCTCGTGAGGAGAAAGCGATCGAACGGCATTGTGGTCGCGGCGGCGACGAAGGTCTCGATCGGCTGGTCCCTTACGGCGGTCACGACCATATAGAGGAATGGAGCGAGCGCGAGCACCGCGAGCGGCAGCCCGAGCGCATACGCCAACCACCCATCCCTCGTCCCCCTTCCCCCTTCACCCCTCGTCATATTCCACCCGCCGATCGAGCAGCTTGAGCTGGCTCCACGTCGCTCCGAGCAGCAGCGCGCACAGCAGCAGCGCGAGGGCGCTGGCCTCGCCGAATTGCAGCAGTTCCCACGCCGTCCGATAGATGCGAGTTACGATCACGTCTGTGGCATGAGCCGGCCCGCCGCCGGTCATCACGAAAACGAGCGCGAAGACCTGACAAGCACCGATCATGCCCGTCACCAGCAGGAACAGTGTCACCGGACGCAGCAGCGGGAAGGTCACGCGCCAGAATCGCTGCCAGGCGCTCGCGCCGTCCACTCGGGCGGCATCCAGATACACTCTGGGGATCGCGCGGAGCCCCGCCGCGAAGACCGTCATCTGATAACCCAGCTGCATCCACGCAGCCACGACCATCAACGCGGCCAGCGCCGTCTTTGGATTGCCGAGCCAGTCCACCGGCGTGAGCCTTGCCCGCGTCAGCAGCTGATTGATCACCCCGAGATCCGGGTGGTATAGCCAGCGCCACACCAGCGCCAGCGCGACCACGGACGAGACGTACGGCAACAGGAGCACGCCGCTCACGAAACCGGTCAGGCGCGGGTGTCGGCCGAGCGTGACGGCGAGCCCGAGGGCGAGGGCCAACGCGATCGGGACATAGAGCGCATACACGGCCGTGTGGCCGAGGGCCGACCACGTGAGCGGATCACGCACGACGTGGACATAGTTGGCGAGCCCCACGAACGGGCGCGCCGTCTCGATCGGGCTCCACCCGTGCACCGACACGTACAGGGCGAGAAGCACGGGGATGGCGGAGAAAGCGGCGAGGAGCAGAGCCGATGGGGCGAGGAACGTCCACGCCGCCGCGGTCTCGCGTCGCCACTCGGGTTCCGCCGTCAGGCTCCAGCCGGCCAAGAGCGCGGCGAGCGGCCCGAGCGCGGCGCAGCCGAGCGTCAGAGGGAGCCACACGATCACACCGGCTTCGGCGGGGGGGACGCGCAGCTCGACCCAGCGCCCCGATGTGAACCGCACGGCAACGGCCGCTCGAGTCACGCCGCCGGCTTGGCGCCGCCACGCCGCCGAGGAGCCGGAGTCACCGGGGACGATCTGCGCTCCTCGGGCGATCGGCGCCAGGTCACCGGGCGCGCCACGGACCTCGGGCACGCGGGCCGCAGCCTCCTGTATCAGCAGCCGCGTGTCGTACAGCCGTCGGTCGGTGGTGGCCCGCGCTGCGCTACGCAGGTCGGCGAATACCGCGGCGCCGTACAGAGCCGCCACCATGCCGTAGGGTCCGAGCGCCGCTCGCCACGCGTGGCGCGGCCCCCCGATCGTCCGCAGAGCCTGTGTGGCCGCGATTCCCAGGAGCAGCAGCGCGGCCACGGACCAAAGCGGCGCCGGCTCCTCATCGCCAGCCGGGCGGGCCGCAACCGCACCCACCACGGCCCAGCCGTCGTGATCGAGCAACGGGGCCAGGGCCTCGCGTCCCGTCCAATGTGCCGCCACTTCCCGCCGCAGGCGTTGCAGCGTCGCAGTCGGCAGCGGTGGAGCCGTGGCATGCACGAGCGGTGCCGTCGCATGGTAGACCTCGAACCGGCCCGAGAACTCGGGCAGCTGGTCGAGGGCTCTGGCACGGATCAGCAGCGGCGGCAGATCGTACGCGGCGCCGGTCCGCGTACGCGGCGTTACGACCGCGATATAACCCGCCACCGCGGTCGCCTCCTGTAGCGCCAGCGCGCGCTGGTATCTGCCACGGAGCTCGTGCGCCACCCCGAAGGGCAGCGCGACGCCGACCGCGAGCGCGACGAGGGCGCCGCCCCGCCAGCGTGCAACGGGAGTCATCGGGTAGCGCCGAGCAAGCGGTCGAGCTCGCGCGCGGTAGCGCGCGCGCTTCGAGCAGGATCGGCGCCGTCCACGGTGACGCGATCCATCAGGTCGGTGAGTGCGGCCTCGACCTCGCCCCATTGCGCCACGCGCGCGCCCCAGGTCGCGCGCCCGCGCGCCGCGGCCCGCAGAAACACTGCCTCCCACCCCAGGGTGTCGGCGGCCGCCAGCGCCGCGGCCGCGGCGGTCACCGCCGGCAGCTCGATGCCCGCTTCCCCCCGGGTCGCATCGGCGACCGAGTCGGTGAGGTCGGCGGCGAGCTCGACCGCTGCCTTCCGGCGCAGAAGGTTCGCCGGCGCGGCGTATCCGGAGGCGTACAAGACCGTGGCGGGCTCGGACCCCGCCCGGCGCGGAATCGAAACGAATCCCAGGCGCAGGCGACCCGCGGCCGCCGCCGCCCGGAGATTGGGCACCGCACCGTGATCCACCGTCATGAATGCCACGCGGCCCGCCGCGAACAACCCGTCGCCTGCGGCGTTCGAGTCCCGCGCGTCGCGCGCGCGCGGCGCCACCGGTCCGCCCGCTCTCCCCGGCGCGACCCACGACGCGTACCAGCGGATGGCCGCGACCGTGACCGGGGAATCGAGACATCCCGAGGCGCGCCGCCCGTCGGCACAGAGCACGTCGCCGCCGCCGGCCCAGATCCACGCAATCCAGATCGCCGGTCGCCGATCGAACACGACCCCCCAATGGTCGATCCGCCCGTCGCCGTCCTCGTCGCGCGTCAGGCGCCGCGCCGCAAGCCCGAAGTCGTCCCAGGTCCAATCGCCCGTCGGAGCGGCGATTCCCGCGCGGTCCAGCAGGTCTCGGTTGTAGACGACCACGAGCGGCGTGAAGCCGCGGGGGAGTGCGTAGATCCCCGCGCCACGTCGGAACATGGCGAGGACGGTGGGATCGAAACGGGTCAGGTCGACGCCGACTCGCCCCAACGAGGGAGCCAGGTCGAGGGCATGACCCCGGTCCACGACGGCGGGAACACCGATGTCGTCCAGCTGGAAGACATCCGGAAGGGCCTCACGCGCCGCCGCCACCAGCAGGAGACGGCGGTACTCCGCGGCCGGGAGCGCGACGTGCCGTTCAGCGACTTCGAGGCCCGGGTGGCGAGCGCGATAGGGCGCGAGCAGCTGGTCCTCGAGGCGCGCCGCGGCCTCGTCGGCGCGGTGCAGCAGCGCCACTCCCGCGCCGGAGTCGGCGGCGGCGCAGCCCCAGCAGGCGATACAGAGTACGAGCATGCGGTTCACTGGAGCCGCGCTCCCGCCGCGTCGAACAAATGCAGCTGCCGGCGGTCGAGCTTGACGCCGACGCGATCGCCGCGGCGGAGCTCGGACGGGCCGGGCACACGCGCGACGAGCGCCTGCCCACCGACGTCGACCCGGACCAGCGTTTCCGCCCCGAGCGGCTCGACGCTCTGGACCAGAGCAGCCCCGATCCCGCGATCGGGGGCCACGAGGGCGACGTGCTCAGGCCGTACACCCAGGTGGATCTCGCCCTCGTAGCGCTCGAGCGGCACGGGAACGGACCACACACCGACGTCCACCGCCCCTTCGCCGTCGCGCGCCCTCCCCTCCCCCCCTCCCCCTCCCCCTCCCCCCCGTCCGGTGCCCTTCAGAACGTTCATGCCCGGACTGCCGAGGAAGCGCGCCACGAAGACGTCCGCGGGCTGCGCGTACAGCTCGGCGGGCGTGCCGACCTGCCGGAGGCGACCCGCTGCCAGGAGACCGATGCGCTGCGCTATCGCCATGGCCTCGACCTGGTCGTGGGTGACGTAGATCATGGTTGCACCGAGGGTGCGGTGCAGCTCGACCAGCTCGGCGCGGAGCTCGCCGCGCATGGTGGGGTCGAGGTTCGAGAGCGGCTCGTCGAAGAGAAACACGTGCGGCTCGCGCACCAGGGCGCGTCCCAGCGCCGCGCGCTGCCGCTCGCCCCCGGAAAGCTCGCCGGGCCGGCGATCGAGTACCGCGCCGAGCCCGAGGCGGTCGGCGGCCTGTCTGGAAGACCATCGCGATGTTGCGCGCGGCGGGGTCGAGCCGCGTCACGTCGCGCTCGCCGATCAGGATCTCGCCGGCGCTCGGCTGCTCGAGCCCCGCGACGCACCGGAGCACCGTGGTTTTCCCGGACCCCGACGGGCCGAGCAGCACGAACAACTCACCGTCGTGCACCTCCAGGGACACGTCGTCCAGAACCGCCTTGCCGGTGGGATCGTACCGCTTGGCGAGGCGACGGAGCGAGACCGACGCCATGGACGTTTAGTCGCGCGTCGGCAGCTTGAACTCGACGGGCAGCTCTACCAGCACCCGCACGCCGCGGCCGGCTATGCGACCCGCAGTGAAGCGCGCCGCCTTGACGTAATCCTCCGCTGCCTGGTTGAAGCGGGCGTCGCTGCTCTGGAGCACGCGCACGGAGCCTTCCTCGACCCGGCCCGTGGTATCGACCACCGCCTGCACAACCACCCGGCCGGGGACGTGCGAGAGCAGCAAGGCGGCGGGATAGGCCAGCGTCGCGCTCGATGTGAGGTGCGGGCGCTCCTGAACGGCCGCTTCGCCGTACACATCGCCGGAGACGTGCAGCGTCACGGGCGGCACCGCTTCAGCGGCGAACTCGACGGGGATGTCCACCGATACCTGCACGACGTGGCCGCGCACCCGCGCGGGCCGGAACAGTGTCTTCAGGACGAGTGCGCGGGCCGCGGCGCTGGTGACGGAATCAGACCCTTGAACCACAACGAGCGTCGCCGGCTCCGGATTCCCCGCACTATCGATCACCAGCCGCACGAGGACGACGCCGTCGCTGCCTCCCGCCGGATAGTGCGACGGCGGCGTGAGCACGATCTCCGGGAGCTCGTCGACCTCGGAGGCCCCGTAGACCCGCGTGGGGGACGGCGGCGGCGGGACGAACGTCGTCGGCCCACACGCCGCAACGGCCAGCCCCAGGAGCACCGCGCGTCTCATCGAGCCTCCGTTCAGAGCGCCGCAATCTGCCGGAGCAGCTCGGCGTCGTCTCGCTTGTGCCCGAGCTCCGTCTCGACGTGGGACCATCGCAAGATGCCTTCCCGATCGATCAGGAAGTACGCCCGCCTGGAGAAGAACCGGTCCTCGAGCAAGACCCCGTACGCGCGGCTGACCTCCCGTTTGAAATCACTCAGCAGCTGTTGTCGCATCGCATGCTTGGCCTTGTACTCCTTGAGCGTGGGCACCGAATCTACGCTGATCGGCAGCACCACCGTGCCGGCGCGGTCGAACGCGTCGTAGTCCTCGCTGAAGGCGCAGTTTTCGGCAGTGCAGGTGCTGGTGAACGCGAGCGGAAAGAAAGCGAGCAGCACGTGCCGGCGACCCTGGAACGACGAGAGCGTGACGTCGGCCCCCGCGGTGCACGGGAGCGTGAAATCGGGTGCCGCGGCCCCGACCCGCAGCGTCGTCGAGGCCGCGACCGCCACGTCAGACGACCTGCGAGCGCAGCACCGCCTGCGCGAGGTAGTAGACGATGAACGTCGTGATCACGCCGGTGACGATCACCCCGCGCACCGTCTCGATCGGCTTCTTGGTCGGTCCCGTGGTGCCCACCAGCGCATTGATCTCGAGCAGCGCGAGGATCACGAGCAGCAACACGGCCCACAGCCCCCGGTTTCCGCCCGCGGGAAGCGTGAAATGGGAGGCGCTGCCCATGAAGAACAACATGGGGAACGAGAACACGACATTCGTGCGCGAGGCGAGGAAGGCCCGCCGCGCCGCGCCGGCGGCGGCCGGATTCGCCTGACCCCCACCCGCGACCGCCACCGCGCTCGCAATCACGATCTTCTGGTTCGGCCAGATCACCCGCCACACGTTAGCGAGCATCACGATGCCGAACGCGGCCCCGGTCAGGATCGTGAGTCCCCAGGGGTCGTTCCAGCTCGCGCGTCGCTGGGCGAGGATCGTCAGGCCGGACAGGAAGGTGAGCGCCGCACTCCACCGGAACCACCACAGCGCGCGCGGCACCAGCTTCTGCGTGACACCGCTCTTGGCCGCCGCGTCGGCCTCCGCCATGAACGGACCCTGCACGAAGTTGAAGTAATAGAGGAGACCGATCCACGTGATCCCGGAAAGAAAATGAATCCAGCGGAGTAACAACTGGACGCCCGCGTCGGAGAACAGCGCCATCGGGAGCCTCCCAGGTGAGGGGACCGCGACGGAGATGTGGAGCTTCGGTTCGGGAAGATATCGGCGCTCCAAGGGGAATCAAGCGGGAACCTTCCGCTGGTGTCGCGGGTTGCACCGACAACCCCGTCATACAACCCGAGGAGAAATACGATGGCCGGAACGACTGCCGCCACGGAGAAACGGGCGAAGCACACTCTGCCGCCGCTCCCCTATGGCTTTGCCGCGCTCGAGCCTCACATCGATGCGCAGACGATGCAGATCCACCACGACAAGCATCATCAGGCGTACGTCAACAACTTGAACGCCGCGCTGGACAAGCACCCCGAGCTGTACAACAAGACCATTGAAAACCTGCTCCGCGACATCACCACCGTCCCCGAAGACATCCGCACCGCCGTCCGCAACAACGCCGGCGGTCACCACAATCACTCGCTGTTCTGGACGATCATGGCGCCGGCTGGGAAAGGCGGCGGCGGTGAGCCGGCCGGCGAGCTGGCCGCGGCGATCACGAAGGCCTTCGGCGGCCTTTCGACCGTCAAAGAGCAGCTGTCCACCGCGGCTGCCACACGGTTCGGTAGCGGCTGGGCCTGGCTCGCCATCAGCGGGGCTCGTCTCGAGGTGTTCAGTACTGCCAACCAGGACAGCCCGCTCATGGACGGCAAGATCCCCCTGCTCGGGCTCGATGTGTGGGAGCACGCGTACTATCTCAAGTATCAAAACCGGCGCCCCGACTACATCGCGGCGTGGTGGAATGTGGTCAACTGGCCTGAGGTGGGACGCAGGTTCGAGGACGCGAGGAAGTAGGACGGGCAACGGGGCCAGGACACTGCTTCCCGGCCCCTTGCGTCTAGAGGTGAAGGTTGAGGATCGGCAGGATCTTGAACGGTGCTCTGTTGTTTTTCGCGCGGTTGATCAAGCCGATCTGGACGCCGTGCAGCTCGTCCGTCGAATTGTATACGCCGATGGCGAGCCCGTACTGAGGTCCGCGGACGTGGTTGTAGGGACTGACCGACAGTCCCGCGATCCGGTGGCTGTCCACGCTGTACCCGGCGATCGCGAGGCCGCGGAGCTCTTGGTCCGCGACGACCGCCAAGCCTCCGATGCCGAGGCCAGTGAGCCGGCCGTCAGTGACGACGGCGAGGCCGCCGATGCCAGCGCCCGCGATCGAGCCGTTGGCGACGGTCGCCAGGCCGCCAACACCGACGCCGCGCAGCGCACCGTTCGTCACCACAGCCAATCCGCCGACGCCGACACCGGAGAAGCGGCCGTTGGCGACCGTGGCTAGCCCGCCCAGCGCGACGCCGGCGACCTCCCCGTTCGCCACCGTCCCGAGTCCCGCGATCGCGATCCCGTGGATATTGCGGTTCGCGACGGTGCCGAGGCCGGCGACGGCCAGTCCTGCGATGTCGCGGTTGGCCACGGTCCCGAGCCCGCTCACGGCAACGCCTTCCATCGAGCCGTTCGACACGACGCCGAGGCCGCCCACCGACAGCCAGCGCTGGCGCCGCTCGGTGACGACGCCCGCGACGCCGAGCGCCACGCCGTTCACCGACTCCGAGCCAGGAAGCACACCAGCCTGAATGCCGTTCACGACGCCGCTCATGGGGTCTTGCGGCTTCCAAAGTGTGACGTTGATACCGTTGACGCGCTCGAGCTCCGCGTCCTGGACGTTCAGGCGGATCCCGCTGACGCGCGCGGCGTTTCCGAAGCTGACGCCGTAGTCGTGGACGGTGAGACCGAGATGGAAGTGACCCGCTTTGCGACGCGGCAGCGAGTCGACGACGGTGGTGTCCTGTGCGGGGAGCGGCTGCGGGGCTAACGCGACGGCGAGCCCGACACCGACGATGGCCCAGCGAACTCCGACGTGCATGGTGACGGCCCCAGAAAGAACCAGGCGCTCTACGGCGCCCCGCTCGGCCGCGTTTCAGGTCAGGTCGCGGGTTTTCCGCTTAGGGCGTGGAGCACGGCCTCGTGCAGCACTCCGTTCGAGCTCACCAGACTCGGAGCGCGGATGGAGCGCTCTCCCTGCAGGCTGGTCGCGCGGCCACCGGCTTCCTCCACGATCACCTGCAGGGCGGCGATGTCCCAGGGGTGCATGACGGGATCGACGGCGATATCCCCCGCGCCCTCGGCGACGAGCATGTGTTGATAAAAGTCTCCGAACCCCCGGGTATGGCCCACGTAGGGGAGGAGCGCGAGGAGCCCCGGGGGCGGACCGCCCTCCTGTGCGCCGAGGTTCCCGTGGAAGAGCAGCGCATCGGCGAGCGACGGTGCGGCCGAGACGTGGAGCCGGCGTCCGTCACGGAACGCGCCCGCGCCCCGCGCGGCGTGCCAGCGGGCACTCAGGCCCGGGGCGCTCGCGACGCCGGCCACTATCTCATCGCCCGCCTCAATAGCGAGCAGCGTGGCGAAGACGGGGATCCCGCGCACGAAGTTGCGCGTGCCGTCGATGGGATCGATGACGAGGCGCGTTCCGGCCGACCCGGTGGCGTCGCCCTGCTCCTCGCCGAGCACGCCTACCTCCGGATACCGCTCGTGCACGAGCTGCCGTGCCATCGCTTCGATCGCCCGGTCCGCTTCCGTGACCGGACTGGCGTCGGGTTTTTGGTCGATGCGCAGGTCGCGAGTGCGGAACCACTGCAGCGCCAGCTTATCGGCGCGATCGGCGAGCTCAATGAGAAACAGCAGCCACTCGGTGGGGGACATGGTGGGATGGGGGGATGGGGGATATGTGAATGGAGCGGATGGGATTCGAACCCACGACCCCCTGGTTGCAAACCAGGTGCTCTCCCAGCTGAGCTACCGCCCCGAGCGCCTGGTAAGATAGCAAGGCTCTCGACGGATCACGAATACGACGCTATTCTCGCCCGCTCGAACGGGAGGCTCGTATGAATCGACATAGCACGGTGAGACTCACGCGGCGGGAGGCATTGCAAGCGGGCGGCGCGTTCGCCGCCGGGGCGCTGCTCGAGCGATTCCGCGCCGCGACGCATGGCTACGCGCAACAGCCCACCACGTCACCGGCGGAGCGAACCGTCGCGTTCCGCGCACAGATTGGGGCCACCCCGATCCAAACGGAAAAGCTCGCCGACAACCTGATCCTGCTCTCGGGGCCAGGCGGCAACGTCGTCGTGCTGACCGGACCCGACGGGATGCTGCTGGTCGACACCTTCGTCTCGCCCGCCTGGCCCAAGCTCCAGGAAGCGCTCCGGGGGCTCGGCACGGCGCCGGTGAGACACGTCATCAATACGCACTGGCATTTCGACCACACCGACAACAACGCGCCGCTCCATGCCCTCGGCGCGACGGTGCTGGCGCACGCGAACACGAAGACCAGGATGTCCCAGCCGCACCACCTCGCCATTCTCGATCTGCAGTTCCCGCCGTCGCCGGCCGTCGCCCTGCCACAGCAGGTCTTCAAGGACAGTCAGGGACTGCAAGTGAACGGCGAGAGCCTGAAGTTGTCCCACGTCGCGCCCGCCCACACGGACACCGACATCTATGTGCACTTCGAGAAGGCTAACGTGCTCCACACGGGAGACGTCTTCTTCAACGGGAGATACCCCTACATCGACGGCAGCACCGGCGGACGGATGAGCGGCATGGTGGCCGGCGCCACCACGCTGTTGGGGCTGGCCGACGACCACACCAAGATCGTTCCGGGCCACGGCGCCCGGTGCACGAAAGCGGACCTCGCGCGATATCGCGACATGATGGCGACGGCGCACGACCGCGTGTCGAAGCTCAAGTCATCCGGAAAGTCGCTCGAGGAAGCCATCGCGGCCAAGCCGTTCACCGACCTCGACGACAAATGGGGCAAGGGTCGGTTCGACGGCGACGCGTTCGTTCGGATCGTGTATTCGACGCTGTGAAGTCGCTGGTTCTCGCATGTCTCGTAGCGCTCGGCTGTCGCGCCGGGCCAGCGGCGCTGCGCGTCGGGACCACCTATACCGTGCAGCAGTCCGGCGCGCTCGCGGTGCTCGAGGCGGGGTGGACCGGCCCGACGTTCGCGACGGTGATCGGTCCGTCGGGTCAGATCCTGCGGGCGGCCGCCGCTGGCGACGTGAACGTGGTGATCACGCACGCTCCCGCGCTCGAGCAGCGCCTGCTCGTCGCGCCTGGACACGCCTTGCTCCGTTGCCCGCTGGTCGCCAGCCGCTTCGCGATCGTCGGACCCGACGCGGATCCCGCGCATGTCGCGGTCGCGGCCAGCGCGGTGGACGCATTCCGTCGCATCGCCGCCGCCGGGGGGCCGTTCGTCTCGCGCGGTGATTCCTCCGGCACGCACGTCAAGGAGCTCACCCTGTGGCAGTCGGCCGGCGTCAAGCCAGCAGGGCGCTGGTATCTAGAGTCCGGAACGGACCAGGCCGCCACCCTTCATTTGGCCGACGAGCGCCGGGCCTACGCGCTGGCCGACCTCCCCACGTACGCGAAGCTCGGCGGCTTGGGCCTGCGTCTCCTCTTCAGCGCGGACACCGCGCTCACGAACCCCTACACGCTGTACGTGGTGCGCAGTCCCACCCCGCATCCCGCGAGCCGGGATTTCGCGACATGGGCCACGACCCGCGGCCGTGAAGGGATCCTCGCCCTCCACCTCGCCGACGGCACGCCGGCGTTCGTCGCCCGGGCCGGCGAATGCGAGACTATTGCGAAACGGTGAGGGAGTACCCCGACAGCGAGCGCAGCTGGAAATCCGCCGCGGCCGCGACGCTCTGAATCGTCGCGGCGTACTGCGCCGCCTGGCGGGTGTCGGTGACGCCGAAGGTGAGGATCGCGCCGCTCGCGAGCGTCCCGGTGACCGCCACCTTCGTGGTCATCGACAGGGGCTGTGAGAACGCGCGGAGGCCAGCGCCGGCCGTGATCCTCGTGGGCGCTTGCGGGCCGGTCACGCTGAAAAGGATGGCTCCGTCGGCCCCCGAGTTGGGGGTCGTGAACGACACGGTGAGCATGCCCGCGACCGGACCGCCGCCGTCGCTGCTGCAGCTGCCCGCGCCCGCAAGCGCCAGCGCCAAGAGCAGGAATCGTCCGTAGCGATTCATCGCGACGCTCCCTTCCGTTGCACTGGGCGTACCAGGGTCCGTTGCTCGGCCGTGAGGGGGGGGGGGGCGCCCGTCGCCTGCACCCAGGCGAGGAAGTCACCCAGGTCGAATCCCCCGTTGCCGTTCCCCAGCTGGTCCAGGTCCCCGAGCTGCGCGGCCGTGAGCGCGCTGGACCCGTTCAACAGCTGCGCCACGATCTCGGCCGTAGTGAACGTCTCGAGGAACACCGCACGCACCGTATACGGCCGACCCATCGGGAGCGTGACGCTGGCGTTCTTGGAAATGGTGTCGCCGGCCCAGCCCAGGAACGTGCGCGTGGCGCTCGTGTCGATGGCCGTCAGGGTGACCGCGGTGCCCTCGGCGACGAGAGTGTCGCTCGGCACCGAGCCGGTGATCTTGCCGCCGTTCGTCGTCGTGTAGATGACGCGGTGCGACCGCGCCAGGGTCACCGTGAGCGTCTCCGGCGCGGCGCTCGCCGCATACGTGAAGCTGCGCGGCTCGGGCGGGGACCACGAGGTGAACACCTGCCGCGTCCGGTTCGCGTTGGTGAATTGCGTGTCCGCCACGCTCACGCTGTGCATCGAGTTCGGCGTGAGAACGCCGCGGAACACGTGATACGGCGTCCCATCGAACTCGATCACCGCCGCCGTGTCCGTCGCGCGAACCACCCAAACGGGGAAGACCAGATGGAACTGCATCGTCCCGTTCGGCACCACTTGCGTTATCTGGTCGATCGCCAGCGCCGCGGCCGTGCCGTCCGCGTTCCGCAGCGCGGCCGGCGTGCTGGTGGCGGTGAAGGCGGTGTTGCTGGTCAGTCCCGGGTAATGATCGCCCGCGTCGCCCCGATCGGAGCAGTTCGAGACGGGCGTGGACGAGCAGCTCGAGGTGGGGTTGGCATCGAGGTTGCCGAACGCGTCGGCCTGCACGACTTCCAGCCCGTGAAGCGGCCCGCTGTCGACCTGGTTCGCCGGCAGGAAGTTGGTGATCTGCTCCGAGTCGACGTGATAAATGAGCAGCCCGCCTCCACAGGGCGGCGGGAACGCGGTATGGAACCACACCTGGCAGTGAAAGTGAATCATCGCGCTGTCGGACTGCACCGCCTGGCGGTTCTCGAGCAGGAAATACTCACCGCGCGGGTTCGCGCCCACCACGGGGATGTAGAACGCCGTGTCGGAGGTCGGCGCTGCGCCGAAGCTGTAGGTGTCGTTGGCCGAGAGCGGGACGACGGTCACCCATCCCAACTCGCTGAGCGACCACGCATCCATGCGCGAGGGGCTCAGCGGCGAGGTGTAGTTGCCGCTCCCCATCAGGCTGAACTCCCCCACGCCTTCGCTCTGGTTGCTCGTGTCGTACAGGTCGGGGAGCCCGAATCCGTGCCCCGTCTCGTGCGCGACGGTCCCGATCGGCATGATCTGGGTGGAATCGCAGCCGTCCTCGCCCCCGACGCCGCTCTGGAGCGTGTAATCCGAGACGACGATCCGCCGGCCGAGCGCGTCGCGCGAGTGCGTCGCGTAGGCCCCCGCCGTCAGGACATACCGGTGCGCCCAGAGGTGATTGTTGGTAACGCCGCCACACTCCCCCCCCTGCGGCGGGTGAATGAACACCACGAGGTCGACGATGCCGTCACCATCGGAGTCGTACTGCCTCCAGTCGACCAGGTTGTCGATCTTGCGCAGCGCTTCCACCAGCCCTAACTGCATCCGCGAAACAGCGTCGTCGCTGAACAGGCCGTTGCAGTTGGTGGTCCCGTACGGGTTCTCGTGACACGAGCCTGGGGCGCCGGCGTAGGTGACCTCGTTCGAGTCCAACGCGGCGTAGCCATAGGACTGGCCCTGCACACTCAAGAGACCGTTCGACAACTGCTCGTAGTACGAACGAAACGTGTAGGGACGGCCGCTCGGTGGTGTGCTCCCAAACAGCACGTCGTTGTACGCCGCCGTCGTGCGCAGCTGGGAGCTGGGCGTGTTCTTGAACTTGAAGAGAATCACCGGGACCTTGAGGACGCCGGAGACCGCGGCCCCGGTGGCGAGCGGTGCCCCCGCCCCCGCCATCGGCGCGTTCAGCGCACCGAAGTTCTGCCGGGACAGGAGGCGCTTTCGCAGGGCGCGCACCGCGCGCGCTTGCCGGCGCCACACGCCGTCCTTGCGGAAGTCGAAGCCGGGAATCTCCCGGCGCACCCGCGCCACAGACGCGTGGGGCGGGGCCTGCTGGGCACGTCCCGCAGCGGGCAGGCCCAGGATCGAGAGCACGGCGATGTAGACCAGCGAGCGAGACGCCACGGCAACCCTCGGCGTGTGTGCAGGAACGATCGGCTGCGGCAATCTAGCTTAGGCCTGCGGCATCGAGGCAGGGGTGGGATGCCTCACACCACGGCCCGCAAGTACTACCCCGAGCGCCATGAATCCGATCACGCCGCCGACGACCTTCGCCTCGTACAACCAGGGGCGTGGTTCATCGGCGGGCGGGACGAAGCCGAGGACGATCGATAACAGCACGGCCGCCGAGCCGATCCATCCGACCAGCGCGCTGCCCACCGTGCGTTGGCGCCGCAGGCGCAGGTACGCCAGAAAGACGTAGAGGTAGGGGATAAAGAACAGCACGATCGTCGTCTGTGTGAGGACGAGGTAGGCATTCTTCACCGTGGTCCCCACCAGACTTGCGATCACGAACAGCGTCGCGATCCCCCCCTGGACGAGCAATCCGACATGCGGTGTGTGCCAGCGCGGGTGGATGCGCCCGAACGCCCGCGGCAGGGCGCCGTCGAGGCCCGCGACGAAGGGCAAGCGCGCCGAGCCCGCGAGCCACGCACCCACGCCGCCCAGGTTCCCGAGCACGAGCAGGATCGCGACCACGCTCGACGCAGGTGCGAGCCACCGAGTCCCCAGTCGGTCGGCCAGGGCGGCCGTCGCCTGCGGCATGCCGTTGGTGATGCTCACCGTTTCGGGGGGCAGCGCGACGAGCATGGCGGCGGTCCCGAGCACGTACATCGTCACGATCGCGATGCCCGACACCACGATGCCGCGCCGCAGCGTGGCCGCGGGGTCGTGGATCTCGTCGCCCAGCGTGGGCGCGAGCTCCAGCCCCGCGAACGCAAACGTCATCGTCGCGAACAGGTTGATGGACTGGAGGTCGAACGTCGCCGGCAGCAGCGGTGGCGCCGTAACCGGGGTCGCGCTGCCCCGGGTCACCAGCGCCCAGACCGCGAGCACCATGAAGATCAGGAACGGCACCCAGGTGGCGTGTCCGCCGATGTTCTGCAACCGCTTCCCCACCCGCAGGCCGACGACGTTCATGCCCACCGCCAGCCACAGCCCCGCCAGGGACACGAGCGCGATGAACCGGGAGTCGTCGCCCAGGTGAACGAACCTCACCCCGCCGGCGTACGCGGCGATCGCCGCGGTCGTGACCAGGAGCGACGGAAAGTACAGCAGGTTGTTGACCCAGTAGCCCCAGGCCGCCACGAACCCGTTCACGGGCCCGAACGCGCTGCGCACCCACCGGTACAGCCCCCCGGCACCCGGATCGATCTCGGACAGCTCGCGCACCGCGACGGCCGACGGCAGGAAGAAAATCAGCATCGCCACGAGCCACACGCTCAGGCTCGCCGGACCGAACTGACTCGCGGCCGTCGTGAGCCAGCGGAGCCCGACGATCGCGGAGATGTTGAACAGCACGACGTCGCGCAGTCCCATGACCCGCGGCAGCCGGGTCATGTCATCGCCGCGGCGACCCGTCACGGTTCCGTCGGATGGATCGTGGCGACGAGCCACCCAACCCCGCTGCCCAGCGCCGCGCCCCCAATGACGTCCGTCGGAAAGTGCTTGCCCGCTGCCACCCGCAGGGCACAGACGCCGAGCGCGCCGGCGTAGAGCAGCGCTGCATTGCGGGCACGGTGGCGCAAGCGATGCCGCCCTGACATCACGAGATAGGACGTCGCCGCCGCGAACGCCAACGACGCGTGCCCGGAAGGAAACGATTTCCGGTTCTCGGGGCTCGACGCCGCCGCGGGCGCGTCCGCCGTGTACAAGACGGGCCGACTGCGATGCACCGCCACTTTGAGCCACTCGGTCGTCGCCAGAGTCCAGGTCAGTGCGTTCCCGAACACGGCAACGTCGCCGCGGGCTCGCTTCGGGTCTGCACCCTCCAGCAACGCCGCAGCGGAACCCGCCGTCACACCGATCAGCAGAAAGTTGCTCGTCGTTGCTGCGCTTGAGGAAAACGTGTTCAGCGCGACACGATCGAAGTCGGACAGCGTGGCGGGATCGCACGGAGCGCAGGGCGGCGGCCCGCTCGGCAAGCCGGCGGCGGTGGGGATCACGGCGAGCCCGCCGGCGACCGCGATGGACGCGGCGTCCCACCACGAGACACGATACAGCTGCTGCGCCACGGCGCCATGGGGCCGGGCGAAGCAGAGCACCAGCGGAACGGCGACAGCGGACGCGCGCATCGGAGTCTCACGGAGAGCGAGCGGCCTACAAGTTACGCGCCGGGCGCCGGTCGTGCCGACATGGCGCATCTCTCGTGGCCTTGCGGTTTTAGCCCCTCGCGGCTAAGCTCTAGGCTGATTTTTTCCTATCATCACCGACTGGGGGCCCCGTGAGTACCGAGACCCTGCAGCACATCGCGTTGTTCGAGAAGTGCAGGAACTTCCTTCCCAAGGCGCGCGAGGTCCAGGCGTCTGGGCTCCACGCCTGGTACAAGCCGATCTCCCAGTCCGAAGACACCGTGGTCATCATCGAGGGGAAGCAACGCATCATGATGGGCTCCAACAACTACCTGGGGCTCACGCACCACCCCGAGGTGCTCGCGGCGGCAAAGGCGGCGCTCGATCGCTACGGCTCGGGCTGCACGGGGAGCCGGTTGTTGAACGGCACGCTGGATCTGCACCAGCAGCTCGAAGGGGAGCTCGCGCAGTTCTTCGGCAAGGAGGCCTGCCTCGTGTTTTCGACCGGCTACCAGGCGAACCTGGGAGTCGTCTCCGGGCTGGTGGGCCGGGGGGACGTCGTCTTCCTCGACAAATTGGACCACGCCTCGATTGTGGACGGCGCCAAGATGTCGTACGGCCAAACCGAGCGGTTCGCCCACGGCGATCTGGCGGAACTCGAGCGCAAGCTGCAGCGCGCGGCGACGGGCGTCGGAAAGATGATCATTGTCGATGGCGTCTACTCGATGGAGGGCGACATCGCCGACGTGCCCAACCTGCTCAAGATCGCTCAGAAGCACGGAGCGGCGCTCGCGATCGACGACGCCCACGCGGTCGGGGTGCTCGGCCCGCAGGGCGACGGCACCGCCGCCCAATTCGGGCTCGGCGACGAGGTCGACCTGATCGTGGGCACGTTCTCGAAATCGCTCGCGTCGATCGGCGGCTTCGTGGCGGGGCCCGAAGGGGTGATCGAGTTCCTCCGCTACAATGCGCGACCCCTGGTGTTCACGGCCGCGCTCCCGCCGTCGAACACGGCCGGGGTGCTCGCTGCCCTGCACGTGATGCAACGCGAGCCCGAGCGCCGGGAGTGCCTCTGGACGAACGCGCGTCGGCTCCAGCGGGGGCTGCGCTCGATGGGGTTCGACATCGGGACGACCGAGACCCCCATCGTGCCATTCCTGATCGGGGAATTCGAGAAGACGCTGCTCTTCTGGCGCAAGCTCTTCGATGCCGGCGTGTTCACCAACCCCGTCGTGCCGCCGGCCTTGCCGCCGTCGCGCTGCCGGCTGCGGACGAGCGTGATGGCGACGCACACGGCGCAACAAATCGACTACGCCTTGGAGACCTTCGGAAGGATCGGCAAAGAGCTGGGGGTCATCTGAGCGCTCCGCAGATCGTGCCCGTAACCAGCGGGCGCGATCTGGAGCGGTTCATCGGTTTTCCGTACGAGCATTACCGCGGCGACCCGCTCTGGGTCCCGCCCCTGCGGATGGACGTCCGGACGTTGCTCACGGCCGGCAAGAATCCGTTCTTCGAGCACGCCGCAGCCCAGTATTACCTCGCCGTCCGGAACGGCCGCACGGTCGGCCGCATCGCCGCGATCAAGAACGACGCACACACGCACGAGCACCAGGACCGCGTCGGATTCTACGGCTTCTTCGAGTGCGTCAACGAGCAGCCGGTGGCGAACGCGCTGTTCGACGCCGCCGGGCGGTGGCTCGCGGACAAGGGCTTCCTCGTGATGCGCGGGCCGATGAACCCTTCGATCAACGATGAATGTGGCTTACTGGTCGCAGGCTTCGACACGCCGCCGGCGCTGATGATGCCGCACAACGGCCCCTCGTACGTCGCCCTGCATGAGAGCTACGGGTTCACGAAGGCCAAGGACCTGCTGGCGTTCCAGAGCACGAGCTCGCAGGTGCCCGACCGCATCACGCGGGTCGCCAAACTGCTCGCCGAGCGCCAGGGGATCACGCTGCGCCCGCTCGACATGAAGCGGTTCAGGGAAGAGGTGGAGCTGGTGAAGATGCTGTACAACCAGGCATGGGAGCGTAACTGGGGCTTCGTGCCGCTCACCGGCGCGGAGATCGATCATCTCGCCAAGCAGCTGAGGCCGATCGTGGTCCCTGATCTGGTGTGCTTCGCCCAGCGCGCCGGGCAGGTGATCGGCTTCGCGGTTGCGTTGCCGGATCTGAACGTGGCCCTGAAGCACAATCCGTCCGGCCGGATCTGGGGCCTCCCCAAGGTCCTGTGGTATGCGCGCCGGATCCATCGCTGCCGCATCCCGCTCCTCGGAGCGCTGAAGGAGTACCGCCGCAGCGGCGTGGACGCCCTGATGTACCACTGGATCTGGTCCAAGGGCGCGAAGCACGGCTTCACCTGGGGCGAGGGGGGGTGGATCCTCGAAGACAACATGCCGATGGTCAATGCCGCGCTGCAGCTCGGCTTCCACCCTTACAAGACCTACCGGATCTACGACAAGCCACTGTGAAGGCGTTCGTCACCGGCGGCACCGGGTTCGTCGGTGCGCACCTAGTGCAGGCCCTGCGCACCCGTGGCGACACCGTCACGTGTCTCGTGCGGAGCCCCCGCAAGGCGGCCGCCCTCGGCTGGACCGATGTACGGCTAGTTCACGGCGACCTGGACGATTCCGGCGCGCTGCGCGCAGGGTGCGCCGACGCGGATGTGATTTACCACGTAGCCGGACGGATCAGCGCGCGCGATCTCGGAGAATTCATGCGCGCCAACCGGGACGGCACGGCCAACCTGCTCGAGGCAATCGCACCTGGCTGGCAAGGGCGGCTCCTGTTGGTCTCGTCCATCGCGGCCGGTGGGCCGACCGTGCCGGGGCAGCCGATCGACGAGACCAAGCCGCCGTCGCCCGTCACGCCGTACGGCCAGAGCAAGCTCGCCGCCGAGGTGCTCGTGCGAGGCATGGCTCGGTCCTGGACCATCGTGCGGCCGCCCGCGGTGTATGGTGAGTGGGATCGGGAAGTGCTCAAAGCGTTCAAACTGGCTCGCGCGGGGTTCGCCCCCGTGTTCGGTGACGGCTCGCAGGAGCTGTCGGTCATTTACGCCGGGGATCTCGCCGCCGCTCTCGTGGCGGCGGCCACGGCGCCGGGGGCGACCAACCGCGTCTATTACGCCGCCCACCCGGTCGTGACCACCAGCCGCGGGCTCGTGCAGGCGATCGGACGGGCCGTGGGGCGGGCGCCGTTGATCGTGCCCCTCCCCCGGCCGATCGCTCGTGGTCTCCTCTGGACGATCGGAACGATAGCGCATCTCGCGGGCCGGGCGACGGTCCTGTCGGGTGACAAAGCAGCGGAATTCCTCGCGCCCGCGTGGACGTGCCGTCCCGATACGCTGATGCGCGAGACGGGCTGGCGTGCGGAGGTCGACTTGGAGACGGGCTTGCACCGCACCGCGGCGTGGTATCGGAGCGAGGGGTGGCTGTGAGCCACTCGTTACACGACGGCACGACGGCACCTCTCTGGAGCGCGCTCGCCGTGTTCCGTCGCGTCGGCGTACAACGCTTCACCGCCGTAGACATCGTCACGCTCGTCTACGTCACGTTCGCGACTGCGGCCGTACTCGCGTTCTCGGGCGAGGACCACGCCAGCTGGGACTTGTTGCTCACGGCGCACGCACTGGTGGTCGTGCTCGTCCTCATCGCCCCGCGCGCCCGCGAGGCCGGGGCGGTCGGTCGCTTCCTGGGCGACTGGTACCCCATGGTCCTGCTCGCCGGGCTCTACGCGGAGGTCGGTGTGGTGAACGTGGATCTGGGAGTCCAGCACGACCAGATCATCCAGCGGCTCGAGCTCTGGGTCTTCGGGTCGCAGCTGTCGTACCGCTGGATCCGAGAGATGCCCAACCCGGGGCTGTCCTGGCTGCTGCACAGCTGCTATCTCGTCTACTACGCCATCCTGTGCGCGTCGCCGCTCGGGCTCTGGTTAAGGGGCCGGCGCGACGCGGCGCGGCGCACGATCCTCGCGGTGATGGTGACGTTCTACGTTTGTTACGTGGTGTTCCTCTTCTTCCCGGTGGCGGGACCGCGCTACATGTTCGACCTCGCGCATAATGCCGCCACGTCGGTCGGGCCGGCGCGGTGGGCGCAGTGGTTACTCGACCGCGGTGACTCGTGGGGCGCCGCATTCCCCTCGTCGCACGTCGCGGCCGCGATGGTCGCGGCCCTCTGCGCGTTGCGCTACTGGCGGCCGCTCGGCCTGACCCTCATGCCGCTGACGATCGGGCTGGTCCTGTCGGTGGTCTACGGGCAGTTCCACTATGCCGTGGATGCGCTGGCCGGCTTGCTCGTCGCCTTCGCGGTCTTCGCATCCCAGTACATCTACGCGTCGGAACCCGCGACCGCCGTCGGCTCGCTTCCCGGCCGCGAGCTGGAGACGGGTCCCGCCTAGGGCGCGAGGGCCGCGGCCCGCGAGGCGATGGTGTCCAGGTCGCCTCCGAGCGCGTCCATCCTGCGTTGGAACCGGAAGTCGAGGAGCAGCAATCCCACCACGTAGGCGGCCAGATTCACAGCGAACACCACAGTGAAGATCGCGGGGTACGGAAGCCACAGGCCAAAGTAGAGCGCGAAGCGTTTCACGCCCGGGTCGAGCTTCGAGCGATCCGCGATGGTGGTGATCAAGAGGATCGCGGCGAGGGCCAGGAGCGCCAGCTTCCAGGACACGAGCCGCGCCAGCGCGAACCCCGCAAAGATCGCGGCTTCTGACAGGCGGTCCACCAGCGTGTCGAGGCGCCGCCCCGCTTCGGACGCGAGCCCGTATTCGCGCGCGATGCCCCCGTCGATGCCGTCCAGCAGCTGGCCGAACGCCATCAGACTCAAGCCCCATCCCAGCCGCCCGGTCGCCACGGCGGCCGCCGCGGCCACGCTGGCCACGAACGCGGCCCAGGTGACCTGCGCGGGCGACAGGCCGAGGACCACGTGACAGAATCGCAGCACCGGCCGGATCACGCGATCCGTCGTCCGGCCCACCGCGGGGGCGAAGTCAAACATGCCTGCGCGACCAGTAGACCAGGAGGTTGAGCACGACCAGCACTGCGAACAGGATGCCCTCTTTGACCTTGTCCGGAACGCGGGTGAGCCAGCCTCGGGTCACCCACGGGGAATAGGGGTAGACCGGCATCTTCTCGAACCGCACGCTGTAGTCCATCGCGACGTGCATGACGAAAAACACGATCGGGATGACCGTACCCAGGAACACGCTGAGCGGGACGATCCACAGTAGGGCGACCGGCTCCTGGAGCGAGGAGCGCCAGTAGTATCCGCGCTTGTCCCGGAAGCCGACGGCCCGCAGGTAAAACGGCGCCTTGATGGCGTGATCGATGTCGACGCCCACGCCGAACGCGTACGCGAGCGCCAGTTGCCCGCCGCGCAGCTCCAACGCCTGCGCGCCGAGTGTGGTGGCGAGCACGTGCGTGAAGATCGTCACGGTTCCGCCGTCCGCTCCTGCGCCGCGCGTCCGGAGAACCAGACGAGCGCGAGCCCTAGGCCGATCCAGGCCAGGTCGCGCGCCCGGCTCACGATGGCGGTGTAGACGCCGACCGCTGGATCGATTCCCAGGAGCTGGAACACGAGGTACAGGGAGCCTTCCTTGGTTCCCACCTCGAACGGCACGAAGAAGATCACGTTCTGGATGAGCGACGAGAGACCGCCGATGACGTAGGCCTGTGCGAAGGTCATGTGCAGACCGACGCCCAACGCGATGAGCATGTACTCGATCATGAAGATCGAGCGACTCAGATACTCCAGCGCCAGCGCCTGGACGAAGCGGCGCGGGCGCCGGTGATAGAACTCGGTGATCTGCTCGTCCATCTGAGCAATGGTGGCGCGCTTGGGCTCGAGGCGGCGGGCCACGCGGTCGACGAGCGGGATGCGGTGCAACAGATCCAGCAGCCGCTCCAACCCGCCTCGGCGATGCCCCGTCAGGAGCAGCAGCGTCAGACCCGCCAGGACGACGAAGGCCACGGCCAGAGTCGTAAGGAGCGCCGGATGCGGCGGGAGCAGCAGGGCGCCGAGCACCACCGCCGTGAGGAAGCTGAGCAACATCCCCAGCGTATGGAGCATCTGGTAGATGACGACCGATCCGGCTGCCCGGCGCAAGCCCAGCCACGGCGCCACCGCGGCGATCTTGAACGGCTCGCCGCCGACGTTGACCATGGGGGTCATGAAGTTGAGCGAAAAGCTCGCGATCGTGATGGCGAAGGTACGCCAGAACGGTGGATGGCTCGGCTCGTCCGCCATGCTGAGCCACCAGGCCCAGGCATTGCAGAGACACACCACGCCGTACAGCAGCAGAATTGGCACGAACAGCCAGCCGGTGCGTACGGCGTCGGACAGGAGCTGCTCGACGCCGATGCGTCCGACCAGGTACGCGAAGACGGCGGAGCCACCGAGGAACAGCAGCAGCTGCAGCTTGCGGCTCACGCGCTCCCCGGGATCGCGACCGTGGTCCCGCTGCGGGCGGCGGTGTACGCGTGCTCCACCACGCTGGCGACCCGCCGGATGTCCTCGAGGAATGGGGCCGCGGCCGCTGCGGCGCCGTGGTCCAGCGCCGCGACAAACCCCTCGAATAGGCCCGTGAACCAGCGGTGGTAGGCGCTCTTCTCGAGCTCGGCCGAATAGTCGAATCGCTCCACGACGCCGGCGCGTTCGAGCCGCAGCTCGCCCCCGGCCCACTCGATCGCACCCGCGTCACCGACGAAGCGAATCCGGTTCTCGCGGGAGCGCGCCGCCCACGTGAAGAACATCGTGACGAGCCGCCCTCCCCCCGGGTATTCGAACCGCAGCGATGCCGTGTCCTCGACTTCGTATGCTGCGTGGCGCAGGCGGCCGGTCCAAGCGCTCACCGTGGACGGCAGACCGGCGATGTCGAGCAGCTGATAGATGAGGTGCGTACCGTGGTCGAGCAGCACCCCGCCGCGCCCGGCCGCACGCGTGCCGCGCCACGGCAAGCCGGGGTCGCCGGCGGCGCGACCCGGATCGGCGGTCGGCCGGTGGACGGAGAATTCGGCCAGGTGCCAGTGGCCGATGGCGCCAGCGGCGAGCCACTCCTTCACCTTCACCCAGACCGGGTTGTGGCGGTACTGGTGACACGGCATCACGATGCGACCGTTGGCCCGGGCGGCGGCGCCGATCCGGTCCGCTTCGACGCGCGTCAGCGCGACGGGCTTCTCGCACACGACATGGTAGCCACGCTCGAGCCCCCAGAGCGTCAGGTCCAGGTGCGATGCGGTCGGCGTGCAGATGTCGATGAAATCCAGCGGCCCGAGGTCCGCGAGCTGCTCGCGGCGCGCAAGCAGCGGAAGCGTGTCGACCGGCGGCACGTCGGCGGCGCTGTCTACCAGCGCGACCACTTCCACCCGGCGCTGCAGGGCCGGGGCGCCGCGGAGCGCGGGGAGATGCGACTGCCGCGCGATCCCGCCCGCTCCGATGAGGGCCCCGCGGTAGCGCCGCGGCTCAGGTGACGCGGGCGTAGGCATGGCGCTCGCTGTCGAACAGGTCTCCCAGCACCGTGGCGTTCGACTCATGGATCCAGATGAGCACCACGAGGAGGAGGCTCATCCACACGGCCTCGGTCCAGAGGAACGCGGACACATGCCCGACGAGCGCCGCGGCGCCCAGCGCCGCGAAGCGGATGTTCTGCCCGAGCCACGCGCACAGCGGCAGCACGACTTCCTGACGCGACCGGTACCCTTGGCGGAACCCGTCCGTTACCGGATAGCGGCGCAGGTCGCGGATCAGCTTGACCGAGCGCGGGAACAGCTCCGCTTGCCGCTGCACGTAGTCGCGATACACCCTGCCGCCGAATCGCGCCAGCAACGTGGCCGGCCGCGTGGCCCGCAGGTCCTCGGGGAGATCCAGCTCGCCGCGCTTACCGATCCCGATGTGGAGAAACGCGTTCCGCACGAAGTCGATGGCGGCGCTCTGGATGCTGTGCGCGAGGCCCGCCGCCGCCACGAGCAGCACGGCGCCCGGCCACCAGTACCCCGACTGGATGAGACGGTAGATGAGATGGAAGTAGAGGTTCACGAAGCGGAGATTGTCGCTGATGCCGTCGAGCAAGCGGCCGAACCGCGTCGAGGTGCCGCGCAGCCGCGCCAGTTGACCGTCGGCCGAGTCGAAGATGTCGGAGACGATGAACAACCCGAAGCCGATCAGGTTGGTCCAGCGATCGCCGTACGCGAACAAGTGGCCGGCCACGAGCCCGATCGCGAGCGACCACAGCGTCACCTGGTCCGCGGAGATGCCGGTCGGCTGGAGCGCGCGCGCAATCCGGATACCGATCGGCCGGAAGAAGTGGAGGTCGACCCACTCCTCGACGGCTCGGCCCTTATCCGACAAGTCGTTCGGCGGCTTCACCCAGCACATCCTTCATGGTCGCCAGGGCGCCCAGCGCCTGATCTTCGTCGATGACCAGCGGCGGATTGATGCGCACCTCGGGGTTGTAGATCATGGCGAGCACCCCGCGGGCCAGCAGCGTGTCGAAGATCCAGCGCGTGGTCTTTTTGTCGAGCAGCCGGCGGGTCCCCGGAACGACGAGGTCCATCCCGATCATCAGTCCACGACCCCGCACGTCGGATACGATGGGCAGCTCGGATTCCCACCTCTTCAGCTCGGCCAGCATCTTCGCGCCCAGCTGCCGCGCGTGCTCGACCAGCTGATCCTCGATGATCGTCTCGATGGTGACACGCGCCGCCGCCGCGGCGAGGGGATTGCCGCCGTACGACGACGAGCTGCCGCTCGCGTTCGCCCACGGCTGCGAGAAGGCGATCTCTTCGCGCGCGATCACGCCGCTCATCGGGAACCCACCGCCGAACCCCTTGCCGACCGTCAGAATGTCCGGCAGCACGCTCTCGTGCTCGATCGCGAACATCTTCCCGGTACGCCCGAACCCGGTGATCATCTCGTCGCAGATCAGGAGGGCGCCCAAGCTGTCGGCGAGCTCGCGTAGCAGCTTCAGGTAGCCCGGCGGCGGCACCACGTTACCGGCGGTGCCCTGGATCGGCTCGACGATGATCGCGGCGACGTCCTTCGTGGTTTCCAGCTCGATTTTCTTGCGGAGGAAGTCGACGCAGTGCCACTCGCACGACGGGAAGGTCTTCCCGAAGGCGCAGCGGGCGCACGAGGCGTAGGGCGACAGGTACGCGCCCGGCATGAGGGGCCCGAGCGCGTGCTTGAAGCTCGAGCCGAGCACGGGAAGCACGCCGCCGGTTTTGCCATGGAACCCGCCCCAGAAGCCCACGACCTCCGTGTGGCCGGTGCGCGACTTTGCGAGTCGCAGCGCCGCCTCGATGGCTTCGGCACCGCTCGAATAGAATTGCGTGCGATTCAAGTCGCCGGGGGTGAGCTCGGCGATCAGCTTCACGAGCGCGGCGCGATGCTCCGTCGTGAAGCTCCCCACGTGAACCCGCGCGATCTGTCGCTGCATGGCCGCGACGTACTTCGGATGGGCGTACCCGATGCTGGCGACCCCGACTCCCGCGAGCAGATCCACGTAGCGGTTGCCGTCCACGTCGTACAGCACCGCACCGTCCCCGTGATCGATCGAGAGCTGGCTGAAGAGCGCCACGCTCTGAGTGCCAGGGGCCAAATACAGCGCCTCGGCGTCGAACAGGGCCTTCGACTTCGGCCCGGGGACCTGGAGCCTACGCAACGTATGCGTCACGCACGTCACCGATGGCGAATCGTTGGATGAGATAGGCCGCAATGGCCCGCGCCGCGTCCTCGCGGAACGGCGCGAAGCTCGGCCAGTCGTTGATATCGATCAGGACGGGACGGTCGGGCTCGGGGAAGGCCACGTCGCCGCCGAACACTTCGAGCCCGATGCTCGCCGCCGCATCGAGAGCGAGCGCCTTGAGCCGCCGCTCGTCCACCCGTGGCCGCTCGCCCGCGAAGCCCGCGTCCGCCCCGTACCAGTTAAAGAATCGCCCTTCCGCCACGCCGTAGAACTTCACCACCGGGCCGGGAATGTGCTCCTGCAGCGCCACCCAGGGGATGCCGCGCTGGCGGAACGCCTGCAGCGCGTCTGCCACGCGCTCGAGCGACGTCGCGATCACATCTTCGGGGCGCTCCGCGTGCACGTCGCCCCGCTTGAGCCAGACCTTCCCCTGATCGGCGTGCAGGCCTTCGAGCTCCTCGGGCGAGGGCGCGGGCCCCGAGGTCGCGTGGATCAGAGTGCGGGGAAACGCGAGGCCGGTCTCCCGTAACCGCTCGACCAGGCGACGCCGGTGACAATTCAGCGCGCTCGACGGGCGGTTCACGATCACCGCGCCATCCGACTCGAGCGACAGCAGCTGCTCTGCCGCGCGCGCGCCCTGGCACATGTTGAGATACAGCTCCGCCCCGGGGACTCGACCGCGCTCGACCTCCCACTCGGTGGTCTTGATCGCGCGCCAGCCTTCGGCCTCGAGCCGCGCCACCGTCGCATCGAGGATGGCGGTGTCGTTCACGCGGTGCTGCAGGGGAGAGTACGACGGGTTGCGATAGATCGCGACGAGTTGGGCCAAGGTTCACCTTTCGCGTGCGGCCAGCCACGCGTTGGCAGTTTGGAGATCCGATGGTCGATCGATGTCGATGATGCGCGGTACTTCCACCGCCGCCACGCGCCCGCCGTCCGCCAACACGGCCTTCAGAAAGCCGCGCATCTTCCGCACGCCGGCGGCGACCGCGTCCGCCGCGGCGCCGCGCGCCCCCGCACTCAAGCCGTAGACCCCGCCGGTGACGCAGGGCGGGTCGACCGGCTGGTCGCTCACCGCCTGGACCGCCACCCCTTCCCTCCCCCCTCCTCCCCGCTTGGTCCGGGTAACGTACACAGGAGACTCATCATCGATGTAGGGGGTCACAGCGAGCACCATGTCCACGCCCTCCTCCAGATGCCGGGCCGTCCCCTGGTACAGCGCGACCCAGTCCTCCCCTCGCATGGCGGTGTCCACCATGCTGCAGAAGACCGGACCCGCCGGTACCGCCCGAAGCCCTTCGACCAGCGTATGCAGCGACGACGGCGTCCGGCACTCCACCACCGAAAGAGGCGGTCCGAACCGCGCTTCGGCAAGGAGGCGTACCACCGCGGGGAAATCGGCCCGCACAGCACAGGTCAGACTGGGGCAGCCTAGGGAGGCGAAGGTCTCGAGCAACCGCACGATCTGGGGGCGGCCGGCTACCTCCACGAGAGGCTTCGGCACCCGAACGCCCCCGGCAGCAAGCCGCGACCCCTCTCCCCCGGCGAGGATCAGCCCGTGCACGTCAGTCCAGCACCTGTTCGACGTCCGGGAGGCGCGCGATCCGGGCCGTGGGGACGAGGCCCCCCGGCGGGCTGCGGTCGGGCGGCGCGAGCCAGCACGTCCGCATCCCCAGCGCCGCGGCGGCGCGGACGTCCGCTTCGAAGTTGTCGCCCACCATCCACGTGCGCTGTGGCGACACGCCCAGCGCGTCCAGGGTGTGTGTGAAGATACGCGCGTCGGGTTTGCTCCACCCCACCAGGGCCGAGTCGCTCATCACGCTGAAGAATCTCGCCAATCCGAGCTCCTGCAAACACGGCTGCAGGTTGCCGGTGAAGTTGGACACGACTCCGAGCTTGTAGCGCCGGGCGAGTCGCTCCAGCACGGGAGTGTTGCGTGTCACGATCGCGAGCGCATCCGCGTGCAACCGCTGCGCGATCACCCCGGGGTCCACACGGTCGGGCAGGAATCCGGCCAGCAAACGGGCTTGCGCGTCGATCGCGGCGCGGAATCCGAGCGCTCGAATGTCGGGCAACCGCGCGACAGCCGTGTCGGAGGCCTTGAAGAAGGTCTCGAACGCCGCGAAATCCAGGCCACCGCCCACGGCACGATAGGCGGCGTGGAACCGAGGACTCCAGTGAACGCCATCCGCGTCGAGCGTCCCGCCGAAGTCGAACAGCACGACGTCGGCGGGAGGCTGCCTAGTGGCGGTCGTGCGCGGCGCGCTCGTGGGCGCCCATCTTCATGGGCATCGCGCCCCCCCTCGCCATCGACTTGTCCGCCATCCGCATCATGTCGTGCCCGTGCCCGTCCCCCTCGAGCCGCATGTAGTGTCGGTAATCCGCTTGATAGAGGGAATCGCGGGGGTCCGCAGCCGGCCAGGTGACTCCGTGATCGGGAACGAACAGCCCGCCAACGACCCCCATGCCTCCATCTGGAATGGGCGCGCCGGTGGGATTGTCGTAGGACACGCTGATGCGATAGCGGTGCTCCGGCACGATGTGAACGCCGAGCCGGGTCCAGCCGTACAGCTTCGCGACCGGAATCGATTCGATCTGGCCTGCCGCATCCGCGACCGGGGAGGCACGGTAGATAACTGCACCCGACGTCACGTCGGTGAATTCGATCACGCGCCCGTAGTCGTGCATGTGCCCGCCCAGGCCGACGATCTTTCCGGGCACCGCCGGGCTGCCCTCGTACGAGCGCGAAGACCGCCCGGGGGGAAGCGCGAACGACTTGTCGCCGACCGGAAACGCGACATCCATCTGCCACGGCGAGGCGGAAAACAGCGGCCACGGACGCCGCGCGGGCGTGAAGCGCATGACGAGACGCACCCGCGCCTGCCGATAGGCCGTCGGGGTCATGTTCTCGACCATCGCGCTCGCGACGACGTGCTCGCCCTGCTTGAGCGGCAGCCCGAACAGCAGACGTGGCAGCTGGATCGCTCCAGTCTCGTGTCCCGCGGCCAGGAGGCGCCGCGAGATCGGGAGAAACAGCTCGCGGTGGTCCGGGTCGATGAGATTGAAATGATGGATCAGTTCGTCGGGGAGTGCGTGCCCGGCGCTGTCCACCACCTGAACCCGGAAGCCATAAATGGATCCCGACTCGGGAATCTCGAGTGTTGCCACCGGAGGTTGTGCGATCGCGTGATGCGGCGTTCGCGCGGGCAGGTCCATGGGCGCAAGGTCGAGGACGAGCGTGCCGTTCGCGTCGTCCAGGAAGATGCGAGGACCGGGAGCTTCGAGCGGCGCCGATCGGTCGCCGGCTGACAGGAGGACGAATAGTCCGAGGAAGAGGTGTCGAGTCATAGCGCGGGAATTGTAATCACGAGACGGCGCGCCGGGCAACGGACCCGCTTTCACGAGCGGACCCGCGCCACCGCTGCCACAATCGCCTCCGGCCGCTCCTCCTGGATGAAGTGCCCCACCCCTGGAATGCTGTCAACCGTGAACGCTGGGAGCGCTTCCGCGAGGACGCCTACCTCTCTTTGGCTGATCCCTCCGTCATGCGGCGCGGTCCCGACCAGGAGCCGGACAGGACACCGTAACTCCGAGAGATGGGGACGCAACCGCTCCGGCTCACGTCGCTCAGCCATTGTGACGAACGCCTTGAGCGTCGCGTCCAAATCCCGGGCCGCCCCCTGGGTGTAGCCATCCACTACCGCGTCGCTCACCCAGGTCGTGTCTCCAGACTCCTTGATCAGCTGCGCCCGGACCTTCCTGCGCACGCGGCTGACGCCGCCGAACAGCTTGATCCATGGCGCGAACGCCATCGCGCGGCGAAACGCGGGCGTGGCAGCTCGCTCGGCGGGACCCCCGTCGATCGAGACGATCCCGACGACGAGGTCCGGGCGCCGGTAGGCCATGCGGTACGCCATCGACGCGCCGAGTGAGTGGGCGATGACGATCGCGCCCCGCACGGCGAGCCGGTCGAGCGCGGCGGCGATGCGGTCGGCCTGGGCCGTAAGGGAGTAGTCAGCGTGCTCGGGGCGCGCCGACGTGCCGATGCCGAGTGGCTCCACCACGATGACGCGGTACCCGGCCTGAGTCAGGAGCGGTACGAGCCGACGGTACCCGAAAGCCGAGCCGATCAAGCCCGGCACCAGCACCACAGGATCGCCATCGCCCGCCACCGTGACCGTGAGCGACTCGGCCGCCGAAAGCGGGAGCGTGAAGGTCCGAATCGTATCCGCCAGGAGCACGAGCCCGAGTAGCCACATAGTTCAGTCCGTTCGACGAGCGGCACGCCCGTTGAGTGGCCGGTAGAGGTCTCCGTAGCGCCGCCACAGCCACGCGAGCGCCGCGGCCACATCGCTTCGCCCCACGGTGAGCGCCACGAGACCCGCTCCGACGCCGAGCAGCAGCCACGTCGGAATCGGGACGAGCACGCCGAGACCGGCGATGACTAGCAGGCGCGGGAAACGGCCCAGTGCCACCGCCGCGAGAAACTTGTGGAGCGGATATCTGCCGAGCGGCGCGAGGATTCGTACCGCGGAGTCGGGAATCGGGGAAAAGATCACGAACGCGGTCGTCCAGAACGGGGCACGCAAGAACGCCCCGACAGTCCAACGCACCCCAGAGCGCTGTTTCAGCGCCGCGAGTTTCGGAAGCGCCACGGCCCAATCCACCAGCCGATAGTTGAGCGCTTCCGCGAGCGACGCCCCCAGCGTGCCGACCACCGCCAGCAGCCAGGCTGGGTAGAACCGCACGTAATAGAGCAGCGCGGTCTCGAAGGCAGTGGGCAACAGCGGCGACAGCGGGCCGTGCACCACCATAGCGACCACGAGGAACGCGAGCAGCTTCATGCGAGCAATCCCGCGTACCGCCAAGCCACGAGCGCGAACACGGCCCCTTCGAGAATCCACGGCCACGGCTGGCGGTAGTAGCCGAAATACATGCTCCGTCCCCAATACCCGGTGTTTTTCCAGAGATTGAGCGTGAAGCGGTGCCGGCTGAACGGGAGGAGGACGGGGATCCCCGTGTCCGTCGGCAGGTCGGCGATTACGTGCGCCGCGATGCTCGCGAACGCGAGAGCGCCGAGCCAGGGTCCGAACAGGACCGCCGCGACAGCACCGACGGCGGCGCAGAACGCGAGACTGTGGCTCCAGGTCCCATGAAACTCGGACGGAGCCCAGCCAGCGCGGATGACGAGTGAGTCAGCGTTCGGCAGGAATTGCGCCGCCCCGACGATGGCGTACGTCTCCGGGCGCGGGTCGAGGGAAGCGATCGCGAGCGCGATCCCGAGGTGGCCGAATTGCATCGTGTCTCCCAGTGCGAGGAACGGGAGGCACGATCGGTCCACGGTCTCAAGCCGGTTTCAAGCAGGAGCCGCGGTGCGATAGCGACGGGCTTGTCCGGGGGTGACCATTTCCTGGAGGAGAACGGCGCGCTCGATCGGCGCCACGAACACGTAGCCGCGCCCGTCGGCCACGAGCCAGCGATCCCATTCGAGCCGATCGAGCGCTTCGTCCACTACCCCTTGCGGCAAGGCGGTGGCGCGTGCCAGGCGATCCGCGCCTAAGCGCTCTGCGAGCGCGGCCGCCGCGCCGAGGACCTGCTGCGCGGGCTGCGGCAAGTCGCGGAACCGCTGGCAGATCACCCCGATGATGGCCGGTGGGAGGTCTCCGGGGAGCGAGTCGACGAGGGTGCGCTTGGGTGACGGCCACGCTCCCGCCTCGGGCGACGGCGCGAACCCGGCGACCACGGCTTCGAGCATCGCGACGGCCAGGAGCGGAATGCCGGCGGTGTCCGCTTCGAGCCGCCGCACGATCCGCTCGGCGTCAGACGCGGTGTAGTGAGGGAGCGCCCAATCGACGAGTGCCCGCAGCGCGTTCCCGTCAAGCCGCTCCAGGCGCACGACAGCGCCCTCCAAGTCTCGGCCCACGCGGGCTCGCAACGCGTCGAGGCGCTCGCCACCAGGCGAGCCCCGAGCGACGCCGAGGAGCAGCAGGATGGGTCGCGTCGTGGCGTCCCGCGCCAGCGTCGGGAGGGTCGCCAGCAGCTGCCCATCCATCCACTGCGCGTCGTCGACCGCGAGAAACACCGGCCGCTCCGCCGCTACGGCACGCAGGGCGGCTCCGAGCGCGGCACCCGGCGAGGCGGCCGGTGTCGCTGGGGGATATCTCCCTGCAAGATCTGGGTCGAACTGCCTGAGTGCCGCGAGGGCTTCCGGCGGCGCCCCGGCGAGCCCCGGCGCATCTCCCAACCCTCCGGCGAGGAGACCCGCGAGACAACCCCAGGGCGCCGACCCATCGGACGGCACGGCGCGAGTCGCGACCACCGTGGCCTCGTCCAAGCGGGCGCGCGCGAGCAACTCCTCGATGAGCCGGGTCTTCCCTTCTCCCGGCTCCCCCTCGAGGATCACGACCTGCCCGTGCCCCGCCCCTTCCTGCGCACGCCGCCACGCGGCGGAGAGCGCCGCGAGCTCGGCGGCGCGGCCGACGAGGGGCGCACGGGCGCGCGCCGCAGCCGGCGCGGGGATGACCCGACGCCCAACGCGGGCGTCGCGGATCCGTTCGATCAAGCGGATGGTTTCACCGCTCCATGATGCGCCAAGGGCCTCGCGCAGCGCGCGCGCAAGCCCCTCCGCTACCTGCATTGCTCCGGCCCGGTCGCCGGAGAGCGCCAGCGCACGCATGGCGGTGCGAGCCGGGCCCTCGGCCGCTCGATCGAGGGCGACCGCCCGCAGTGCGGTCCGCGCCGCACCGGTCACGTCGCCTCGATCGAGTTCCGCCGCCGCGCGCTGCTCCAGCGCCTCGAGGGCGCGCGTTCGCCACATCAGGCGCTCGGCGGCGAGCCAGTTCTCGAAGTCGCTCGCTTCGGGAATCGCCAACCCCTCGAGGAAATCCCCATCCACGAGCGCGCTCGCCGCCGTCCAATCGCCGCGCGTGCACAACTCCTCGAATCGATCGCAGTCGAGCGACACCGAGTCTGCCGTCAAACCCACCTGGTCCACGTCGGCGCGAACGCTCGCGTCGCCCAACACGCGGCGAAAGACGCGCAGCGCTTCGCTGAGCGAGTGGCGAGCCTGCTTTTCATCACGGTCGCTCCACAGCAGGCCGATCAGGTGGTCGCGCGTGCGGCTGCGGCGTGGGCTGCGGGCCAGATACACCAGCAGGGCAACATGTTTGCGCCACAGCAGCTCCGCGGGGGCATCCGCCCCGGCCACCGTGATCCGGACCGGGCCGAGCACACGGCAGGACACGGCGGTCATGGCGCCCCGATTATCGGGGCCGCTGCGACCCCCGGCAAGAGACGCTACATTCTTCTGCCAGATGCAACCGCCTGCCCTCGATGCCGTCCAGCGTGCGGTCGGTGACCGCTACGAAGTTTTAGGTCTCGTCGGTACCGGCGGCATGGGCTCTGTGTTTCGGGCTCGCCACCGCACGCTGGGCCACATCGTCGCGGTCAAGGTCCTGCCTCCCGAAGTCGCGGCGAGCGCCATGCGTCAGGAGCGTTTCCGTCGCGAAGCCAGACTCGGCGCCTGCCTCGACCATCCCAACATCGTGCGCGTGTACGACTTCGACACGCGCAACGGAATCACCTTCCTCATTATGACCTTCGTGCGGGGCGACACCTTCGAGGATCGGCTCCGCGGCCGGCATCAGACGGTGCCGCAGGTGCTCCGTGTTGCGCGGGAAATCGGGGATGCGCTGGCGTACGCCCACCGCCGGGGAATCGTGCACCGCGATGTGAAACCGTCGAACATCCTCATCGATGAGGACAGCGGGCGGGCGCTCCTCGCGGACTTCGGCATCGCTCGCGCGGACGGCGCCGAGGAGCCGTCTCTGACGGAGCCCGGAGGGGGGATCGGCACCCCTGGCTATATGGCCCCGGAGCAAATGGGATGCGGGCGGGTGGACGGGCGCGCCGATCTCTACTCGCTGGGCGTGGTCGCGTTCGAGGCCCTCACAGGCGGGTTGCCGGCCTTCCAAGCCCAACTCGCCGCGCTCGCCCGCACGCTGCGGGCGGTCCGACCCCGCCCGGCCCCCCGGTTGGCGGCTGCGGTGGTCGCACCCCTCGCCCAACGGCCCGACGACCGGCCGGCCACGGCGACCGCGTGGCTCTCGCAACTTGACGCCGCGACGCGCCCGGCGTGGCGGCCCTGGGCGGCGGTCGCCATCGTGGCGGTGATTGGCGCAGCGGCGCTGCGCCTCGTCACGGGTGCGCACGGGGGCTGTCGGCTCGCGCGTGACGAGCCGACCCGCCTGGCGGTCATGCCCTTCACGGTATTGGGCACCGCACCGTATCCCGCGCGACAATTGCCGGAATACTTCATCTCACGATTCCGGCCGGTGGAGCAGTTGAGCGAGGTCGTCTCCTTCGGCCAGGTCGCCGCGCAAATCGGGACCGATGCTCCGTCCAACGCGGAGGCACAAGAGCTCGCCTGTCGGCTCCGTGCGACGTTCTTCGTCAAGGGAAGCGTCGCCTATGCGGGACCGACGGTCACGCTGACCGCCACGCTCTACGAAGGCGCACGCGCCCGTCGCAGTGGCACGGCCGCGGGCCGCGTCGGCGCCGAAGAATCAGCGATGATGGATCGGGTGTGGGCGGCACTCTACCCGGAATTCACGCCCAGTTCCGATGTGACCCTGCCGAACGGTGGCCCCGAGGCAGTTGCCGCGTACCTGAACGCCGAGGCGGCGTTCCGTCGGGGGGACTACGGCACCGCGCGAGATGAGTACGCGCGGGTCATCCGGGCCGACACGGACTTCGCCATCGGCCGGCTGCGACTCGCCCTTGTCACCGCCCATGTCGACCCGACGGAGCAAGGCTTGTACTTCGGATCCGCCCTCCGTGGAGCGGAGCACCACCAGCAGGGCTTGTCGACGGCGGACAGTTTGCTGCTGGACGGGTTCAAGTTGTTGCTCGCAGACGGTGATGGCCTAGCGGCGGTCGACCGGTTCAAGCGCGCCACCGAGCAGGCTCCCCGTTACCCGCAGGCCTGGTACGTCCTTGGGGAGTTCTACATTCATTTCGGAGGCCTCTTCGATCAACCGGTCGCTGAAGCCGGGGTCGCCTTCAACCGCCACCTCGGTGGTAGCCGAGGTCGTCGGGATCGCGGATACCATGATACTGGGTACTGCCCCCGATCAGCTGGCCCTGCTCCGAACCGTGTGCCGGCACAGCTTTATCGTGCTGCAGGATCTCGCACTCCAGGCGGCGGTGTTCGGCACTCGTGAGCAGAGGGAAGGGCCAGCCCGTTCGCTGCTGCGTTGCCTCGAACGGCGCGGGGCGACGGACGCCGAGCGGCGAGTAGCCCTTCGCATGGCGGTGGCGGCCGACCTTGCCGCCAGCTGGCCTGACAGCGCCCGCACGCTTCTGGCGGGCGCGACCGGCGCGTGGGCTGCCGAGGAGCGCGACCTCTGGGTGCTCGTCGTCCGCGCCGCCCGCGTGGCGACGCTGGGAGACGCGACGGCCGCCGCGGATCGCGTGAGCGCACGCGTCCGGGCGGGCGCGGACACGGATGCGGTCGCCCACTGGGTGCTGGCGCGGCTTGGGGTCGAGTCGCGGCGGCACACCGTTGCACTTGCCCGGCTGGCGCCGCGGGGTCCCGTTGCGGCGAGCCTCACGGCCGATCTCCAAGCGCAGGAGGCGTTGCAACGCGGCGACACGACACGCGCACTGCGCTTATGGGACGGGGCCACCCGTCGCTACGCCGTGATGAGCGCGCCGTTTGGGCTCGTCGCCTCACTCTGGCCGTTGCGGCTCGACATGGCGCGCGTAGCGGTGGCGCGGAATGACACAGCGACCGCCGTGCGCGCTTGCGGGACCTTCGAGACGCTTATCGGCTACGTGGATCAGGTGGCGCAGCCGGAGATCGAGCGGCTGTGCCGGAAGGGTGCGCCGGGCTGAACGTCGTCACCACGCCGCCGTGATCCGACGGCCACAATCCTCCAGGTGTACGGTCGCCCGGGCGATCACCCACCACGTCACGCCGGATTGGTCGAGTGCCCTCGGCTACATTTCGCCCGAAAATGAAGTCGATGCGCTGATTGAACGTCGATTGTGGGTTGCGGAGGTCCGGCTGCTGGCAGCACGTCAGTCCGGGCGCCTCGCGACCGGGGGCCGCCCAACTGTCCCCGAACCCTGCGTCGCGGACCAGGCCATACGTCGCCGTCGCGCGCGTCGGGTCCGCACCGAAGACATCGGAATTGAAATCGCCGAGGAGCAGCATGGGCCGCGAGTCCCCCGCTAGGAGCGCGAGCAGCTCCCGCGTTTGGGCGACCTGGATCTCCGCGACCTCCTGTCCCGCGAGGTGCGTGGCGACGATCCGATAAACACGCCCACCGACGGTCACGTCCACAGCGCTCCATCCCTGATACACTCCCGTGATCACCCCGCCGAGCGTCACCGGGACGAACGCGGCGTACACTCCGGACCGCGCAGCATCGCTAGGCACGTCGGTGCGCACCAGCACGGCGTCACCGTCGGTGAAGCGCACGCCCGCCAATATCGGCTGGCCGGCTGCGTCGAACCCCGAGATGACAGGCACCTGGATGTCCGTGGTGCGATCTACGGCCACCGCCGCATAGTCGAGTCCGCTAGCCCGCAGGGAGTCGAGCAGGAGCTGTAGAAAATTGTACGCGACGCGCGTCGCCAATTCCTCGAACGGCCGATCGGTCGTCCGGTACAGGGCCAGCTCCTGGAGACCCACGACGTGCGGTCTCCGCGCCCCGATCGCTCTCGCGAGGGCTCCCGCGCGCGCCGGGAAGTTTGTGGCCTGGACATTCGCCCAAGCCTGGGTCGCGAGTACGACGGCCTCGTCGGGCGTCCGCGCTTGCATCACGCGGTCGATTTCGGCGCCGACGTACACGTTCCACGTCAACGCGGTGAGCCCCGGGGCGCCCGCTTCCGGGGCGGCGTCGAGCGCCCCGCTCGGGGGAGCGCCACGCGCCGGGCCGAGCGGCGTCGAATCGTGGCAACCAAGGATGAGCAAAGAGCAGAAGAGCGGGACGGAAACAACGCGATGGGGACTCATCAAACCCTCCGTTTAGGGACCGGGCGAGAAGGGTCGCCTGGCCCCGTCAAGGACGGGTCAAGTGCATCGGGGCAGCGGGTCTGGAAAGCTGGTCATGAATCGATTCCGGCTCCAGCAGTTTCCGACTCCGGCCGGAACCCACAGCAGGTCCACCGCGGGGACGAACGGGATCGGCGACGCGACCGCTCCGTTGCGAATGGCGAGGTTGCCCACGATACGGTCGAAGTCCGGGTCGGGCTCGATGTCGCTGAACGCTTCGGGAGGCAACCCGGCGAGCTGACCCAGCACCAACGTGCTCGCCACCCCGATCCCGACGAAGTGATTGCGGGTGACCAGGTTCTCGGCGACGGTCACGTGGTCGGCTCCGACCACCAGGATGCCCGATCCCGTCGGCACGAATGACGCGAGATCGCCTGGGGGCGCAAAGTTCGGATGATTGTTGTCGTGGACTCGATTCCCGGCGACCAGCACATCGCTCGATGTCTTGGCGTCGAGCCCGGGCAGGAGCACCACGAGAATGCCAACGACGTTGTCGTAGGTATCGTTGCCGAGGGCCTGTACGTGCTGCGAGTTCTCGAACTCGATCCCGTTCACGTTCGCGAATGTTACGCTCGCGAGCACGGCGACGTTCGTGTCCTGGCCCACGTAGATCCCCGTGTCGTTGTGGCCCGACGCGCGGCATCGCTCGATCACTCCGTCCCGCGAATGCACCGGAAACAGGCCGTACTCGCCGTTGTTCTGTGCCGTCACCTGCGACAGCAGGAAGCCGCGGACTCCCGTGAGCAACACGCCATTCTCCTCGAAGCCGCGCACGGTGACGTTCACGAGCGCGAATCCGTCGCTCCCCGGCGCGACCGTGATCCCGTTGTCCTCGCCACCCGGATTCTCGACCACCACGCCACTCCCGCGATCCCCGCGGCCGACGAGCCTGAGCCGCGGCACCATGACGTGCACCGCTTCGGCATACCTGCCCGGCTCGATCGCGATCACGTCGCCCGGACGCGCCGCGTTGACCGCCGCCTGGATCGACTCCCCGGGGTGCACGACGGTGGTGGAAGGACCTACCCGGTCCGACGACAGCGCGGGCGGTTCCGCGAGCCGGCCGGAGGCGTCGCATGCGGCGACGAGCAGCAACACAATAAGACGACCGTAGGAACTCATGGATCCTCCTGTTGACGCACGACGTTGACGCCGGCGTCTCGGATTCGTTGACGCTCCCCTTCCATGGCCATGTCCCGATCGATCACCGCTCCGACGATTGGCGCGACGAACGCATACCCTCGCGATTCGGCGGTAAGCCAGTGCTGCCACTCCAGCTCGTCGAGCGCCTGAGCCAGCGCGTCTCCTCCCACGCCCGAGGCCCGGTGGAGCGTTGCTGCGCTCACGCGCCCTCCGAGAACCGCCACGACCCGGAGCGCGAGCTGCGCGTTGGCCGAGAGTCGGCGGTAGTTGACGCGGATCGCCCCCACGACATTGTCGGGGAGCTCACCCGGCAAGGTGTCGTTGAGTGTCCGGTCCGTCTCCGGCCAGGCCTTGCCACCGTCGCGCAAGTCCAGGCCTGCGGACACGGCGTCGAGCAGGGCGGTGACGAGGAGCGGAATGCCGGCCGAGTCGGCGAGCACGCGTCGAGTCAGCCGATCCAGCTGTTCGGAGCCGTAGGAAGGCAGCGCGCGACGGGCGAGCTCGCGCACGGCATCGTCACCGAATGCCTGCAGACTCACGCTGGTCCCGGCGAGCTGACGTCCCAGCCGTGCGCGTAGCTCATCGAGCTCGGGGCACGACGCCTGCCGCGTGACGGTCAACACGCAGAACACCGGCGACCGCGTGAGGTCGCGCGCGGCGGCACCGAGCGCAAGGAGCGACTCTCGGTCGAGCCAGTGGACGTCGTCCACCAGTACCATGACCGGCTGTTCGTCGGCGATCGCGGAGAGCAGTTCCGAGAGGGCCCGGCTCGGCGCTTCGAGGGGTTGTGAGCCGCGCAGTTGTCCGAGCATCGGGGGCGGTGCGCCGGCTGCGCCCGGGGCCTCGAGCAGACCACCCCGTGCCATACCGAGTACACCGCTCCACGGCTCGCCGCGGTCGGCTTCGACGGCTCGCACGGCGGCCACCACGGCGCCGTCGAGGCGGGCCCGAGCAGCGAGCTCTTCGGCAAGGCGTGTCTTGCCCGCGCCTGGGTCTCCTTCGATGACGATGACCGTGGCTCGCGACTCGGCGCGGCACGCCGCCCACGAGTCCACGAGCGCCTCGAGCTCCGCGGCGCGCCCCACGAGCGGGCCTCCGGCACCTCCAAGCCCATGCGACGCCGCGGCCGCGGGGGCCGCCGGCAGTCGCCACGTTCGCTCACGGCGCACGCGCTCGGCGAGCGCGTGTGTTTCCGCGTCCGGCTCTGCGCCCAGCTCCTCCTTGAGCCTACGCGCGAACGCGCCGAACAGGGCCAAGGCCCCCGCGCGGTTGCCCGCGAGCGCCAGGCCGCGCATCGCCGTGCGGACCGCGACTTCGGGCCGCCAGTCGAGGACTCGTGCGCGCCTGATCGTCTCGTTCGCCGCCCCGACATCGCCCATGGCAAGCAGTTGGTCCGCCCGGCGTTCGAGCACTTCGACGGACCGCCGGCGCCAGTGGTCGCGCTCCGCGGCCAGCCAGGTGTCGAACTCCGAGGCGCCGGGCACGCTGAACCCCTCGAGGAATTCCCCCTGCACGAGGCTTGCCGCGCGCGCGTAGTCTCGCGCGGCCACGAGCGTCTCGAGCGTGTCCGTATCGAGCTCGACCGCGCCCGGGAGGAGGCGCACCTGCGCGGCGTCGGACTCGAGGCCGCCGATGCCGATGGCTTTCCGCCACTGCCGGACCGCCTCGTTGAGCGAATGACGCGCGTCGTGTTCCGGTTTGTCGGTCCACAACAATCCGACGAGATGCTCGCGCGTCCGGGCACGCTTGGGGGACCGTGCGAGGTACACCAGCAACCCAAGATGTTTGCTCCAAAGGAGCGCCGCCGGCGCTTTCCCCCCGTTCACGCTGACCTCGACCGGACCGAGTGCGCGGACGATGATCACAAGCGCTGCTTGCAGCCCATCGTCATCGCGCGTCGAGCGGCGCTATCGGCGCGGGCGCGATAGCGTGAGTCGCCCTGTGCCCACGCCGTGGCGAGGCGCCACCGTGCAAGCGTCGCAAATGCCCAATCCATATCGGCAACCTGCGGCGGGCCGCTTGGCCGGCCCCATGTCTCGAGCCGCGGGACGCCGGACCACAGCCGCCATCTCA